>NZ_JAWRXG010000001.1:0-597883 GCF_046535135.1 Arthrobacter sp. SIMBA_036
GCCAACCAACCCCAACCGGACCTTTTCCGATGAGGCAACGTACCCGGCTCCGCGGACCTTTTCCATGAGTCAACGCGAGGTCTAGCTTTCTTTAGGGAAGTCAGCTAGTTTGTGCTCATGCCTTTGCGATCCGACTGGTCTGCCCGGTCCTGCAGCCTTGCCCGGGGCCTCGACGTCCTGGGAGATCCATGGGGGAGTTTGGTCCTCCGGGAAATCTTCTTCGGTAATGGCCGCTTCGATGCCATCAAGGAACGCCTTGAGGTGGCGGACAATGTGCTGAGCAAGCGTTTGGGCTGGCTGCTCGACGCCGGACTCCTCGCCCAGCGTCCCTACCAGGACGGAGCCCGTACCCGGCAGGAATACGTCCTCACGCCCAAGGGACAGGATGCACTTCCTGTTCTGAACGCCATTATCATCTGGGCCGAGAAACACCTGGATGCTCCCAACGAGGTATCCCACATGAAGGTGATCCACACCGATTGCGGGCGGCCAACAACCTCGGCCGATACCTGTTCCCACTGCGGCACGCACCTGACTGCAGCAAACACGAGCTGGCACAGCTTCAAACGCAGTGACCAGCCCGTTCCCCTCGCCATCGCACCGCCCGAAACCCGCAGGGAAACAGCCCTCGGAACGGAGATCCCCGCATGAGTGCTCCCCTGGAAACAGTCAAACGCTCCCGCCGTCGGCTCCACCCGGCCTGGATGGTGGCTGTGGTTGCCTTCCTCGCCTTGGTGGGCGCCGCCGGCTTCCGTGCAGCGCCCGGTGTGCTCATGGTCCCGCTGCAGCAGGAATTTGGTTGGTCCACCACGGTGTTGTCCCTCGCCGTCAGTATCAACCTTGTCCTCTTTGGGCTGACCGCACCCTTCGCCGCGGCGCTGATGGAACGCTTCGGCATCCGCAAAGTCACCTCCTTGGCCCTCTGCCTGATCGGGCTTGGCTCGGCGCTCACAGTATTCGTCAACCAGTCCTGGCAGATCCTGCTCACGTGGGGCGTGCTGATCGGCCTCGGCACAGGATCCATGGCCTTGGTTTTCGCGGCCACGATCGCCAACACCTGGTTCGCGAAGAGCCGTGGGCTGGTGATCGGGATCCTGACGGCAGGCAGCGCCGCTGGCCAACTGGTGTTCCTGCCCTTCATCGCCGCACTGGCACAGAATCCCGGCTGGCGCGGCGCCTCGCTGCTCATCGCCGCCGGCGCCCTCGCCGTGGTGCCCTTGGTCTTGCGGTGGCTGAGGAACTCACCGGCCGACGTCGGCGTCTTGCCTTACGGTGCGGAAGAACCCACCGCAACGATCCTGCCGGTAGGGGAATCCGCGGGGGCGGAGCCGGCAACCCTCCAAGCCCCGGCTCAACAAGATTCGCCCAACGTGGCTGTCCGTGCCCTTCAGGTCTTGAAAAGGGCCAGCAAAGTCAGGACTTTCTGGGGGCTGGTTGCGGGCTTTGCCATTTGTGGGGCCACCACCAACGGACTCATCGGCACGCACTTCATTCCATCGGCCCATGATCACGGCATGCCCGAAACCACCGCGGCGGGCTTGCTCGCCGTCGTCGGAGTGTTCGACATTGTGGGAACCATCGCATCGGGTTGGCTGACCGATCGCTTCAACCCGAAAATCCTGTTGGCCGTCTACTACCAGTTCCGAGGCATTGGCCTGCTGGTGCTGCCCCTGCTGCTCAGTTCATCGGTGCAGCCAAGCATGATCATCTTCGTGGTGGTCTATGGACTGGACTGGGTGGCTACGGTGCCGCCCACAGCCGCGATTTGCCGATCCGTGTTCGGTGCTGATGGATCCGTGGTGTTTGGCTGGGTCTTCGCAGCCCACCAGCTCGGCGCGGCGGTGGCAGCACTGGCCGCAGGCTACGTCCGCGATGCCACCGGCCAGTACAACTACGCGTGGGTCGGCGCGGCGGCCATGTGCACAGTTGCCGCGGTCATCAGCGCCACCATCCGGAAGGACGCTGTGAAAAGGACCCCGGTTCCCGTCGCATGACTGCCGTTGTGAGGCCCGCTCTGCGTACAAAACCCGCGCGTTTCCCTGCAGAGCGGGCCTCACAACGTTAACGGAACGCGTTGATGCCGGTGAGGTGCTGCCCGAGGATCAGAGTGTGGACCTCGTCGGTGCCTTCGTACGTCCGCACCGATTCGAGGTTGTTTGCATGCCGCAGGGGCGAGTAGTCCAAGGTGACCCCATTGCCCCCGAGGATGGTCCGGGCTTCCCTCGCGATCTTGATGGCTTCGCGCACGTTGTTTAGTTTGCCCAGCGAGATCTGTTGCGGTTCGAGGCGTCCGGAATCCTTGAGCCGTCCCAGGTGAAGGGCCACCATGGTGCCTTTCTGGATCTCCAAGAGCATGTTCACCAGCTTCTCCTGCGTTAGCTGGTACCCGGCCAGTGGCCGGCCGAACTGAAGCCTGGATCCGGCGTACTCGAGTGCTGCCTCGTACGAGTCGCGCGCAGCACCCATGGCTCCCCACGCGATACCGTAACGCGCCTCGTTGAGGCACGAAAATGGCGCCCGAAGTCCCGCCGCATCCGGAAGGATTGCCTCCGGACCCAGCTGCACGGCGTCGAACGTCACATCGCACTGGATGGAAGCGCGCATGGAAAGCTTCGGCTCGATGGGGGTGGCCGTGACGCCGGGGGTCCCGGCCGGAACGAGGAACCCTCGGATGCCCGGGTTATCCCCGGTGGTCCTCGCCCAGACCACCATGACCTCGGCTATCGACGCCAAGCCGATCCAGCGCTTGGCCCCGTCCAAGACCCAGCCGCCGTCGTCGGTTTCACGGGCGCACGTGACCATCGACGACGGATCGGAACCCGCCGTCGGCTCCGTCAACGCAAAGCAGCCGATCAACTCACCGGCAGCCATCCGCGGGAGGTACTGCTGCTTTTGGGCCTCTGAGCCCCACTTGTGGATGGCGGTCATGGCAAGGGAACCCTGCACCGAAACAAACGTGCGGATCCCCGAATCACCGGCCTCCAGTTCCATGGCCGCGAGGCCATATTCGACGGCGGTGCGCCCAGGACAGCCATAGCCCTCCAAGTGCATGCCAAGGACTCCGAGCTCACCCAACTCCGGGGCGATCTCCCGGGGGAAGACTGCGTCCTCGTACCAGCGTGCGATGTTCGGCCGGATCCGCTGGGCGGTGTAGTCCCGGATCTTGTCCCTGAGGGCCAGCTCGTCCGGTGTCAGCAAGGAATCGAGGGCAAGGACGTCGGAGGTGTTCGTCGTTGAATCGCTCATTCCAGCATCCTAGGCGTTGGCCCTGCACTCTTCCCCCGCCGGAATGACGGCGGGAGCAGGAGGAAAGCGGAAGGGCGGTTAGCTGAAGCGCACCGCTTCCCACTCGAGAATTCGCGGAACGGCCAGTCCCTCGGTGACGAACGGATCGCCGGCCAGGAACTTTTCCGCATCCTCCCGGTAACTGAAAATCCCCATCGAGCTCCCGGCAGGGTCGGCAGTAAGGAACGGCCCGAGGGCCAGGAGCCCGCCTCCAAGATGGCGAGCCAAGGAACAAGCGAGTCAAGGAACAGGCGAGCCAAGCAAGAACGACGAACCATGTAAGGATGTAGCCATGGCGGGACCCCAGGTAAACGGCGACGACCTCGACGGCGGATTGTTGCCTCCGCCGGTTCGGGGCATGGGGCGTGCCCGCGTCATTGGAGGCCTTTGCCTGGCGGTGTCCCTGCCGCCCGCCGTCGAGCTGGTGGTTGCGGTGATGTCCTTCCGCAACTTCGCCATGATCATGCTGCTGCAGTTGGCGGTTGCGGTCACGGTCGCTGCCATAGGCGGCCTGTGGCCCGCGGTGGTGGCGGCAGTATTGGGCAGCTTTCTCCTTAATTACTACTCAGCGGACCCCGTGGGTTCGCTCTCCGTTGCGGACCCGACGACGCTTTTCACGTTGGTCGTGTTTCTCGCTTTGGCCTGCGGCGTCGCGCTCGCCGTAGGGTTGGCCGGCCGCCGGGCCCAGGACGCGGCACGTTCCGGGGCGGAAGCGAAAGCCCTGAGCGCGCTGGCCCTGCGTATCCTGAGCTCGGATGGAACCCTGGAATCGTTCCTTGAGAAGATTCGCGGCACGCTGGGGATGGATGCAGTGACGTTGCTAGGAGCGTCAGCGCAGGCATCGGACAGCGGTTCGGGGCCGCCGGCTTGGCAAGTCCTGGCCAGTGCCGGCCCCAATCCGCCGGTGACCCACGCGGCCGCCGATCATACCGCCGTCGTAGATCCCCATTACACCTTGCTGTTGCGCGGCGGACCCCTCTCACCGCAAGGGCAGCGGTTGCTGGCGGCCTTCGGAGCGTTCGTGGTGGCGGTGCGGGAACGGCAGCAGTTGGTCAAGAGCCGGCGGGACAATCTCCGGCTGTCCGAGGGGAACAAGATGCGTACCTCGATCCTGCGTGCCGTCTCGCATGATCTGAGAACTCCACTGGCCGGGATCAAGCTGGCAGTCAGTAGTTTGCGGCAGGAAGACGTGACCTTTCCACCCGATGTTGAGCAGGAACTACTGGAAACGATCGAGGACTATGCGGATCGCTTGGACCATTTGGTGAACAACCTCCTGGACATGTCAAGGATCACCGCCGATGCCGTTAGTCCGTTGCTGGATGGCATCACGTGGGCTGAGATCCTTCCGGAGGCACTTCGGGGCGTCCCGGCTGGAAGGCTGCGCAACGAATTGCCCCCGAACCTCCCCCCTGTGCAGGCGGACGCCGGCATGCTGGAGCGGGTGATAGCCAACATTGTGGAAAACGCCGTGAAGTACGCGCCCGATTCCGATGTTGTCCTCAACGCCCGGGCGGGGGCGGGAATAACGCTCGGTGACCTGCCAGCGAGCGAGCTGCGCGTGACGGACCACGGCAGGGGAGTGGCGCACCAAGAGGTGCTCACGATGTTCCAGCCGTTCCAGCGGCTCGATGATTCCTCGGCCAGCGTGCTGTCCGGCGGCGGAGTTGGTTTGGGGCTTGCGGTGGCGAAGGGATTCACGGAGGCGATGGGCGGCACCCTCGGTGCGGAGCCGACGCCGGGCGGTGGACTGACCATGGTGGTCACCCTGCCGTTGTGGACCGGTCACGGTGGTGAGCTTCCATGACGTTGGTGCTGATCGTCGAAGACGAGGCGCGGATTGCCCGGGCCATGCAGGTTACCCTCCAGGCCCACGGGTATCGCGCGTTGACGGTGGGGACAGGTTTTGACGCCTTGAACCTGGCATCCACGCAGCCGGTGAAGATCGTTGTCCTGGATCTCGGGCTGCCGGACATGGACGGCGTGGACGTCATCCGCCGCCTGCGTGCTTGGAGCAGCATGCCCATTATCGTGTTGTCGGCCCGGCACGCTTCCGAGGACAAAGTTGAAGCGCTCGACGCCGGTGCGGACGACTACGTGACCAAGCCGTTCGGTTTGGATGAGCTGCTTGCCCGGCTCCGGGTCGCCTCCCGGCGCTTGGTCACCGAGCATGAAGAACCAACATTGGCAATGGCTGATTTCAGCGTGGATCTTGCCGGCAAGAGAATCCTCAAGGACGGTTCGGAAGTCCGGTTGACTCCGACCGAGTGGAACATCTTGGAACTGCTGGTCCGCAACAAGGGAAAGCTGGTAAGCCAGCAACAGATCCTGACCCAGGTGTGGGGGCAAGCCTATGCCAAGGAAACCCAGTACCTACGGGTTTATATCGCACAGCTGCGCCGCAAATTGGAGCGCGATCCTGCGGCGCCGCGACACCTGCACACGGAGGCAGGGATGGGCTACAGATTTGATCCTTAGACTGGTCACATGAGCGCTGCATCACTTCTTGCCGTTTGCCGAGTCCACCAGTTGCTTCCTGACCCCGAAGGGAGTGTCGGTGTCACTGCCATCGACAAGCGTCCCATCGAAGGGCCGGTGAAGGTCCACAAACTGGGGGTCCACGGGGATGTGCAAGCCAGCCGGGTCCACCACGGCGGGGAAGACCAGGCGTTGTACGCCTATTCACAGGTTGATGCGGATTATTGGTCCGCTGAACTCGGGCGGGAACTCCTGCCCGGCGCCTTCGGCGAGAACCTCAGGGTGGCCGGAATCGACGCCTCGGGCGCGGTGATCGGCGAGCGCTGGAAGATTGGCTTGGATGTGGAGGTGGAAGTCACCTCGCCAAGGACGCCGTGCGCCACGTTCCAAAGGGTGTTTGGGGAGCCGCAGTGGGTCAAGCGCTTCTCGGAGGCGGGCAGGGTGGGGACATACCTGCGCGTCATCAGGACGGGCACCATCTCGGCAGGGGACCACATTCACCGCACGTTCGTCCCACGCCACGGCATTACGGTGGGCCAGTGGTTTACCGAGCCCACCGTCGAATTGGCCCAAGCCTTGTTGGATGCCGAGGCGGATGGGGAAATCCGGCTCCAAGAGGACTATCACCAGGAGATCGCGAAAGTCATGCGGCGCAGCGGCCTTTAGGCCCTGCCGTGCGAATACCGCGGTGGGGGATACGGCTGTCGGGAATACCGCTGTGGGGAATGTCACCGGGCGCTTCCGGTGGTTAACTCGCGGTCGTGCCCCTGCGTGCCCTACACTTGAAATATCCCCCACTCCGGAAATCCCTTTATCCTGCCCAATTCTTGAGGCAGGACTGGTAAGTGTTGGGGCCCGCTACTGTGTGCGGGCATTTTGCATAGGGAGAGCCGGCTAAAGAAAACGCTGTACAGACTGCTGGGATAGCAGCCAAGAGATGCAGCGGGAAGTCCTGCCATGGGATTGCGATAGCGCCGGACTTCTTGCGAGAGCAGGGCACCTTGCCCCGTTCAAGCGATGAGTACTGCGGCCAAGCCCAACCGGGCCGCGCCGATGCCCTATGGATGAGGAAATTTCCCCCTATGACCGAAAATCTCAACGAAAACTTCGAGGCCACGAACGAAGAATCTGCTGACGTAGCAGATACCGTCACCGAAGCGCCCGAAACTGCAGCTCCCGCCGTCGAATTCACCGAGGCCGCTGCCCCCGTCGAGACTCCTGCAGCCCAAGCTGCAGACACCACCGAAGCTCCCGCCAAGAAGACGGAAGACTCGGAAGAAGAAGGCGTTCTCTTTTCCCAGCTCGGCATTGATGGCCGTGTCCTGGCCGCGTTGCAGGATGTCGGTTACGAGAAGCCGTCGCCCATTCAGGCTGCCACCATTCCGCTGCTCCTTGAGGGCCGCGACGTCGTAGGCCTGGCCCAGACCGGTACCGGTAAGACCGCGGCTTTCGCTGTTCCTGCCCTGTCCCGCCTGGCTGAACTGCACGACCTCAACGGCCCCTCCCGCAAGACCCAGGCATTGGTCCTGGCTCCGACGCGTGAACTGGCCCTCCAGGTTGCCGAGGCTTTCACCTCCTACGCCAAGCACATTGATGACTTCACCGTCCTGCCCGTGTACGGTGGCTCGGCCTACGGCCCGCAGCTCGCCGGCCTTCGCCGTGGCGCACAGGTTGTTGTCGGTACCCCTGGCCGCGTCATCGACCACATCGCCAAGGGCTCCTTGGATCTGTCCGAACTTCAGTACTTGGTGCTGGACGAAGCTGACGAGATGCTGCGCATGGGCTTTGCCGATGACGTTGAGCAGATCTTCCAGCAGACCCCGGAGGATCGCCAGGTTGCACTGTTCTCCGCGACCATGCCAGGCCAGATCCGCCGCATGTCCAAGCAGTACCTGAACAACCCGGCGGAAATCTCGGTCAAGTCCAAGACCACCACCGGTGCGAACACCCGCCAGCGCTACCTGCAGGTCATGGGCCCGCACAAGCTGGACGCACTGACCCGCATCCTCGAGGTTGAAGAATTCGACGGCGTTATCGCCTTCGTGCGCACCAAGATGGCTACCGAGGACCTGGCTGACAAGCTCAAGGCCCGTGGCTTCCAGGCTGCCGCCATCAACGGCGACATCCCGCAGCAGCAGCGTGAACGCACTGTTGACGCGCTCAAGGAAGGCCGCATCGACATCTTGGTTGCGACCGACGTCGCGGCCCGTGGCCTTGACGTTGAGCGCATCAGCCACGTCATCAACTACGACATCCCGCACGACACTGAGTCCTACGTGCACCGTATCGGCCGCACGGGCCGTGCAGGCCGCAGCGGTGACGCCATCCTGTTCATGACCCCGCGTGAGAAGTACTTGCTGCGTTCCATTGAGAAAGCTACGCGCCAGCCGGTAGAGCAGATGCACCTTCCCACCGCTGAGACCGTGAACACGCTGCGTTTGGGCAAGTTCGCAGAACGCATCACCGAGACCTTGGCGTCCGAGGATGTGTCGGCTTTCCGCGATCTCATTGCTTCCTACGAAGAAGAGCACAAGGTTCCGGCTGCCGAGATCGCCGCTGCCTTGGCAGTCATGGCGCAGGGCGGACAGCCCCTTTTGGTCAAGGAATTGCCTGCGGCTCCTGAGTACCAGAAGCGTGAGCGCTCCAAGGACGGCTTCGGTTCACGTGGGCCGACCCGTGCACTTACCGAAGGAAACGCAACCTACCGGATCGCCGTCGGACGCCGTCAGCGCGTCATGCCGGGTTCCATCGTTGGCGCCATTGCCAACGAAGGTGGCATCTCCTCCGCACAAATCGGTGGCATCGACATCCGCTCGGATCACTCCTTGGTGGAACTCCCGGCAGATCTCAGCCCTGAGCAGTTGCGTGCACTGTCCCGCACTCGGATCGGCGGCGAACTGATCAACCTCGAGCTCGATAACGGCCGCCGCCCCGGTGGCGACCGTGGTGGCTATGGTGATCGTGAGAACCGTGGTGGCGGGAACTTCAAGGGCGCCGGTGGCTTCAAGAAGGACTTCCGCAAGTCCGACGGCGAGCGGGGCTCCGCTGACCGTGGCGGACGCTCCTACAGTGACCGCTCAGAGCGCTCTGCAGGCAGCTACGGCGATCGTGATCGTGGCCAGGCCAGTGGATCGCGCTTCGGTGGTCACGGCGACGGTGCTCGCAAGCCCCGCAGTGGCGGCGAAGGCGGCCACCGCGATTTCAACCGCAAGGGCAAGTGGTAAACACTGCAAGTGGTAAACACCGCAAGTGGTAAACACTGCAAGTGGTGAACACCGCTAAGCGGTAAAGACTTAGTGGTTCCCGTCAGGGGGTCGGCTTCCGGGCCGGCCCCCTGACGGCGTTTAAGGTTCCATCCCGCGGGAGCACCGCCGTAGGATCGAAGGAGGCCGGAACGGTGCACGCTGCAATCTAAAGCAGGAGGACTCCATGGGACTACTGGACAACGTGAAGAGGAACCTCGGGCTGACCGGTAAGGGGCACGCAGGCGGGGCGCGGCAGGCTGCCGAAGATACTGCCGCCGTCGAGGTTTCCAAGGAGGACCGGTCCGCAACGGAGGCTGCAGCCGCCGAGGCTGCTTCTCAACAGGAAGCTGCGGACGTCGCGGGGATGCAGGCGGCCCGCCAGACGGAGGCGGACATCGATGGTTCCGAAGAGGCCCAAGAAGCCCAAGAGGTGGAGCAAGCCCACGAGGCATTCCCAAACGGCTCCGGTGCTGCCGAGGACGGCCCGGATGCAAAGCGGGTTACCGAGGTTGTGGTGGAGCCTGGCGATACCATGGGCGGGATCGCAGCCCAGTTCGGAGTGGACCTCACAGCGTTGATCGCAACCAACGCGGACACCGTTCCGAATCCGGACCACATCTACCCGGGCCAAGTGCTGCGGCTGCCCTGATTTCTTCCTTTTAGCCATCGGAAAATCCCGTCCTGTCAAATTGTGTCGGGGGCGATTTTCCCTGCTTTTTAGCCGATTTGTAGCATCCGAAAACGTCCGGTAGAGTATTTACTCGTTGCCCCCCTAGCTCAGTGGTAGAGCGCGTTCTTGGTAAGAACGAGGTCACCGGATCGATTCCGGTGGGGGGCTCTGAATGGGAGCCTGTGTCAGGGCGGTTTTGACCGGCTTGACACAGGTTTTTCTCATTCGTGGCGGTGTAGCTCAGTTGGTTAGAGCGCACGACTCATAATCGTGAGGTCGGGAGATCGAGCCTCCCCACCGCTACAGAGAAAAAACCCCGCAGGAATCCCTGCGGGGTTTTTTGTTTCTTGGGACAGAATGGGTCCATGAGCCGAATTGCAATCATAGGCGGCCACGGCAAAGTGGCCCTGCACCTGTCCCGCATCCTCAGTGACGAAGGTCATGACGTGACCTCTTTCGTGCGAAATCCGGATCATGTGCCGGACGTCACGGAGACCGGTGCGTCTGCCCAGGTGCTCGACGTGGAAAATTCGACGACGGCGGAACTCGCCCAAGGGATGAAGGACCACGACGCCGTGGTCTGGTCGGCCGGGGCCGGTGGGGGCAACCCGGACAGGACGTATGCCGTGGACCGGGACGCCGCGATCCGTTCCATGGATGCAGCAGCTGAGGCAGGTGTGGCCCGCTATGTGATGGTGTCGTACATCGGTTCGGCCAAGGATCATGGAGTTCCTCCGAGCCACCCGTTCTTTGCCTATGCCGAAGCCAAGGCCGCGGCGGACGACTACCTGCGCGGCACGGGGCTCGATTGGACTGTTCTTGGGCCAGGGAGCTTGACGGATGAGCCGGCGACGGGGTTGATCGAACGGAACCCTGACAATTCGGGCGAGGGCACTCATACTTCGCGCGCAAACGTTGCTTTGGTGGTGGCCGCGGTGTTGGAGCTGCGGGAGACCATCCATCAAACCATCACCTTCACGGACGGATCGGACGACGTAGTGGATGCCCTCACCGCGGGGTAACGGGCCGGCTCCTGCGGCACTCTCGGCTCCCTGCGGCACTCATGGGCTGGTGCCGCCGCGATAAGTTGTAGGTAGCTTGCGCTCAGCGCCTCATGCCGGGCGCAGCAACTTTCGGCCGTTCGGGGAAGCAGGACTATGGATCAGTTGGCGCTCATTGTCGGGTTGCTTCTGGCAACAGTGGTGGCAGTCGGTTTGGGAGACAGGCTCCGGCTCCCATACCCGGTGTTGATGCTCCTGCTGGCTGTGGCGCTCACTTTCATCCCCGGCTTCCCCGAGTTCGAAATAGCGCCCGAGCTGATCCTTCCGATCTTCCTTCCACCCTTGCTGTTCGCGACCGCCCAGAAGAGTTCGTGGGCAGTGTTCCGCGTGCGGTGGCGCACGCTTCTCCTTCTAGCCGTGGCCCTGGTGGTCATTTCCACCGCAGTTGTTGCCGGCGCTGCGTGGCTCATGATTCCAGGCATCGGCATCCCCGCAGCAATCGCCCTGGGAGCGATGGTGGCTCCGCCTGATCCCGTTGCGGTCGAGTCGGTGGCTGGTCGGGTGCATATGCCTCGGCGGTTGACCACTGTCCTTCAGAGTGAGGGTCTTTTCAACGACGCTGCGGCCATTGTCATCTTCCAGGCCGCGGTGGCTGCCACAGTCTCGGGCAACAACGTTGGGCCCGGCATCATCTGGCAGTTCGTGGTCGGAGCCGCGGTGGCGGTGCTGATCGGTATCGCCATGGGTTTCCTGACCAAGGTCATCACCAAGCTCGTTACATCAATGGTTGCCCGGAGCGCCGTGACATTGGTGGTTCCCTTCGCTGCGTACATCCTTGCCGAAGAGCTCCACGCCTCCGGCGTCGTGGCAGTGGTAGTGACAGCTTTGGAGCTGCAGCGCCACGCGCGTCCGCAGGATGCCGCCGAACGTCTGACCAGGACTGCTTTCTGGGACGTGGTGGAACTGTTGGTCACAGGACTGGCGTTCGGATTGGTCGGATTGGAAATCCGCCATGTGATCCATGACGAAGGGACGGCCATTTTCGGCATGGTCGGAATGGCCGTCACCACCTGTGTCCTGGTGTTTGTGGTGCGCTATCTGTGGTTGGGTTTGCTTGCGTTGACGGCACGCAGACGCCGGAACCTCCTGCAGCCAACATCGCCCAAGGAAGTGCTCATCCTGACATGGTGTGGCATGCGGGGGCTGGCCACCTTGGCACTGGCCTTGGCCCTTCCACTGACGCTGCCTGACGGCAGCGACTTCCCGGCCCGCCACGAGATCCTCGTCATTGCTTGTGCAGTGCTCCTGGCCACCCTGGTGCTGCCGGGCCTGACATTGCCCTGGCTGATGAGGGTACTCAATGCAAGGGAGGACGGTTCCTACGAACACGACGCTGCCCGGCTCTTGGCCAGGCGTGCCCAGTCCGCGGCAGTGGCCGCGTTGAAGGAGCACGATCTGATGAAGGAACTTCCTGCAGAGAAAGTGGCGTCGGTCAAGGAACGGATGCGTCGCTTGCAGGCGGAGTTGCTGGGCGACGATCTTCAGAACAAGCCTGTGGTGGAGAAGCTCAAAAAGGGACGGGAACTATCGGTGGCCGTGCAGACCATCGCGTTGGATGCGGCACGCCAGGAAGTGGTGGCGGCCAGGGGCGAGCCCGGCACCGACCCGGAAATTGCCGACCGTGTCCTCCGGCAGTTGGACCTGCGCACCATGACGATGCCGGACTAGTCACTAGCTTCGAACCAGTTTCCCTAGCTTCGAACGAGTTTAAGGTCCAGGGAATGCGCCTCCACATAGTCGAGGGCGCATCGCACGGCGCCTACGGTCACGGCGGTGTCGCCGAGGGTGGAGGCCGCGAGCCGCGGGGGAGTGGCTGTGTATGCCGGGATCTTCGCGGCGACGGCGTCGAGCATACCCGCCACTGACTCAGCCACCGCGCCACCCACCACCACAAGGTCGGGGTTATAGATGGTGGCAACCGTGGCAACGATCCGGGACAGGCGTTCGGCCAGGCGCTCGATAAGTCCGACGGCGACCACATCGCCAGCCGCCGCGGCAGCAAACACATCCTCGGCCGTCACCGTGTGCCCGGGGGGCAACGAGCGGAGCGAGGTCGCGGCCCCAAGGCCCAGTTGCTCGGTGGCCCAGATCCTTGCGAGCGCAGCTATACCGTGGGTGTCGCCCACTCCTTCAACGAGGTTCAGGTAGGCCATTTCACCCGCCGCCCCGTGGCTGCCGTGCAGAAGCCGTCCGTTTTCGACCAAGCCCGCGCCCAGGCGCTCGCTGGCCAGCAGCACCACGACGTCGTCCACGCCCACTGCCGAGCCCCGCCACCGTTCTCCGAGCGCGGCCAGGTTGGCGTCATTTTCAAGCAGTACCTCCCACCCGTGGAGGTCGTGCAGTGCGGTGCGGAGTCCGACGTCGAACTGCCGCCAAAACTGTTGGCTCGCCAGGACTTTGCCGGTGCGGTCAACCGGCGCCGCAATCCCGACGCTGGCGGCGAGGACCCGCGACGGGCAGGCCCCGGCGTCGTCCAAAGCCTGCAACGCGGTGCGGTTGATCGTGTCGATGCGTTCTTGGGATGAAATCCGCATGTGGGCGAAGGGTTCGCTGGCGCGGCTGATGGTGTCGCCCCTCAGATCCGCCACAACCACGGTCACTTTGAGCGCGCCGACGTCCACGCCCACCACGAAGCCTGCGGTCTCATCGAGCGCGAACCTGCGCGCCGGCCGGCCCTTTTGGTAGGTGGCGGGCTCCCGCGGCACCATCACTTCCCGTATCCACCCACGTTTCATCAGGTCTTCGCACACGGCCAGTGCCGAGGCGCGGGTGAGGCCGGTGGCTTCCATGAGCTCAGTCACGGTAACGACGCCGGAGCTCCGCACGACGCCGAGCACAGCGGCTGCGTTGACCCTGCGCAGGAGCTGCGGAGTCGCTGCGGAAACTTCTGCCATGGAGTGTTGACCTCTCTCTGCCCGCGCCAGATAATACTTAAGGAGCTTTATTTAGAATCTAAATCAAATCTACGAGAAAACAAAGACACACGAAAAGGAATCACCTTGTCCACCACACCCTTGGCAACACTCACCGACGCACAGCGATCCGCGCGAATGGCCGATCCGAAATGGTGGCGCCAGGCAGCGGTTTACCAGATCTACCCGCGCAGCTTCTATGACGCCAATGGCGACGGTCTCGGTGACCTCAAAGGCATCACTGCGAAGGTCCCGTACCTCCAGGAGCTTGGGATCGACGCCGTCTGGCTCAGCCCGTTCTACCCCTCGGCACTGGCCGACGGCGGTTACGATGTCGATGATTACCGCAACGTGGACCCCAAGCTGGGCACCCTTGAAGATTTCGATGAGATGGCCGCAACGCTGCACGCGGCGGGTATCAAACTCGTGGTGGACATCGTCCCCAACCACTCCTCGGACCGGCACGAATGGTTCAAGGAAGCCCTCGCATCTCCCAAAGGCTCCGCTGCCCGGGACCGCTACATCTTCCGCGATGGCCGCGGCGAGAACGGTGAGCTGCCGCCGTCGGACTGGGACTCCGTATTCGGTGGACCCATCTGGGAGCGCATCACGGAACCGGACGGCACCCCGGGCCAGTGGTACATGCACATCTTTGCCAAGGAACAGCCGGACTTCAATTGGGAAAACCCGGAAATCCGCGAGGACTTCCTGAAGACCCTGCGGTTCTGGTCCGACCGTGGCGTGGACGGATTCCGCATCGACGTCGCCCACGGCATGGCAAAAGACCTCTCGGAGCCAATGCCCATGAAGGCGGACCTCGAAGCAAGGGCCCACGGCACCGATGGCTTCACCGATGGATCGCACCCGTTCTGGGACCGGGACGAGGTCCACGAGGTCTACGCCGAGTGGCGCAAGCTCTTCAACGAGTACAACCCGCCCCGGACCGCCGTGGCCGAAGCATGGGTCCACGAGTCCCGCCGCGCGCGCTATGCCAGCCCTGAGGGCCTCGGGCAGGCTTTCAACTTCGACCTGCTGCAGTCCGACTTCGACGCCTCATCGTTCCGGAAAATCATCACCGACAACCTGGTGGCCGCCAAGGAATCCGGCGCATCGTCCACCTGGGTGTTCTCCAACCACGACGTCGTCCGCCACGCCACACGCTACGGACTGCCGAAGGGCGGTTCCACCGCCCAGGGAACCAACGCAGCGCAGGATGTTACGGGCGGTGAGCCCAAGGGGCAGGACGGCAAGGGGTGGCTACTCGCCGGTGCGCCCGCTGAAGAGCTCGACGTCGAACTTGGCTTGCGTCGGGCCCGCGCTGCCACGCTGTTGCTGCTCGCGCTGCCAGGCTCCGCGTACCTTTACCAAGGCGAGGAGCTCGGCTTGCGTGAAGTGGCGGAAATTCCTGACTCAGAGCGCCAGGACCCGTCCTTCTTCAGGAACAAGGGCGTGGAAATCGGCCGTGACGGGTGCCGTGTTCCGCTGCCTTGGACACCGGATGGTTCGTCCTTCGGATTCGGTGCGGGCTCCGCTCACCTGCCCCAGCCTGCATGGTTCGCCGATTACGCTGTTTCCACGCAGGAAGGCGTGGAGGGCTCCACGCTGGAGCTGTACCGTAAGGCCCTGCGCCTGCGCAGCGAGCTCCAGACGGATGAAGAACTGGAATGGGTGGAAACCGGCAACCATGACGTACTGCACTTCAGCCGTCCAGGAGGCTGGCACACGGTTACGAACTTCGGCTCGGATCCCGTTGACCTCCCGGAAGGCGAGGTAGTTGTCAGCAGCGGTCCGCTCTCGGACGGAAAGCTGCCCGCCGACACCACTGCCTGGATCGTCAGCAAGGCCTAGGGAACGCGGAGAATACTGACGCAATGACAACTGCGAACGGGCGGGGACGCCTCATCTATGGCTGCATGGGGCTCGGCGGACCGTGGGACGGCACATCCTACGGTGTTGCGGAGATCGACCAGGCGGCTGCGGCGATTGAAGCCGCACGGGGCATCGGCATCGAGCTTTTCGACCATGCGGACATTTATCGCAGCGGAAAGTCCGAGGCCGTGTTCGGGGAAGTCCTCTCCCGTTCGCAAGGTTTGCGCCAGGAAATCCAGCTGCAAACCAAGTGTGGGATCAGGTTGGGGGAGCGTGGGCTGGACACCCACTACGACCTCAGCCGGGAAGCCATCCTTGAACGCGTCAACGATAGCCTGACACGGCTTCACACCGACTACGTCGACGTACTGCTCCTGCACCGGCCCGATCCACTGATGGACCCCCATGAGGTGGCGGGCGCCGTCGGGCAATTGATGGCTGAAGGCAAGGTGCGGCAGCTGGGTGTGTCCAACATGTCCGGCGCGCAGATCGCCTTCCTCCAAGACCAGCTCGAGGTACCCATCGTGGTGAACCAGCTGGAGATGAGCCTGCTGCGCAGGGACTGGCTGGAAGGCACTGTGCTGGTCAACCACGTGGAAGGGCAGGAATACAGCTTCCCGCACGGGACCATGGAACACTGCATGGCCCGGGGAATTGAGCTTCAGGCGTACGGTTCCTTGGCGCAGGGGCGTTACACGGGAGCGGGGTCCTCAGGGATGTCACCCGCTGAATCGGCTACGGCTGGGATGCTTGAACGGTTGGCCGAAGAAAAGGGCACCACGCCCGAGTCCGTGCTGCTGGGCTGGCTGATGAAGCACCCGGCCGGGATTTCACCGGTAGTGGGCACCACCAACCCGGATCGGATAAAGGCTTGCGCGGACGCCGCCTCGGTGGCCCGCGCCATGTCACGCGCCGAGTGGTACGGCCTGTGGGTTACAGCTCGCGGCAGCAACATCCCCTAACCACTGACCCGCACCAGACGGGTCAGCGGTCAGGGGATTCGCGCCTAGGGCAACACACTCGTGCTACTTCGGCTCTACAGGGCAGCCGGCGCAGCGACCGAATCCACAGGGGCCACCACCGAGTATGTGCTCGAATCGCCTTGGAGGGCCTGGCTCGGTTTGCCATGGATACTGACCGGGATGTCACCGGCGATGGTCACGCGGTTCAGCTTGCGGGGCTGTCCGTCGTAGTTGTCCGGAGCATAGTGCTGCGTGATGCGGTTATCGAAGAGAACCACTTGGTTCGGCTCCCAGTTCACGCGGACCACATTCTCCGGACGGGTCACGTACGCCTGGAGCAGCCGGATGATGTCCTTCGACTCCGTGTTGGACAAGCCCACGATCCTGAGCCGCTGCGCGAAGCCCCCAATGAACAACCCGCGCTCGCCGGTCAAGGGGTGGACGCGCACCACGGGGTGGGCGGTTTCGAACTTCAGGCGGGTGAACTCCTTGCGCCGCTCCTCGGCATTGGCATGCTCCAGGTTCTTGGGAACCGAGTAGTCGTAGTCGTTGGTATGGATGGCCCACAAAGTGTCCGCGAAATTGCGAAGCTCCTCGGGGAGGTCCCGATAGGCGCCGGCTGATGACGCAATCAGTGTCTCGCCACCATAGGCGGGCAGGTCGATGCTCCGCAGGGTTGAAGCCTGCGGTGGGTTGACCACGAAGGTGACGTCCGTGTGCCAGTTGTTGGCCGAGCCGTTTTCGCTGTCCACGGGCAGGACATTCTCCTCGCCGTCGACTGATGCGACAGTCGGGTGGGCCTTGGTCAACGGGCCGAAATGCGAAGCGAACTTCACCTGTGCCTCATCCGTGAGGATGTTTGCCTCACGGAAAACCAGTGCCTTGTGCTCATTCAACGCGGCCCGGATCTGGCTAACGGTGTCAGCGCTGAGGTCGCCGCTGATGTCCAGCCCACGGATTTCTGCGCCGATTCGCGAGCCAAGCTTCGCGAATTCCAATTTGGTTTCGGTAATGACTGTCATGGTTCTTTCCTTACTTTTGTTGTGATGGTTTAGGAAGCTGTGGCACCGACGGCGGTCCGCCAGCGGGAGAAGTGCCGCTCAAGGGCGACCAGCAGGAAGTTCACACCGAGCCCCAGCAGGGAGACCGTGAGGATGCCCGCATACATGTCAGGGATGAGAAAGCTGCTTTGAGCGTTCACGATCAGATAGCCCAGCCCGGCTTTGGCTCCCACCATTTCCGCAGCAATCAGGACCAGGATGGATGCCGTTCCGGCCATGCGGATCCCCGTGAAGATCGTCGGTACGGCCGAGGGCAGGATGACCTTGCGGAAAAGCTGGAAACTATTGAGCCCCAAAGACCGTGCCGCTCGGATGAGCAGCGGATCCACCGTTTTGACGCCGGCAATAGTGTTGAGGAGAACCGGGAAGAACGCCGCGTACGCCACGATGCTGATCTTCGATTCCTCGCCGATACCGAGTAACAACGTGAACACGGGCAGCAGGGCCAAGGCAGCGGTGTTGCGGAACAGTTCCAGCAGCGGATTCAGGATCGAGTTCAGCCGCCCGTACCAAGCGATCAGCAAGCCCAATGAGACACCTGCCACCAGCGCCGCACCGAAGCCCGCCACTGAACGGGTGAGGCTGGCCGCGATGTGGCCTTGGATGGTGCCGGCTTCGAAGAGCCGACCCCACGCCAAGAGCACCTCATGCAAGGGAGGGAGGAACACCCGGGTGGACGCGCTGGCTAAGTACGTCGGTCCCAGCTCCCACAGAGCTAAGAACGCCAGGATGCCGGCGGCTTTCCACACCACCGAACCCGCCGCCGCGGCCGCCCCCCGCACCGCGGTGAGGCCCGGCGTCGTGCGTTGAGTTGGTTCCGGCAGAACGGAACGTTCGACGTCGGCGTGGGGGCTTGCGGTACTGGCCGCCTTTGGTCCGGCTTGTGTTTGGGTCAGCGTGCTGGTCATCAGGCTGCGCTCCTCTCTGTGGCGGTGACTGCGGGCTCGTCCGGCGCGCTGCCGTCCGGCAGGATTTTGCGGTGGCCCGCATCTTGCGCGCGCCGGACTTCGTCGTGCAGGAGGGTCCAGACCTGGTGGCGGTGCTCCACGAAGGCGGGGTTCGAGCGGATGTCTTCGTCGCCGTCGCGGTCCGGGATATTGATGTCCACGATCTCCTTGAGCCTGCCCGGTCGGGCGCTCAGCACGGCGACGCGCTGGCCGAGGTACACGGCCTCATCAATACCGTGGGTTATGAAGACGATGGTCTTGCCGGTGGCCCGCCAGATCCGCAGCAGTTCGTCCTGCAGTTGCTCGCGGGTCTGGGCGTCCAAGGCTGCAAAAGGCTCGTCCATGAGCAGCACGTCGGGCTCATAGGCGAGGCTTCGGGCAATGGCGACGCGCTGCTTCATGCCGCCGGACAGTTCGTGCGGGTACCGGTCCTCAAACCCCGCCAACCCAACGAGCCCGAGGTATTCACTGGCCTTGCGGGCACGTTGGCGGCGGTTCAATTTCTTGCCGTCCGGGCCCGTTCCTTCGAGTCCGATCGAGACGTTGGCTGACGCCGTCCGCCACGGGAACAACGCGTATTGCTGGAAAACCACGGCCCGGTCCTTCCCCGGCCCCGTCACCGGCCGGCCGTCCACCAATACCTCCCCGGAGGTGGGCGTGGACAGGCCAGCCAGGAGGTCCAACAGCGTGGTCTTGCCTGACCCGCTGGGGCCCACCAAGGTGAGGAACTCGCCGTCGCGGATGTCCAGGCTGAGGGAGTCGACGGCGGTGAGCCGGGTTGCGCTGGTGGTCTTGGTGGCCCGGACCGTGAATTCCTTGCTGACATTTTTGAGGCTGATCTTCACGGACATGGCTATCCCTTCTTCGCGGAACTTTGACCAGCAGTGCCGGCCAGTTCGTTGAACTCGTTGGTGTAGTACTTTGACGGCGTCAGGTTGCCCTTGACGATCCCGGACGTGGTGAGCCAGTTCTCCCAGCGTGTGAAGTCTGCATCCTGGATCACGCCGTTGTCCGGGACTCCCGGGCTCTTCCAGAACTTCAGGTTGGCTGTGCTTTCGTTACGGCCACGTCCCTCGATGATCTTGGTGAACCGTGCAATCACTTCAGCGCGAGGGGTCTCGGTAGCCCACTTGATGGCTTTGGCTACTGCTGTGGTGAAAGTGCGGGTGGTGCCGGGGTTTTGCTGGATGAAGTCGTTGCGGAGCACAATCTGCCCACCGGCGAAGGTGCCGAAGAGCCCGAAGTCACTGAACAAGGAACGCAGGCCACCAGTGGCGAGCGCATGGTCCTGGAGCACCCCTCCGAGCGTTCCCGCGTCAACTTGGCCGCGTCGGATGGCTTCCTCGGTGTCGTTCGGCGCCAGCGGAACCAGTTGAACCTGCTTGATTTCATCCGGGCTCAAGCCGTTCTTAGCCAAGTAGGTGTCAATGACTGCTTCGTGGTGCGCGCCGAGCGTGTTCACGGCGATCTTCTTGCCGATCAGGTCGCGTGCACTCTTGATCGGACTGTCTGACTTCACGTAGTAGCCGCTGAAGTTCTTCTCGTCAGAGCCGTAGTAGTTGATAACGCCCTTCACAGGTGCTCCGGCTTCGACGAGCTTGACCACGGCACCGGTAAAAGCGCCGCCAAAGTCGGTTTGGTTCGTTGCCGCGGACTGTATGTCTTGGGGACCGCTCGTGGTGTTGCCTACCCACTTCAGCTTGACGTCCCCCAGGTATCCGAGGTCCTGGGCGAGTTCGGGGAAGGTGACTTGGTTTGCTGAACCTTGGTAGCGCAGTTCCTTGACTTCGGCGCCGCTTTGATTGCCTTGCCCGGCGTCGGCAGCGCCGCCGCAGCCACTCACCGTCAGCGCTAGTACGACGGCGGCCGCGACGCTTAGCAGGGGCAGATGCAGTTTCATGGGGGGCTACTTTCGATGGGGATGATGATGGTTGGGTGAGCCGGACGTGAGCGACGGCTTGGGAACGATCAAAGCCCATGGTGGTGCCGGGTGGGAAGTGGCTCGGTAACCCCCGGAAACGCTGCGAAACAGCCCGAAACGGGGCGAAATGTTGGGCCATTCCCGGCAATCGAAAGACACAAAGACGCCGGATTGACCGCGATGAAGAAGTACGACGGCCGGGCCCGCAACGAGTGGCGCGGACCGTCGTCGGGCGTTCATACTGCGGGACCCGACAGTCATATGGGGTTTAGTTCGTATTGATCCTCACAACCGGGCGGATTTCTTCGCCGTGTGACCCGCTGGCCGGATACGGTAGATACATGACGTCTAGCATCGCCGCCGAATCCATTCGGCCAACCCGCAACATTCCCGCCGACATTGCCCGTTCGTGGCTCCTTGTGAACGCCATGAAAACGGAGCTCTTTGACGAATCCGCGGGTTCGCGGGCAGACGCCATCATCCTTGACATCGAAGACGCTGTTGACCCTTCCCAGAAGGACGCCGCCCGCGAAAACGTCGTGAACTGGCTGACCGCCGGTGGCCAGGCCTGGGTCCGCATCAATGACGCCACCAGCAAGTTCTGGGCCGACGACCTCGCTGGCCTGCGCGGAACACCGGGTCTGCTCGGCGTCATGCTGGCCAAGACCGAATCCGCTGACCAGGTGACCGAGTCCTTCCACCGCATGGACGGTAAGACCCCCGTGATCCCGTTGGTGGAGTCGGCCCTCGGCATCGAGGAAGCCAACCACATCGCCAAGGCGCAGGGTGCTTTCCGGCTCGCGTTCGGCTCCGGCGACTTCCGCCGCGATACGGGCATGGCGGCCACCCCGGAGGCCATGGCCTACCCACGGGCCAAGCTCGTGGTCGCCAGCCGCGTGGGCAACCTCCCCGGCCCTATTGATGGGCCCACCGTCGGCACCAACCACCCCATTTTGCGTGAGCAGACGGGCATCACCGTGACCATGGGCATGACGGGCAAGCTATGCCTGGCCATCGACCAGACCACTGTGATCAATGAGGTCATCAGCCCCACGCCGTCGGATGTCGCGTGGGCAACTGACTTCATGCACGACTTCGAGGCCAACGGCCGTGTTATCCGTGATGGATCCGACCTCCCGCGCCTGGGCCGGGCAGAGAAGATCATGAAGCTCGCGGTGGCTTTTGGAGTCCAGCCCTCCCTGTAGACCACTCCATCCACGTCCTTTTCGCGAGGGGCGGGTTCTCGGCTGAAAAAGTGCGTCAAAGGCGCGAGAGCTAACCCCTCGCGGGGCGCCGGTAGACTTGGACGGTGTTGAACGAATTCTGGGCCACGGCCCCTGTTGCCTATAAAGTGCTGGTCTTCAGCGCAATGGGGCTCATCGCCGTCGGGCTTGTCCTCTCCATTGTGGGAAACACCTCCGGTAACCAAGGCATGGCATTGGCTTCCCTTCCGGTCATCGGCGTCGGGCTGCTATTGCACGTGGGCGGTTTGGTGGTCCGCGGCCAGCAAATCCGCAAGACCTACAAGAAGTAGGGTTGGTGCATGAGTATCAATCCGGACTTGCAGGGCCGCAGCTACCCTGCCGCAGAGGTATATGACGTCGGCCGCGAAAAGATTCGTGAGTTCGCCCAAGCTGTGAAGGCCACCAACCCGGCCCACTTCGATCTCGAGGCAGCCAAGGCGCTCGGCCACAAGGACCTCGTAGCACCGCCAACATTCGCCATCATTGTTGCCCAGCGTGCCGACGCCCAACTGGTGCAGGACCCTGATGCCGGCATCGACTTTTCCCGCGTGGTCCACGCTGACCAGCGGTTTACCCACCATCGTGCCATCGTGGCCGGCGACCGGCTCGTGGCCGAACTGCACGTCGACGGCGTCCGGGCCATGGGTGGCGGGGCCATGATCACCACGCGCTCCGAGATTTCCACCGTTGAGGGCGAAAAGGTGGCCACCACCACCTCATCCATCCTGGTCCGAGGAGAGGGACAGTAACCATGAGCCCCACATTCGAAGAACTCACAGTCGGCCAGGAAATCGGCAGCCGCAGCATCGACGTTACCCGCCAGGACCTGGTCAAATACGCAGGAGCATCGGGGGACTTCAACCCCATTCACTGGAACGAGGCGTTCGCCACTTCAGTGGAACTGCCGGGCGTCATTGCCCACGGCATGTTCACCATGGGTGCCGCTGTGCAACTGGTGAGCGACTGGGCAGGCGACCCTGCCGCCGTCGTCGATTACCAGACCCGGTTCACCAAGCCTGTCCTCGTTACTGACACCACCGGGACCAGCGAAGCGGGTGCGGTCATCGACGTCACAGCTACGGTGGGGGCGCTCGACGCCGAAGCCCGCACCGCGCGCATCGATCTGACAGTCATGGCTGCGGGCCAGAAAGTACTGATGAAGTCGCAGGCGATCGTGAAGGTTGCGTCAGCCAACTGACGACGTAGCCCGGACGGATGGACTTGGACTTGTGCACGGCGGAGTTCCGTCAGCGCGGCCCCGGACTGCCCGTTAGGCTTAACAGGTGACTCAGACCCTGCTTTCCGAATTGACCACGGCCGCCGTTGGTGGGCCCGCAAGCAAGTTCGTGCTGGCCCGGACCGAGGCCGAGATTATCGACGCCGTGCGGTCTGCAGATGCCGCGGGCGAGAAACTCCTGATC
Organism: Arthrobacter sp. SIMBA_036; assembly: GCF_046535135.1. Classification (NCBI taxonomy): domain Bacteria; kingdom Bacillati; phylum Actinomycetota; class Actinomycetes; order Micrococcales; family Micrococcaceae; genus Arthrobacter; species Arthrobacter sp. SIMBA_036. The sequence goes on from NZ_JAWRXG010000001.1 coordinate 23,077, forward strand.
ATCGGCGGCGGCTCCAACCTGCTGATCTCGGATGAGGGATACCCGGGCACCGTGGTGCAGATTGCGTCCGAAGGCGTCGAGGTCAATTCGGAGGATAGCTGCGGCGGGGCTTCGGTCGTGGTCCAGGCAGGACACAACTGGGACGCCTTGGTTGAGTACACAGTGCTTCATGCTTGGTCCGGTCTGGAAGCGTTATCCGGGATACCGGGTGCTACCGGGGCCACGCCTGTTCAGAACGTGGGCGCATACGGCGCTGACGTGTCGCAGACCATCGCCGCCGTGCGGACGTGGGATCGGGACAGCAATGCCATCCGGACCTTCACCAATTCCGAACTCAAGTTCGGGTATCGCGATTCCATCCTGAAGCAGACCACCATTGATGGCTCGCCACGATTCGTTGTGCTGACGGTGGAGTTCCAGTTGGCTTTGGGAAGGATGAGCGCGCCCGTCCGTTACGCCGAACTGGCGCGGGTTCTTGGTGTCGAGGTCGGCAAAAGGGCTTATTCCAACGACGTGCGGCGGGCGGTCCTGCGGCTGCGTGCGTCCAAAGGAATGGTCCTGGACCCGGCCGACCGCGACACCTATTCAACGGGTTCGTTCTTCACCAATCCCATCGTGCCGGCCGAACAAGCTGCGCATTTGCCGGAAAACGCGCCCAAGTATCCCGCAGGTTCCGACGGGCTGGTGAAACTCTCCGCTGCGTGGCTGATTGATCAGGCAGGGTTCGGGAAGGGCTTCGGTTTGGAAGAATCCAGCGTCACCGGAGGCAGGGCCTCCCTCTCCACGAAACACACCTTGGCCATCACCAACCGCGGCTCGGCGTCGACGGCGGACATGCTGGCAATCGCGCGCGAAGTGCGGGCCGGCGTCGTGGATCGGTTTGGCATTGAGCTGCACCCCGAGCCGCTGCTGATCGGCGTCGAACTCTAGCGGCCCTCGAACGCCGTTACGCTGGTGCGCTAGCGGGCCCGGCGTTCGGCGATCGGCAACACCTTGTTCAGCAAAAGGAACGTGAGGCCGCAGCTGACGGAGCCCAAGAGGAAGATCTGGCTGAACGCAATGCTTTGTGGTGACGGTCCGCTGGGCATGAAAAGCCCGGCCATCGCGAATCCGACCAAACCCAACAGCATGACCACCGAGCCCAAAAGGAAGCTCCGGACCTGCGCTGCGGCGGCCGGATAGAACCACGGCTCGGGGGAAGCGCTGTCCCGGTCGGCCATGGGCTGGCTGAGGGCCGCGGTGCCAATGAGAAGCGCAGCAGACGCAGTCGCGACGAGGCTGGCGGTCTGGATCGCCTGCATCGAGGCAGACAGGCTGACACCCGTCCCGACCGCAACGATCAGTCCCATGCCAAGCCCGACGACGGTGCAGAGCCAGCCCGCGGCTGCCAGCCACCGGCTGAGAGGCCGCACCTGCGGAGCTAGGTCACCAAAAAGCATTCCCTCATCCTATGAGGCTGTGCTGGAAGGCCGCTGTGAGACGCGGCAAGGTTGGCTGTAGATGCTAGGGCCTTAGGATGGAGCATGCCTCCTGCCTCCAGCAGCTTGACTCCCCGGGTCATGGGCCGTTTGCGGCTCGTGAGCCACGGCCTGTTGGCTGACGGTTCCCGACCCGTTCCGGACGCCGTCCGATGGATGGCATGCATCCAAGCGCAGGACCTTGGTTCCGCCCTGTGGGCCGTGGGCCAGCGCTCTCGCGGCACCACGGCGTCGGACGTTCGTGCGGCCTTGGATAGCGGAGCTGTGGTGCGTTCCTGGCCGATGCGCGGGACACTGCATCTGCTCGCCCCCGAGGACCTCCGCTGGATACTTGCCATCACCAGTGGCCGGCTCATGAAAGTAGTAGCAGGGCGGCACCGGGAGCTGGACATCACGCCCGAGGACATCAGTCACTGCCGGGACATCGCCTTCAAGACCTGCGAAGCCCTCAAGGCCGGCGATGGCACCCCCGGCGCCACCCGCGAGCAGCTTTTCGCCGCCTTTGAGGACGCCGGCCAGATCACCAAGGCCCAGCGCGGCATCCATTTGGTGGCGAGCCTGTGCCAGCGGGCTTGGCTGGTCCAAGGACCCATGGCCGCCAGCGGGAAGCCGGGCAACGGGAAGCCGGGCGCGCAGCAACTGTTCGTGCCTTTCGATGACTGGATTCCCAATTCCAGGAGCCTCGGGCGTGAAGAAGGGATAGCTGAACTCATGTTCCGCTACTTCCGCAGCCACGGCCCCGCGACGGTGCGCGACTTTTCCTGGTGGAGCCAAGTGCCGCTCACGGAGGCCCGCGGGGCGCTCACCGTGATACGGGAGCAACTGGTGGAGTTGCCCTTCGAGGGCACCAGTTATTGGCTTTCTCCGGAAGTCGCGCAATTGCTCGACGACGGCGTCCCCGGCTCACGCACGTTGCTGGCACTTCCTGGGTTCGACGAATTCCTCCTCGGGTACCAGGACCGGAGCTTGGTCCTGGTACCCGAATATGCAGGCCTGGTGGTGCCGGGGAACAACGGCATCTTCAGGCGCATGATCGTCTCCGGAGGAGAAGTGGTGGGGACATGGTCCAGGACGGTCACCGGCAAAACGGTCAGCGCAACTCCAGAGCCTTTCACCGGGAAACTCAGTCCGGCTGCACAACGTTCCTTCGAGGCCCAGGGCCGCGCTTATGTGAGGTTCATGGCCGGCTGAGACCCCGATGGCCCGCTGCCGGGTACTAGTCCTTGGTGTTGAAGGCGGCGTCGAAGCTGGTTTGTGAGGCGGGGAAGTCGAATTTTTTGAGGGCGGCGAGGGCTTCGGGTGCTCCGTGGAGGCGGTCCATGCCGGCGTCTTCCCATTCGATGCTGATGGGCCCGTTGTAGCCGATCGCGGTGAGGGCGCGGAAGGAGGATTCCCAGGGGACGTCGCCGCGTCCGGCGGAGACGAAGTCCCAGCCGCGGCGGGGGTCGCCCCAGGGCAGGTGGGAGCCCAGGACGGTGTTGCGGCCGGTGGGGCGGAGCTTGGTGTCTTTGCAGTCCACGTGGTAGATCCGGTCTTTGAAGTCCCAGATGAAGGAGACGGGGTCGATGCCTTGCCACATCATGTGGGAGGGGTCCCAGTTCAGGCCGAACGCTTCCCGGTGGCCGATCGCTTCGAGGGTCCGGACGGTGGTCCAGTAGTCGTAGGCGATCTCGCTGGGGTGGACTTCGTGGGCGAAGCGGACCCCGTTTTCGTCGAAGACGTCCAGGATGGGGTTCCAGCGGTCCGCGAAGTCCTGGTAGCCGGCGTCGATGACTTTTTCGGGGACGGGCGGGAACATGGCGACGTACTGCCAGATCGCGGAACCGGTGAACCCGACCACGGTATCCACGCCCAGGGCGCGGGCGAGCCGGGCGGTGTGTTTCATTTCTTCGGCGGCGCGTTGGCGGACGCCTTCTGGTTCCCCGTCGCCCCACACGCGGGAGCCGACGATCGCTTCGTGGCGGAAGTCGATCGGGTCATCGCAGACGGCTTGGCCTTTGAGGTGGTTGGAGATGGCCCAGACCTTCAGGTTGTACTTTTCCAGGATCGCGAGTTTGGATTCGACGTAGCCGGGTTCATCCCAGCGCCAGGCGTCCAGGTGGTCCCCGGAGACGGCGATCTCCAAGCCGTCATAACCCCAGCCCGAGGCCAGGCGTGCGACTTCCTCGAAAGGCAGATCGGCCCACTGACCGGTAAACAAGGTATACGGGCGGCTTTGTTGGTTTGTCATGGTCTCTCTTCCGATGGGTGCAGCCTACGCTGCAGCGTAAGCGATGACGTTCTCTCTGGTTGCCTCAGCTTTGTCCAGTTCCGCCACGACCCTGCCCGCCCTCATGACCATTACCCGGTCGGAGAGTTCGAGGAGTTCCGGGAGTTCGCTCGAGATGACGAGCACCGCGACCCCCTTGCGTGCCAGCTGCTCAATGAGGCGGTGGATCTCGGCTTTCGCACCGATATCAATGCCTTTGGTTGGCTCATCCAGGATCAGTACTTTTGGATTGCTGGCCAGGCAGCGGGCGATGATGACCTTCTGCTGGTTTCCGCCGGACAGGGACTGGATCGGCGTTTCTGTCGAAGGGGTCCGCACATCGAGTTCCGCGACGTACTTTCCGACCATCTTCTTTTCGTGGCGGAGCTTCAGTACGCCCCATCGACTGACCTGCTTCAGGAGCGTGAGCGTGGTGTTTTCCCGGATGGACAGCATCGGGATGATCGCCTGCAACTTGCGCTCCTCGGGAACCAGTGCGATTCCCGCCGCGATCCCCGCCGTGGCACTGTGAAGCCGAAGCTTCCGGCCATCCATCTCCACGATTCCGGCGTCGGCCTTGTCGGCGCCATAGATGCAGCGCGCCACCTCAGTCCGGCCGGCGCCCACGAGTCCGGCCAAGCCGACGATCTCGCCGGCGTGGAGCCGCAGGTCCACATCCGCGAAAGCTCCTGCCCGGCTCAGTCCACGCGCTTCGAGGACAAGATCGCCGCGTTCGCGGGGAATATGCTCGTACAGATCGACGTCCTTGCCGACCATGAGCTGCACCACTGAGCGGGCGTCCAGCTGGTCCGCCGGGACGGAGGATGCGACGGTCTTGCCCTCACGGATCACGGTGATCTTGTCGGCGAGCGTGAACACTTCCTCCAGCTTGTGGGACACGTACAGGATGGCCAACCCGTTGGAACGGAGCTCGTTGACCAGCTTGTAGAGTTTCTCGACGTCGTGCTCGGTGAGGGCGGTGGTGGGTTCGTCCATGATGATCACCCTGGCATCCTGGGCAATGGCACGGGCGATTTCCACCATCTGGCCATCGACCGTGGACAGGGCCAGCGCCGGGGTGTCGAGCTTCAGGTGCGGGGCGACTTGGTCGAGTGCTTTCCGGGCGCGTTTGTGGATCTCGCGCCGGGAGAGGAATCCTTTGTGGCCGCCCCAATTGCCGAGAAGGATGTTCTCGGCCACGGAGAGGTCCGGCACGAGGTTGTGCTCTTGGTAGATGGTGGCGATGCCAGCGGCCTTGGAAGCCACAGTGCTGGCCTGCATGAGTTGGCCGTCGACGTACACCCCGCCTTCATCAGGGGTGTAAAAGCCGCTCAGTGTCTTGATCAGCGTCGATTTTCCGGCGCCGTTTTCGCCGACAACGCAGTGCACCTCTCCGGCATGAAGCTCAAAGTTCATGCCGGAGAGGGCTACGACGCCTGGAAACATTTTGACAAGGTTGCGTGCTTCGACGATGGCCGGAGCACCTTCGGGCGTCTTGGTCACGGCAGTTCCCTCCTCAGGAACGTGAGTCCGTCACGGGCCAGTGCGTCCATGGACGGCGCTACGGGGCGCCACAGGGATACAGCTTTGGCGATTTCCTCGACGGTGGGTAGGAAGGACTCCACGACGATGGAGCCCTGGTAATCGATCGACTTCAGCGCATCAAAGGTCTCTGACCACGGAACGTGGCCACTCCCGGGCGTTCCGCGGTCGTTCTCGGAAACCTGGAAATGGAAAACCTTGTCACCTGCCGCCATGATGGCTTCACCGATGTGCTTCTCTTCGATGTTCATGTGGAAGGTGTCCAGCATCAGTCCGACGTTGTCCCGGCCGATAAGTTCGCATAGCTGCAGCCCTTGTTCGACGGTGTTGACCAGGTCGGTTTCGAAGCGGTTGAGCGGTTCGATGGCGAGGCTGACGCCGCGTTCGGCCGCGTAGTCCGCGACTTCCCGGAGGCTTTCAGCTGCCCATTGGCGCTGCTGGCCGCGTTCCTCCGGCGGAAGAAGCCGGGCCTTGCCTGTGGCGGAGTACATCGGACCAGCCACGTGTGGGGATCCGACCGCCTGGGCGATGTCCACGCACTGCTTCAGGTAGTCGATGCCCAGCTGCCGCTTCCCGGGCTCCTCGTGGGAGACGTCCCGATCCGGTCCGAACGCCCCGCAGATGGACACGGGCAGTCCCGTGCGCTCGGAGGCTTCCTTGAGGGCGGCGGCGCTGACCACGGCGGGATCTTCAATGCAGACCTCGATCAGGTCGTAGCCCATCTCCTTGGCGACGTCGAACTGGTCGACGTCCTGGTCGGTGAAGGGCGACACCAGAATGAAAGTGCTGATGCCGAATTCGTACTTACTCATTGGGCCACAGCTCCTGTTCCAGTTTCTTCATTTCATTGATGGCCTTTTCGGTGTACGGATCCAGGAACTCGAGGTGGCCGCCGCGTGCCATCATCGCGAAGGGGTTGGAGGCGGCGGGAAGGAGCTCAAAGGTCAGGTAGCCATCGAATTCGATGTCCTTCAACGCTTGCAGTGTCGGACGGAAATCGATGTGTCCTACGCCTGGGGCGGCCCGGTTTGAGTCGGCCAGGTGGACGTGGTTGACCTTGCTGCCGGCGCGGGTGAAGGCGCCGTGGATGCTGTCTTCCTCGATGTTCATGTGGAACAGGTCGCCGTGGACACCGGCGTTCGTGAGGCCGGTCGCGTCCAAGAGCTCCGTCGCGCGGTCGAGGCGGTTAAGGAAGTGCGTCTCGTAGCGGTTCCACGGTTCGAGGGTGATGTTGATGCCCACGCTTGCGGCGTATTCGCCCAGAGCGCGGACGTTCTCCACTGCCCATTCCCATTCCTGTTCGTCGCTGGCCAAAGCCTCCGTCTTGCCGACGGGGGACGGTCCGACGATGATGGTCGGAGCGCCGACTCCAGCGGCGAAGTCCGCGACGGACTTGCCGTAGTCCAGGGCCTTCTGCCGGTTCGCGGCACTGGGGTTGATCAGGTCGCGTTCCTCGCCGAACCAGATGCTGCAGATGGAGCTGACATCGATGCCGGCATCCTTGGTCAGTTTGTTGATTTCTTCGACGTCGTGGGTTGCCGGTTCTCCGACGAGTTCGATGGCGTCGTAGCCGTAGCGGGCCACGCGGTCGATTCCCTTGGCGATTTCTTCCTGGTAGTAAACGATCGCGTTATAGGAATACTTGAAGCGGGACACTTATTTCTCCTTGGTGTGAGGTACGTGCTGGTACTGCTTCGGGCTGGACAATGGTGCCTGGCCCTGCTTTCGATGAGGCGGAAGGGCCTAGTTCTTGAAGATGTTTCCCCAGAGCTTGGGGTCATCAACGTTTGCTTTGGTGATGAGCTGGGTGTCGGTCAGCTGGGTCTTGGGAACCTGCTTTCCGTCCAGGATGTCGACCTCGGCCTGGAGGGCGAGGGCTCCCATGGTGAAGGGGTTCTGGTCCATGGTGGCGTCCTGAACGCCCTTACGGATCCGGTCCAAGGCCAAAGGCGTGCCGTCTACGCCCACGAGCGGGATGTGGCCGGCCGATCCTACAGGGGCCGCCTTGTTGATCTGCGAAAGGCCGGAAACGACGCCACGGACCATTTCATCGTTGTGGCTAAACAGGCCCGTGATGTTCGGGTCCGAGGTGAAGTTGTCCACCGTCAGGGACAGGGCGTTGTCAGCTGTCCACTGAGCGTCGCGGGAGATCACCTTGATGTCGGGGGATTCCTTGATGCCCTCGGTGAAGCCCTGACCGCGAAGGATTGCGTGGTACGCGCCCTTGGCTCCCTGGTATTCGAGTACCGTTCCTTTGTTCCCCATCAGCTTGGCCAGTTCCTCCGCGCCAAGCTTCCCGGCTTTCTTGTTATCGAAAGCGACGGCGGCATCGGCCACATCACCGGGAATTACCGAGTCCACCGTGGTGACGGTCTTTCCGGCGTCGTGAATCATCTGAACCCCGGGAGCGAGCTCTGAGGAGTTGTTGGGGCTAAGGACGATGCCGTCGACGCCCTTGGCCAGCTGATCCTGGATCTGGCTGATCTGGGTGCTGGAATCACCCTTGGCATCCAGGAGTGTCACGTCTACATTGAGTTCTTTGGCTTTGTCCTTGATGCCCTGTCCCAGGGCGACCATGAATTCAAAGCTCTGGCTGTAGAGCAGCACCGCGATCTTCTTCGGCTTGGCTCCGCCGCTGGCGCCCTGCGGAGCTGAGGCGGCGGACGCGCCGCAACCGCTGAGGGCGATCGTGGCGGCGGAGACTGCCGCGAGGACGGCCAATTTGGGTGAGGTCTTCATTGACTTGCTCTTTCTGTTGGTTTTACTTCGAGGGATACACCGGAGGTATGACTTCGGCGTCGTACGGAGGAGGCTAGGCAGGCGTCCCGGCGGTCTGGCCTTGCCCGGGCTCAGTGACCGTGGGGCTCAGGGTTTTTTGCCCAGCGTCGGTTGGTGGTCCGATTTTGCGTTTCCTCGAGAGGTTCCGCTTGACGTACTTGTAGCGGTAGACGTCCAGTGCGGCGGCAGCGAAGATGACAACGCCTTGGACGATCTTGTCGTAGGAGGACGGGATGCCCAGGAGGTTCACGGCGTTGGAGACCATGGCAATCAGCAAGACTCCCAGGAGCGTGCCCTTGATGTTGCCCTGGCCGCCAAAGAGGCTCGTACCACCGATGACGACGGCCGCAATAATGGTCAGTTCGATGCCGTCCCCGGCGCGGGGGCTGCCCGAGGCCAGGCGGCCGGTGAGCAGGAGGCCCGCCATTCCGGCAGAGAGACCGGCAATGACATAGGCGTTCATGGTCACCCGGTCCACCCGTATACCGGCCAGGAGCGCGGCTTCTTTATTGCCGCCGACGGCGTAAATGGACCGCCCGTAGGTGGTGCGGGTCAGCGCCAGGTGTGCCAGGTAGGCAAGCAACAGGACTGCGGGGATGAGCAAAGGGACACCGGCGATTTTTGCGCTCACCATGTTGGTCAGGAGTTTCGGAACCGGGGTGATGTTGCCGCCGTCGGTGTAGGCGAAGGCGATGCCGGATCCGGCTGAGAGGGTGGCGAGCGTGGCAATCAGCGGCGAGATGCCCAGTTTGGTGACCATCAGGCCGTTGAGGGCGCCCACTACTCCTCCGACAACCAAACCGGTAAGGAGGCCGACTTCGGCGGGCATGTTCATCTTCACGACGACACCCATGGACAACACGGAGGCCAAGGCCGCCGTGGAGCCTACCGAGACGTCGATGCCGCCGGTCAGGATCACGAACGTCATGCCGATGGCGAAGACGCCCAGGATGGTGCACTGGTAGAGCAGGTTGACCAGGTTCACCGGGGTTAGGAACACCGGGCTCAGGAAGGTCAGCAGTACACCGAAAAGCACGACGACGACGAGCAGGCCCTGCGCGCCGATGAAGCTGCCAACACCGGAAAGCTTGGATTGTGGCTGCATGGTTGTTTCTCCAGTCATTTCGACACTTCCTCGGGTCGGAAAGTGCTAGTTGCTGCCGAAGAGTTCGGCGTTGGTCTTCAGGGGGACCGGTGCCCCGTCCTGGCGGGCGGAGTCGGCAGTGGCCATGACCAGCTGCAGGCTCTGGATGTTGTCTGTGACGTCCGTTTCGGCGTTTTGGCCGGTTTCGATGGCGTCGCGGAACGCGGCAAGCGTTCCCAGACGCTCCTCGACGGGCAGCGGATCCAGGTCGACGTGCATGACGCCGGAGCGTTCCACCGCACCGGCGAGGAAGACAGTGTCGAACAGCGAGGCGAAGTTGATGGTGACCTCATTGTTCTTCCAGGTGATGGTGCCCTTGCTGCCCTGAATTTCCCAGTCCCCGTCCCAGCTGGTCTGCGGGCCGTAAGAGCTCCAGGAGCCGGTGTAGACGACCCTCGCACCGTTGTCACAGTCGAACTGCACGACGGCGGAGGCGTTGCCCTTGAACCGGGAGGTGGAAGTGTTCCATGAGCGTGCACGCACGGAGGTGGGTTCCAGGCCGACGATGCCGCGAAGCTGGTCCAGGTGATGGATCATCGCATCGACGATCAGGGGCTCGTCCATCTCAAGCCGGAACCCCTCGAAAGGCGGGTTCTTCTTGTAGTCGATGAACACCTGTTCCAGATCGCCGATCACGCCGTCGCTGATGAGGCGCTGCACGGTCCGTGCCGCGCGCTTGAAGCGGTAGTTCTGGGAAACCATCGCCTGCTTGCCGGACTTTTCGGCTGCGGCGATGATACGGATGCCGTCCTCGAGGTTGTGTGCGAGGGGCTTCTCGATCAGCGTGTGCACGCCGGCTTCGAGGGCCGGGATGGCCACTGCCGCGTGGTATTCGGGCGGAACGATGACCAGGACGGCGTCGAAGGATTCCTTGTGCTCGAGGGCTTCCTGGATATTCGCGTAAGCGGGAATTCCGTATTGTTCCCCGGCTGCGCGGGCGGCGTCCGGATTGACGTCGACGACGCCGGCGAGTTCCCAGCTTTCGCTGTGGTGGATGACGTTCAGCCATGAGGCGCCCCATGCGCCGAGGCCTACTTGGATGATTTTCATTGCTGGACTCCTTCTAGTTGGTGCACACTGGGGACTTCGATCCACTGGCCGCTGGCGCTGGAATCGAGAATCCCCTCGGTGAGGACGGCTGCCCTGAGGCCGTCCCGGAATGTAGGCAGGCCGGCAGGGGTGCGGCCGGCGATGGCGCTGTAGGTATCTGCGACGAACGCGTTGAACGCATCCTGGTAACCTTGCGGATGCCCTGCCGGCAGGACACTGAACCGTGCAGCTTCCGGGCTGAGCGCGTCCGGGTCGCGGACAAGCAACTGGGATCCTGACCTTTTGCCAAGCCACAGTGTTTCGGGTGCTTCCTGGTCGAACTGGACGGTGCTCTCGGAACCGGAAATCTCGATCATCAGACGGTTCTTCCGTCCGGGAGCGACCTGGCTCACCAGCAGATTTCCCACCGTGCCGTTCTCGGTCGCGAAGACAGCGGCAACGAGGTCCTCGGTCTGGACGTCCTTGTGGTTCGCCCGGCCTGAGAAGAGGGTGCGACTAAGTGCACCGACCCGCGTTATCCGTTCCCCGCTCACGAATTCGAGGAGGTCGCACAGGTGCGACCCGATATCGGCGAACGCCCGCGACGGGCCACCGATCCCGGCGTCGACCCGCCAGTTATCGTCATCGCGGGACAGTAGCCAGTCCTGGAGATAAGACCCCTGGATGGAAGAAATCCGTCCGGTCTGGCCACGTGCAATGCGTTCGCGGGCTTCGCGGACCATTGGGTGGAACCGGTAGACGAAGGGAACAGTGGCAACCGTTCCGGCCTGAGCGGCAAGCTCCACCAAACGGGAGGCATCCTGGACATTGGTGGCCAGGGGCTTTTCGCAGACAACGTGCTTGCCTGCCTTGAGCGCCGCTTCAGCCACGGCCACGTGCGTTGCGTTCGGGGTGCAGACATGGACGACGTCGATCGTGTCGTCGTCCAGCATGTCCTGGACGGAAGCGTATGCCTGCTCCACGCCGAGTCGATCCTTGGCACGGGCTGCACTTGCAGGGCTCGAGGACGAGATACCGGCGATGTAGGCACCTGCGGCACGGGCGGCTCGGCTATGGACTTCAGCCATGAACCCGCCGCCGACGAACCCGGCCCGTAACCGGGAAGGGGCTTTGAGAGTTCTGTCGTTTTCCATGCCGAAACAGTGACATGCACGACATGGCTTTGGTTCGTGAGCAGCAAAAGTCTTCACTTTCTGATGCTCTCGGCGGTGGATTGCACACCGATCTTGCACTATTTGATGCTGCGGCCTTCGGTGAGTGGACGGGGACGCTCGGGCGCCTTGACACTGGTGAAGACGAGGACTCCTCCCGGGGCCCGTGGGCGTGATGCGTTGAGACCTCACGGTCACCCTTCACTTCTTAAGAACCCCGAAACGGAGAAACATGGACAACGGCGGTGCGGGCGAACTTTTGCGCATCCTGCGGGACGGGCGCCCGCGGACCAGGGCTGACCTGGCCGCGATATCGGGCTTGGGGCGGGCAGCCATCAGCGCCCGCATCGAGGTGCTCCTGGAGGTTGGGCTGATTGTCCCGGTGTCGGATGCGGCGTCCACGGGCGGCCGCCCCTCGGCGCGACTCGCATTCAACCCCGGCGCAGGACTGGCCGCTGCCGCCGACTTGGGCGCCACGCATGCGACCGTGGCGCTTACGGACCTGTCAGGAAGGATCCTCCTGGAAACCACCGAAGGACTCGAGATTTCGCGTGGACCGGAGGATGTCCTGGATTGGCTGGTGATGACGTTGCAGGATCAGCTGGAAACGATGGGTCGGCCGGGGTCGGACGTTGTCGCCGTTGGCATCGGACTGCCCGGGCCTGTTGAACACTCCACCGGAAAGCCGAACAGCCCCCCGATCATGCCCGGATGGGACGGATTCGATGTCCCCGGTTACGTTCAGCAGACCTTTGACATGCCCGTTCTCGTGGATAACGATGTCAACATCATGGCCCTCGGCGAGCGGGCGACACACTGGCCCGATGAGGACAACATGATCTTCCTCAAGGTCGCCACCGGCATCGGCTCGGGCGTTATTAGCGGAGGAGTGCTTCAGCGGGGCGCCGCAGGAGTCGCTGGGGACGTCGGACATATTGCCGTTTCGAATGCCGCGGGAATTCCGTGCCGTTGCGGCCAAACTGCCTGTCTGGAGGCCATCGCAGGCGCGCCGGCGGTGGCCGCCGGACTCCGCGAGGGTGGAGTCGAAGCAATAACGGCAAGCGACATCGTCTCGCTCGTCCGTTCCGGGGATTTGACTGCTATCAAAGGCGTCCGGCAGGCTGGCCGCGACATCGGGGAAATGCTGAACATGTGCGTGAGCCTCATCAATCCTTCCCTGATTGTGATCGGCGGATCGCTTGCACAATCCGGGGAACACCTGATCGCCGGAATCCGCGAGATGGTCTACGCGCGCTCAACGCCGTTGGCTACCCAGCACCTGAATATCATCCAATCCAAGATCGGCCCGGATGCTGGCATCGTAGGGGCCAGCATCCTGGCCATCGAGCACGCCCTCGCTCCTCAACGGGTCAACGAATTGACGGTTGCGCTGCAGCCCGGCGGACACCGCAACACGTTCTTGCCGGACATGGACCACATCACCCGGGCGTCTTAGCGGCTCCACTCGTTGGCCGCATCGAGGCACGAATCAAAACGTTCACAGCTAATCACAGCTAAAATAGACCCAACAGCTGGAGCCCTTCCCGGCCGGTTTTATGAGCCACCTCGTCCTCTTCCCAGACGTCTTGGCCGCTTCCGGGACCGCCAGGAAAGCTCAGCTGGTAAAGGAGGATGGCATGCCTCAATCTGCTTCCGAGGGCAACGGTCGTCTGCGACGATACACAGTGCCGGAAGGGCTTAGCCCCGAGGAGCGGTTCGAACACTGGCGAACGTGGTACGGCAATGCCGTCGAAACTCCGATGCGGTTGGAGAAGTCGGCGAACGCTGCTCCAGTGCTGTTCAGTCCGTCAGCCATCAGCTTCACCGGGCCAGGATTCAGCCTCATAGAAATGGTGAACGCCCCGGCGTTAGGCTCGTGGAAGTCGGATCCTGATACCAGGGACCTGCGCCTGGCCTACTTCAGGAAAGCCCCCGCACTGACCCTCGACCGCGACGGCGCACCGGAGCCGGTCTCCACGGGCGCGGTCAAGTTCGTCGACACCACGCTTGGCGGTAGTTTCGATGCGCCGGAGGGTTTTCATGCCTTGCAGATCAACATAGATCGCAGCGGTTTGGATCTCAGCGACGCCGCACTGGGCTCCCTGCTCCGCCTGCCTGACCTGGCGAAGCACCCGATCGTAGGTACTTTCGTGGTTCCTGCGCTGTTGAGTTGGAAGCGACCGGGCATTGACCGGGAGGCGCCCGGAACCGCGGAAATCCTCAGATCCATGATGGCGACGTTGGTGAGCTCGCTGCTCGAAACCCCGGTGGACCTGGAGGCACAGCAACCGGCCTTGAGGCGGGCGGTGAAGAAGTACCTGGACGCCAGCTTCAACAACCCGGAGCTGGATGTGGCCACGGTTGCCGAGAGGTTCAATCTCTCCCGTCGCTCGCTGTTCTACTTTTTCGAGAAGGAAGAATTCCACCTCGGTGAGCGCATACGCGCCTTGAGGACTCGCAAAGCGTTGGAGCTCCTCCTTCAAGCCGACACCCAAAAACTCACCTACTCAGACATTGCGGCCTCGTCCGGATTCACGAATGTGCAAAGCATGCGCCGTGCCGTGAAGGAATTTACCGGGATGAATGTGAGGGAAATCCACCGCTCCGAGACCGGGGTCCGGGTGGCGCTGCAACAGTTGCGTGAGTCGCTGATTCCCTGAGTCGCGGGGACCTTCAGCAACGGGTGAACTGATCAGTGTGTCGACTGAGTACTGTGTCGACTGAGTACTGTGTCTGCGAACGTCGAAAGCCCGCCGCTCAATTGCTGGACAGCAACAGAACAGCGGGCTGACGACGATGAAGCGGAAACCGCGGTTAGAGCTTGCCTGTCGCAATGTTGAGCATGCGGCGGAGCGGCTCGGCGGCACCCCAGAGGAGTTGATCGCCCACTGTGAAGGCGCTGATGTATTCAGGCCCCATCTCGAGCTTCCGGATCCGGCCCACCGGGATGTCCAAGGTGCCGGAAGCGGCGACAGGAGTCAGCTCGGCCATGGAGGCTTCCTTGGTGTTGGGAACCACCTTGGCCCACTCGTTGTCCTTGGCGAGGAGGTTCTCGATCTCCGTCACGGACAGGTCTTCACGGAGTTTGAGGGTGAGGGCCTGGGAGTGGGAGCGCATGGCTCCGATGCGGACACACAGGCCGTCCATGGCGATGTGTTCCTTGCCCGCGGTGCCTTTGCCGGTGCCAAGGATCTTGTTGGTCTCGACGCCCGCTTTCCACTCTTCCTTGGACTGGCCGTTGCCCAAGTCAGCGTCGATCCAAGGAATGAGGGAACCGGCCAGAGGAACGCCGAACTGCGTGGCGTCCACGCCGTTGCGCTGCGCGGCGAGTACTTTGCGGTCGATTTCAAGAATCGCGGACGCGGGATCATCCAGTTCGCTGCTGACCTCGTTGTTGAGCGTGCCGAACTGGTTCAGGAGCTCACGCATGTGGCGGGCACCGCCGCCGGAAGCAGCCTGGTAGGTCATGGAGGTGCCCCACTCCACCAGGTTGTTCTTGAACAGGCCGCCGAGGCCCATCAACATGCACGAAACCGTACAGTTGCCGCCGATGAAGTCCTTGACGCCGCCGGAAAGGCCGGCGTCGATGACGTCGCGGTTGATGGGGTCCAGCACGATGATGGAATCATCGCTCATGCGAAGCGTTGAGGCAGCATCGATCCAGAGGCCGTCCCAACCCCGGCTGCGCAGCTCGCCGTGGACCTGTTTGGTGTAGTCACCACCCTGGGCGGTAACAATAATCGGCAGCTTGGCAAGCGTCTCAATGTCAAACGCGTCCTGGAGGGTGCCGGCGTCGCCCTCGGTGGAGTTCAGGAACGAAGGGGAGGCACCTCCCGCGTTCGAGGTGGAGAAAAATACCGGGTTGATGTTGGCGAAGTCGTTCTCTTCCTGCATGCGTTGCGTCAGGACGGAACCGACCATGCCACGCCAACCGACCAGTCCAACGGACGGATTAGCTGCTGTAGTCATGCACCCAGTCTAAACTTTCGGAACCAGCCGCCGCTGTCCGTTACGTCACGTGCGCTGGCTGGCTACTGACCGGCGTCGCGCTCTTGGAGCATGGCGGCCTTGCGCTGGCGCAACGCAAAGAAGGAACCGAACGTAAATACCTGGGTCACTACCACGAGCACAATAATCCCCGCGATCCTATTCCCACCCAGGATCATGGTCAGGCCTACGATAGCGGAGAGGAGTGCCAGCAGCGGCAGAAGCATGTAGCCCAGGACGAAAAGGGTCTCGGGTTTTTTCAACATTCCGGGTTTCCTAGCTGTCCGTCCGGCGCAACGCGGTGAACCGGTAGTTTGTGCCATTTGCGGCGGTCAGCCAGCCCTCGCTGGGCGCCGCACTTTCAAGGGACCAGTCCGCGCCGAGCTGAGGCGCGAAAGTATCGCCGTCAAAATCGCCGTCGATGACGGTGATCACCGCAACGTTGGCGATGCCCATGGACTGTTCGAAGATTTCAGCGCCGCCAATAATCCACACCTGCTCGCAACCAGGTGCGAATTGCGACTCGAGCAGCGCGGCGTCCAAAGATGACACCACGACGACGCCCTCCGCCTCATGCGCGGACGCCCACTCGGAGTTCCGGGTCACCACGATGTTGGTGCGTCCCGGAAGAGGCCGGTATTTTTCGGGGAACGACTCCCACGTTTTGCGGCCCATGATGACCGGGTGGCCGGACGTGAGCTGGCTGAAGTGTTTGAGGTCCTCGGGTACGTACCACGGCATGGTGCCGTTCTTGCCGATCACGCCCGCGGCTGTCTGGGCCCACACCATGCCGATCCCGTTCATGCGCGCAGAGATTTCCTGCGTGAAAGTGACGCCGGAAAGCGGAGAAGGAGAGTCAGAAGAGGAAGCGTTACTCATACGGCAATCGGCGCCTTGATAGTGGGGTGGTGGCGGTAGTCAACAACCTCGAAGTCGTCCAGTTTGTAATTGAAAATGGAGTCCGGCTTACGGAGGATCTTCAACTGCGGATAGTCGTAAGGCTCGCGGCTCAGCTGCTCCGTGACCTGGTCTACGTGGTTGTCATAGACATGGACATCGCCGCCGGTCCACACGAATTCACCGGGCTCCAAGTCCAACTGCTGGGCCACCATCAGGGTCAAGAGGGCGTAGGAGGCGATGTTGAACGGGACGCCGAGGAAAGTGTCGGCGGAGCGTTGGTACAACTGGCAGGAAAGCTTGCCATCGGCAACATAGAACTGGAAGAAGGCATGGCAGGGGGGTAAAGCCATGTCAGCGAGCTCGGAGACGTTCCATGCAGACACGATGTGTCGCCGTGAGTCCGGATTCGAGGCCAAGTTGGCCATGAGATCAGCGATCTGGTCGATGTGGCCCCCGTCAGGGGTGGGCCAACTGCGCCACTGCACCCCATAAACGGGTCCAAGTTCACCATCGGCGTCCGCCCATTCATCCCAAATGGACACACCCTGTTCCTGCATCCACCTCACGTTCGACTCGCCGCGAAGGAACCATAGCAGTTCCACCGCCACGGATTTGAAGTGAACCCGCTTGGTGGTGATCAGCGGGAAGCTCCGGGCGAGATCGAACCTCAGTTGACGTCCAAAGACGCTGCGGGTTCCGGTTCCGGTGCGGTCCGACTTGTGGGTGCCGTTGGCCATAACGTCGCGGAGGAGGTCTTCATAGGGAGTGGGGATGCTCACGGGTCCAGCTTACTAGTCAACAACCGGGGTCTACGCGCTGACCCGGGTCAACCGGAGCACTAGTCGTCGAACGGCCTGATCTGCTCCACGGAGACAATCTTCCGCTCGGCCCCGCGGGCCACTTGGCACACGATCACCTCTCCGGGCGACAGGAACGGGTCCGACGTCGGAAGCAAGGCCCGCAGCTCGGGCAACATGTGCCGGCCAAGTTGTTTGAGTGCCGTGGGCAGGGCCGGGCGATGGGTGCAAACAGCTATCGGAACTTGCTTGTCGAACAGTGCTTCAACGGCCGCAGCGGTCTTCTTCGGGGAACGCTGATGATGGTGCTCGGTGAGGGCCTCGGACAGCTTGACCTTGGCTCCGCTGGCTTTGGCGTAAGGGGCGATCGTTGCAACGCAACGGAGCCACGGGCTGGTTACCACACGTTGCGGCCACCAAGCCTCCAAAAGCCGACGCACAGCCGCTGCCTGGCGCTGCCCCGTGGCCGCCAACGGGCGGTCGCCCTCCGCTTTGGTCCATGAGGAACGAGGCTTCGCCTTGGCGTGGCGAATGAGCACCAGCGGCCATGTATCGAGTTCGCCTCGCACATAGGCCTTCTCCAAGTACTCAAGCGGCTCGATGTCGGAGGGATTGCTGAGGTACTTGGCAGCCCTGTCCGGTGTGCACCACATGACGCTGTCCACTTCTTTGCCATCTGGTCGAAGAGGGGCGCCGTTGACTTTGACCGCCCAGTAGTGGACTACTTTGAGGCCGGCGTTCACGTGATAGTGGATCGGTGGCAGCGGGATGCCCAAACCTGCTTGGAGGCCGATCTCCTCGCGGACCTCACGCACTGCGCACTCCGGGACTGTTTCGCCGGCGTCGAGCTTGCCTTTGGGCCACGAGAAATCGTCGTATCGCGGCCGGTGGATCAGAAGGACTTCCAAGTGGCCATTGACGATTCGCCAAGGAATCGCCCCGGCGGCTACTACCGCAATGGGCTCGCCGGGATGGTCCGTCTGATCCGCCACGGGCGTATCGCTGTTCAACTGGGTCCTTTACAGCCGGGCGGCGGCGCGCTGCCGGGATCGGGAAGCCAAGAGCCAAGATTGCATGTCCAGCAACGGCTTGCCGTCCGCGTCCAAATGGTGCCTGGTCC
Source organism: Arthrobacter sp. SIMBA_036 (assembly GCF_046535135.1). NCBI lineage: Bacteria > Bacillati > Actinomycetota > Actinomycetes > Micrococcales > Micrococcaceae > Arthrobacter > Arthrobacter sp. SIMBA_036. The sequence goes on from NZ_JAWRXG010000001.1 coordinate 41,272, forward strand.
AATTGCCTTGGTTGTCCAGATGCCAGCTCGCCGTCCCGTCGTCCACGTAGCGGCGCATCAGGTCCATTACCGTGGCGGTATCTTCCTTGCTGGCCAGCTGCACCAGGGCTTCGACGCGGCGGTCGAGATTGCGGTGCATCATGTCCGCGGAACCGATGTACACCACCGGTTCGCCGCCGTTGGCGAAAGCGAAGACGCGGGAGTGCTCCAAGAAACGGCCAAGGATGGAACGCACAGTGATGTTCTCGCTGAGCCCCGGGACGCCAGGGCGCAGCGAGCAAATGCCGCGGACCACGACGTCGACGCGGACGCCGGCCTGCGATGCCCGGTACAGGGCGTCGATAATTGCCTCATCCACCATGGAGTTGACCTTGATCTGGACCCTGCCGGGGATGCCGGCACGGGCGTTGCGGATTTCGGTTTCGATCCGTTCGATCAGGCCGGCCCGCACAGATCGCGGGGCAACGAGCAATCGCTTGAACGTGGACTTCGGTGCATAGCCGGAGAGCTGGTTGAAGAGCTTGGACAGGTCCTCGCCCACTTGCTCGTTCGCTGTGAGCAATCCGAGGTCTTCGTAATACCGGGCAGTGCGGGGGTGGTAGTTGCCGGTGCCAATGTGGCAGTAGCGGCGGAGCCCGTCCACTTCCTGGCGCACCACCAAGGAGAGTTTGCAGTGTGTCTTGAGGCCCACGATGCCATAGACGACGTGGACGCCGGCCTGCTCGAGCTTCCGTGCCCAGGAGATGTTGGCTTGCTCGTCGAAACGTGCCTTGATCTCCACCAGGGCGAGCACTTGTTTTCCGGCCTCGGCGGCGTCAATCAAGGCATCGACGATGGGGGAGTCCCCGGACGTCCGGTACAGCGTCTGCTTGATGGCCTGGACTTTGGGATCTGCTGCCGCTTGCTCCAGGAACGCCTGCACGGAGGTGGAGAACGAATCGTAGGGGTGGTGCAGCAGGATGTCGCGGCGTCGCATGGCGGCGAAGACGTTGGCCGCCTTGGACGTCTCTGACTCGTTCAGGTACCGCGAGGTGTGCGGCACGTGTTTGGGGTAGTGCAGATCCGCGCGGTCGATCGCGGCGATGGCGGACAAGCCGCGAAGGTCCAAGGGTGCCGGAACGGAGTAGACCTCAGACTCTTCGACCCCCAGCTCGCGGACCAGCAAGGCTTTGATGTTGGGATTGATATCCGTGGTGACTTCCAAGCGCACGGGAGGGCCGAAACGCCGGCGCAGGAGTTCCTTCTCCAGCGCCTGCAGGAGGTTTTCGGCGTCGTCCTCTTCGACTTCCAAGTCCTCGTTGCGGGTGACGCGGAACGTGTGGTGCTCCAAAACCTCCATGCCGGGGAAGAGCTTGTCCAAGTGGACGGCGATGACTTCCTCCAGGGCGATGAAACGGGCAACGCGGCCAGGAATCGCACCGGCTCGCGGCCCATCCACCGAAATGAGGCGGGGAAGTTGGTCCGGGACCTTTACGCGGGCGAAGAGTTCCTTGTCGCTGATGGGATTGCTGACAATCACGGCGAGATTCAGGGACAAGCCGGAAATGTAGGGGAACGGATGCGCAGGGTCCACGGCCAGGGGGGTCAGGATGGGGAAGACCTTCTCCTGGAACATGATGCTGATGCGCTGGCGTGCGTCCTCATCGAGTTCGTTCCAGTGCATGATGTGGATGTGCTCATACGCCAGGGCCGGACGGATCTGCTCGGCGAAAACGCGTGCATGGCGTTCGGTGAGTCTGTGCGCTTCCTCCCCGATCTTTTCCAGAACCTCGATGGGGCTCAACCCTGCGGGAGAGGGGACTGCCAAGCCGGTGGCGATGCGTCGTTTCAGGCCGGCCACCCGCACCATGAAAAACTCGTCCAAGTTGGAGGCAAAGATCGACAGGAAGCTGACGCGCTCCAGCAGGAACAGATCCGGGTCCTCCGCCAATTCGAGGACGCGTGAGTTGAAAGCGAGCCAACTCAGCTCCCGGTCCAGGAAACGATCCGGTGAGATGTCGCCTTCCGGTTCGGGGCTGGGCGCGAATTCAGGGATGTCGATACGGTCCTGGGTGGCCCGGGAGGCTGGCACTTCCGAGGATCCGAAGCGTGCGGGTAGCGTAGCTCCCGTCGATATCGATCCTGCGGCGCCTACGGTGTCCGGCTGCATGGGTCTCTCCTAAGCTCAGGACTGGGTTTCCCTCCCACATTACAAGCAATTGTCCTGCGGGAATCCATGACGCCGGCTGCTTTAAAGTCCAACAGTCGGCCCACGCTAACTTTGGGCTAAGGGTCCGTACATGACGTCGGTGTCCCAACGTACAAAGCCAAGTTTCTGGTAGAGCGCCACGGCTGCGTGATTATCGGCATCAACGTACAGCATCACTGCGTGAAGACCTTGGGCTTGCAGGTACTTGATGCCTGCCACAGTCAGGGCTTTCCCCAAGCCCAAACCCTGCGCATCGGGCGTGACGCCGACGACGTAGACCTCGCCCATGGCAGGGTGCGGACCAAGCTGGGCGTGGACTTTGGTCCAGTGGAATCCCAGTAATTCATCCTCGGCATTTACGGCCAACAAGAAGCCTTCAGGATCGAACCAGCTCTCTGCCTCGCGGGCCATCAGGTCCGCCATGGTCATCGATCCTTGTTCAGGGTGGTGCGCGAAGGCCGCACGGTTGGCAGCCAGCCATGCTTGCTCATCGCGGCCCGGCACGAACGCGCGCAGCGTGATCCCTTCCGGAAGGCCGGCGTCGGGCAGGTCCGCGGCAGAAGACATCAGCCGCATCTTCCACAATTCACGCAACGGGGCATACCCGAAGCGTTCGGCAAGTTCGGCGGCGGCTTCGTGGTTGCCATGGGACCAGGCGTTCAGCCCGTCAAGGCCGCGGTTGTCCTGCAGGGCGGACAGCAGCCTGCCCGCCACACCCAGATTGCGGTAGCTCGGGTGGACAGCCAGTTCCAGCACGCCGCTGCTTCCCGCTTGAACCACGACGGCGATCCCAGCCAGGTCTTCTCCGGTCATCGGATCGGAATCTTCGTCCGGGGCGTACAGGGCGAACGATGCGACTGTGCTGTCGCCGTCGTCGACGCCGCGCAGCATCACCAGGGTCTGCTCGGAAAAGGGCGGGTTCCCGTCGTCTTCTTCGGCTGCGGCCGCCAGCGCCCGCACATCCGCCAGGAGCTCAGCGTCCAAAGCGCCGTTGGTCATCAGGACGGGCCAGTTTTCCGGGTGCACTTGACTCATGAAGCAAGGCTATACGCACGGGGCAAGCACGCGATTTGGAGCTCCCGGTCAAACCGCGATAGTGTCGTAATCTCGTTCGGCTGTGAGGCTGGATGCCGGGGGGATCCACCAGTGGGGTGGCCTCGATACGTTCGACCCGTATGTCCTCCACAAGCAGGCGAGGGGCCCGAATCTGACCAGTTCAGATTCGGGCCCCTCTTCTTATTTGCCTGCAGGTGCTGGCCCTGTTTTCAGGTGCTGGCGTCGGCGCGTTACGCCTCAGAGAGTTGATCGTCCGGGAGCCGAACGAGGGTGAGCCGGTAACCGACGTTGCGGACCGTGCTGATGAGGTTCTCGTGGTCCACGCCCAGCTTTGCCCGGAGCCGACGGATATGCACATCCACGGTGCGGGTACCGCCGTAGTAGTCGTAGCCCCAGACTTCGGTGAGCAGTTGTTGGCGTGTGAATACCCGGCCGGGATGCTGGGCCAGGTATTTCAGGAGTTCGAACTCCTTGAAGGTCAGGTTCAGGGGTTGCCCGCTCACCCGTGCGGTGTAGCTCGCTTCGTCAATGACGACGCCGGCGGCCCGGATCTCCGTCTGCGTTTCCTCTTCGCCCGGTACAGCGCGCGCCATGGCCAATCGGATCCTGGCTTCCACCTCGGCCGGACCGGCGGAGTCCAGCACGATGTCATCAACTGCCCAGGCTGAGGACACGGCAGCCATGCCGCCTTCGGTAAGTATCAGCATCAGGGGAGCGCTGAGGCCGGTCGCCTTCAAGAGCTGCGTCAGGGAGCGTGCCCCCACGAGGTCTTTCCTGGCATCCAGAAAAACAATGTCCGTGGGGTCGGTTTCAAGGAGCGCTGTCGGCTCTGCCGGGAGGATGTGCACGCGGTGGTTCAGGAGCTCCAAGGCAGGCAGGATGTCCACCGATGAGCCGGTGCTGTTCGTCAGGAGCAGGATGTGCGACATAGTTCCTCCAATGGGCGGTCCGCGCATCATCGGGCGTCGAAACCGGAGTTTCACCGGCCTGTCACGGTGCACAGTTTTCCTCTTCCCGTTGTAACGGGAACCAAGGCCAAGCCTGTGCGCTGTTGAAGTCTGAGTATACCCGCAGGGGTGCTGTGTCACAGGGATTCGTGACGGGTTGATGCCGGAATTACGACATATTGGGCTGGCTTAAGGCAGGATTGTCGAGAGGTCGTAAGGCGCATCGGATTGAGGTCGGGCACACAGTGAAGTCTTGGAGCATCGGGGTATTTGGGCTCGTGGCGCTCGCAGCCATCGTGGCCAGCACCTTCGTTTCCCGGGAAGCCATGGTGGGCGTCGGCGTTGCGGCCTCTGCCGCGGTTGGCATCGGCTGGCCCCATTTCCTGGGCGTCCCGGCCAAGAAAACACTGGCAGCGGTCATTGGCCTTGCCGGTGCAGGGTCCGCCGTAACCGCCGCTTATATGCCGCCGCCCGGATTCCTGGATGGCACCCCGGCCTTCATTGCCTTGGGTGTCATGGCAGTTTTCACTATTCAATTGATTCGGGGCACAGGCCAAGCCCAGCGGCTCGAATCGACGCTTGGCTGCTGCGCAGGCGTCTTGTTGAACTGCCTGGGCGCGGGGTGGATCGCCGGAGCACGCTTCAACGGGGTGCAGGAGATGGCGCTGGTGGCCGGCTTCAGCGCCGCCGTCGCACTGCTTGTGGGCATCATCCGTTGGCCGGACCGGATCGTCGCCCCCTTGGGCGTGGTGATGGCCGGACTCATGGCTCCCTTGGCCGGTTTGGTTTTCTCGGACATCGCTGTGCTGCCGGCGGCCCTGGTGGGCGTGGTGGTGGCAGCGGTCCTGGTGTGCTTCCGGCGGATGACCACCCTCAGGCGTGGACGGCTTAACATCCAGGCAGCAGTGGGGATGGGAATCGCGCCTGTGTGGGCAGTGGGCGCCATCGCCTACTTCATTGACAAACTACTCATCTACTAACGGTTAGGATGGCATCATGTCTGTACTCGCATTTGAAATCTTCTTCCTCGTCCTCCTTGGCCTGGCCAGTGTGTCCATGGCTTGGTTCGCGGGTTATGTCGTTTACCGCCTTTTCCTGGGCCAGAAGTAAGCAGTCCGTCCCTCAGGTCAAGGGAGGTAGTTGTTTATGCCTATAGAGATTCCAACAGATCTAACACCTGAACTTGTCCCGCTTTCCTGGCTCATTGGTGAGTGGGAGGGCCGCGGCCGTTTGGGTAGTGGTGACGAGGACTCGGAGCATTTCGTCCAGCACGTCTCTTTCACCCATAACGGCCTCCCGTATTTGCAGTACCGGGCGGAGACATGGCTGAGTGACGACGCCGGCGCGAAGCTGCGTCCGTTGACCGTTGAAACAGGCTTCTGGGCTTTGGAGCGGAAACTCGAAGAGGGCGACGGCGGTCCCGGGCTTGTTCCCGCCGACATCGTCCCGGTGCTTAAGACGGCCGATGAGGTCGAAGAGCGCCGGAATGCCGACGGTGGCTTTGATATATCCGTCTCGATCGCCCATCCGGGGGGCATCACTGAGCTGTACTACGGCCAGATCAAGGGGCCGCAGATCCAGCTCAGCACCGACATGGTGATGCGCGGAAGTCACTCCAAGGAGTACACAGCAGCTACCCGCATTTTCGGTTTGGTGGATGGCAACCTGCTCTGGCGTTGGGATGTTGCCGCCAGTGGCAAAGCGCTGGAAGCACATGCCTCGGCTTTCCTCCACAGGGTGCCCTGAAGGTTCCCTGACGAGAGGTCTCACTGTACGTTCCGCACAGCCAACCAGCAGAAGGAGCAGATAGTGACAACCCACCTCAAGCCGGGAGGCTATGAGGGCCTCAAGGCCGTCTTTTTCAATGGCACCCTTAAGCCCTCACCCCAGGTCAGCAACACCGATGGCTTGATCAAGATCAGCCGCGGGATCATGGAGAAACAAGGAGTTTCCACCCGTCTCATCCGGACGGTTGACCACGATATTGCCAGCGGCGTCTACCCCGATATGCGCGAGCACGGATGGCAGAGTGATGCGTGGCCTGAGCTTTATCCAGCCGTGCAGGAAGCCGATATCGTCGTCGTCGCCGGCCCTATCTGGCTGGGGGATAACTCTTCGCAGACCAAGAAGCTGATCGAGCGTCTCTACGCCCATTCCGGGGAGCTGACAGCAAACGGCCAGTGGGCTTTCTACCCCAAGGTCGGAGGATGCCTGATCACAGGCAATGAGGACGGCATCAAACACTGCTCCATGAATGTCCTCTACAGCCTTCAGCACATCGGCTTCACCATCCCACCCCAAGCCGACGCCGGCTGGATCGGTCCGGTGGGCCCGGGCCCCAGCTATCTTGACGAGGGAAGCGGTGGCCCCGAAAGCGACTTCACCAACCGAAACACCACGTTCATGACGTGGAACCTGCTCCACATGGCCAAGCTACTCCGTGATGCCGGAGGTATCCCGGCCTACGGCAATTTGCCCGAAGAATGGAAAACGGGCACCCGATTTGATTTCGAAAACCCGGAATACCGCTGATCCCGGAATACCGCCGAGCTGGAAGTTCTTCTACTACATATGACTTACAAGAGCCCTCTGTTGTCGCGCCCCGGCGCCGTCGAGGACACCGGCCTGGACGCCGGCGTCGCAGCCCACTACGGCGAACCCCTTCGCGAGCAACGCGCCCTGGCCGCAGGTGCCGCCGTCGTCGATCTCTCCCATAGGGGAGTAGTCACGGTAGCCGGGCCGGATCGGCTCAGCTGGCTCAATACTCTTTCCTCGCAACAGCTCACCAACCTCGCGCCCGGCGTCTCCAGCGAGTTGTTGCTGCTGAGCGTTCAGGGCCGGATCGACTTTGATGCCCGCGTTATCGACGACGGCGGCACCACCTGGCTGATCGTCGAGGCCGCAGAAGCTGCTCCCTTGGCCGAGTGGCTGAACAAGATGAAGTTCATGCTCCGGGTGGAGATCGAGGACGTTACCGAGCAGTGGGCAGTGGTGGGTGCCACCAAACCCGTGGAGCAGTTGTCCGCCCGCCTCCTGTGGGAAGACCCGTGGCCGCACGTCGGCCCGGGAGGGTACGCGTACAGCATCGTGCCCGAGGATTCCCATCCCGGCCTCGAACGGCCGTGGTTCGAGTACTTGGTTCCGATGGCCGGGCTTGAAGACGCGGTGGACGGCTTGCCATTGGCCGGCGCCATGGCTGCAGATGCATTGCGTGTTGCCGCATGGCGCCCTCGCCTCGGTGCGGAGACGGACGAGAAAACAATTCCCCACGAATTGGACCTCCTCAGGACCTCCGTGCACCTGAACAAGGGATGCTACAAAGGCCAGGAGACCATCGCCCGCGTCCACAACCTGGGACACCCTCCGCGCCGGCTGGTGTTCCTGCAACTGGATGGCTCGCAGCACACCCTGCCTGCCGTGGGCAGCGTTGTCTTTGCCGGAGATCGCAAGGTGGGTACCCTGACATCGGTGGCGCAACATTTCGAGATGGGACCGGTGGCTTTGGCAGTGATAAAGCGATCCGTTTCGGCTGAGGAAAACCTCACGGTGATGGACGGCGAAGAGCCCTACGTCGCAGCCCAGGAAGTGATCGTCGCCCCCGATGCCGGCCAAGTGGTCGGGCGCCAGACCGGATTCTTGAAGGGACCCCACCGATGAGCCAGGCAACGTACCCCTCCGGCGATGCAACGAACGCTGACGATGAAACGTTGGCCCTCGCGCACGCGTTGTTCGACGCCGCAAGGGAGGGCAACACTGGATTGCTGCGCGGTTACCTGGGCGCCGGTGCTCCTGCCAACTTGACCAACGCCTCCGGCGATTCACTGTTGATGCTCGCGGCCTATCACGGACACGAAGAAGCCGTTCAGCTGATTCTTCACCACGGCGCCGATGCCAACGCTGCCAACGACCGTGGCCAGACTCCGCTGGCGGGCGCGGTCTTCAAGGGCTACACCGGCGTCGCCCGCGTACTGCTGGATGCCGGAGCCGACCCCGACGCCGGCACCCCCACCGCGCGGGAGGCCGCGGCAATGTTTGCACGCTCGGACATTCTCGCGCTTCTGGGCTGAGGTAACTCCCGGCTGGGGGATCAGGACTGAGGGAACAGGGACTTCGCTGCGAGAACAGGGGCCGCGAAAGCGTCGCCTTGCGCTCGACTATTCCACGTGGAATAGTTGTAGTGGAATATACGCACGAAGGGGGGAGGGGTTATGCCCAAAGCCGCTGAACTGACTCCTCTGGGAGTTGCCTCATTGGCGCTCCTGGCGGAAGAACCCATGCACCCCTATGAGATGTACCAAGTCCTCATGGCGCGGCACGAGGACCGGCTGGTCAAGGTCCGGCCCGGGACGCTGTACCACGCAGTTGGTCGGCTCGAGGAGCATGGACTCGTTGAAGCCACGGGCACGGAGCGGGAGGGCAACCGGCCCGAGCGCACAACGTACCGGATCACGGACGATGGACACCGTGCCCTCGATGCCCGGCTCCAAGTAATGCTGTCCACGCCGCTGAACGAATATCCTGTCTTTCCGCACGCCATCGCCGAAGCGCACCACCTTCCCTCGGAAGTGGTCGTTGACCTGATGGAACAACGCCTCGTGGCGCTCGCCGCGGACTTGGACTTCCTGGTCAATGCCGAAGCCACCGTGACGGCCAAGGGCGTCGACCGCAAGTATTGGATCGATATCACCTACCAACAGGCCATGCGCCGAACCGAAATTGCGTGGATCCGCGATTTCCTTCAGGAGCTGGGGACCGGGCAACTGCCCTGGGATGAACCCCAAACCGCTCCGCCAGCACTCTCACACCACCCAAAGGAATCCCTTGGAAAACGTAGCTAAACCGTGGCCCGCACTGTGGTCACTCGTCGTTGGCTTCTTCATGATCCTGATCGACACCACTATTGTGTCGGTCGCCAACCCCCGGATCATGGCGGGCCTCAACACGGACATCAATGCCGTCATCTGGGTGACCAGCGCCTACCTTCTGTCTTATGCAGTTCCACTGCTCATCACCGGCCGGCTCGGTGACAGGTTCGGCCCCAAGAACCTGTACCTCATCGGTTTGGTGGTCTTCACCTTGGCGTCCCTATGGTGCGGCCTCTCCGGCGACATCACCATGCTGATCGCAGCCCGTGCCGTGCAAGGCCTGGGTGCTGCCATGATGACCCCTCAAACGATGGCGGTCATCACGCGCATCTTCCCGCCGGATCGCCGTGGCGCAGCCATGGGACTCTGGGGCGCAACCGCCGGCATGGCCGTCTTGGTTGGACCGATCCTCGGCGGCGTCCTGGTGGACAGCTTGGGATGGGAATGGATCTTCTTCGTTAACGTTCCTATCGGGATCGTAGCGTTCGTCCTGGTCACCCGGTTTGTGCCGAAGCTGACTACCCACAGCCACACCTTCGACGTCCTCGGTGTGGTGCTGTCCGCCGTCGGCATGTTCCTCCTGGTCTTCGGCATCCAAGAGGGCCAGACATATAAGTGGGGAACCGTTACCGGCGTGATCTCGGTCTGGGGCCTGATTATCAGCGGGCTGGTGGTGCTGGTTCTCTTTGTCGCGTGGCAGTGGATGCTTGAGCGCCGCGGCGGTGAACCGTTGTTGCCGCTGGGCCTGTTCAAAGAACGCAATTTCTCGTTGGGCAACGCCACCATCATGGCAGTGGGCTTTTCGGTAACGGCATTCCCGCTACCCACCATCTTCTACTACCAAGTGGTTCGAGGCCTCACACCAACACAGTCGGCACTGCTGATGATCCCCATGGCCGTCATATCCGGTGCCCTTGCCCCGGTGGTGGGCAGATTGATCGACAAAACCAACCCACGCTGGTTTGCAACCTTCGGACTCGTTTGCCTCGCCGGTGCACTCTTCTGGACGGCAAACCTGCTGGGTCCGGACACGCCCATCTGGATGTTCCTCCTGCCGAGCGCTGTGCAGGGCGTAGCCAACGCTTGCATCTGGGGCCCCGTTTCGAATGCAACTACCCGTAACCTGGAGCCGCGGCAGGCGGGCGCCGGTTCCGGTGTCTTCAACACCACGCGGCAGATCGGCGCCGTCCTGGGTTCAGCGGCTATCGCTGCACTGATCCAAGCCCGCTTGGCTGCGGAGTTGCCTGCAGCCCCCGCCGGAGCGCCGGTGGGAGAAGCTTCCATGTCCGGAACCTTGCCGCAGGCACTTCACGCGGGATTCTCGACGGCGATGAGCCAGGCGATCGTGCTGCCAGCCTGTGCGATTCTGCTGGGTGCGGTCGTTGCCGCGTTCTACGGCAAACCCAAGTCGGTCAGCGGCTGGGGCAACAAGCCAGCCGCTGCCGGAACTCCGGCAGTTCAGGAAGCCTCCTCCCAGGACGCCGCCCGCAAGTAGGCATGCCCACAGCCGGGACTGGCTGTTGATTGATCAGCCAAGCAGGACGCTCGCGTGAAGCCCGCCCGTGGCAAAGCCAAGGCTGCGGGCCATCGCGAGCGCTCCTGTGTTGCTGACATCAGCCTTCCACTGGAGCGTCAACCCTGCGGCTAGTGCTTCATGCGCAGCGATCGACGCCGCGAGGTTACCGAGGCCGCGGCGGCGCCACGGAGGTGCCACCAAGACCCCCATGTTCCCCAGGATGCCTTCCCATTCCGAGTAGGCCCCGCAAGCCACCGGAGTAGCCTGCTCTTCATCCGAGTGCATGATGGTGAAGCGGTGTTCGAGTCCTTGGAGGCCTACTTCGTTGACATCATCCGGAGGGCAAAGGCCCTCCAACCCCGTCGCCTCGGGATTTCCCCGGGAGACAGTGAGTTCCGCGGCCGGTTGCCGAAGTGGCAGGTCGTCTGCGAAGAACAAGGCTGAGGACCCCAGCCCGTGCCCACCATGTGACCGGGTCAAGGTCAAGAGCGTCACATGCTGGGCAAGTTCGGTATCGGGCACGTCGGCCGCGGCATCCAGTGCCCATTGCGGTCCTACCAGTGCCGAAGCACCGAACAATCGCAGAAAGACCAGGGCGCGTGCCGAGTCGTCTATCCGCGTGATGCGTCCTGAAGGATCGCTCGGGTCGGAGTTCCGTCCCGTGAGTCCGCCGGCGAAAGCGTCGTCGTCGAGCCCTAAATGGCGAGCCCACGCCAACTGGATAATGGCAGCGGACGTGGACTCCAGGGTCATGAATTCAGCCTATCGGACATAAATTCAGCCTATCCGACATGCATCCCGACTATCCGAACAGGACGGACGCTTCGTCGTAGCGGTGTTGGGGGACTGTTTTGAGTTTGCCGAGGGCTTCTTCGAAGCCGACGTGGGAGATGTCGGTGCCTTTGAGGGCGACCATGGTTCCCCAGCGGCCGTCGACGACGGAGTCGGTGGCGGCCATGCCGAGTCGGGTGGCGAGGACGCGGTCGAAGGCGGTGGGGACGCCGCCGCGTTGGATGTGGCCGAGGATGGTGGCGCGGGTTTCGATGCCTGTGCGGGCTTCGATTTCGGGGGCTAGTTGGTCGGCGATGCCGCCGAGGCGGGGGCGGCCGAAGGTGTCCAGGCCGCGTTCGGAGTGGGGGGATTCCATGTGGTCCGGGACGAAGCCTTCGGCGACGACGACCAGGGGTGCGCGGCCGCGGTCGTGGGCTTCTTGGACCCATTCGGTGATTTGGTCGATGCTGACTTTTTGTTCGGGGATCAGGATGGCGTGGGCGCCGGAGGCCATGCCTGAGTGGAGGGCGATCCAGCCGACGTGTCGGCCCATGACTTCGGCGATCATGCAGCGGTGGTGTGATTCGCCGGTGGTGCGGAGCCGGTCGATGGCTTCGGTGGCGATTTGGACGGCGGTGTCGAAGCCGAAGGTGTAGTCGGTGGCGTCGAGGTCGTTGTCCACGGTTTTGGGGACGCCGACGATTTTGAGGCCGGCGTCGGTGAGTCGTTTGGCGGCGGCGAGGGTGCCTTCGCCGCCGATGGCGATGATCGCGTCGATGCCGAGGCGGTCCATGTGGGCTTTGATGGTTTCTGGTCCGCCGCCGTTTTCGAAGGGGTTGGTGCGTGAGGTGCCCAGGATGGTGCCGCCTTGTTTGGCGATTCCGCGGACCATGGTGCGGGGGATGTCGATGATGTCGCCTTCGACCACGCCGCGCCAGCCGTCACGGAAACCGACGAATTCCTGTCCGTGGATGGCGATGCCTTTGAGGACTGCTCCGCGGATGACTGCGTTGAGGCCGGGGCAGTCGCCGCCGCTGGTCAGAATGCCAATTTTCATGTTTGCTCACTCATGGCTTGGAGGAATACGTGCAGAGCGCCACGCTGAGCTCCCCATGATTGTAGACGGGCATGTGGGGTGCGACACAAATGATGACTTGTTAACACTGCTGTGCTGTCACTGAAACTTTCATGAAACGAGGGAGGTGCTCCACCTGCGGGTGGAGCACCTCCCTTTCCAGCCCGCGTCTGGCCGGCAATGGTTGGCCCAGTGGTTGGCCGGCAGCAGTTAGCGCAAGCGCTGGCTGACGAACGATTCGAGGACGATTTTGTTTCGCTGGTCCGGCAGAATGAGCCAGCCCAGGACGTAGACCGCGATCGCCGGCCCTGGCAGCAGGCAGAAGAGCAGGAAAGCAACCCTCACGTAAGCGACATCCACGTTGAGCTTGGCGGCGATTCCTCCGCAGACACCGGCCAGCCAGCGCTTGGGTCCACGTTTCAGGCCAAAGCCCCTGACGATGCTGAAGAACTTGTCCATAGTTACAGCCTTCCCTGTTGTGGTTGCTTTGTCACCTGTTGTTAGTGGCTTTGCGCGAGCTTCTCCGTGCCGAAAGGAGCCCTCCGAGCACCAATGCGATGCCTGCGCCGATCATCAGGCCGATCAGGACGTACGTTCCGTTCAGGACCACCCAGCCAAGTGCTGTCAGGAAGATCAGGGCGGCGAGAACCACCACGATCAAGCCCCAGACAACGGTGCCGATCCTCGGTTCGCGGGCCTCGTCGCCGTCCTCGGGATGTTCTGGAGGGGTGAACTCCGGGTTGTTGGTGCTCATTTCATTTGCCTTCCTTGATGGTCACGTTGCTGAACGTGCCGTCCACCGCCACAACGAGTGCGGGGCCTGACTTGTCGGTGTTGTACGCGGTTCGGTCATTGTGGAGCTGGCCGCCACGATCACCGCCGTTTTCGCTGAGGTTGCCGAACGTCATGTCCGCTGTTACCTGAACCGGAACATTGGCGGGAATGATCACGGTGACGTCGCTTGCCGTGGCGTTCACAGGAACGGCTACTTCGGAGGGTAATTGTGAGCCCGGAACCAGCCCGCTCAGGTCCACCACACCCTGGGCTCCAGTGATATCGACTCCCATGCGGGCCTCGTCCACGCTCGACGGCGTCCAATGGACATCATGGAAGGTGAACCGGTCCACTCCGCGCGGTGCCATGGTAAATGCGCTGCCCGCAACCAAGGCCACCACAGCAAGTAGGCCCAACAAACCGGAGCTCCGTCCGCGAAGCCCCGCCGCGACGATGCCCAGTCCCAACACCGCCGCCCCGGCAGCCCAGGCCACAGCATTGACCGAGGCGCCCAGTTGCAGGAGGTGTCCGGCGTCGAGCGCCTCCAAAGTACCGCCGACCACAAGGGCGGCGCCGGCCGATATGGCGACTATGCCCGAACCCGGGCCCCTCCGCTTGCCGCGTCCGGGCTTTGGCGGAGTACCCACCGGGGGAACACCCACTGGGGGAACGGCACCGTAGGCCGCGGCGCCGGCCGGGTCCGTGGGCTGACCGTAACCCGTCCCGGCCATCGGCGCAGCAGCGTTCCAAGCGTTGCCCTGCTGGGCTGCATTGCGTTGACCTTGGAACCTGTTGCCTTGAACGAACCTGTTGCGCTGAACAGACCTGTTGCGTTGAACAAGGAAGTAGATCAGGTATGCGATCGCGCCCATCCACAGAAGCGTCCAGAACAGACCGGCCAGGCCGTTCCCGCCCCATCCCCAAAAGCCGCGGCCCAGGCTGGGCAAACCAATGATCGATGTGACCAGGGCTCCTGTCATACCTGTTGTCCAGTGCCCGTTCCCGGCTTCCTGGACGTGGATTCGGCCATCGGGCTCGGGCAGGAGCGCCCACGCCAAGCCGTAGAGGAGAACCCCGACACCGGCGAAGAGCGCCAGGACGATGAAGATGCCCCGCACGATCATGGGATCGATGCCGAGTCGATGTGCAATTCCACTCGAGACGCCGCCCACCCAGCGATCCGGTCCGCGTCGGATCCCTTGGCCGCGAATCCAGTCGAAGAAGTTCTGTTGTGAGGCGGTTCCGGGCGCGTCCTTGGGCGCCCCGTTCGCGGGTACTTCCGTGCTTCCGGGCGTCCCTGCGCCCTCTGGATCGGTGCTGTTCGCGTTCATAACTCCATCCTGCCGTTCGGCACGCGCGCGCCTCTATGAGGGGATACCCTGAACGATCCCTGAAAGGCCCCCCGGTCAACCCCGAACAGCCAACCGGGGCACCCTGATCCGTGCTTGGATTGGTTCATGAGAACCGTTGTCCAACGCCCACCGATGGTCCGCAGCAGTGACCGGATCATCGCTGGCGTGTGCGGCGGTCTCGCCGACCATTTGGGCTGGCCCCTCAAATATGTTCGCCTCGGGATGGTCTTGGCGGTGTTCGCAGGCGGCGCCGGCATCGTCTTTTACGCCTGGCTGTGGGCTGTGGTTCCCACAGCGGATGAAAACGCGACACGCAGCGCCCGCCGGCCGGCGTCGCCCATTGCCCCGGCAGTCAGCCAGGCGCCGAACCCTGCAAACCCTGGGAGCGGTAGCCAGCCAGGCGGGCCAGGCCTCTTTCATGCAGGGTCCGACGACGGTCCCACCACGGGCGGCAGCAGCCGTGCGTCGTTGTTCACGTTGCGCCGGATCCAGTACGGCAAGGAAATCCTGCTGGGTTTCGCGCTGCTGATGGTTGCCGCCATCTTGATGGCACGCCAGTTCGGCGTGGACGTCCCCCTGGGAACGTTGATCCCGGTGGCGGCCATCCTTTGCGGTGCCGCCATCGCCTGGATGCAGTTGGATGAAACCCGCCGGGCGGGCCTGGTGGACAAAACCAAGGCGGATCAGGCCGGCGGCTGGGTTCGCCTCGCGGCAGGCTTGGCCTTGGTAGTGGCTGGCGTCCTGGTGATGGTGTCCGGGTCCGGATCATGGGAGCAGACCTGGCTGGCACTGCTCGCCTCGGTTGCCGTGCTTGGCGGCGTCGCTTTGGTTTTGCTGCCGTGGGGACTGAAGTTTTGGCGGGACTTGGAAACCGAGCGCGCCGGCCGTGTTCGCGAGACTGAGCGTGCCGAGATCGCTGCGCACCTGCATGATTCCGTTCTGCAGACCTTGGCCCTGATCCAACGCCGCGCCGGTTCCGAGCAGGACGTAGTGCGGCTGGCAAGGGCGCAGGAACGCGAACTGCGGGCGTGGCTCTTCAGCGACGCGGCCAGGGAATCCGGCCTCCTGGCAGATCGGCTCAAGGCGGTCGCAGCGGAGGTGGAGGACTCCCACGGCCAGGCGGTTGACGTTGTCGCTGTAGGCGATACCGGAATGACGGAAAGGCATGAGGCCTTGGTCCAAGCAGCCCGGGAGGCCATGCTCAACGCCGCCCGGCACGGTGGTGGCACGGTGTCGGTGTACGTGGAAAGTGCAGCGGGAAACACAGAGGTATTCATCAAGGACAGGGGTCCCGGCTTTGACCTTGCCGCGGTGCCTGATGATCGGCTTGGCATCAAGGAATCGATCATCGGCCGCATGAAACGCCATGGCGGCTCTGCGGTCATCAACAGTAGCTCCGAGGGCACGGAAGTCAGGCTCTCCCTGCCTCCGCTGGGCACCGGTCCCGGAGAAATGCGCAATGACGACGGCGGAATGGAGAAGCGCGATGACGCACAACCCTGACAGTGGCGCGGACCGGCGCGTCCGTGTGGTGATCGTGGATGACCATGCGATCTTCCGATCCGGACTGAAGGCCGACTTGGATGCGCGCATGGACGTCGTGGGCGAGGCAGGGACGGTGGAACAGGCCCTCGCTGTGATCGCCGAAGCACGTCCGGAGGTGGTCCTTCTTGACGTTCACCTTCCCGGTGGCCTGGGTGGCGGAGGGCGGGAAGTCATTGCCGGTTCGGCCGCGCTTCTGGGCAGTACCAGCTTCCTAGCGCTGAGCGTCTCCGATGCCGCCGAGGACGTGGTGTCCGTGATTCGGGCCGGCGCCCGTGGCTATGTCACCAAGACCATATCCGGGCCCGAAATTTCCGACGCCGTGATCCGGGTTGCGGACGGGGACGCCGTGTTCTCGCCCCGCCTTGCGGGTTTCGTCCTGGATGCGTTCGGGACCGCGCCGGCAGACATCGCCGACGACGAGCTGGATAAGTTGTCAGCCCGGGAACTGGAAGTCATGCGCCTGATCGCCCGTGGATACAGCTATAAGGAAGTCGCGAAGGAACTTTTCATCTCCATCAAGACCGTGGAGACCCACGTGTCGGCGGTTCTCCGGAAGCTCCAGCTATCGAACCGGCATGAGCTCACAAAGTGGGCAGCCGAGCGACGCCTGCTCTGACGTTAGTTGCCCAGACGCCCCAGACGCCGCTTCCTGACCCCTCCTCCCAATAAATCAGCCCCTGGGCAACCGTAAGAGGTTGCCCAGGGGCTGATCCAGGCCCGGGGAGGGTCAGAGGCCTATTTCGCCTTGCCCAGGAATTCCTGGATTCGGCGGACACCTTCGGCGAGGTCGTCGTCGCCCAAAGCGTAGGAGAGCCGTACATACCCGGAAGGACCAAATGCTTCGCCCGGTACCACGGCAACTTCGACCTCATCGAGGATGAGTGCGGCAAGTTCCGCCGACGTCGCCGGCCGGACAGGGCCGTTGGAGGTCTCGAATTCCTTGCCCAGGAGGCCGCGCACGTCCGCGTAGACGTAAAAGGCGCCTGTCGGCGTCGGGCATTCAACACCGTCGATCTCGTTAAGTCCGGCGACGATTGCTTTTCGACGGCGGTCGAAGGCAACCTTCATCTCGTCGACGGCGGTCAACGGGCCGGTGAGGGCAGCGGCGGCAGCAACTTGCATGATGTTCGAGACGTTGGAGGTGGCGTGCGATTGCAGGTTGGTGGCGGCCTTGATGACGTCGGCCGGGCCGATCATCCAGCCCACCCGCCAGCCGGTCATGGCATAGGTTTTGGCAACACCGTTGAGGATGACTACCTTGTCACCGAGTTCCGGCGCCGCCGTCGCGATCGAGGTGAACTCAACGTCGTCGTACGTCAAGTGCTCATAGATTTCGTCAGTGACAACCCACAGGCCCTTGGACGCCGCCCACTTGCCGATCTCCGCCGTCTGCTCCGGGCTGTAGACGGCGCCGGTGGGGTTGGATGGCGAGACGAAGAGCAGGATCTTGGTCTTGTCGGTGACTGCGGCCTCCAGCTGCTCAACAGTGACCAGGTATCCCTGCTCAGGGCCGGCGAAGACCTCCACCGGTACACCGCCAGCCAACCGGATGGCTTCAGGGTAAGTGGTCCAGAACGGCGTCGGGATGATGACTTCATCGCCCGGATCCACCAGCGTGGCGAAGGTGTTGTACACCGCCTGCTTGCCGCCATTGGTCACCAGGACCTGGGACGGGTCAACCTGGTAGCCCGAGTCCCGGAAGGTCTTTTCGGCGATGGCCTTCTTCAGCTCCGGGAGACCGGCGGCGGGGGAGTACCGGTGGTACTTGGGCTGGCCCGCCGCTTCAATGGCAGCCTGCACGATGTAATCCGGGGTGGGGAAGTCGGGTTCACCGGCCCCGAAACCGATCACGGGACGTCCCGCGGCCTTGAGTGCTTTGGCCTTGGCATCAACGGCAAGGGTGGCGGACTCGGCAATGGCGGAAATTCGCTGTGAAATGCGGGCGGTAGTTGTTCCGGCAGACATCTATGTACCGTTCTTCGCAGGCAGCTCGTGGGCTGGATGATGGGATTCGACGTAAACTACCTTATGCTGTTCTGCGGCGCTCTCGCGTGCCTGCCGGACAATGTGACCAATTCCCGTGCTCACACTTGCCCAGCGACGTGCGGGAACTCTGAAGTGCGTCGGTTCGACTATCGCGAATTTCTTGCGTAGACTGATTCACCGGTGTTGAAAAGCATCACAGGCTGAAGTGCGGCCTGAAACATGGATTCGATCCATAGGGTAGTGGCGCAATTGGTAGCGCAGCGGTCTCCAAAACCGCAGGTTGCAGGTTCGAGTCCTGTCTGCCCTGCGCAAGGTGTTCCGGCGGAAACGCCGGGACACGCGCAGCAACCATGGCTCTGATCAGAGTCGGGTCAACGACTTTGCAAGGTGAGTGAGGACCAGGTGACCGAAACAGCTGCCAGCAGCTCAAAGGGCCGTCCCGCCAAGAAGGCCGATCGCGGCCTCTTCGCCCGAATTGCACTTTTCGTACGCCAGGTCATCGGCGAGCTGAAGAAGGTCGTTGCACCCACCCGCAAGGAACTGATCAACTACACGCTCGTGGTGCTGGTGTTCGTCGTCATCATGATGGTTGTCGTCACAATATTGGATCTGGCCTTCGGTACCGGAGTCAACTGGGTCTTCGGTGGTTCCGGCATCAAGGACCACTAGGCGGACGTGTCCGCAAACTGTGCCTCATCTCCGCAGTTCGGAGTAAGGCAGGGTTTGCGGAATTGAGCCATTTAAATAGGCATGTTAGGCAATGAGGAAGCAGGAGACCAAGTGTCTGAGCAGGAGCTCGAGGTAACTGAGACTGAGCTGGGTGCGTCCACTGAGGACACAGCCGACGCCACGGCTAACGCCGCGGGAGAGTCCGAGGTTGATTCCGCTGCGCCCGAATCTGCCGACGTCGACGCGTCCGAAGAGGACTTCGAGGCGGACGTCGACGGCGAATCGGATAACGAGTCAGATGACGAGGACACCGTCGGCGACGCCGGTGACGAGGACACTGCTGACAGTTCACTGGAAGCCGCTGCTGCTGCCGCACCGGCTGACCCGGCCGATGAATTCAAAGCCAAGCTGCGCCGCCAGGAGGGTGACTGGTACGTCATCCACTCCTACGCAGGTTACGAAAACCGCGTGAAGGCCAACCTCGAGACCCGCATCCAGACCTTGGACATGGAAGATTACATCTTCGAAATCCAGGTCCCCATGGAAGAAGTCGTTGAGATCAAGAACGCTCAGCGCAAGGTCATCAATCGCGTCCGCATTCCCGGCTACGTCCTGGTCCGCATGGACCTGACCGATGCTTCCTGGGGCGCGGTGCGCCACACGCCCGGTGTCACCGGCTTCGTGGGTAACGCCCACAACCCCGTTCCGCTGCGTCTGGATGAGGTCTTCTCCATGCTCGCCCCGGTCTTCGAAGAAGAGCAGGCAGAGCAGGGCAAGCCGGTCAACAAGCAGAACCAGGCTCCTGTCGCCGTCGACTTCGAGGTCGGCGAGTCGGTCATCGTCAAGGAAGGTCCCTTCGAGACCCTGCCGGCAACGATCTCCGAGATCAAGCCGGAATCCCAGACCCTCGTGGTACTGGTCTCGATCTTCGAGCGCGAAACACCGGTGACGCTCGCATTCAACCAGGTCACCAAGATCTAGTTGACTCCATATTTCGCTCCTGTCCTGCCTGCTTAGCAGTTCGGGAGCGGCCGGCCGCCTCGCCATGGCGGCCACCAACCTGGGACGCGCTCCTGTGCCCCAGGAAGCTATTGAGAGAAGGACCCTACATTGGCTCCCAAGAAGAAGGTCACCGGCCTCATCAAGCTGCAGATCCAGGCAGGTGCCGCTAACCCGGCTCCGCCGATCGGTCCTGCGCTTGGCCAGCACGGTGTCAACATCATGGAATTCTGCAAGGCGTACAACGCTGCAACGGAATCCCAGCGCGGAAACGTTATCCCCGTTGAAATCACGGTTTACGAAGACCGTTCCTTCACGTTCATCACCAAGACCCCGCCGGCTGCAGAGCTCATCAAGAAGGCTGCAGGCGTTGCCAAAGGTTCGGCTACCCCGCACACCGTCAAGGTTGCCAAGCTGACCCAGGCCCAGGTCGAAGAGATCGCTTCCACCAAGATGGAAGACCTCAACGCCAACGACATCAAGGCCGCCGCCCTGATCATCGCCGGCACCGCCCGCTCCATGGGTATCACCGTAGAGGGCTAGTCAGCCTTTGAAAGCCATCCATGGCTTTCAACCCGCCGGGCAACCGGCACCAAAAATCGAAATGTCGTCAGGATCCACGCCGGATCCACGACCGTGGCAGGGCCCAGCGCGGTCCGCAGACCACAACTGCACAAGGAGAAACAGCAGCATGGCAAAGCGCAGCAAAGCATATGAGGCAGCCGTAGCCAAGATCGAGGCAGACAAGGTCTACGCCCCGGTCGAGGCCATTAACCTCGCGAAGGAAACCAACCCTTCCAAGTTCGACGCAACCGTTGAGGTCGCTTTCCGTTTGGGCGTTGACCCCCGTAAGGCCGACCAGATGGTCCGTGGCACCGTCAACCTGCCGCACGGCACCGGTAAGACCGCCCGCGTCCTCGTTTTCGCAACCGGCGACAAGGCTGAAGCAGCAATCGCTGCCGGCGCCGACTTCGTTGGTTCCGATGACCTGATCGAAAAGATCGCCGGCGGCTGGACCGACTTCGACGCCGCAGTGGCAACCCCTGACCTCATGGGCAAGGTTGGCCGCCTCGGTAAGGTCCTCGGCCCCCGTAACCTCATGCCGAACCCGAAGACCGGCACGGTTACCCCGGATGTCACCAAGGCTGTCAACGACATCAAGGGCGGCAAGATCGACTTCCGCGTCGACAAGCACTCGAACCTGCACTTCATCATCGGCAAGGTTTCCTTCGACGCCAACAAGTTGGCCGAGAACTACGCGGCTGCACTGGAAGAGGTGCTTCGTTTGAAGCCGTCCGCTTCCAAGGGCCGCTACATCCAGAAGGCCACCGTTGCCACCACGTTCGGCCCGGGCATCACCGTTGACCCGAACGTCACCAAGGTTCTCGTCGAGGCGTAAGCATCGGGAGCACTGGCTCTGATAAAAGGACCGTCCGGCATAGCCGGGCGGTCCTTTTTCTTGCATTGGCTGTCCCCAACGGACGCACAGCCGTAGGCTGTGGTGCGTGTCGACGTCGAACTCTTCTGTCAATGGCGGCGTATCCGTACAGCGGATCCCGGTGCCGGATAGTCCCGCGACGCCCGGAGCGTCCGGCTTCCACGCGTTCCACGAGTTGACGGTGTCCCACGAGATGGAACTCTGGGGAAACCTGGACCGCTGCCCCACCTGGGCCGAAGCTGTCCTGTTCTGGCAGGGCAACGACTATGAGGAGCGGCACGTATACCTGGCGCGCATTGACGGTGTACCCGTGGGAGCCGGCACGCTGACGCTCCCGATCTCGGAGAATACGACGACGGCGGGTGTGGACGTCCTCATCCGGCCAGGTTACCGGCGGCGCGGCTTAGGCTCGTTGATCCTCGGTGTGCTGGAGCAAGCGGCCTACCACCGGGGCCGGGTTTCTTTTGATGCGTATTTCGGAGGGCCGATCGCGGCGGTGGAGGCAGGTTCCGATATTTTGGCGGCGAAATCCCGCTCTGGCGGCGTCCCCCGGTCTTGGGCAGCCACGTGTTTTGCCCTCCACCACGGTTATTCCTTGGAGCAAGTGGAGACCAGCAGCGTCCTTTCCCTTCCCATCCCGGCCGAGCGCCGCCTGGACGTCGAGTGGGACGCGTTGCGGCACGCATCGGGTTACAGCACTGTGACGTGGCATGACTCGTGCCCGGAAGCGCTAATAGGTGCGTTCGCCCGACTCAAAAGCCTCATGAGCACGGAGGTACCTGTCGCCGGCATGGGCTGGGAGGGCGAGCAATGGAATGCCGCCCGCGTCCGGCAGGAGGAAGCAACGTGGGACGCCAGCGGGCTCCGGTCCGTGGTGGCTGTTGCCCGGCATGATGCCACGGGCGAGTTGGCGGCGTACACGGCCATGACTCATCGTGACCAGACACCCGCCATGCTCTATCAAGAGGACACATTGGTGGCTCCGGAACACCGCGGGCACAGGCTGGGCATGCTCGTCAAGGTGGCGAATCTTCGTCAGGCCGCAGAGCGGTGGCCACACGCCACAGCCGTCTTGACATGGAACGCCACCGAAAACCAGCATATGCTGGCCATAAATATCGCCCTTGGATTCAAGCCTTCCGGGTTTGAAGGCGCATGGCAGAAACGGCTGGAATGACTGTAAACGACGCGCCGACCGTTCACATCGAGCAATTGTGGGTCCCGGATAACCTGGACAGCCCTGACGCCGTTGATTTCCTGGATGCGGTGGAAGTGGGCCGTCGGGTCCGAATGCAGACCTGGGGAAGCGATGACCTCGCTTACACACCACTTGAAAAGCTGCTCGAATTTTCCGATCCGTACGAGCGGCAGCTGATCCTGGTAGCGAAAATCGGCGGCGTCATTGTGGGCACGGTGGACATCGCTTTTCCCTTGGCGGACAACCAGGATCTTGCCGAGTTCACCTTGGACATCCTCCCTGAGGCCCAAGGGCGCGGCGTGGGGCGCCAACTCCTGGAAGCCGCAGAGGAACTGGCGCTGGCCGAGGGCAGGACCATGATCCTGGTGGACACAAACCACCCGGCAACCTCGCTGACAGAGGTGCCCGAGGATCAGCTGATACCCGGGAGCGGCGCCGGATTCATTCCGGTCAGCAGCAGGGAAGCGGACTTCGCCACGAGTGCTGGCTACACCTTGCAACACATCGAACAGTTCAGTTCCTGCGCGTTACCCCTTGATTCCAAGCTGGCGGCTGAACTTCAGCGGGAAGCGGAAGAAGCCAACTCGGGCCGGTACGCCCTCCACCACTGGACCGACAGGTGCCCTGAGAAATGGCTTGAAGCAGTAGCCGTGCTGGAGAACGCTGCCGGGGAGGTAGTCCATGACGGCGGGGAGGACGAGCCTGCAGCCGCGCTGGCAACCGGCATGGTCTTTGACGCAGCAGTGCTGCGTGAAACCGAAAACGCTGCGTTGGCGCAGGGCAGGCGCACGGTGGTTACCGCCGTCGAGCATCTTGCCACCGAGCGCATCGTGGGGCTGACCACCATCAGCGTGCTGGCGCACCGCCAGGACGTTGTCTTCCAGGACGATACCCTGGTCCTGCAAGAACACCGGGGCAATAAGCTCGGATTGCTGATCAAGGTATCCAACATGGAACGGCTTACGGAGCAGTTCCCGGACGCTCGCGTCATTTACACGTGGAATGCCCCCGAAAACCGGTACCTCCTGACGGTGAACAAGCAGTTGGGATTCACGACGGCGGGTGTCACCGGCTTGTGGCAAAAGGAGTTCCCGGCCCGAGGACCAAGGGTGTCCTCATCGGAGTAGTGCCGGGTCGATTTGGTTTGCCGGACAGTCTCCCGTAGCCTTGAAGTACCAAAGACCGTCGGTTGATGGGAATCCACTCTTTCGAGCACAGCTCAACTCTGCAGCCACGCCCCTGAGATCCAAGTGAATTCCTTGACGAAGGACCCTGAACATAGGGCGGCCGGCGCAGGTGAACGAAGCGAGTCTCCACGCATTGAGCGTGTTGAGCCAAGCCCCGTGCATCTGCGCGGGGCGTTTTTAGTTTTTGCTCTCGTGAGCGGGGACCCGGAAGACCGGCTTTTATCCCCGGAAGGAGGGTTATGACAACGCCTAGCAAGGTCTCCGCAGTTGCAGAGATCACCACCGATTTCCAGGAATCGAACGCGGCTGTCCTGACCGAATACCGCGGGCTCACTGTTGCACAGCTCAAGGAACTGCGTGTTGCGCTCGGCCAGGACACCAAGTTCTCGGTCGTCAAGAACACCCTGAGCGCCATTGCAGCCAAGGAAGCTGGAGTTGAAGCATTCAACGAGCAGCTTTCCGGCCCTACTGCAATCGCCTTCATCAAGGGTGACGCTGTTGCTGCTGCCAAGAGCCTGACGGACTTTGCCAAGGCCAACAAGCAGCTGGTTATCAAGACCGGTTACTTCGAGGGCAAGGCACTGGACGCAGAAGGTGTTGCCGCGCTGGCAGCCCTTGAGTCCCGCGAGCTGCAGCTTGCACGTGTTGCCGGTGTCCTCAAGGCTCCCGCATCCGCTGCCGCACGCATCATCGACGCCCTGCGCCTCAAGCTTGAAGAAGAGGGCGGCGCACCTGCGGCTGCCGCTGAAGAAGCTCCGGCCGCCGAGGCTGCTGAAGAGCCCGCTGCTGAAGAGGTTGCGGCTCCGGCCGAAGCCGCTGAAGCTGCACCCGTAGAGAACTAAGTTCTCTCCCAATCAAACTCTGGCGCATGGACTGGCTTAGCCGGATCTGCGCCAACTAATGGAAGGACGCCACCATGGCGAAGCTCAGCAACGAAGAGCTCATTGAAGCTTTCAAGGAACTGACCATCATCGAGCTCTCCGAGTTCGTCAAGCTCTTCGAAGAGACCTTCGAAGTTACCGCTGCTGCTGTTGCAGTTGCTGGCCCCGCTGCCGGTGCTGCTGAAGCTGTTGAAGAGAAGACCGACTTCGACGTCATTCTCGAAGCTGCTGGCGAAAAGAAGATCGCAGTGATCAAGGAAGTTCGCGCTATTACCTCCCTCGGCCTCAAGGAAGCCAAGGACCTGGTTGACAGTGCACCGAAGGCTGTTCTCGAAGGCGCCACCAAGGAAGCCGCAGAGAAGGCAAAGGCTCAGCTCGAAGAAGCTGGCGCCACCGTTACCCTCAAGTAACACCTCTTACGCAGGAAGCCCCGCCCGGTTCGCCGAGCGGGGCTTCCTGCGTTAAACCCCTAGTTGGGTTCGCTGATGTCCGCCACGATCGCCCCAAGCGCTGAGGTGAGCGCGTCTGCGTCCACGAAGGCGCTACGGCCGTGGGCGCCTGCCCCCATGGATATCCGGCGCCCCGTGATGGTGGCATCCGCGTAGACAGGCCACCGGGTGGTGCTTCCCAACGGTGTGATGGTCCCGCGTTCATAGCCCGTGGCAGCCAGGGCGACGTCGGCATGGGGGAGTGAGAGCTTGTTGACCCCCACAAGGGCCCTCAACTTTGGCCACGAGATCTGCCGATCACCCGGAATGAGCGCGAACAGAAAGCTACCGTCGCGGTGCTTCACCACCAACGATTTCACGATGTCGGCCGGGCTGATGCCCAGGATGCCCGCCGCCTCTTCCAAGCTGTTGGCAGCCGGACGCTCGACGACGTCGACGTCCAGCCCGCGCGCTGCGGCGTCAGCGAGGAACCTCTGTCCGCCGTCGTTCATGTCCTCCACGGTGTGGCCCATAAATACGGTGCCCCTTAGTCGCGGTAGAGGAGGAGAGCTTCGCCTTGGCCCCCGCCACCACATAGGGACACAGCAGCTTTGCCGGAACCCCTGCGTTTGAGTTCGTGCGCAGCGTGGAGGGCCAGTCGCGCGCCGGACGCACCAATGGGGTGGCCCAAGGCAATGGCCCCACCGTGGATGTTGCATTTCTCCAGCGGGTAGTTGAGGTCCTTCAACGACTGGACGGCAACGGAGCCGAAGGCCTCGTTGATTTCGATGAAATCCAAGTCTTCCGCGGTCCAACCGGCCTTCTTCAACGCTTGGGCAATGGCGTTGGAGGGTTGGGAGTGCAGGGAGTTGTCCGGGCCCGCAACCTGCCCCGGTTTGCCGACGACGGCCAAGTAGCCCAAACCGTTGTCCTCCGCGAAACGGCGACTCGTGAGCACCAGGGCGGAGGCGCCGTCGGACAGGGGAGAGGAGTTGCCCGCAGTGATGGTGCCGTCCGTCGCGAAGGCCGCCTTCAGCGGTGCCAGTGTTTCTACCGTTGTGTTCGGCCGGACTCCCTCGTCAGTTGCGAGGACCAGCGCGTCACCCTTGCGCTGCTTGACGCTGACGGGAGCAATTTCGACGTCGAAAGTTCCGTCCGCGATCGCAGCTGCGGCGCGCTGATGGGACGCAGCCGCCACGTGGTCCTGGGAAGCGCGGTCAATCCCCAGGGTGACGTTCTTGGATTCCGTGGACAGCCCCATCGACTGCCCGTCGAAGGCATCGGTAAGCCCGTCGTGGGCGGCGACGTCCAGGGCTTGGATGGAGCCGTAGGTCCAACCCTGCCGGGATCCGGGCAGGAGATGCGGAGCCCGGGTCATGGATTCCTGTCCGCCGGCCACCACCACAGTTGCATCGCCGCCGCGAATCATCCGCGCTGCGTCAATCACGGCGGTCAGGCCGGACAGGCAGACCTTGTTGATGGTGACAGCAGGGATGTTCCAACCCAAGCCAGCGGCGATCGCGCTCTGCCGGGCCGGGTTTTGACCGGCTCCGGCCTGCAGCACCTGCCCCATGATGACGGCGTCAACCTGTTCGGCCTTGACGCCGCTGGACTCGAGCGCCGCGGCGATGGCATGGGCGCCGAGATCGACGGCGGTGAAGGACGCGAGTTGCCCGTTGAGCCGACCCTGTGGGGTGCGGGAAGCGGCAAGGATGACAACATCGTTGTCGTCAGCGGAGGTGGTCATGATCTCTCTTCCGGTTGCAATGTGTAGCAAGGTTATCGCGGGGTGTGCGCTACCAGTTCAGCACCCTTCAACTACAACGGGAGTACTGTGCCTTGGATTCCCGACTGCCCGGTTCATAGGTACCCGGATTCTCAAGATTGGAACCATGCCGGACAGCAGGATTGGTGCTTGCATTCCCAAGCGATCTGGGGTAGACAGGAAGGCTGCTTTGCCGTATTGTAGATATTTGCGTCTTCCCTGTTAACCTTCAGCCTTCATATAGCGGTGGGCTTTACCTCTCAGCTGCGCCATTGACGTGCCGTTCCTAACGTGCACTTTAGCGGGCAGCCTGGGTCCGGGTCATATAGCGGAACCGGAATAAGTGTCCTGCGGAGCATTCTGCCGGATGCAAACGGGGGAGATCTGAAAACGCCTGAAGGTCTGTGGAAGGATCCCTCTTGGTCGCCTCGAGCACCTCTAATAACGAAACCGCTAACACGGCAAGCACCGATGGTGCCACCCGCCGCCTCTCATTTGCAAAGATTCACGAACCTTTGGATGTTCCGAATCTTCTCGCCCTGCAGACTGACAGCTTTGACTGGCTTGTCGGAAACGAACGCTGGCAGGCGCGGGTAGCAAAGGCTGTCGAGGAGGGCGACCTCAGCGTCGCCACCACCTCCGGACTTGCCGATATCTTCGAAGAGATCTCCCCCATCGAGGACTTCCAGGGCACTATGTCCTTGAGCTTCTCCGAGCCGGAGTTCGCTGACCCGAAGTACACCATGGCCGAATGCAAAGACCGTGATGCCACGTACTCGGCACCCTTGTACGTCAAGGCCGAGTTCATGAACAACAACACGGGCGAAATCAAGCAGCAGACCGTGTTCATGGGCGACTTCCCGCTGATGACCGAAAAGGGAACGTTCGTTGTCAACGGCACCGAGCGTGTCGTCGTCTCCCAGCTGGTCCGCTCGCCGGGCGCGTACTTTGAGCGCACCGCGGACAAGACCAGTGACAAGGACATCTTCACTGCGAAGATCATCCCGTCCCGTGGCGCATGGTTCGAACTCGAAATCGACAAGCGCGACCAGGTCGGCGTTCGCCTCGACCGCAAGCGCAAGCAGTCGGTGACGGTCCTGCTGAAGGCCCTCGGTTGGACCGAAGGCCAGATCCTGGAAGAGTTCGGCCAGTACGACTCCATGCGCGCAACGCTGGAGAAGGACGCCACCGAGACCCGTGAAGACGCCCTCCTGGACATCTACCGCAAGCTGCGCCCGGGCGAGCCGCCCACAGTCGAGGCTGCCCAGTCCCTGCTGGACAACCTGTACTTCAACGCCAAGCGCTACGATCTGGCCAAGGTCGGCCGCTACAAGATCAACCGCAAGCTTGGTATCGATCGCTCCCTTGGTGACAAGGAAGCTTCGGTCCTGCATGTTGAAGACATCGTTGCCATGATCAAGTTCCTCGTTGCGCTTCACGCCGGCGAGAAGACCCTCATGGGCAAGCGGGACGGCCAGGACCACGAGCTCCGCGTCGAGATCGATGACATCGACCACTTCGGCAACCGTCGCATCCGCGCCGTTGGCGAGCTGATCGAGAACCAGGTCCGCACCGGTCTTTCCCGCATGGAGCGCGTCGTCCGCGAACGCATGACCACGCAGGACGTCGAGGCCATCACGCCGCAGACGCTGATCAACATCCGTCCCGTCGTGGCAGCCATCAAGGAGTTCTTCGGAACTTCGCAGCTGTCGCAGTTCATGGACCAGAACAACCCGCTGTCGGGTTTGACCCACAAGCGCCGTCTGTCGGCACTTGGCCCGGGTGGTCTGTCCCGTGACCGTGCCGGCATGGAAGTTCGAGACGTTCACCCGTCCCACTACGGACGTATGTGCCCCATCGAAACCCCTGAAGGCCCGAACATCGGCCTGATTGGTTCGCTGGCTTCCTACGGTCGCATCAACCCGTTCGGTTTCATTGAGACGCCGTACCGTTTGGTGTCCGAAGGCGTTGTCTCGGACGAGGTCCAGTACCTGACCGCCGACGACGAAGCTGAAGTTTTGATCGCACAGGCCAACGCTCCCTTGGATGCTGACAAGAAGTTCTCGGAAGAGACCGTCCTTGTCCGTGCCCGCGGTGGTGGAGGCGAGCCCGTCCTGGTTCCCGCAGGCGAGGTCCAGTTCATGGACGTTTCCCCGCGCCAGATGGTGTCCGTGGCAACGGCGCTTATTCCGTTCCTTGAGCATGACGATGCAAACCGCGCACTCATGGGTGCCAACATGCAGCGCCAGGCCGTGCCGCTGGTCCGTTCCGAGGCTCCTTTCGTGGGCACCGGCATGGAGCGCGCAGCCGCCGTCGACGCCGGTGACGTTGTCATAGCGAAGAAGGCCGGTGTGGTCACCGAGGTTTCCGCCGAGCTCGTTGTCATGATCAATGACGACGGCACGGAGACCAACTACCGCATCAACAAGTTCGCCCGCTCCAACCAGGGCAACTGCTACAACCACCGCGTCCTGGTCAACGAAGGCCAGCGCCTGGAAGTTGGCGGCATCATCGCTGACGGTCCCGCAACGGACCAGGGTGAGCTTGCCCTCGGTAAGAACCTGCTCGTGGCATTCATGTCATGGGAAGGCCACAACTTCGAGGACGCCATCATCCTGTCCCAGCGCATAGTTGCTGAGGACGTCCTTTCCTCCATCCACATCGAGGAGCACGAAATTGATGCCCGCGACACCAAGCTTGGTGCCGAGGAAATCACCCGTGACATCCCCAACGTGTCCGAGGAAGTCCTGGCGGGCTTGGACGAACGCGGCATCATCCACATCGGTGCAGAGGTTGAAGCAGGCGACATCCTGGTGGGTAAGGTCACCCCCAAGGGTGAAACCGAACTCACCCCGGAAGAGCGTCTCCTCCGTGCAATCTTCGGTGAGAAGTCCCGCGAAGTGCGCGACACCTCGTTGAAGGTTCCCCACGGTGAGTCCGGCACGGTCATCGGCGTTCGCGTCTTCGACCGCGACAATGACGACGAACTGCCCCCGGGCGTGAACCAGCTGGTCCGCGTCTACGTTGCAGCCA
This sequence comes from Arthrobacter sp. SIMBA_036, assembly GCF_046535135.1. Lineage (NCBI taxonomy): Bacteria > Bacillati > Actinomycetota > Actinomycetes > Micrococcales > Micrococcaceae > Arthrobacter > Arthrobacter sp. SIMBA_036. The sequence continues at coordinate 70,945 of NZ_JAWRXG010000001.1, forward strand.
AGCGTAAGATCACCGACGGCGACAAGCTCGCCGGCCGCCACGGCAACAAGGGTGTTATTTCCAAGATCCTTCCGATCGAGGACATGCCCTTCCTTGCAGACGGTACCCCGGTGGACATCGTCCTGAACCCGCTTGGTGTTCCGGGTCGAATGAACGTTGGCCAGGTCTTGGAAACCCACCTCGGTTGGGTTGCCAAGACCGGTTGGAAGATCGAAGGCGAGCCGGAGTGGGTCAAGAACCTGCCCAACCTGCCCCGTGAAACCGGCCAGACCACCGTTGCCACCCCGGTGTTCGATGGCGCCCGTGAAGAAGAAATCACCGGCCTGCTCGACTCCACCAACGTCACTCGCGACGGCGACCGCCTGATCGATTCCTCCGGCAAGACCCGTCTGTTCGACGGCCGCTCCGGCGAGCCGTTCCCGGACCCGATCTCCGTCGGTTACATGTACATCCTGAAGCTCCACCACTTGGTGGACGACAAGATCCACGCGCGCTCCACCGGCCCGTACTCCATGATCACGCAGCAGCCGCTGGGTGGTAAGGCTCAGTTCGGTGGCCAGCGCTTCGGTGAAATGGAAGTGTGGGCGCTCGAAGCTTACGGTGCCGCTTACACGCTTCAGGAACTCCTCACGATCAAGTCTGATGACATCCATGGTCGTGTGAAGGTCTACGAAGCCATCGTCAAGGGCGAGAACATCCCTGAGCCTGGCGTTCCCGAGTCCTTCAAGGTCTTGATCAAGGAAATGCAGTCGTTGTGCCTGAACGTGGAAGTTCTTTCCACCGACGGAACCACGATCGAAATGCGTGACTCTGATGACGCAGTCTTCACGGCTGCGGAAGAACTGGGCATCGATCTGTCTCGTGCAGAGCCCAGTTCCGTAGAAGAGGTTTAGCAGCTATTCCGTCGGGCAGTCGTTCAGCACTGCCCGACGGAACAGCTCCCTCTTCCCGTAACCAAGACTTCAGAATTTAGAGAACAAGAGAGAACAGGGACCATATGTCCAGCGAATCCTCCTTCGGCCTCATGCAGATCGGCCTTGCCACCGCGGAAGACATCCGCGGCTGGTCTTACGGCGAGGTCAAGAAGCCGGAAACCATCAACTACCGCACGCTCAAGCCCGAGAAGGACGGCCTCTTCTGCGAGAAGATCTTCGGCCCGTCGCGGGACTGGGAATGCTACTGCGGTAAGTACAAGCGCGTCCGCTTCAAGGGCATCATCTGCGAGCGTTGTGGCGTTGAAGTTACCCGCGCCAAGGTACGCCGTGAGCGGATGGGCCACATCGAACTGGCTGCGCCCGTAACCCACATCTGGTACTTCAAGGGCGTTCCTTCGCGCTTGGGCTACCTGTTGGACCTGGCACCGAAGGACCTTGAGAAGGTCATTTACTTCGCTGCCTACATGATCACCAGCGTTGACACCGAAGCACGTCACGCCGAACTGCCGAACCTCCAGGTTGAGCACGACCTCGAGAAGAAGCAGATGGTGGACAACCGCGACAGCGACATCGCCACGATCGCCCGTGACCTTGAAGACGAGCTTGCCCGTCTTGAAGGTGAAGGTGCCAAGGCTGCCGACAAGAAGAAGGCCCGCGACTCGGCCGACCGCCAGATGGCGAACGTCCGCAAGCGTGCCGACGCCGATATCGAGCGCCTTGAGCAGGTCTGGGACCGTTTCAAGAACCTCAAGGTCGCTGACCTCGAGGGCGACGAAGGTCTCTACCGCGAACTGCGCGACCGTTACGGTCTGTACTTCGAGGGCTCCATGGGTGCCGAGGCCATCAAGAAGCGTCTTGAGACCTTCGACATGCAGGCTGAGGCTGAGTCACTGCGCGACACCATCCAGAACGGCAAGGGCCAGCGCAAGACCCGCGCCCTGAAGCGCCTGAAGGTTGTCAACGCATTCCTGACCACCAACAACAGCCCGCTCGGCATGGTACTTGACGCCGTCCCGGTGATCCCGCCGGAACTGCGCCCCATGGTCCAGTTGGATGGTGGCCGCTTCGCGACCTCCGACCTCAACGACCTCTACCGTCGCGTGATCAACCGCAACAACCGACTCAAGCGTTTGCTTGACCTGGGTGCTCCGGAGATCATCGTCAACAACGAGAAGCGCATGCTTCAGGAAGCTGTTGACAGCCTCTTTGACAACGGTCGTCGTGGCCGTCCGGTCACGGGTCCGGGCAACCGTCCGCTGAAGTCCCTGAGCGACATGCTCAAGGGCAAGCAGGGACGATTCCGCCAGAACCTCCTCGGCAAGCGCGTTGACTACTCCGGCCGTTCGGTCATCGTCGTCGGCCCGCAGTTGAAGCTGCACCAGTGTGGCCTGCCGAAGCAGATGGCCTTGGAGCTCTTCAAGCCGTTCGTGATGAAGCGCTTGGTTGACCTCAACCACGCCCAGAACATCAAGTCGGCCAAGCGCATGGTGGAGCGTTACCGTCCGCAGGTTTGGGACGTGCTCGAAGAGATCATCACCGAACACCCGGTGCTGCTCAACCGTGCACCTACCCTGCACCGCCTCGGCATCCAGGCCTTCGAACCCCAGCTTGTGGAAGGCAAGGCAATCCAGCTTCACCCGCTGGTTTGTGGCGCCTTCAACGCTGACTTCGACGGCGACCAGATGGCAGTCCACCTGCCGCTGAGCCCGGAAGCCCAGGCAGAAGCCCGCATCCTGATGCTGTCCTCGAACAACATCCTGAAGCCGTCCGATGGCCGCCCGGTGACCCTTCCTTCGCAGGATATGATCATCGGCCTGTACCACCTGACCACCAAGCGCGTCGGTTCTGCCGGCGAGGGCCGTATCTTCTCCTCGGTTTCGGAAGCGATCATGGCGTACGACGCCCGTGACCTGCACCTGAACTCCCAGGTCAAGATCCGTCTCGACGACTTCGTGCCGTACGCGGGTTGGGAAGCTCCGGAAGGCTGGGAGCCCGGTCAGCCGGCGCTTGTCCAGACCTCCTTGGGCCAGGTCATCTTCAACCAGACGCTGCCCGAGGACTACCCCTGGGTTGAGGCTGTTGCCGACAAGGGCGAACTGTCCCGGATCGTCAACGACCTCGCGGAGCGCTACCCGAAGGTGGTTACGGCTGCAACGCTGGACAACCTGAAGGATGCCGGTTTCTACTGGGCAACCCGCTCGGGAGTCACCGTTGCTATCTCGGACATCGAGGTTCCCAAGGACAAGCCTGCCATCCTGGCCGGGTACGAGAACATGGCTGCCAAGATCCAGGGCCAGTACGACAAGGGCCTGATCGACGACGACGAGCGTCGCCAGGAACTGATCGAAATCTGGAACAAGGCAACCAACGAGATCGCCCAGGCAATGCGCGACAGCCTGTCTCCGATGAACACCATCAACCGCATGGTGTCCTCCGGTGCACGTGGTAACTGGATGCAGGTTCGCCAGATTGCGGGTATCCGTGGTCTTGTGGCCAACCCGAAGGGTGAGATCATCCCGCGCCCCATCAAGTCCTCTTACCGTGAGGGCCTGTCGGTGCTGGAATACTTCATCGCTACGCACGGTGCCCGTAAGGGTCTTGCCGATACCGCACTGCGTACCGCCAACTCGGGTTACCTGACCCGTCGTTTGGTGGACGTTTCACAGGACGTCATCGTCCGTGAAGAGGACTGCGGTACCGAGCGCGGCTTGGTTACCCCGATCGCCGTGCCGGACTCCAACGGTGAGCTCGTCCTGGACGAGAACGTCGAGAACAGCGCCTACGCACGTACGCTGGCTGTCGACGTCGTCGATGCCCAGGGCAATGTCCTGGCAGCAGGCGGAACCGACTGCGGCGACGTCGTCATCGACCAGCTGCTGGCCGCGGGCATCACTGAGGTCAAGGTCCGTTCGGTGCTCACTTGTGAGTCCAAGGTCGGTACGTGTGCCCTGTGCTACGGCCGTTCATTGGCGACGGGTAAGACCGTGGACATCGGTGAGGCCGTGGGCATCATCGCCGCACAGTCCATCGGTGAGCCCGGTACCCAGCTGACCATGCGTACGTTCCACACCGGTGGTGCTGTCTCTGCCGGTGGTGGCGATGACATCACCCAGGGTCTGCCCCGTATCCAGGAGCTCTTCGAAGCCCGTACTCCCAAGGGTGTTGCCCCGATTGCTGAAGCAGCCGGTCGTATCACCATCGAAGAGTCCGAGCGTCAGATGCGGTTGGTCATCACTCCGGACGATGGCTCCGAAGAGATTGCCTACCCGGTGCTGCGCCGTTCACGTCTCCTCATCGAGGATGGCGATCACGTCAGCGTCGGCCAGAAGCTGATAAACGGTCCTGTGGACCCGAAGCAGGTTCTGCGCATCATGGGTCCGCGTGCTGCACAGAAGTTCCTCGTGGACGAAGTGCAGGGCGTTTACCGCAGCCAGGGTATTGGTATCCACGACAAGCACGTCGAGGTTATCGTCCGCCAGATGCTGCGTCGGGTAACCGTCATCGAATCCGGCGACTCCGACCTGCTCCCCGGCGAGCTGGCAGAGCGCTCACGCTTCGAAGATGAGAACCGTCGCGTAGTGTCCGAGGGCAAGGCACCGGCTTCCGGTCGCCCGGAGCTCATGGGTATCACCAAGGCTTCCTTGGCTACCGAGTCCTGGCTGTCGGCGGCTTCCTTCCAGGAGACCACCCGCGTCCTGACGCAGGCGGCCATGGAAGGCAAGAGCGATCCCTTGCTCGGCCTCAAGGAAAACGTCATCATCGGTAAGCTCATCCCGGCCGGAACGGGCTTGCCCCGTTACACCGAGGTCACTGTGGAGCCGACGGAAGAAGCAAAGGCCAGCCTGTTCACGGGCCCCAGCGCTTTCACCGACTTCTCCTATGACGCCCTCGGGGGAGACGGTGCTCCTGAGTTCCACGCCATCCCGTTGGATGACTACGATCTCGGCAACGACTTCCGCTGAAATTAGTCGGCAGTAGTTAGCGATTGAAGGTCAGGCCCCGCACTTTCAGAGTGCGGGGCCTGACCCATTAAGTGCGGGCCTGGCCCGTCAGGGGAGGCGCGTGCCGCCGTCGAACTCCTATACACCCGATTAAGGCGCCGGAGCAAGCCGTGCTAGACTTTTGTTAATTGTTCTGTGTGGCAGTGGATGAAGGCCGCCGCAGCATCATTTTGGTTTTGTTCTCATGGTGCTGGGTGGAGTCTGTTTCCGGGTTGCGGGCAACATGCGCAACGAATGCCGCACTTTTGCACGCCTACCGGAGTTTCGGCCGGCCGCATGAGCAACGCCAAAGTTCCCACGTTCACACCGGCTGGCGCCTGTGTGTGGGGGCAGAGATCAAACAACGGAGAACACGAAAGTGCCTACGATTAACCAGCTGGTCCGCAAGGGCCGCACGCCGAAGGTCTCCAAGACCAAGGCTCCCGCGCTGAAGGGCAGCCCGATGCGCCGCGGTGTTTGCACCCGCGTTTACACCACCACCCCCAAGAAGCCGAACTCGGCTCTGCGTAAGGTGGCACGTGTGCGCCTCAACGGTGGCGTGGAAGTTACCGCTTACATCCCCGGCGTTGGCCACAACCTCCAGGAGCACTCCATCGTGCTCGTCCGTGGTGGTCGTGTGAAGGACCTTCCGGGTGTCCGCTACAAGATCGTCCGCGGCGCGCTCGACACCCAGGGTGTCAAGAACCGCAAGCAGGCCCGTAGCCGTTACGGCGCAAAGATGGAGAAGAAGTAATATGCCTCGCAAGGGTCCGGCCCCGAAGCGGCCGCTAGTTTCCGATCCCGTTTACGGCTCCCCGTTGGTCACGCAGCTGATCAACAAGGTTCTGGTTGACGGCAAGAAGTCCACCGCTGAGCGCATCGTTTACGGTGCCCTCGAAGGTGCTCGTGCCAAGTCCGGCGGCGACCCCGTTGCCGCCCTCAAGAAGGCCATGGACAACGTCAAGCCTTCCCTCGAGGTGCGTTCACGCCGCGTCGGTGGCGCAACCTACCAGGTTCCGGTTGAGGTCAAGCCGGGTCGCTCCACCGCCCTCGCCCTGCGTTGGCTCGTGGGCTACTCCAAGGCTCGCCGGGAGAAGACCATGACCGAGCGTCTCCAGAACGAAATCCTGGATGCCTCCAATGGTCTTGGTGCCGCTGTGAAGCGTCGCGAAGACACCCACAAGATGGCCGAGTCCAACAAGGCCTTCGCACACTACCGCTGGTAAAAACTTTCCGGACGCCGCCGGCTCACTGAGCCGGCGGCGAACGTGTAGTCCATCCGAAAGGGAGACCCCGTGGCACAGGACGTGCTTACCGACCTCAACAAGGTCCGCAACATCGGCATCATGGCCCACATCGATGCCGGCAAGACCACCACTACCGAGCGCATCCTGTTCTACACGGGTGTGAACCACAAAATCGGCGAAACGCACGACGGCGCTTCGACCACCGACTGGATGGAACAGGAAAAGGAACGCGGCATCACCATCACGTCTGCCGCCGTGACCTGCTTCTGGGACAAGAACCAGATCAACATCATCGACACCCCGGGCCACGTGGACTTCACTGTTGAGGTTGAGCGCTCCTTGCGCGTCCTTGACGGTGCCGTTGCGGTGTTCGACGGCAAGGAAGGCGTGGAGCCGCAGTCCGAGACTGTTTGGCGCCAGGCTGACAAGTACAACGTGCCCCGCATCTGCTTCGTCAACAAGATGGACAAGCTGGGTGCTGACTTCTACTTCACCGTAGACACGATCATCTCCCGCCTTGGTGCCAAGCCGCTCGTTATGCAGCTGCCCATCGGCGCTGAGAACGACTTCGTCGGTGTTGTGGACCTCCTTGAAATGCGCGCCCTGGTTTGGCCTGGCGATGCTAAGGGTGACGTCACCATGGGTGCTTCATACGAAGTGCAGGAAATTCCTGCGGACCTCCAGGCCAAGGCCGAAGAGTACCGCGCGCAGCTCGTTGAGACTGTGGCCGAATCTTCCGAAGAACTCATGGAGAAGTACCTCGAAGGTGAAGAACTCACACTCGAAGAGATCAAAGCCGGCATCCGCAAGATGACCATCAACTCTGAGCTCTACCCGGTCTTCTGTGGCTCTGCCTTCAAGAACCGTGGCGTACAGCCGATGCTGGACGCCGTCGTCGACTTCCTGCCGAACCCGCTGGACGTCCCGCCGATGATCGGTCACGATCCCCGCGACGAAGAGAAGGAACTGACTCGTAAGCCTTCGGCCGACGAGCCCTTCTCCGCCCTCGCCTTCAAGATCGCGGCACACCCGTTCTTCGGTCAGCTGACCTTCATCCGCGTGTACTCCGGTCACGTCGAAGCCGGCGCCCAGGTGGTCAACTCCACCAAGGGCAAGAAGGAACGCATCGGCAAGCTGTTCCAGATGCACGCCAACAAGGAAATGCCCGTCGAGGGCGCTACCGCTGGCCACATCTACGCAGCTATCGGCCTGAAGGACACCACCACGGGTGACACCCTGTGCGATGCCAACAACCAGATCGTCCTTGAATCGATGAGCTTCCCGGCACCGGTTATCTCCGTTGCCATCGAGCCCAACACCAAGGGTGACCAGGAAAAGCTCTCCACGGCCATCCAGAAGCTCTCCGCTGAGGACCCGACCTTCCAGGTCTCCCTCAACGAAGACACCGGCCAGACCATCATCGCCGGCATGGGCGAGCTCCACTTGGACATCCTGGTGGACCGCATGCGCCGCGAATTCAAGGTCGAGGCAAACGTTGGCAAGCCGCAGGTTGCTTACCGCGAAACGATCAAGCGCACTGTTGAGCGTCTTGACTACACACACAAGAAGCAGACCGGTGGTTCGGGTCAGTTCGCTAAGATCCAGATCGCGATCGAGCCGATGGACACCAGCGACGGCGAAATGTACGAGTTCGTGAACAAGGTCACTGGTGGCCGCGTTCCGCGCGAATACATTCCTTCCGTCGACGCCGGTATCCAGGATGCGCTGAACGACGGCGTCTTGGCTGGCTACCCGGTTGTCGGCATCAAGGCCACGCTGATTGATGGCGCGTCCCACGATGTTGACTCCTCGGAAATGGCGTTCAAGATCGCCGGCCGTATGGCTTTCAAGGAAGCTGCACGCAAGGCGAACCCTGTTCTGCTTGAACCGCTGATGGATGTTGAGGTCCGCACCCCTGAGGAATACATGGGTGATGTTATCGGTGACCTGAACGCCCGTCGTGGCCAGATGCAGTCCATGGAGGACGCAGCAGGTGTGAAGGTTATCCGTGCACACGTTCCGCTGTCCGGCATGTTCGGCTACATCGGTGACCTTCGGTCCAAGACCCAGGGTCGTGCCGTGTACTCGATGACGTTCAACAGCTACGCTGAGGTCCCCAAGGCAGTAGCCGACGAGATCATCCAGAAGACCCGCGGCGAGTAATCTCCCGGTAACCGATGCAATTCCGGTCCCGGGAAGGCATCTCAGCTCGCGAGGCCGGGTTGTGACGAGAGCCGCAACCCGCCTCGTGCGCGAACAGGCTCTAGGAACTAAGATTGGTTCCTGAATCTGCAATTTCATCAAAACCAAGCCCCCAAGTAGACTTGCTAAAGTTTCTGCCGCGAAAAGCGCGGCCGAGGAGCACTTCACTTGAAATCGTTCTAGGAGGAACCTGTGGCAAAGGCAAAGTTCGAGCGGACTAAGCCGCACGTCAACATCGGCACCATTGGTCACGTTGACCACGGTAAGACGACGCTGACTGCCGCCATTTCCAAGGTGCTGTACGACCAGTACCCGGACATCAACGAGCAGCGCGACTTCGCGTCGATCGACTCGGCTCCGGAAGAGCGCCAGCGCGGTATTACCATCAACATCTCCCACGTGGAGTACCAGACCGAGAAGCGCCACTACGCACACGTAGACGCCCCGGGTCACGCTGACTACATCAAGAACATGATCACCGGTGCTGCCCAGATGGACGGCGCAATCCTCGTGGTTGCTGCAACCGATGGTCCGATGGCTCAGACCCGTGAGCACGTTCTGCTCGCCCGCCAGGTTGGCGTTCCCTACCTGCTGGTCGCGCTGAACAAGTCCGACATGGTTGATGACGAAGAACTCCTCGACCTCGTCGAAATGGAAGTTCGTGAGCTCCTTAGCTCGCAGGGCTTCGATGGCGATGAGGCTCCGGTTGTTCGCGTTTCCGGTCTGAAGGCTCTGGAAGGCGACCCGGTTTGGGTCAAGTCCGTCCAGGACCTGATGGCAGCTGTCGACGAGTCCGTTCCGGACCCCGTACGTGACCGCGACAAGCCGTTCCTGATGCCGATCGAAGACGTCTTCACCATCACCGGCCGTGGCACCGTTGTAACGGGCCGCGCCGAGCGTGGAACCCTCGCCATCAACTCCGAGGTCGAGATCGTCGGCATCCGCCCGGTCCAGAAGACCACGGTTACCGGTATCGAGATGTTCCACAAGCAGCTCGACGAAGCATGGGCCGGCGAGAACTGTGGCCTCCTGCTCCGCGGTCTGAAGCGCGACGACGTCGAGCGTGGCCAGGTTGTCGTCAAGCCGGGTTCCATCACCCCGCACACCGACTTCGAGGCTAACGTCTACATCCTGTCCAAGGACGAAGGCGGACGTCACAACCCGTTCTACTCCAACTACCGCCCGCAGTTCTACTTCCGTACCACGGACGTAACCGGCGTTATCACCCTGCCGGAAGGCACGGAAATGGTTATGCCTGGCGACAACACTGAGATGACCGTTGCGCTCATCCAGCCGATCGCTATGGAAGAGGGCCTCGGCTTCGCTATCCGCGAAGGCGGCCGCACCGTTGGTTCGGGACGTGTCACCAAGATCATCAAGTAGTTTCTTGCTTGAAGGTCGGTGATCTTCCGGATTTACCGGTAGTTACCTGAAAAGAACCCCATCGCTCCGGCGGTGGGGTTCTTTTTCATGCCTGGGCAGGTGACGCTACCGGAAGAGTGAGCTTTGGTGGTTCCGCGCCTTGGCCAATGAACGCAACCAGTAGAAGGAGTCTTTGGGGGTTCGAGCCTGTGTGTCGAAGTCGACGTGGACCAGGCCGAAACGCTGCGAATAGCCGGCGGCCCATTCGAAGTTGTCGGTGAGGGTCCACACGTAGTAGCCGAGTAAGTCCAAGCCCTCCGCCACGCCACCAGGTCCTGTGGCGGTCAGCGCATGCCCCAGATGCTCTGCCAGATAGGAGATCCGGTTAGTGTCCTGTACGGGACCTTCCACGTGGGCCGGCTCCGGGAAGCTCGCACCGCCCTCGGTGATGTACACAGGGGGGAGCGCGTCGCCGTAGCGTTCCCGCATCTCCTGCAGCAATATCGACAAATGCTCGGGAGCCACCGGCCAACCGAACCCGGTGGTCTCGTACTCGCTGTACGTGGCCAGGTGAAAGGGAATTTTGGCCATTTCGGGAGAGCTTCCAGTGGGGATCTCCGCCGGGCCCGGCCCGGAGGCGACCTTCAAGGGGTAGTAGTAGTTGAGCCCGTAGAAGTCCAGGGGCTGGTGGATGGTGTCCAGGTCGCCGTCTTCGACAGTGCTCAGTGATCGAAACCAAGGTTTCATGGGCAGTGGTGGCTTGGGGTATTGGCCCAGGAGCACGGCGTCCGCATAGATCCTGTTGAGGATGTGGTCCAGCGCTTGGGCCATGAGTCGGTCCGACAGCTTGTTGGTGGCGGCGCGGACGGGGGAGTGCATGTTCGATATGCCAATTTGTCCTTTGACGCCCACGTCACGGAGGGCCTGAACTGCCAGCCCATGGCCCAACAATTGGTGGTGGGCGGCTGGAAGCGAGTCGAACAGCAGTTCCCTACCCGGAGCGTGGACCCCCAGCGCATAGCCTTGGAGGGTAACAGAGACGGGCTCGTTCAACGTAACCCATCGATCCACGCGATCCCCAAAACGTTCAGCTGCCGCTTCACAATAGACGGCGAAGCGCTCTGCGGTCTGCCTGTTCATCCACCCGCCGGTCTGCTCCAGCTCCAACGGCAAGTCCCAATGGAAGAGAGTGGCCATGGGGGAGATGCCTGCAGCCAGGAGCTTGTCGATGAGGCGATCGTAAAAATCCAAGCCGCGCTGGTTGACGGCGCCGGTCCCACCGGGCTGTATCCGAGGCCACGATAGCGAGAAGCGGTACGAATCGATGCCTAGTTCCTGCATCAGGGCGATGTCCTCGTCCGCGCGGTTGTAGTGGTCGCACGCGACGGCGGGGGAGCCGCCGTCGACAATCACGCCCGGCTTCTCGGAAAAGGCATCCCAGCCGGACGGGCCCCGACCATCGGCGGTCAGCGAACCCTCGATCTGGAATGCGGCTGAGGCCACGCCCAGGACGAACCCTGGCCGGAGGCGTGCGGCAAGATCTTCCACGGAACCTGTATCCTGGACGGTCATTTTCCTATCATGCACAGGGTATCGGTGCCCGGCAATGGTGTCTGGGGTCCCGATTGGCCTTTCGGCCACAATTCCGCCATACTGGATAAGTTGTTCAAGCGCTTCTTCGTGTCCCGATCCGGATAATGCCGGATGTCGGGGGCCAAGCTGAAGCCCAAACATAACCCTGAACCCCATGATTGCGGTCGAGTTTGCGTGGAAATCGCGACACGCCCGACCGCGGGGGTCGGTGCGCTGGCAGGTTGAGGAACCCGGATATCCGGATTCAGCTTGTGCGGCGTGTGGTGGCAGAGCCTCAATCGCTTCGGCGGCCACGTCAACAGGTAAGTAAACAGAGCAGCCCTAACTAGAGCAGCACTAGCTGAAAGAGAGTCAGGCGACATGGCGGGACAAAAAATCCGCATCCGGCTGAAGTCATATGACCACGAGGTCATTGATGTTTCAGCGCGGAAGATCGTTGAGACGGTCACGCGCGCAGGCGCAACGGTAGTCGGCCCCGTGCCGCTGCCGACGGAGAAGAACGTGTACTGCGTTATCCGCTCTCCGCACAAGTACAAGGACAGCCGTGAGCACTTCGAAATGCGTACTCACAAGCGTCTGATCGACATCATCGACCCCACGCCGAAGGCTGTTGACTCGCTCATGCGTCTCGACCTGCCGGCTGACGTGAACATCGAAATCAAGCTCTAGGGAGGTGCTGAGAGACTATGACCGCAACCCGTAACGTAAAGGGCCTGCTGGGCACGAAGCTCGGCATGACCCAGGTCTGGGACGAGAACAACAAGCTCATCCCGGTAACTGTCGTCCAGGCTGACTCCAACGTCATCACCCAGCTGCGCAACGCAGAGGTTGATGGCTACGTCGCCGTCCAGATCGGCTACGGCCAGATCGACCCCCGCAAGGTCACCAAGCCGCTGGCTGGTCACTTTGAAAAGGCAGGCGTCACGCCTCGCCGCCACGTTGTCGAACTGCGTACCGCAGACGCCGCATCTTACGAGCTGGGCCAGGAGCTTTCTGTTGAGCTCTTCGAAGCCGGCCAGAAGATCGACGTCGTAGGCACCTCCAAGGGCAAGGGCTTCGCCGGTGTTATGAAGCGTCACGGCTTCCACGGCGTTGGCGCTTCCCACGGTGCCCACAAGAACCACCGTAAGCCTGGCTCCATCGGTGGCGCATCCACCCCGAGCCGCGTCTTCAAGGGCCTGAAAATGGCCGGCCGCATGGGCGCCGAGCGTCACACGACGTTGAACCTGACGGTTCACGCTGTTGACGTTGAGAAGTCGCTGCTCCTTATCAAGGGTGCCGTTCCCGGTGCCCGCGGCCAGGTCGTACTCGTACGCACTGCCGTGAAGGGAGCCTAGTTAAATGACTAGCACTGTCAAGGTAGACCTGCCTGCAGAGATCTTCGACGTCCAGACCAACGTGCCCCTGATGCACCAGGTCGTCGTCGCCCAGCTCGCTGCTGCACGCCAGGGTACCCACAAGACGAAGACCCGCGCCGAGGTTTCCGGTGCAGGTCGCAAGCCGTTCAAGCAGAAGGGCACCGGCCGCGCCCGTCAGGGTTCCATCCGTGCTCCTCACATGACCGGCGGTGGCGTTGTCCACGGTCCGACCCCTCGTGACTACAGCCAGCGCACCCCCAAGAAGATGAAGGCTGCTGCACTCCGTGGAGCCCTCTCTGACCGCGCCCGTAACGGCCGCATCCACGTCATCGCTGAACTGGTTACCGGCACCAAGCCGTCAGCCAAGGACGCACTGGCTTCGCTGCGCTCTGTCACAGAGCGCAAGAACCTGCTCGTCGTTATCGAGCGCGCCAACGATGTTGCTGCACTGTCCGTGCGCAACCTCGAAGATGTTCACGTTCTGTACGCAGACCAGTTGAACACCTACGACGTGCTGGTCTCCGACGACGTGGTCTTCACCAAGGCTGCTTTCGAGGCGTTCGTCGCTGACAAGGCAAAGAACGAGGAGGCCTCCAAGTGAGCGTAACCACCATCAAGGACCCGCGCGACGTCGTGCTTGCACCCGTCGTTTCGGAAAAGAGCTACGGTCTGATCGACGAAGGCAAGTACACCTTCCTGGTGGACCCTCGCTCGAACAAGACCGAAATCAAATTGGCCGTCGAGAAGATCTTCTCGGTCAAGGTTGACTCGATCAACACCATCAACCGTGCCGGTAAGCGCAAGCGCACCAAATTCGGCTGGGGACAGCGCAAGAGCACCAAGCGTGCAATTGTCACCCTCAAAGAAGGCACAATCGACATCTTCGGCGGTCCGCTCGCGTAGCGGAGACCACTTTAACGAGGAAATAAATTATGGGAATCCGTAAATACAAGCCGACTACCCCGGGCCGTCGTGGCTCGAGCGTAGCCGACTTTGCTGAAATCACGCGATCGACTCCGGAAAAGTCGTTGCTGCGTCCGCTGCACAAGACTGGCGGCCGTAACAACTCCGGTAAGATCACCACCCGTCACAAGGGTGGTGGGCACAAGCGCCAGTACCGTCTGATCGACTTCCGTCGTCACGACAAAGATGGCATCAATGCCCGCGTTGCCGAAATTGAGTACGACCCGAACCGCACGGCTCGCATCGCACTCCTGCACTACGTTGATGGCACCAAGCGTTACATCATCGCCCCCAACAAGCTGTCCCAGGGTGACTTCGTCGAGGCTGGTCCTGACGCTGACATCAAGCCGGGCAACAACCTGCCGCTGCGCAACATCCCGGTTGGTACCGTAATCCACGCAGTCGAACTGCGTCCGGGTGGCGGCGCCAAGATGGCACGTTCCGCAGGTGCTTCGGTACAGCTCGTTGCCAAGGAAGGCCGCTTCGCCCAGCTGCGTCTGCCCTCCGGCGAAATCCGCAACGTTGACGTGCGCTGCCGCGCAACCGTCGGCGAGGTCGGCAACGCCGAGCAGTCGAACATCAACTGGGGCAAGGCCGGCCGTATGCGCTGGAAGGGCGTCCGCCCGACCGTCCGTGGTGTAGCCATGAACCCGGTTGACCACCCGCACGGTGGTGGTGAAGGTAAGACTTCCGGTGGACGTCACCCGGTTAACCCGAACGGCAAGCCCGAGGGCCGTACCCGCCGTCCGAACAAAGAGAGCGACAAGCTTATTGTTCGTCGCCGCCGTACTGGCAAGAACAAGCGATAGGAGCCTGGACACATGCCACGCAGCCTGAAAAAAGGTCCTTTCGTTGACCAGCACCTCTTTGTGAAGGTCGCACGGGAAAACGATAAGGGCACCAAGAACGTCATCAAGACCTGGTCCCGCCGTTCGATGATCATCCCCGACATGCTCGGGCACACGATCGCCGTTCACGACGGACGCAAGCACATTCCGGTGTTTGTCACTGAGTCGATGGTCGGGCACAAGCTCGGCGAATTCGCTCCCACGCGGACATTCCGCGGCCATGTTAAGGACGACCGTAAGGGCAAGCGCCGCTAGGCGCCTGACTTTACGTCTTAGACGAGAGAAGGAAAGCAATGGAAGCCAAGGCTATTGCGCGTCACATCCGCGTAACGCCTATGAAGGCCCGGCGCGTCGTCAACCTTGTTCGTGGTAAGCAAGCGAATGAGGCTCTGGCAATTCTGAAGTTTGCCCCCCAGGCAGCTTCGGAGCCGGTATTCAAGGTACTTCAGTCGGCAATGGCCAACGCACGCGTCCTCGCGGACCGTGACGGCGTTGCATTCGACGACAGCGACCTGTTCATCAGCGAAGCATTCGTTGATGAAGGCCCGACTATGAAGCGGTTCCAGCCGCGTGCCCAAGGCCGCGCCTACCGCATTAGGAAGCGGACCAGCCACATCACCGTGGTCGTCGCAACCCCGGAGAAAGAGGAGGCTCGCTAAGTGGGACAGAAAGTAAACCCGCACGGGTTCCGACTCGGCATCACCACCGACCACGTTTCGCACTGGTTCGCTGACAGCACCAAGCCCGGACAGCGCTACAAGGACTTCGTCCGTGAGGACATCAAGATCCGTCAGCTCATGTCCACCGGCATGGAGCGCGCCGGCATCGCCAAGGTCGAGATCGAGCGCACCCGCGACCGTGTCCGTGTGGATATCCACACTGCACGCCCGGGTATCGTCATCGGCCGCCGCGGCGCTGAAGCAGACCGCATCCGCGGCGAGCTCGAAAAGCTCACGGGCAAGCAGGTCCAGCTGAACATCCTCGAGGTCAAGAACCCCGAGATGGAAGCACAGCTTGTTGCCCAGGGCATCGCTGAGCAGCTTACTTCCCGCGTGGCTTTCCGCCGCGCGATGAAGAAAGCAATGCAGTCCGCACAGCGTGCGGGTGCCAAGGGCATCCGTGTTGCTTGCTCGGGTCGTCTGGGTGGCGCAGAAATGTCCCGCTCGGAGTTCTACCGTGAAGGCCGTGTGCCCCTGCACACCCTCCGCGCGAACATCGACTACGGCTTCTACGAAGCCAAGACCACCTTCGGCCGTATCGGTGTGAAGGTTTGGATCTACAAGGGTGACGTAACCGCCAAGGAACTGGCTCAGCAGGCAGCTGCTGCTCCGTCCCGTGGCCGTGCAGGAGAGCGCCCGGGCCGCCCGGGTGGCGACCGTCGTCGTCGTAACGACCGTCCGGCAGCTGAGGCAGCACCTGCTGCCGTTGAAGCACCGGCCGCTGAAGCCGCTACCGCAGGTTCGGCTCAGGCAGCAGAAGGAGGACAGGCTTAAATGCTTATCCCACGTCGAGTCAAGCACCGTAAGCAGCACCACCCGGGTCGTTCCGGCGCTGCTACGGGCGGCACCAAGGTCAGCTTCGGTGAGTACGGTATCCAGGCGCTCAGCCCGGCATACGTAACCAACCGTCAGATCGAGTCCGCTCGTATCGCGATGACCCGCCACATCAAGCGTGGCGGTAAGGTCTGGATCAACATTTACCCGGACCGTCCGCTGACGAAGAAGCCTGCTGAAACCCGTATGGGTTCCGGTAAGGGTTCTCCGGAATGGTGGGTCGCAAACGTCAAGCCGGGCCGGGTTCTCTTTGAACTCTCCGGTGTCAATGAAGAGGTAGCTCGCGAGGCACTGCGCCTGGCAATCCACAAGCTGCCGTTGAAGGCACGCATTGTGCGTCGCGAAGGTGGTGAATAGAAATGGCAGTAGGGTCGAAGGATCTCGCACCCGCACAGCTGGACGGTTTCGACAACGAGCGTCTCGTTGAAGAACTCCGCAAGTCCAAGGAAGAGCTGTTCAACCTGCGTTTCCAGTCCGCCACCGGACAGCTGGAAAACCACGGTCGTTTGCGCGCGGTAAAGAAGGACATCGCACGCATCTACACCGTTCTTCGTGAGCGCGAGCTGGGCATTCGTGCCGAGGTTGCCGCACCGGTTGTGGAAGCCAAGGAAGAAAAGAAGTCCAAGAAGGCTGCCAAGGCTGAACCAGCCGAGGTTGAAGCTGGAGAGGACGCCAAGTGAGCGAGAAGGAAACTGTGACGGAAGCAGCAGCCAGCGCTGAACAGCGCGGTTACCGTAAGACGCGTCGCGGCTACGTAGTCTCTGACAAGATGGAAAAGACCATCGTTGTTCAGGTTGAAGACCGCGTGAAGCACGCTCTGTACGGCAAGGTTATTCGCCGCACCTCGAAGGTCAAGGCTCACGACGAAGAGAACATCGCCGGCGTCGGCGACCTCGTTCTCATCTCTGAGACCCGCCCGCTGTCCGCTACCAAGCGGTGGCGTCTGGTTGAGATCCTCGAAAAGGCCAAGTAAATCCAGCGCTGGGTTTACCTGGCAAGGATTCACTGGAAAGGCCCGCGTTCCCTACGGAACGCGGGCCTTTCCGCGTTCCCGGCCGTTTCGGTTCATAGGCCAAAACGTGCTAGGATATTGAGTTTGTATGGCGCCACATGTGCGTCGTCCACTACCTCGTAAACAATCGTGCCACTGCATACTGCCCCGCGCAGAGTTTTCTGCAAGGGAAGCTGATGCTTGTGGCACGGGCGTTTAGGCCTGGTCTGGCAAAATCCAGCCAGGTCAAGAGACACCCCGATCAACCGTTCCGCAAGGCTCATTCCGTAGGCATGATTTCGGTCTGAGAACCCGCGCGACGCAAGGAGTAAAAATTGATTCAGCAGGAGTCGCGACTCAAGGTCGCCGACAACACGGGTGCTAAGGAAATCCTTACCATTCGCGTTCTCGGTGGATCCGGTCGTCGCTACGCAGGCATTGGCGACGTCATCGTCGCTACCGTCAAGGACGCTATTCCCGGCGGAAACGTAAAGAAGGGCGACGTCGTCAAGGCGGTCATCGTCCGTACCAAGAAGGAACGCCGTCGTATCGACGGTTCCTACATCAAGTTCGACGAGAACGCAGCTGTGATCCTGAAGAACGACGGTGACCCCCGCGGTACCCGTATCTTCGGCCCGGTTGGTCGTGAACTTCGCGACAAGAAGTTCATGAAGATCGTTTCGCTGGCCCCGGAGGTGCTTTAGTCCATGGCTAAGATCAAGAAGGGTGACCTGGTTCAGGTCATCACCGGCGCCAAGCAGGAACGCGGCGGCGACCGCGGCAAGCAAGGCAAGGTACTGCGCGTATTCCCGGCCACCAACCGCGTGCTGGTAGAGGGAATCAACCGCGTCACCAAGCACACCAAGGTCGGTCAGTCGCAGCGCGGCACCAAGACCGGTGGCATCGAGGTTGTAGAGGCCCCGATCCACGTTTCCAACGTTGCTTTGGTGGACCCGTCGACCAAGAAGCCGACCCGTGTTGGTTTCCGTCTCGACACCGTTGAGAAGGATGGCGCTACCAAGACCGTCCGTATCCGCGTGTCCAAGGCCACCGGGAAGGACATCTGATGAGTGAGACATTGTCTGAGAACACCGTCGAAACCAAGATCGTTCCTCGTCTGAAGACGAAGTACGCAGAGACCATCAAAAAGTCCCTGCAGGACGAATTCAACTACGCGAACGTGAACCAGGTTCCCCGCCTCGTCAAGGTTGTCGTGAACATGGGTGTTGGAGATGCCGCTAAGGACTCCAAGCTGATCGACGGCGCTGTCCGCGACCTCACCCTGATCACCGGCCAGAAGCCGCAGGTTACCAAGGCCCGCAAGTCAATCGCACAGTTCAAGCTGCGCGAAGGCATGCCCATTGGCGCACACGCTACCCTCCGTGGCGACCGCATGTGGGAATTCGTGGATCGTCTGGTCTCCCTCGCGCTGCCCCGTATCCGCGACTTCCGCGGCCTCAACGGCAAGCAGTTCGATGGCAACGGCAACTACACCTTCGGTCTGACCGAGCAGGTTATGTTCCACGAAATCGACCAGGATTCCATTGACCGCGTTCGCGGTATGGACATCACGGTTGTCACCACTGCCAAGACCGACGACGAAGGCCGCGCGCTGCTCAAGGCGCTTGGTTTCCCGTTCAAGACCGAAAACTAACTACGTAAAAGGTCCGCAGCGCCAGCTCCTCGGAGCAAGCGCTACGGAAACCGGTACGAGGAAGGGCTATAGCCCAAATGACTATGACAGATCCTGTCGCAGACATGCTCACGCGTCTGCGCAATGCAAACTCGGCATACCACGACTCCGTGTCCATGCCGTACAGCAAACTGAAGGCACGCGTTGCTGACATCCTGAAGGCAGAAGGCTACATTGCCGGCT
Organism: Arthrobacter sp. SIMBA_036; assembly: GCF_046535135.1. NCBI lineage: Bacteria > Bacillati > Actinomycetota > Actinomycetes > Micrococcales > Micrococcaceae > Arthrobacter > Arthrobacter sp. SIMBA_036. The sequence goes on from NZ_JAWRXG010000001.1 coordinate 89,853, forward strand.
GGAAGGAAGAAGACGCCGAGGTTGGCAAGAAGCTGACCCTCGACCTGAAGTTCGGTCCGAACCGCGAGCGTTCCATCGCTGGCGTCCGCCGCATCTCCAAGCCCGGCCTGCGCGTCTACGCGAAGTCCACTAACCTGCCTCACGTTCTCGGTGGCCTGGGTATCGCAATCCTGTCCACCTCTTCCGGCCTCTTGACTGACAAGCAGGCCGGCAAGAAGGGCGTGGGCGGCGAAGTCCTCGCGTACGTCTGGTAACGGGAAAGGAAGAGAATAATGTCACGTATTGGACGTCTCCCCATCACCGTTCCTGCCGGAGTTGAGGTCAAGCTCGATGGCTCCGTCATCAGCGTCAAGGGTTCCAAAGGCGAGCTGAGCCACACTGTGGCCAGCCCGATCGAGGTTGCCCTGGAAGAGAACACGCTCACGGTCACCCGCCCGAACGACGAGCGCGCTTCGCGTTCGCTGCACGGCCTGACCCGCACCCTGATCGCCAACATGATCCAGGGCGTTACCGAGGGCTACGAGAAGAAGCTTGAAATTGTCGGTACCGGTTACCGCGTTCAGGCCAAGGGTTCTGACCTGGAGTTCGCTCTGGGCTACAGCCACCCGGTTAACGTCTCTGCACCCGAAGGCATCACCTTCGTAGTAGAGGGTCCGACCAAGCTCTCTGTTGCGGGTATCAATAAGCAGCAGGTCGGCGAGGTTGCTGCCAACATTCGCAAGCTGCGCAAGCCCGACCCCTACAAGGGCAAGGGTGTCCGTTACGCCGGCGAAGTCATCCGCCGCAAGGTCGGAAAGGCTGGTAAGTAAACCATGGCCATCGCAATTAACAAGAAGCGTTCGAACAAGAGCAAGTCTGCTGCACGCAGCCGTCGCCAGCTTCGTATCCGCAAGCGCATCAGCGGAACGGCTGTACGTCCTCGTCTGGTCGTCAACCGCTCGGCACGCCACGTATTCGTCCAGGTTGTCGACGACAGCAAGGGTGTAACCGTGGCTTCGGCTTCCACTTTGGAAGCTGACCTCCGCGCATTCGACGGAGACAAGACTGCCAAGGCCAAGCGCGTTGGTGAGCTCGTTGCCGGGCGCGCCAAGGCCGCAGGCGTCGAGGCTGTCGTCTTCGACCGTGGCGGTAACAAGTACCATGGCCGCATCGCCGCCGTCGCTGACGGTGCTCGCGAAGGTGGGCTGGCACTGTGACCGTTGAAAATAACGAAAAGGACATTCAGGTGACTGAAGCTGTAGCTGCTGAAGCAACTGAGACCGCGACGGCACCCGCTGCCGACGACCGCCGCGGCGGACGTCGTGGCGAGCGTGGCGACCGTGGCCAGGGGCGCGGCGACCGTGGTGGCCGTGGTGGCCGCGACGGTGGACGCGAAGCCGAGAAGAGCCAGTTCGTAGAGCGCGTTGTCACCATCAACCGTGTTGCCAAGGTCGTCAAGGGTGGTCGTCGCTTCAGCTTCACCGCTCTCGTCGTCGTCGGTGACGGCAACGGTATGGTCGGCGTTGGCTACGGCAAGGCCAAGGAAGTTCCCGCTGCTATCGCAAAGGGCGTAGAAGAGGCCAAGAAGTCCTTCTTCCGCGTTCCCCGCGTTGGCAGCACCATCCCGCACCGCGTGCAGGGTGAGGCTGCTGCAGGCGTTGTCCTGCTGCGTCCGGCTTCCGCCGGTACCGGTGTTATCGCCGGTGGTCCGGTCCGCGCGGTATTGGAGTGCGTCGGTATTCACGACATCCTCTCCAAGTCGCTCGGTTCCTCCAACGCGATCAACATCGTTCACGCGACTGTTGCCGCTCTGAAGCAGCTCGAAGAGCCCGCTTCCGTGGCTGCCCGCCGTGGCTTGCCGCTGGACGAGGTTGCTCCTGCTGCTCTGGTGCGCGCGCTCCAGAACCAGAAGGCAGGTGTTTAGTCATGGCTAAGAACCTGACTCCCTCCGACGCCAAGTTGGAGATCACCCAGATCAAGGGCGTCATCGGCGCCAAGCAGAACCAGAAGGCAACCCTTCGGTCACTGGGCCTCAAGCGCATCGGACACACTGTTGTCCGCAACGCTGATGCCGTGACTGTTGGAATGCTGAACACGGTTCCGCACCTCGTGAATGTAGAGGAGGCGAAGTAATGGCAGAGAACAAGACCGCCGCAGAGGCTGCTGAGAAGCAGAACACTCTGAAGGTCCACCACCTGCGTCCCGCCCCGGGTGCCAAGACCGCCAAGACCCGTGTTGGTCGTGGTGAAGGCTCCAAGGGTAAGACCGCTGGTCGCGGTACCAAGGGTACGAAGGCCCGCTACCAGGTAAAGGCTGGCTTTGCCGGCGGCCAGCTGCCGCTGCACATGCGCCTCCCGAAGCTGCGCGGCTTCAAGAACCCGTTCCGGGTTGAGTTCCAGGTTGTAAACCTGGAGAGGCTCAACGAGTTGTTCCCGGAAGGTGGCACTGTCACCGTGGAGTCCCTGGTTGCAAAGGGTGCGGTTCGCAAGAACCAGCCCGTGAAGGTGCTGGGCACCGGCGACATCACCGTCAAGGTTGACGTCACCGCCCACGCTTTCTCTTCCAGCGCTTCGGAAAAGATCGCCGCAGCAGGCGGAAGCACCACTGCTCTCTAGGAGCTAGTGGGGTGAACACCCGCTGTGAATAGAATCCCGGCATGCGGGGCTTAGGCCCCGTGTGCCGGGATTTTTTTGCGTGGCTGTGGACTCTCGATTATTGCGACGGCGTCACAAGCGGTTAGACTCGGTTGTTGGGTTTCATTGAGCCCATCCACACCCTTGTACTTTCTACTCAGGAGGACGCTTGCTAAGCGCATTCGGCCGGGCGTTTCGGACGCCTGATTTGCGACGCAAGTTGTTGTTCACGCTGGCAATCATCACAATCTTCCGCTTGGGAGCTTTCATCCCCTCGCCTGGTGTGAACTACCAGAATGTCCAGCAATGCTTGAACACCGGTGACACCTCGCAGGGCATCTACCAGCTGGTGAACTTGTTCAGCGGCGGCGCGTTGCTGCAGGTTTCGATCTTCGCTCTGGGGATCATGCCTTACATTACGGCGAGCATTATCGTGCAGCTGCTCCGGGTGGTCATTCCCCGGTTCCAGCAACTGTATGAGGAAGGGGCGTCGGGCCAGTCAAAGCTGACGCAGTACACCCGTTACCTCACCATCGCCTTGGGCCTCTTGAACGCAACCACCTTGGTCTCCCTGGCACGGTCCGGCCAGTTGCTGCCGGGCTGCAACCTGCACATCATTCCCGATGACAGCATCATCACCACGATCCTCATCATCATCACACTGACTGCTGGTACGGGCTTGATCATGTGGATGGGCGAACTGGTCACCGAAAAGGGTGTGGGCAACGGCATGTCGCTGCTCATCTTCACTTCCATCGCAGCCGGGTTCCCGCGTTCGCTGGGTGCCATTTGGGAGTCCAAGGGCCCTGGTACCTTCTTCCTGGTGTTGGCCATTGGTTTGCTCACCGTGGCGCTCGTGGTCTTCGTGGAGCAGTCGCAGCGCCGCGTTCCGGTCCAGTACGCCAAGCGCATGATCGGGCGACGCACTGTCGGCGGCACCAGCACCTACATTCCCATCAAGGTGAACATGGCTGGCGTCGTGCCTGTCATCTTTGCTTCCTCCATGCTTTACCTGCCCGGACTGATTTCGCAGTTCAACCAGCCGAAGGCAGGGGAGCCGATGGCTCCATGGGTCGAGTGGATCAACAACAACCTCACCCGTGGCGACCACCCCATCTACATGGCGTTGTACTTCCTCATGATCGTGTTCTTCACCTACTTCTACGTGGCGATCACCTTCAACCCTGAAGAAGTCTCGGACAACATGAAGAAGTACGGTGGCTTCATTCCGGGCATCCGGGCGGGTAAACCGACCGCGGACTACCTGCAGTACGTGCTTTCGCGAATCACTTTGCCAGGAGCCCTGTACCTGGGCTTCGTGGCGCTGATCCCGCTGGTCGCACTCGTCCTGATCAATGCCAACCAGAACTTCCCCTTCGGTGGCACCTCAATCCTGATCATGGTGGGAGTTGGCCTGGAGACCGTCAAGCAGATTGATGCGCAGCTACAACAACGTCACTACGAAGGGCTTTTGCGATGACGAGAATGCTGATCATAGGACCTCCCGGTTCGGGGAAAGGTACGCAGGCTGAACGGATTTCCGAGCGGCTCGGCGTCGTTGCCATCTCAACGGGCGACATCTTCCGCGCCAACGTCAAGGGTGAAACTCCCTTGGGCATCGAAGCGAAGAAGTACATGGACGCCGGCGACTTCGTTCCGGACAGCGTCACGAACGACATGGTTCGCGACCGGCTGAGCCAGCCCGACGCCGAGAATGGCTTCCTGCTGGACGGTTACCCGCGCACCACCGCGCAGGTGGACTACCTGGACCAGATCCTCGCAGACGGCCAGCAGGAGCTCGACGTCGTGCTCCAGCTGACTGCCGACGACGAGGAACTGGTAGCCCGGCTGTTGGGCCGTGCGAAGGAAACCGGCCGTTCGGATGACAACGAGGCTGTTATCCGGCATCGCCTGGACCTTTACCACGGTCAGACTGAAGCGGTCGTGGCAAAGTATGCCGAGCGCGGAATTCTCACCAAGGTCGATGGCATCGGCGGTATCGATGAAGTTACCGAGCGCGTCCTCACAGCCATTGAGTCGGCCAAAGCAGTCTAAGTAGCTCCCCGCCGTCGGCCTTGGCCACGGAGGAAAAGGGCGTGCTTTGCACTAACCGTGCAGGGCACGCCCTTCCTTAATTTCGGCCACGCTCCCCAATACGGGAAAATGGTCTTAGTCGCGGCGCCTGATCGGTCCCCGCAGTAAACCATCCAGAGGAGATCATGGCGTTCGGTCAGCCCCGCATTGAGTACAAGACCAATGAGCAGATGCGCATCATGCACCAAGCCGGGCTCGTCCTGAGCCGTGCACTGGACGCCGCGGTAGCGGCGGCAAAGGCCGGTGTCACCACCAAAGACCTTGATGAGGTGTTCGCTGCCGTGCTGAGCGATGCCGGCGCGAAGTCGAACTTCCTCGGCTACCACGGCTTCCCCGCTACCATTTGCACCTCCGTCAACGAGGAGGTGGTGCACGGCATCCCAGGGAACCGTGTGCTCCAGGACGGCGACATCATCTCCATTGACGGTGGCTGCATCGTGGACGGGTGGCACTCTGACTCCGCCAGGACGGTCATCGTAGGCACGGCGGATCCTGAGGACCAACGGCTCTCGGATGTGACCGAGGAAGCGATGTGGCGGGGTATTGCTGCCTTGGCCACGGGCAAGTTCGTGGGTGACATCGGCAATGCGATCGATGATTACGTGTCGTCCGTCCATGGCAAGCCCCTTGGCATCTTGGAGGACTACGTGGGCCACGGCATCGGCTCGGAGATGCACATGGCTCCGGACGTCCTGAATTACCGCACCGGACACCGTGGGCCCAAGGTCCGGCCCGGCCTGTGCCTGGCGATTGAACCGATGCTCGTTCGCGGCGGTATCGAAACCGCCACGTTGGAGGACGACTGGACAGTGGTGACCACGGACGGGAAACGGTCCTGCCAGTGGGAACATTCGGTAGCAGTTCACGAACAGGGCATCTGGGTGCTGTCCGCAGCGGACGGGGGCGCTGAACGCTTGGCCCCACTCGGCGTCGTGCCAGTCCCGATCCCGTAGCAGGCGACGAAAATTGGCAGTAGTGGTGGTGCCCAGGCGTGGGCACCACCACTACTGCCGGTTAATGACTCGATCAGGCCTTCAACTTGGGTTTGACGTCCTTGGTGTAAGCCCCATCCAGCGTCCCCTTGAGGTCGGTCATGGTTGCCTTGACGTCACCTTGCTGGGTGAGGATCTTCGCGGCGGCCTTGGCCATCTCTTGGTCGGCGCCGGGAAGGAACACGCGCGCGTTGTCCTGGACCCGGGTAACGGCGAGTTGGTCCATTGCCGTTTTGATTTGGGGCGTCTTGGCAAGGACGGCGGACATGTCCGCGGAAAGCCGGGTGGGCATGTAACCGGTGGCTGCGGAGAATGCTGCGGTGTTTTCGGGTTCCGTCATGAACTTCAGGAAGGTGGCAGCTGCCAGCTGCACTTCCTTGGTGACACCGCTGGGGATGCCAAGGCCTGCCCCGCCCGTGGGGCAGACGTTCGTCGCTGCTTTGGGGCCGCCGGGCAGGAAGCCGACTCCGACGTTGAACTTGGCGGACTTCAGCACGCCGAGGAGGTCACCGGTGGAGGAGATGGTGGTCGATGTAATACCTGCTGAGAAATCGTCCGCAGCGTTCTTCGAGGAGACGCCGGCCCACTTGTCCTTGTAGACGGAGTCCTGTGCCCATTGAAGGGCAGCAACGGACTCGGTGGAATCGCAGGTGATTTTCCAACCGTCGGACCAGCTGCCGCCCCAGCCCCAGAGGTTGTTCTGCAGGGTCCAGCCGGCGTAACCGGCCAAGGCGGGATACATGTAGGCGTATTTGGCGCCCGAGGCCGCTTGGAGTTTCGGTGCCCAGTCCGCGAATTCCTGCCATGTCTTCGGTGCCCGGTCAGGCAGCCCGGCGGCCTTGAAGTGGTCCTTGTTGTAATAGAAGAGCGGTGTGGAACGGCCGTAGGGAAGCGCCCACTGCTTGTCGGCGTACTTGTAGTCAGCCACGAGGGACTTCTGGAAATCATCCATGGCGAAGTTCAACTGCTTCAGCAGCCCGTCCAAGGCGATGATGTTGCCGTTGGTGTAGTAGCGGAACCACCAGACGTCGGAGAGGACCACGAGGCCGGGGAGCGTTGACTTCGCAGCCTGCGAGGTCTGGAATTTCTGCGCGATCTCTTCATAGTTGGCACCGGCGGTTACCAGGTTCACCTTGATATCCGGAAACTTCGCGTGGAATTTGTCGATGATGGACCGTTCGACATCCATGGACTGTCCCGGGTGGCTTGTCCAGAAATCAAATGAGCCGGCCGGCTTCACGCCGGTGAAGTCAACAGCGGAGGCGTCGACGGTTGCAGCCGGAGCCGACGTCGAGGGGCCGCCACAGGCCGCGAGGGCAACAGCGCTGGCGCCAAGGCCTGCGAGGCCCAGGAAGTGGCGTCGGTCAAGTTGGGTGTTCACAATGCTTCCTTTCAAGAATCTTTGGGGGTAGATCGATGCGGTGGATGTGATGGAGGCCTAGCCGGTCACGCTGCCTTGGGTGAGGCCGGCGACGATGTAGCGCTGCAGTGCCGCGAAGACGAGGAGGATCGGGATGATCACCAGGACGGCGCCGGCCATCAGGATTCCCCACCCGGCGCCGTTTCCTTCAGAGTTTTGAAGGAGCGTCAGGCCCACCGGAAGGGTCATGGTTTCAGGGCGGTCGGTAATGATCAGTGGCCAGATGTAGTCGTTCCATTCGCTGACGACGGTCACCAGAGCCACCGTCGCGATGGAGGGAAGCGATACCGGTGCCACCACTTGCCAGAGCCGCCGCCAGTGGCCTGCGCCGTCGATCTCGGCTGCTTCCAGGATGGAGGCAGGAAGCGTCAGGAAATGTTGGCGGAGCAAGAAGGTGCCGAAGGCTGTACCAAGGCCGGGAAGGATGATTCCCCAAAGCGTGTTCTTCCCGCCCAGTCCCGAGATCAGGATGTAGTTGGGCAGAATGGATACCTGCGGTGGCACCATCAGCGCCACGAGGATCAGAACGAAGATGATGTTCTTGAACGGGAATCGGACAAAGACCAACGCGTAGGCGGTGAGGATCGCCAGGACTACCTTCACGGTTGAACCCACCGTGGTGACGATGAGGCTGTTGAGGAAGAACTGGGCGAACGGCACAGTGGTCATGGCTGCGCGGTAGTTCTCCAGGTTCACGCCCTGGGGCAAGATCTTGAGGTCTGTTGTGACGATCTCGCCCGGCTGTTTCAGGGAGCTCAGCACCATCCACAACAACGGTAGGACCACCACCAACGTGGCCACGAGGAGGGGAAGGTAACCTCCCGCGAGTGTTTGGACGAGGTTCTTCCGGGAGAACGGACGGGCGCGTTCCACCATCGCCTCCGCAGCTGCGTTCTGTTGTGGCGTCAGCGTGCTCACGAGTAGTGCACCTTCCGTTCGACGAACCGCAACTGGAGAACGGTGATGATGAGCAGGAGGGCGAAGAGGACCACCGAGATGGCGGCGCTGTACCCGGCGCGGTTGTAGGCCCCGAAAGCTTGTAGGTAGGCCTCGTAGATCAAGGTGCTTGTCCCCGCGCCCAGGGGAGTCATAATCCGGATGAGGTCGAAGGCCTGCAGTGAACTAAGCATCGTGGTGATCAGCAGGAAGAACGTTGTGGGGGAGAGCAGTGGAACGGACATGCTCATGAAGCGCCGAAGACCGCTGGCGCCGTCCAGCGATGCTGCTTCCATGACGTCTTTGGGAAGCGACTGCAGCCCGGCGAGATACACAACGGCGCAGTAGCCGAGGTTTTTCCAGATGTAGACGATGATGACCATCACGAGGGAAAGTTGGGGATCATTGATCCATTCCGGGCTTTGCTGGCCGAAGCCACGGAGGATCCAAGCGAGCACGCCGTAACCGGGATCGAAGATGAACAACCAGACAAGGCCGACTCCGACGCCGCTCAGAACGTAGGGAGCGAAGACGGCGGAGCGCGCGAAGGTGGTGCCGCGGACCTTCGAGTTGAGGGCAACCGCGATCAGGAGTCCCAGTGCCATCGAGCCACCTACGGTCACCAGGGTGAAGACGGCGGTGGTGCCCAGGACGTTGGAAGCATCGGAACCGGTGAAGAAGTCGATGTAGTTCCCGAAGCCCACCACCGTGGCCGAAGCGGAGCCCAAGGTCCAGTCAAGGGTGGAGTAGTACATGTTGTTGATCAATGGCCAGTAGGTGAACGTCCCAATCAATATCAGGTTGGGCAAGGCCAGGGCGAGGAAGACCACGAAGTCCCTGCGGGTGCGGCGCGACCAGCCATTGCGTTTGCGGCGGGCGTCGTCGCTGCGGGAGGGGGTCCGCGTCTGGGCGTTCGCCTGGCCGAGAGGCACAGGGCTGTTGCTGCTGTGAATCTGTCGGGTAGTCATGAGTCGCTCACGGGTTGGATTGTGGTGGCCGGCTCCCGGATCGGGGCGGCGGGACAGGCCCAGCTCATCACGCCGCACTAGCGCCGTAGCGCCAAAACCGGCCAGCGTAGCGATAGTTGTCGTACACTTCCGCGCCTGTTTACCGTGCGTTCCCCGCATGTTCGGAAATGAGGTTCGGCTCCCGTTTGCGCCAGGAATCTGCCCAGTGACCAGGATCTGCCCAGTGAGAGGAGCGTCCGGCTCATGGTGACTCCCCGGTGGACAGCCTCTGGCTCCGGTGGAGAATGGAGCCATGAATGCAATCACCGACGTACCGGGCGTCCGGGTTGGGCATGTGCAGAAGCACGACGACGGCTGGCTCAGTGGCGTCACTGTGGTCCTTCCTCCGCCCGGAACGGTAGGCTCCGTCGACGTGCGCGGGGGCGGCCCCGGGACGCATGAAACCGATGCGCTGGATCCAACAACGCTCGTGCCCACCGTTGACGCCGTGGTGCTCACGGGCGGCAGCGCCTTTGGACTGGCCACCGCAACAGGCGCCCAACTCTGGTGCGAGGAACAGGGCCGAGGGTTCGCAGTGCCTGGAACCGTGGTGCCGATCGTTCCGGCCGCCGCGATCTTTGACCTCGGGCGTGGCGGTGACGTGAACGCGCGACCCGGCGCCGACATGGGTTACCAGGCGACCGCTGCTGCGTTCGCATCAGGCGACAATGCCGCCGTCGAACGTGGAAACGTCGGTGCCGGCACGGGTGCGGTCATAGCCCGTGGGCAGTACAAGGGTGGGGTGGGCACCTCGTCGCTCACGCTGGAGAAGATCTCCGCCGAAGGTCCGGTCACCGTGGGTGCCATTGCCGTAGTTAATGCACTGGGGGCGCCGCTGGGGTTGACGCCTGCCAGTGCGCGCCCGAGTCAGAGCACGCAAACGGCGGCAGCCCAGGGGGGCCTCAACACCACTCTCGTGGTGATTGCCACCAACGCAGTCTTGGATGTGGCCGAGTGCAAGCGGACGGCCTCCGCGGCACACGCAGGTGTGGCGCGGGCGATCGATCCGTCCCATACGCTTGCCGACGGAGATACCGTGTTCGCCTTGGCGACTGGCGGCGTCGCACTTGACCGCAGTAGCGAACAGGCACGGCAGATCTCGCTCATCACGCTGCAAAGCGCAGCTGCGGAAGCGGCCCGGCTGGCCATCCTCGACGGCGTCATGGCGGCGGAAAGCGTCTCGACCACGGCCGGTGATTTCCCGGCATTCGGGCCCGCAGGGGAGTGACGACGGCGGACAGGTGCGCTACCATGGCCGGATTTAACATTCATGCCGCATTGGCGTAGAGTTGTCTGTTGGTTGTCTGTACAGCCACGCCCTTTTCAGTGTCGCCTTCATCGGCGTCGCGCGCAGGAGTGTCGTGGACCCAAGAAGACCAAACAAACAAAAAACGTCCGCTGGATCTTCGGTGCCTAACCGGAGGACGGCGGCAAACAACAGTTAGCGGAGGGTATGGCCAAGAAGGACGGGGTCATTGAGATCGAGGGCGTTGTGACTGAGGCGCTGCCCAACGCGATGTTTCGCGTTGAGCTCACCAACAAGCACGTTGTTCTCGCACACATCTCTGGGAAGATGCGTCAGCACTACATCAGGATTCTCCCAGAGGACCGCGTAGTGGTGGAGCTAAGCCCATACGACCTCACACGTGGTCGTATCGTCTACCGCTACAAGTAAATTGCTGGGCGGCCAGGCAGAAATGCCCAGCTGCTCCAGCAGATCAACTGCTAAATCACGCAAAGGAACGCCATGAAGGTCAAGCCGAGCGTCAAGCAGATCTGCGACAAGTGCAAAGTGATCCGCCGTAATGGCCGGGTCATGGTGATCTGCGAGAACCCGCGCCACAAGCAGCGCCAGGGCTAATTCCCGCCAGGGAATCAGCGCCCGAAAGGGCAACCTGGGTTGCTAGCCCACGCAAGTAAATAAAGGCAGCACAAGCTGTGCCAGGACTGCATGACAGAGCCTGGTCAGCGAACCCCCGGTCGGAGGCTGGGGCCACACAGCACGTGTGGGTGTACTGCCTACGACCTCCGGTTTATTCAAGGAGTACCGCCACTATGGCTCGTCTCGCTGGCGTAGACATTCCCCGCGAAAAGCGGTTGGAAATTGCGCTTACTTACATCTACGGCGTGGGCAAGACCCGTGCACACGAAACCCTGGCTGCCACCGGCATCAGCGCTGACGTTCGCGTCAAGGACCTGACTGACGCCGAGCTGGTCCAGCTGCGTGACTACATTGAAGGCAACTACAAGGTTGAGGGTGACCTTCGCCGCGAGGTAGCCGCTGACATCCGCCGCAAGGTCGAGATTGGCAGCTACGAAGGCCTGCGCCACCGCAAGGGCCTGCCCGTACGCGGACAGCGTACGAAGACCAACGCTCGTACCCGCAAGGGCCCGAAGCGCACCGTCGCCGGCAAGAAGAAGGCCGGACGTTAATCCCTCGGGATTGACCTGGTTTTCCCCCGATAACTTTCTGTAGGAGAAACAATGCCCCCGAAGACTCGTGGAGCGGTTCGTAAGCCGCGTCGCAAGGATAAGAAGAATATTGCGCTTGGCCAGGCGCACATCAAGAGCACGTTCAACAACACCATCGTGTCCATCACGGACCCGAACGGTGCTGTCATCTCATGGGCTTCTGCCGGTGAGGTTGGCTTCAAGGGCTCCCGTAAGTCCACCCCGTTCGCTGCCCAGATGGCTGCCGAAGCTGCTGCAAAGCGCGCTCAGGAGCACGGTCTGCGCAAGGTTGACGTATTCGTCAAGGGCCCGGGATCCGGACGCGAAACCGCAATCCGTTCGCTTCAGGCCGCTGGCCTCGAGGTTGGCTCCATCCAGGACGTCACCCCCAGCGCCCACAACGGTTGCCGCCCCCCGAAGCGTCGCCGCGTCTAATTAGGTATTCCCTGCCTGCCGGCCGGGCCTCGCTGTCAAGGGTTTCGACCCCTCATCAGCATGGCCCGGCCGGCAAGGCTGGAAACCGAAGCCGATTTCCACCACCTGTGTTGCGTCATATAGCGGATGCTCGCCGAAAGGAAACCTAAGTGCTCATTGCACAGCGCCCCACCCTGTCCGAAGAAGTAGTCTCCGAGAACCGCTCCCGTTTCATCATTGAACCGCTGGAACCGGGCTTCGGCTACACTCTGGGCAACTCACTCCGCCGTACCCTGCTCTCCTCCATTCCCGGTGCCGCTGTAACCAGCATCCGGATCGATGGCGTGCTGCACGAGTTCACCACGGTTCCGGGTGTCAAGGAAGATGTCACCGAGATCATCCTGAACATCAAGAACCTGTCGGTTTCCTCCGAGCACGATGAGCCGGTTGTTGCTTACCTGCGCAAGCAGGGCCCCGGAGTCGTCACGGCAGCGGACATCGCTCCGCCGGCCGGCGTCGAATTCCACAACCCGGATCTGCACATTGCCACCCTGAACTCGAAGGGCAAGTTCGAACTCGAACTGACCATCGAGCGTGGACGTGGCTACGTTTCGGCAGCTCAGAACAAGTCCGGCGACTCCGAGATCGGCCGTATTCCGGTTGACTCGATTTACTCGCCGGTCATGAAGGTAACTTTCCGTGTGGAAGCTACCCGTGTTGAGCAGCGCACCGACTTCGACAAGCTCATTGTCGACGTCGAGACCAAGCAGGCAATCGCTCCGCGCGATGCTGTCGCTTCCGCAGGCACCACCTTGGTGGAACTGTTCGGTCTGGCTCGTGAGCTGAACACCGCAGCTGAAGGTATCGAGATTGGCCCGTCGCCCACCGACGCTGCCCTGGCAGCTGACATGGCTCTGCCGATCGAGGATCTGGACCTCACGGTCCGTTCCTACAACTGCCTCAAGCGTGAGGGCATCCACTCCGTGGGTGAACTCGTTGCCCGCTCCGAGGCTGACTTGATGGACATCCGTAACTTCGGTGCGAAGTCCATTGACGAGGTCAAGGCAAAGCTCGTGGAACTGGGACTGTCCCTCAAGGACTCCCCTCCCGGTTTCGATCTCGCAGCCCGTGCCGCAGCCATCGAAGAGGACGACGCCGCGTTCAGCGACGACGAGCTCTAACCAGCAGATCTTGGCCGATGGGTTCAGCGATGGACCTGTTCGGCTTACATAACAGGAGAAATAACTATGCCTACCCCCACTAAGGGTCCGCGCCTCGGAGGCGGCCCGGCTCACGAGCGCTTGATGCTCGCGAACCTGGCAGCTGCTCTGTTTGAGCACAAGCGCATCACCACCACGGTCACCAAGGCCAAGCGCCTCAAGCCGTACGCAGAGCGTTTGGTCACCTTCGCCAAGCGTGGCGACCTCGCTTCCCGCCGTCGTGTTCTCGGCCTGATCAGCGACAAGGGCGTTGTCCACGAGCTGTTCACCGACATCGCCGGCGCTGTTGCCAACCGCGATGGTGGATACACCCGCATCACCAAGATCGGCAACCGCAAGGGCGACAACGCTCCCATGGCTGTCATCGAGCTCGTCCTTGACCCCGTTTCCCCGAAGCAGGCCGTTGTTGCTGAAGCAGCCGCCGCCGCTGCCAAGGCTGCTCCGGCTGCCGAAGCTCCGGCCGCTGAGGAAGAGGTTGTAGAGACCGAAGCTGCTGACACCGAAGAGGCTCCGGCTGCTGAGGCCGAGGTTGCTGAGGCTGAAGCTGCTGACACCGAAGAGGCTCCGGCCGCTAAGGACGCGAAGTAATTCACTGAATTCTTCCCAGTAGACTTGGGTCTATGAACGAACGAAAACCCGCTGCCCCCGTTATGGGGGGCGGCGGGTTTTTGCGTGTCCGGCTGGACCTGTCGTATGACGGCGGCCCTTTCAGCGGGTGGGCGCTCCAGCCCGGCCGGCAAACCGTGCAGGGTTCACTCGAGCAAGCTTTGGCGCTCCTTTTCCAGCGCCCGGTCCGTGTGACCGTTGCCGGCCGGACCGACGCCGGTGTCCACGCCCGGGGCCAGGTGGTTCACTTGGACGTGTCCGAAGCTGAATGGTTGGCGCTTCCGCGCGGGCACGAACTTGATCCCGCCGTCGCCCTTTTACGGCGGCTCCGCGGCGCTTTGAGCCGCATACTTGGCGAGCTCACCGGTGCGGTGGAAGTGCACGACGCCGGACTGGCGCCGGAGGGTTTCGACGCCAGGTTTTCGGCGTTGTGGCGCAGGTACAGTTACCGGATAGCTGACGGGCCCCAACGGTGGGACCCGGTGCTGCGCGGGATGACCCTGTGGCACAAGTCCGCTGTGGATGTCGACGCGATGAACGAGGGCTCACAGGCACTGCTGGGCCTGAACGATTTCCGGTCCTATTGCAAGCCACGGGAAGGTGCGACCACCGTCCGTGAGCTGCAGAAGTTCTCCTTCGCGCGCAGGCCCGACGGCGTCATTCTCGCCACCGTGCAGGCGGATGCCTTCTGCCACAATATGGTGCGGTCCCTGGTGGGTTCGGCGTTACGTGTGGGGGAGGGCCTGGAGTCGCCGGGATGGTTGCTCGAGCGCCTTTTGGAACGCAAACGCGATGCAAAGTCGATCCTGGCCGCACCCCACCCGTTGGTGTTGGAGGAAGTTGCGTACCCTTCGGACAGCGAGTTGCTGGCCAGGGCTGAGTTGACCCGGGCGCGGCGGGAGTAGTTTCGCTGCCACGCCGGACGTGGAGGACCCCCTCCCGGCTCTGGGTACCGGAAGGGGGCCGATGTGGCTGCCCGTGGTCTGGGATCCGCGGACAGCCGGTCTATCTCCCCGGAGGGCAGGATCACATGCTGGTGAAAACGTGCATGATCTTGATGACGGCTGGACCCAGAAGGACGATAAAGAGCACCGGAAAGATCGAGAACAGCAGCGGGAAGAGCACCTTGACGGGTAGTTTCATCGCCTTTTCCTCAGCAATTTGACGGCGTTTGACCCGTGCCTGCTTGGCTTGGGCACGGAGTACGTTCGCGATGCCGATACCGTACTTATCGGCCTGGATGACGGCCAGGACAAAACTGCGAACGTCAGCCACCGTGGAACGATCGGCCAAGGCGGTGTAGGCCTCCTGCCGGGGACGGCCCACCTGGATGTCTTGGAGCGTCCGCAGCAGTTCCTGTGCCAGTGGGCCCCCTCCGTATGTTGAGGCCCGCTCCATGGCGGCTTCAAATCCGAGGCCTGCTTCCACGGAGATGAGCATCTGGTCCAGTGTGTTGGGGAACTCCAACTGGATGGCTTCCTGCCGCTTGAGGCCTGTGTTGTAGACCAACAAGTCAGGTATGAAATACAGGAACACGGTAAGGAAAAGACCGAACCCAAGAACGAGGGGGCTGGGGTTCGCCACAAACAAGAGCACACCGGCAACTGCTCCTCCCGCGGCGCCCACTGGTTTGATGGCGATCAGCTTTGTTAGCGGGATCCATTGCGGACGGCCAGCTAAGGCGAGCCATCGATCCAATTTGGCTTCGTAGCTTCCAGGGGTGAGTTTCCTGGCGATCCCCAGCATCAGGGGTGGGCGTTGGATTGTCACCCCCGAACCATTGCTGAACCCCGAGCCCAGATTGCTGTGGATGGCAACCATGCCCTTGCGATCGATGGTTGCCAGGGACCAGGCAAAGTAAGCCAGCGGGATGATGATGACGGCGATGATCAGCCAGGCGATGATAGTCACGGCGATCCTCCTAGAACTTGATCTTCACGGTGCGGCTCATCCAGAAACCGCCGACGACAAACAGGACCGCGCTGGCAATCAACATGGCGATTCCCAACGGATTTTGAACGAAGACCGCCATGTATCCGGGGTTCATGAGGGTCAGCATGAGGCCGACGCCAACCGGCAAGGCCATGAGGATGTACGCAGACATCTTTCCTTCGGCACTGAGTGCCCTGACATGGGCCTTGATTTCGCTGCGCTCCCGGATGGTCCCCGCGACTTGTTCCAACACTTCGGCCAAGTCACCGCCGACCTCCCGATTGATCTGGATTGCTTGCCCGATCCAGCGAAAGTCATCGCTTTCCATGCGGGCAGCGCAATCTTCCACGGCTTGGCGTGGGTCCTGCCCGATTCGCACTTCATTGACGATCCGGGACAGTTCTTCAGAAGCGGGCCCTTGCGCCTCTTGGGCTACAGCCTCGAAGGACCGCATGATGGTGTGGCCTACCCGGAGGCCGCCGATGAGCATTTGGATGATGTCAGTAAGTTGGCCTTCGAACTTTGCGCGGCGCTTTCCGCTCCTGAAGGCGAGGACAAGTTTCACTAAGAACGGAGTGGCTAACGCCAGCACGAGTCCGAAGATGACGTTAATAAGGAACGTCACCATCACGCCTACCACAATGGTTCCAAAAGCAACCATGACCGTGAAGTCGGCGGGGCTTAGGTGGACGCCGGCGTTGTAGAGAACTTCCTGGTTGAACGGCCCGCCAGAGCGACCCAGAGCAGTACCCATGGCCTGGACTGCCGATTGGGAAACGCGGCCCAGGACCGAATCATCGGGCAGTGTGCTTTCCCGCCGCCTTTCCAACGGAATAGTGCCGTTGGCTGGCTTCAGGACAACGAAGAACAGCACTAGGATAGCGCTGACGCAAAGGCCGATCGCTGCAACGAAGAGGGCTGAATTGTCCATGGTTATCGCCTCACTGCAGACGCCGGGCCAACCCCGAAGACAGCGGGGGAGACGGAGATACCCAGTTCCGCGAAGCGGTCCAGGAACCTGGGCCTGATGCCGGTGGGAAGAGCCCTGCCCAGAAAACGTCCTTGGGCGTCCAAGCCCGCAGAGTAGTCGAAGAGGAATGCATCTTGGAGGGTGACGACGTCTCCTTCCATGCCTTGCACCTCCGTCACGTGGGTGACGCGACGGCTCCCGTCACGCAAACGGGTGATCTGGACAATGACGTCGACCGCGGAGGACACCTGTTCCCGAACTGCCCGGAGTGGAAGGTCCATCCCTGCCATCAGCACCAAGGTTTCCAGGCGGGAAATAGCGTCCCGTGGTGAGTTCGCGTGGACCGTTGACAGGGAGCCGTCGTGGCCGGTGTTCATGGCCTGCAGCATGTCAAGGGACTCTCCGCCACGGACTTCGCCGACGATGATTCGATCCGGCCGCATGCGGAGGGAATTGCGGACCAAGTCCCGAATGGTGACCGCACCCTTGCCCTCGATGTTCGGCGGCCGGCTTTCCAGCCGCACCACGTGGCGCTGCTGCAGTTGCAGCTCCACCGCGTCTTCAATGGTGACAACCCGGTCCGATTC
Source organism: Arthrobacter sp. SIMBA_036 (assembly GCF_046535135.1). Lineage (NCBI taxonomy): Bacteria > Bacillati > Actinomycetota > Actinomycetes > Micrococcales > Micrococcaceae > Arthrobacter > Arthrobacter sp. SIMBA_036. The sequence continues at coordinate 107,094 of NZ_JAWRXG010000001.1, forward strand.
CGGAATGAACGACGACAGCACATTGAGCAGGGTCGTCTTTCCGGTACCTGTTCCGCCCGAGACAATGATGTTCAGGCGTGCCAGCACGCATGCACTCAACAATTCCGCCATCTCTTGGCTTACCGAGCCCCACTCGATGAGGTTACGCACCGTCAACGGGACGTGGCTGAACTTCCTGATGGTCAACGACGGTCCGTTGACCGCCAGGGGCGGAATGATGGCGTTGACGCGCGAGCCGTCCTCCAAACGGGCATCAACCAGGGGTGATGATTCATCAATGCGGCGGCCCACCTTGGATACGATGCGCTCGATGACTTTCCTTAGGTGCTCATCGGAACTGAACTGGAGGTCCGTCAACGCCAAATGGCCGTGGCGTTCGACGTAGATCTGGTCAAAGCGGTTGACCATCACTTCGGTGACCGACGGATCTTCGAGCAAACGCTGCAACGGGCCGAAACCCATGACCTCATCGGCAATTTCGCGGATGAGACGCCTACGCTCTTCAGGGGAAAGTGGAACCTGTTCATCGTCAATAACCGCTGACAGCTCATCGACGGCAAAGGACCTGAGTTCCTCTTCCGACGACGACGAGTCGCCTATGCGGCTTCCCATACGCTCGAACAAAGCCGAGGCGGCACGCTGCTTCAGCCCGGCCAGGGCGTCCACGACCGGAGTTGCAGGGACTCCGCCGAGCATCGGGGTTTGTGGCTGTACCGGTATCTGCGGCTGCACCAATGCAGGGGCTTCATGAGAGTCCAAGGCGTCAGGCATGGCCAGGGGATTGTTTTTTGTGAGCCGTTCCGAGAGCTTCATGACACCACCACCCTTCTGTGCAGCTTGTTCTGCGGCAGGGATTCCGTGCGGGGATCAAAACGCGCAACGAGCTTTTTGAGCCCTTTGGTTGCCGAGTCACGTGTGTTTCCCTGGAGGACGGGGATGCCACGGTTGGTAGAGAAGGGAAGGTTCCGGGAACGCGGAATGACGGCGTCAACCGGCACACCGACCGTCGCTTCAACATCTTGTACCGTGATGCCGCTCTTTCGGTCAGCGAAGTTCAAGACCATGTGGCGGCCCTGAGGAAGAAGTTGGAGTTCCTTCAGCACGCGGAAGCTCTTGCGAAGTCCCCGAACACTGGGAACGTCCATACCGCATACCCACACGCCGTCCGTTGCGATTTCCAACGTGGCAAGGCAGTGCTCGCCAAGGCCAGGCGCAGTATCCACCACCACATATTGAAACTCTGTTGCCAGTTGGTTGATCAGCCTGGTGACGTGGTCTGCCGTGATGTAGTCGGAGTCGGAGGGCTTCTGGGGTGCACAGAGGGCGTAGATTCCGGCCGGGTGCACCGTGAGGAAGGCCTTGAGCACCATGGAATCCTGCGACGCCGGCCCATGCACGGCCTCGGTGATGGTGTGCTCGGGTTCAAGCAGAAGCCCGGAAGCGACATCGCCGAACTGCAGGTCAAGGTCCACGATGACCACACGCATCGGAGCTACCGCACCCAACCCCACTGCAAGATTCGTTGCCACCGTTGTCTTTCCCACGCCACCCTTCGGTGACATCACGGCGATAACGCGTCCCCGCTGCTGACCTGATTCTGCGGCAGGCTGCATACCACGCCGCCTGCTGGCAGCGGCCAAGCACGCGCGTTCAAGCAGAACCCGAAGCTCGTTGACCTCGATTTCGGGCGCTACCACGTCCCTGATTCCTGAGTGCATGGCCCGGAGCACGATCTCGGGGCTGGGGTCGGCCACGAGCAGCAGGCTGATCTCGGGGTATTGCAGGTCCAACACGGTAGCCAGTTTCAGTGCGTCATCGGGGTTTACCCCGGGGCCCAGGACAATGACCTCCGGCGGCGCTCCTGTCAGCTGGTTGAAGACATCCTCGGTACCGCGTTGCAGGACGTCAGGTGAGAGGGTTTGAAGTTCGCCATGCAAGGCACCCGTGATGGCCTGGCGCACGCGGCTCTCAAAATCGCGCACTGCCGTAATGGCTACGAAGCGGCTCATTTCAGCTCACCGCCCAGGGTCGTCACAGGGGGTTCGCTCTTGGTTGTCTTGTCTGTCTGCTTCGATAGGTACAACGTTCCAAACTCGGCACCGAACACCATTTTCGCTGCATTGGCGTCGCTGACTGCCAAGGTGACGTAGGCTGAACCGTTCGGCAGGGCGACCGCTTGGTCGGATGTTGCCGACTTTTTCTGTGCGTCGGGCGCTGCCTGCTGGATTGCGGTCACGATGACGTCATGATTCAGGAGCTTGGTGTATTCTTTCCACCCTTTGACCTCGGCAGGAAGATCGGCACCTGCAGGCATGTCGCCGTCCAACTTAAAGGACGAAAAGACAGTCACGGTGTTACCCGCTTCGAGCCGGCCACCAAGAATGCGCTCGGGTGCCAAGAGAAAGGTGACTTCTTGTAAGCCGGCCGGCACAGGGACAGTTCCCGGTACCAATTCATTGGGGCTCACGAGCTTGGCGCTCAGGAGTTGCTCTCCGGGCTGCAGATCCGCGGAGACAACTTTGCCCGTCTGGCCGCTGAGTGCGCTGATGGTGCCCTGCGCTACGGCTGATTGGGGCAGTGTTTCAGTCTTGACTTTGGAACCTATTTCTTCGGCCTTGGTTCCGGCCGGTATACGTTCCTTGACGACCAGGACGGTGACGGGATTGAGCCCTTGCTGCGCCCGCTTATCGGCTCCTTGAACATAGGAAACCAACAAAACGGTACCGATTACTGCCAGTAGCAGCGCTGCAATGCCTCCCAGTAGGCGTGTTTTCACTGTGCATCTCCTTTCGGTTTTTCCTAACGTGGTGAGTAGACATTGAGCCAACGGCTACTCGATGAGCGTGACCACCGACGCTCCATAGTTGGGGGTGGTTCCACTGACCGTCATCCCTTCATCAAGGGACACGAACCGCTCGAAGTACCCCTGTAAGCCGCGACAGTTGCCGGTGCAACCTGGCGCGGCGGGATCCAGGACGGCGCCCGAACCGCTGAACTTGTAGCCCGTGACTTTGAACGCCGCGAAACCAATCAGCGTGTAGCGGGCGTTGGACCCATTGCCGGTCGCGGTCTTGAAAAGCGGGATAAGGGCGGGCTGGTCCATGATGTGGGCGAGGATCGTATTGCAGGCGGCAGCGTTGGGGAAGTGGTTTCCCGTCTGCCCGTTGACCGTGGCATTGACTGAGATGTCGGTGGAGCATCCGGAGTTAGTCACCAGCCAGCCAAAGCCGCCCGGTTGGTAGCCGTTTTGTGCTGCGCAGCCCGGGACAGTGGGCGCGTTGGTGTCGTAGCGAAGCAGGATATGCGTAGGAATCGGGTCTCCGCTAAAGCTGCCCGTGGAGTTCAACGATGCGAGCTGCGTTGGTGAAAGATACTTCTTGAAAACACACTCGCTGACCGTCCACGGCAGGGTTGTGGCCTTTGAAGGTGCTCCCCACGATGCTGTAGCTGTAGCCCCCACTGTGGCGCTATCGATTCCCAACGCCCGCGCAAAGAACAACCCGAAGCCGTTCTGGCCGCTCGTATCGCGTGAATTGGTGACCACTTTGACAGTTGTTCCCGAGGGAAAACTAACCACCGCCCCGCTGGTGTTGTCATTGGCGTTGCTGTTGGCAAACTGGTTACCCGTGGAAGTGCTGTTGCCGCAATGCCCGCCCGCGCAGTCGGTGGCAATGGCCAAGGCGGCGGCATCGGCACCGTTCTGGAGCTGTGCCTTCTCGAAGTACAAAGCGCCGACGTCCACAACCAATGCTGCGAAGCCCAACAGCACGACCATAAGTCCGGCGACCATGATGGTAGCTGCTCCGCGCTCGTTGTCAGCCTCGTCGCCGCCGGGTAGGACATCTCCCATGTAGCGACTTAGCCACCGCATCTCATCACCCCTACCCCGCGCATGCTGACCGGAAAGATGCTCGGGGCTCCGAAGAACCCGGCATCGAGGAATCCGGACATGGAAGGCAATGAAACCCTGGTTGTCACGGTGACATTCGCGCCAGGAGCGCAACTGGCGGCGTTATCGGTGACGGTCACGCCCAAACCGCTAAGTGAGGGGGCGGAGGCCAAGGCGTCCGCCGAGACATTGAGTCCGCCGTCCTTATAGTGGACTGCGGCGTAGCGGGCACCCTCACGGGCAGCCTCAGTCAGCGATATTTGCACGTTGAGGGCACGGCCGAATTCCATTATTCCAATCAGGAGCAGCAGCAATAGAGGTAGGAGCAACGCCATTTCCACAGCCACTGCGCCGCGCTCCTTTTTATTATTTGATGCCATGACCATCTCCCAGAGCCAGAACCATGCAACGAAAATGCGCTTAAGCAGTTGACTGCGGCGGCAAAGGGTTGCCGCCGCAGTCAACTGACCGCGACCGGTTAGAGGCTTCCGGCAACTGTGGTGAAGAGGCCTGCGATGGCCGGCCCGAGGACCAGAAGGGCAGCGATGACGACGACGGCGATCAGGGAGACCATGAGGCCGTATTCAACCATGGTGGCGCCCTTCTCCTCGGAGGTGAGGCGGGACTTGACGCCGGCGATGAACGAGGTGACGGAAAGCATAAGAGCAGACATTGGAAACCCTTCCCAGAGAAATATTTAGAATTAGCGATTTGAAGTTCAAGCAAATTGTCGGAATTTGCATGACTCTCGAATTTCACCTTGAGCCTTTTTGGCGGTTCGAATTCGATGAGATAAGAATTCCCCATTGGAAGCTGGCTGGACAATGCGTAGCCGTACTCAAATTTTCTTTAGGGGGCGGACGCCTCGTACTCGGCTCGAACGCGGCGAGTACTCAGTTTTCGGCCGCGCGGGGCCGTGGACTACTTGGAAAAGAAAGGGTGCTTACGAATTTCAGGCCAGATGGCAGGGGTGCTTTTCAGCTGAAATCGTCAGTACTCGTAAGGTCAGTTCAGGAACAGGATGACGCCCAGCGCCGCGCTCAACATGGCCGGACCATGCGCGGTTTCCCGTGTATTTCCGCTGTTTCCCACCCGTAACAGCAGCAACGTGAGTATCCCGCCCACTACGAATCCCAGCAGGCCGCCGTAGAGTACTTGCCCCCAACCCAAGTACCCCAAGTACATTCCGAGCGGGGCTGCGAGCTTCACGTCCCCCATGCCGAGGCTGCCCGGCGAAAAAAGTCCAAGAATCAGGTAGGAAAGGAACAATATTGCTCCGCCGGCGAGGGCCCGGAACAGCTGGGGCCAACCTGGAGCCAAGGAGGCGGCTAGCGCAAGAAGCAGCAATCCGCCGCTTAAGAGAAACAAGACAAGGGGATTGGGCAGCAGGTGCAGGGTGAAATCGATGCGTGACAGTTGCACTCCGACAAGTGCGAGCAACAGAAACGCGAACAGCTGGGGCGCGGAACCAAAGCGCCAAGCGAGCAGGCCGAAGAGCAGGCCGGTGACGGCCGCCGTCGTGATCCGGACCTTAAGATCAGGCAGTAAGCCCAGCCTCGGGAGCGCTCGGGCGATCACGAGCTCTGCGCCCAGGCTGAGCAGTATGCCGGCCGCGGCGAAAACGAGCAGGAAGGCGGGGTTGTCGGTCATCGGCTCTCCGTTTGCTGTGATGCTCAGTCCCGTGGGCACGTATCCAGAGGACGCGTATCCCGAGGGCAGATACCCCATTTTGACCCGGACGCCCCGTTGAAGGTATTGTTTAGAGTCGTTGTGCGTGTCCTATCTCGATCACACATGCCTCCTCGGGGATCCAGTTGCAGGATCAATAACTCAAGAGGCATTTCGAGATCCTGGGATTACTGGTACATAGAGCCCTCACCTCTGCTCCGGTAGCGCATACATAGTAGGTACACGTCTCACTGCGTGTCGCCTAAAACATGAACGCCAGAACAAGAACGAGGCAAAACCGTGCGTACGTACACCCCGAAGCCCGGCGATATCAACCGCCAGTGGCACGTCATTGACGCCACCGACGTTGTCCTTGGTCGTCTTGCCAGCCAGACCGCAACACTGCTGCGCGGAAAGCACAAGCCGACCTTTGCGTCCCACATGGACATGGGCGACTTCGTCATCATCATCAACGCTGAAAAGGTTGCCCTCACCGGCGCCAAGCTGGAGCAGAAGCGCGCATACCGCCACTCCGGTTACCCGGGCGGCCTGACCTCCGTCAACTACGCCGAGCTGTTGGAATCCAACCCGGTTCGCGCTGTTGAGAAGGCCATCAAGGGCATGCTCCCCAAGAACTCCCTCGCTGCACAGCAGTTGGGCAAGCTCAAGGTCTACCGTGGCGCTGAGCACCCCCACGCTGCACAGCAGCCGAAGACTTTCGAAATCACCCAGGTCGCCCAGTAGTCCTGGCCACCAAACAACTTTTCATCACAAGGAGAACCGTGGCTCAGAACGAAGAACTGACCGCCGAAGCCGTCGAGGCCGAGGAAACCCTCACCAGCTACACCTCTGAAAGCACATCTACTGAAGATGCGCCCAAGAAGGAGCGCCCGGCACTGACCGTTGCCGGTGCAGCTGTTGGCCGCCGCAAGGAAGCCGTTGCACGCGTTCGCGTCATCCCGGGTTCCGGCAAGTGGACCATCAACGGCCGCACGCTGGACAACTACTTCCCGAACAAGCTGCACCAGCAGGACGTCAACGAGCCCTTCAAGATCCTTGATCTCGAAGGCGCCTACGACGTCATCGCCCGTATCCACGGTGGTGGCATCTCCGGCCAGGCCGGTGCACTGCGCCTCGGTGTCGCTCGCTCGCTGAACGAGATCGACGTCGACAACAACCGCGCCACCCTGAAGAAGGCCGGTTACTTGAGCCGTGACGCCCGCGTCATCGAGCGTAAGAAGGCCGGTCTCAAGAAGGCTCGCAAGGCCCAGCAGTACTCCAAGCGTTAATTCGCTTACACCCCTCTCGAAGGGGTTATCGAAAGCCCGTTCCGCCCTTCCGGCGGGGCGGGCTTTCGCCGTTAAGCCACCTGCTCCGGGTGCGCATTGGCCATTCTGGCGGGGCGGCCGCGACACGCCCTGTCCCAGCGTTCTCCCAGCGTCGTCTAAACTTGAGCCGATGTCTAGATTATTTGGAACAGATGGCGTCCGCGGTCTCGCGAACGAATTGCTCACAGCCGAGCTGGCTATGCAGCTCGCGCAAGCCGCCGCCGTCGTACTCGGCCATGACCGCACAACCGACGGTAAGCGGCCCCGCGCCGTCGTCGCCAGGGATCCCCGCGCCAGCGGCGAATTCCTCGCCGCCGCCGTCGAGGCGGGGCTCTCCAGTTCCGGCGTGGATGTCTACGACGCCGGTGTCTTGCCAACCCCCGCCGCGGCGTATCTGGTAGCTGATCTCGACGCAGACTTTGGCGTCATGCTCTCCGCCTCCCACAACCCCGCGCCGGACAACGGAATCAAGTTCTTCGCCCGGGGCGGCCAGAAGCTGCCGGACCAGGTCGAAGATGCCATCGAGGCGCAGCTTGGGAAAGATCCGCGGCGCCCCACCGGTGGCGAGGTCGGCCGCATCCAAAGGTTCTCGGACGCCGAGGACCGGTACATTGTTCATCTGCTCGGCACCCTGCCCCATCGGCTTGAGGGCTTGAAAATCGTCCTGGACTGCGCGCACGGTGCCGCGAGCGGCTGCTCGCCGCAGGTGTTCGCCGACGCCGGGGCCGAGGTAGTGGTGATTGGCGCCGAACCGGACGGTTTGAACATCAACGACGGCGTCGGGTCCACCCACTTGGGACCCCTCAAAGCCGCCGTGGTGGAGCATGGCGCCGACCTCGGCATCGCGCATGACGGCGACGCGGACCGTTGCCTGGCCGTCGACCACGAGGGCAACGAGGTGGACGGCGACCAGATCATGGCGATCCTGGCGCTGGCCCTCAAGGCTGCAGGACGTCTCAAGGACAACACGCTGGTAGCCACCGTGATGAGCAACCTCGGCCTCAAACTGGCTCTCCGGGATGCAGGGATCAGCATGCTCGAGACCGCCGTTGGCGACCGGTACGTCCTCGAGGGCATGCGCGACGCCGGCTACAACCTCGGCGGCGAGCAGTCAGGCCACGTTATTTTCTCGGACTACGCCACCACGGGCGACGGCGTCCTAACGGGACTCCAGCTTGCGGCCCAGGTTGCACTAACCGGCCGCAGCCTCAAGGAATTGGCGACGGCGATGACCAAGCTCCCGCAGCTGATGATCAACGTCAAGGACGTGGACAAGGGCCGCGCCGGCACTGACGAAGGCATAGCGGCCGCTGTAGCCGCTGCTGAAGTGGAGCTGGGCGAAACGGGCCGGGTCCTTCTCCGTCCGTCCGGGACAGAAGCCCTGGTCCGGGTCATGGTGGAAGCTGCGGACATGGACACCGCCGAGCGTATCTGCACGGGGCTTGCCGCCGTCGTCAAAGAGCGCCTGGGCGCCTCAAGCGAGCTGGCGGTCTAGGCGCACCAGCACGTCAACAGAGCTCTTCACGGCCCGTTCCTGGAATACCGGGGGCGGGCCGTTCTGTATCTGAACAGCTCTCTGTTGCTACAAATGACCCGGTTCTTACAAGTAACCCGGCGCGGCCGGGAGGCCGAAGTATTGCTCAAGGGTGGCTATGCCACGGGTGGCCATGGCCGTGGCGACGTCCGTCCCGACGTACCGCAGGTGCCAGGCTTCGTGGACGTAGCCGGTGACGGCCTGCATCCCCGCGGGGTAGCGGACGATGAAACCAAACTTGTACGCATTGGCCTTGGCCCACACGGCCGCTGGTTGGTCCGCGAAGCAGGGAAGGAAGCTGCACACGCCGCCGCCGTCGCCGATGTCCATGGCCCAGCCCGTTTGGTGTTCGGAGTAGCCAGGACGGGCGGAGACGGTGTCCGCGGCTGCACGGCCGTCGGTGTTGACGTACCCGTTGTACGTGGTCACTTGGGTCGAGTACGAGCGGTAGCCGGAAGCCAAGGTCATAATGACGCCGTTGGCAGCCGCGGCGGCAAACATCTTTTCTGCGGCAGCCGCCGTCGTGCTGTTGACCATGGAGGCCTCACCGCTGATGGCGAGGCGTACCCTCGGCTGCACGAGGTCCGCCGGCGCGAACGTTGTCGGGTTGAGCGGGCGGCGCTTGTTGACCACCACCCAGGGGCTGGTGGGGTCGGTGAGGGAAAATTTTGGTGTGGCCGCGGTGGGGGCAGGCGCCGGGCTCGACGCGTCGGGGCCGGGGGCGGTGCTGGTCTCCGCTGCCGGAGCAGGCTCAGTGGTCAGGACGCCCGACGGCGTTGCAGCTGCTGACAGGGTGGATGGGCTGGGCGTCGCGGTGGATGAAGGCGTCAGTGAGCCTGCGGCGGTGGGCAAGCCTGCCGCAGTGGGGGAGGGTGCGGGGCTCCCGGGGCTGCAGGCCGTGAGCGCAGTCATGCCAAGGCCGGCTGCCAGGAATCCCGTAAACGCCCGGCGGCTTGGTGCTGGGTGCGGCTGATCCACTGTCTTAGACCTTTCGCAGGAGCATGCGCCGGATGGAATGGTCCGCGTCCTTGGTGAGGACCAACTGGGCTCGGCCGCGGGTTGGCAGGACGTTCTCCTCCAGGTTCGGCTCGTTGATCCGCTTCCAAATACCCCTGGCTGTGGACTCGGCGTCGTCGTCGGACAAGGTGGCGTAGCGGTGGAAATAGGATTCCGGCTGCGCGAAGGCAGTGGACCGAAGCTTCCGGAACCGGTCCACGTACCATTCCTCGATGTAGGACGTTTTAGCGTCCACGTAGATGGAGAAGTCGAAGAAGTCACTGACGGCGAGGCCTTGCTTGCCGTCCATCCGCGGACGTGCCGGTGCGAGGACGTTGAGTCCTTCCACGATCAGGACATCCGGGCGCCGGACCACCACCTGCTTGCCCGGCACAATGTCGTACGTGACGTGGGAGTACCACGGTGCCCTGACTTCCTCCGCGCCGCCCTTGACCTCGGAGACGAACCGGAGCAAGCTCCGCCGGTCATAGGATTCCGGGAAGCCCTTGCGTTCCAGGAGGTGCCGGCGCTTCAACTCGGCCAGGGGATAGAGGAACCCGTCGGTTGTGACGAGTTCCACGTTCGGAGTCCCTGGCCAGCGTCGCAACATTTCCCTGAGCACGCGGGCGATGGTCGATTTGCCCACGGCTACCGAGCCAGCCACACCGATGACGAACGGGGTGCGCTGAGTTTGCTCGCCAAGGAACGTGGTGGTTGCGGCATGGAGCTGCTGGGATGCCTGGACGTAGAGGTGCAGGAGGCGGGAAAGGGGAAGGTATACCTCCCGGATTTCCTTCAGGTCCAGGGGATCGCCCAGGCCGCGGAGGCGGAAGACGTCCTCTTCATTGAGCGGCTGCTCCATTTGGGCTGCAAGCCGAGACCACGTTTGACGGTCCAGCTCAACAAAGGGGGAAGCGCCGTCGCCATTCGCCTCACTGCGTTGCAAAGTCACTCTCATGATTCTGCCTTCAGTGGGGCGGATCAGGAAATGGGCGGCGACCGTGCGACCACGCGGAAGGGGACCCGAGGTGAATTGTTAAGGCTAGAGAGAGGATGTCCGACGTCGATTGTCCGGGCTAGCAGTTAGGCTTGTACCCATGTGTGGAATCGTAGGCTATGTTGGCAATTCGTCTCGCAAGGAAGCTGGTCACAGCGCCCTTGACGTTGTGGTGGAAGGGCTGCGTCGTCTTGAGTACCGCGGCTATGACTCCGCTGGCGTCGCTGTGGTGGCTGACGGGAGTATTTCCTCCCGCAAAAAGTCCGGCAAGCTGAGCAACCTGATTGCTGAGCTGGAAGCAGATCCGGTTCCGGAGTCGCTGACCGGTATCGGTCATACCCGTTGGGCCACGCACGGCGGCCCGACCGACCAGAACGCGCACCCGCACCTTTCCGACGGCGGACGCCTTGCGGTGATCCACAACGGCATCATCGAGAACTTCGCCGAGCTCAAGCAGGAGTTGCTGGCCAAGGGCGTCGTATTTGCTTCGGAAACCGATACCGAAGTTGCTGCCGCCCTGATCGGTGACATCTTCCGCACCGAATTCGACGGCGACGGCGCCAACCTCACGCAGGCGATGCGTCTGGCCTGCCAGCGGCTCGAGGGTGCCTTCACCCTCTTGGCCGTCCACGCCGACCAGCCCGACGTCGTTGTTGCTGCACGCCGCAATTCCCCGCTCGTGGTGGGCCTTGGCGACGGCGAGAACTTCCTGGGCTCGGACGTCTCCGGCTTCATCGACTACACCCGTCGTGCCGTGGAATTGGGCCAGGACCAGATCGTTACCATCACCGCGGAGTCCGTGGACATTACCGACTTCTTCGGCAAGCCCGCTGAAGGCAAGGAGTACCACGTTGACTGGGACCCGGCCTCGGCGGAAAAGGGTGGATTCAGCTCCTTCATGGAGAAGGAAATCCACGACCAACCGGACGCCGTTGCCCAGACCCTGTTGGGTCGCTCCGACCTCGACGGCAAGCTGACCCTCGATGAGGTCCGCATTGACCCTGAGCTCCTCAAGCAGGTCAACAAGATCATTGTGCTCGCCTGCGGAACGGCAGCCTACGCCGGCCTCGTGGCCAAGTACGCCATTGAAAACTGGTGCCGTATTCCCACGGAGGTTGAGCTCGCCCACGAGTTCCGCTACCGCGATCCGATCGTCGACTCCAACACGCTGGTGGTTTCCATCAGCCAGTCGGGCGAGACCATGGACACGCTGATGGCCGTCCGCTACGCCCGTGAGCAGGGTGCCAAGACGATCTCCATCTGTAACACCAACGGTTCCACCATTCCGCGGGAATCCGACGCCGTGCTCTACACGCACGCCGGCCCGGAAATCGCCGTCGCCTCCACTAAGGCGTTCCTTGCGCAGATCACCGCCGCATACTTGCTTGGCCTGTACCTGGCCCAGTTGCGCGGCAACATCTTCTCCGGCCAGATCAAGGACGTCCTCGCGGACCTCTCCAAGATCCCTGCCAAGATCCAGCACATTTTGGACGGTGCGGGCCCGCTGCGCGAGCTGGCACGCAGCATGAAAGACGAAAAGTCGGTGCTGTTCCTCGGCCGCCACGTGGGCTACCCAGTAGCACTGGAAGGTGCCCTGAAGCTCAAGGAAATCGCGTACATCCACGCGGAAGGCTTCGCCGCCGGTGAGCTCAAGCATGGCCCGATTGCGCTCATCGACGACGGCCAGCCCGTGTTCGTCGTCGTTCCGTCACCTCGTGGCCGCGACTCCCTGCACTCCAAGGTGGTCAGCAACATCCAGGAAGTCCGCGCCCGTGGTGCACGCACCTTGGTCATCGCTGAAGAAGGTGACGAGTCGGTTAAGGACTACGCGGAGCACGTGTTCTACGTTCCTGAAACGCCTACCCTGCTGATGCCGCTGCTCACCACGGTTCCGCTGCAGATCTTCGCAGCCGAACTGGCCGGGGCGAAGGGTTACGACGTCGACCAGCCGCGTAACCTCGCCAAGAGCGTGACCGTAGAATAACGCCATGATCGTTGGCATTGGCGTAGACGTCGTAGACATCGAGCGCTTCGGGCGGCAGCTGGAACGCACCCCCGGGCTCAGGGACCGCTTGTTCGTCCCTGCTGAGCGGGAGCTGAACCCCCGTTCCTTGGCTGCCCGCTTTGCAGCCAAGGAAGCCGTGGCCAAAGTGCTTGGCGCACCTGCGGGCATGAACTGGCAGGACTGCTGGATCGGCCTGGACGAGAACGGTCCCACCGTGCAGGTCAAGGGAACTGTCCTTGCGGTGGCCGAGTCACGCGGCGTCAAACGCTGGCATTTGTCCATTAGCCACGACGGCGGCATCGCCACGGCGACCGTCATCGCCGAGGGCTAGACGGACTTCATAACTAATGATCAGCGCCTTCACTGGACAACAGATCAGGGATGCGGAACAGTCGCTCCTGGACTCCGGTGAGGGCGCTGTTCTTATGCAGCGGGCAGCGTACGGCCTCGCCCTTGCCGTGATCCGTGAGGTGCACCAAGAGCGTCGTCTGCCCGGTGCCGCCGTCGCGGTCCTCGTCGGCAGCGGAAACAACGGTGGCGACGGCCTCTTCGCGGGTGCCCTGCTGGCCCGCCGTGGAATGCGGGTTACGGCTATCCTTACGTCCCCTAAAGTGCATTCCGAAGGGCTGGCTGCCTTCCTCGCGGCCGGAGGGCGCTGCCTTCAGCTGGGTTCCGGAAACGCTGAGGAACTTGCGGTTCTCTGCGCCGGGCACGACGCCGTCATTGACGCGGTGCTGGGGACCGGTGCCCGGGGAGGGTTGCGGGAAGACTCGGCGGAGCTGGTTGCCTGCCTCCAGGAACTCCGTCCCCGCCTGGTGGTGGCCTGTGATCTTCCCAGTGGGCTGGATGCGAACACCGGAGAAGTGCACTGGCCCGTCCTGGAGGCTGATGTCACCGTTACCTTCGGCGGTATCAAAGCCGGACTCATGGCCGATCCCGGGGCAGGATGCGCTGGCCGGGTCGAACTGGTCCGCATTGGTATAGAAGAATCGCTCAACTCCGCCACTCCGGAACTCCGGAGGCTCACCGCCGCTGACCTTAACCGCGTCCTGCCTAAGCCTGAGCGCCGTGCGCAGAAGTACTCCCGGGGCGTCCTGGGGGTGGTCGCGGGTTCTTCGCGGTTTGTTGGCGCTGCGGTCCTCTGCGTGCATTCCGCAGCGCTCACCGGCGCTGGAATGGTGCGCTACCTCGGGCCGGAGACCGCGGCACGTGAGGTGCTTGGCCGCACCCCCGAAGCCCTCTGGGAAAGTGGTAGCCCGGGCCGCGTTCAGGCGTGGCTGCTGGGACCGGGAGTTGACGGGGATGAACAACTGGAGCGTGTCCGCGCGGCGCTGAAGGACGCAGGGTCCTCGGAACTTCCGGTGGTGCTCGACGCCGGCGCACTAAGTGCCTTGCCGGGCCGATGCCCCCCGCAGTGGATCCTGACACCGCACGCAGGAGAGCTGGCAACCCTCCTGGCCTCCCTCTCGGGTCCCGGTGAAGCGGCGGTGACGCGGGACGACGTCGAGTCCCGTCCGTTGCACTTCGCACGTCACGCCGCGAGGCAGACCGGGGCCACAGTCCTCCTGAAGGGTGCCACCACCCTGGTGGCCTCGCCGTCGGGCGTTGCCTTCTGCCAGTCCGAGGGGACGTCGTGGATGGCCACCGCGGGCAGCGGCGACGTACTGGCTGGTCTCTTGGGTGCCCTGCTGGTGCAATCCGTGGAATCGATCCAGGACGACGACGGCCCTTACGCCGCGTTGGGCCTCGAACACGACGATCGCTGGGCTGCCCTGGCGGCCTGCGCGGCGAGCATCCACGGCCGGGCCGGAACCGCTGCCTCCGGCGAAAATGGGGGAGGACCTATCACTGCGTCGGCCATCATGGCGGCGGTTCCCCGCGTCATTGGTTCGCTGTGCGCGGAATACGACCACAGAAGACCCTAAGGTTACTGACTGTGTCGGTCCAGTGAGTAGGCTTGCAGGAGTTGTTCGCATTCACTAGAGGAGAACGCATGGAAGTCTGGCCTGGATCGGCTTACCCGCTCGGCGCCACGTTTGACGGCACGGGCACCAACTTCGCGCTGTTCAGCGAGAAGGCCGAAAAAGTGGAGTTGTGTCTCTTCGACGACGACGGCGGGGAAGTCCGCGTGGAAGTCACTGAGGTTGACGGTTACGTGTGGCACTGTTACCTGCCGTTGGCACAGCCGGGACAGAAGTACGGGTACCGCGTCCATGGGCCGTATGACCCGGATGCAGGCCAGCGCTTCAACCCCAACAAGCTGCTGCTGGACCCTTACGCCAAGGCTATCCACCGGCAGATCGACTGGGATCCGTCGCTGTTTTCCTACAACTTGGGCGATCCTGAGTCGCGCAATGACGAGGACTCCGCAGCCCACATGATGCTGGGCGTTGTGACCAACCCGTTCTTCGACTGGGATGGCGACAAGCTCCTCAAGATTCCGTACCACAAGTCCGTGATCTACGAGGCCCACGTCAAGGGCCTCACCCAGCTGCACCCCGAGATCCCCGAGGAACAGCGCGGCACCTATGCCGGCGTGGCCCACCCCGCCGTGATTTCGCACCTGCAGAAGCTTGGTGTCACCGCCATTGAACTGATGCCTGTGCACCAATTCGTCAATGACGGAATCCTGCAGGACAAAGGCCTGAGCAATTACTGGGGCTATAACACCATCGGCTTCTTCGCCCCGCACAACAGCTACAGCTCCAAGGGCGATACCGGGCAGCAGGTGCAGGACTTCAAAGCGATGGTCCGCGCGCTGCACGCTGCGGGGATCGAGGTCATCCTCGACGTCGTGTACAACCACACAGCCGAAGGTAACCACCTTGGCCCCACGCTGTCCTTCAAGGGCATCGACAACTCTGCCTACTACCGCTTGGTGGAGGACGACCAGAAGTACTACATGGACTACACCGGGACGGGTAACTCCCTGAATGTCCGCAGCCCGCATTCACTGCAGCTGTTGATGGATTCCTTGCGCTACTGGGTCACGGAAATGCACGTGGATGGCTTCCGGTTCGACCTCGCTTCCACCCTGGCCCGCGAGTTCTACGATGTGGACAAGCTCTCCAGCTTCTTCGAACTCATCCAGCAGGACCCGGTGGTTTCCCAGGTGAAGCTCATTGCCGAGCCATGGGACGTTGGCCCCGGCGGCTACCAGGTGGGCAACTTCCCGCCGCAGTGGACGGAATGGAACGGCCAATACCGCGATACCGTCCGCGACTTCTGGCGGGGCGAGCCTTCCACCCTTGGTGAATTCGCATCACGGCTGACCGGCTCTGCGGACCTCTACGAGCACTCGGGGCGGCGGCCTGTTGCCTCCATCAACTTCGTTACCGCTCACGACGGTTTCACCCTGCATGACCTCGTCTCCTACAACGAGAAGCACAACGACGCCAACGGGGAAGACAACAACGACGGCGAATCGCACAACCGTTCATGGAACTGTGGCGTAGAAGGTCCCACCGATGACGCCACCGTCCTGGCACTGAGGGCCCGCCAGCAGCGGAACTTCATTGCCTCCCTGTTCCTGTCCCAAGGTGTTCCCATGTTGCTCCACGGCGATGAACTTGGAAGGACCCAAGGCGGAAACAACAACGGCTACTGCCAAGACTCCGAGCTGACCTGGATCCACTGGGACAACGTGGACCAGCCCCTGATCGAGTTCACGGCAGCCGTCAGCGCGCTGCGCGCAAAGCACCCCAGCCTGCGCCGCAGCCGCTTCTTCGACGGCCGCCCTGTGCTTCGCGGTGAAGGCGAGCGGCTCCCGGACATCGTATGGCTGGACGCCGACGCCAATGACATGAGCCCGTCCGATTGGGACGAGGCACTGGGCCGTGCTGTGGGTGTCTTCCTCAATGGCGACGGCATCCACGGCCTGGATACCCAGGGCCGGCGCATCACCGACGTCAACTTCCTGCTGTACTTCAACGCGGACCAGGAACAGGTCGATTTCCGAATTCCTTCGGACGAGTACGCCCCGGCATGGGACGTCATGATCGACACCGCGGGAGAAGGTGCCGAAGCGGGAGTTGTCAAGCCTGACCAGACACTCACCGTGGCAGGCAAGTCGCTCGTGGTCCTCCGGGCCCACACGGCTCCCGAGGTGGAACCGGACCACTCCGTCGCTGCTTCCCTTGCTGCGCTGACCCAGACCAGCACGCCGGAAACGGCGTCGATCACGGCGCCGGCAGTGACGTCATTGCCCTTCGACTACAAGGCCGGAGACGCTGCCCCCGCCGCCAGCCCCGCGAAGGACGGAGAATGAGGACCCCTGTATCCACGTACCGGCTCCAAATCCGGTCCGGATTCACGCTTCAGGACGCCGCCAAGCTGACCGGCTATCTCCGGTCGCTGGGCGTCGACTGGGTATACCTTTCTCCCATCCTCACGGCGGAGGAGGGCTCGGATCATGGCTATGACGTCACCGATCTCTCCAGCGTGGACCCGTCCCGCGGCGGAGCGGAGGGGCTGTCCATGCTCTCCAAGGCCGCACGGGAACAGGGCCTCGGCGTCCTGGTGGACATCGTCCCCAACCACATGGGCGTGGCCACTCCGGCGCAAAACGCCTGGTGGTGGCAACTGTTGAAAGAAGGCCGTTCGTCCAAGTACGCGGAAGCGTTCGACGTCGACTGGGACTTCGGCGGCGGGAAGATCCGCATTCCTGTGCTCGGCAGTGATGAGGACATCGACCAACTCACCTTGGTGGACAATGAGCTCCATTACTACGATCACCGCTTTCCGGTGGCCGAAGGTACCGTGCAGGCCGGGGACAGCCCCCAGGATGTCCACGCGCGGCAGCACTATGCGTTGGTTGGATGGCGTCGGGCGGATGCCGAGCTGAACTACCGGCGCTTCTTCGCCGTCAACACGCTTGCCGGTGTGCGCGTGGAGGTCCCGTGGGTCTTCGACGAGGCACACCAAGAGATCGTGCGTTGGTTCGATGAGGGTCTGGTGGATGGCCTGCGGATCGACCACCCGGACGGCCTCGCGGATCCGGAGGGATACCTGGCCAGGCTCCGGAAAGCCACAGGCGGAGCCTACCTGCTGGTTGAAAAGATCCTGGAACCGGGAGAAAAGCTGCCGGAGACCTTCGATTGTGAAGGTACTACGGGCTATGACGCTCTCGCCGACGTCGACCGCTTGTTCGTGGACCCGACGGCCGAAGAGTACCTCGACTCCCTCGATGCGCGTCTTCGGGATGCCGACGAGCCCGCGGACTACCACCTCATGATCCATGCCACCAAGCGCCGGATCGCGGATGGGATCCTGCGTTCGGAGGTCCTCCGGCTGGCCCGCCTCGTTCCGGAGGATGCGCAGCTTCCCACGGACTCTGCTGCCGATGCGATAGCCGAGGTCATTTGCTGGTTCCCGATCTACCGGACGTACCTCCCATATGGGAAGGAAACGTTGGTGGAAGCCGTCCACCGCGCGGCAAAGCACCGGCCGGAGCTCGAGCAGGTCCTGGGGGTTCTCCAGCCCTACCTGCTGGACACCTCGGGCGAACTTGCCCGGCGTTTCCAGCAGACCTCGGGAATGGTGATGGCCAAGGGTGTGGAGGACACTGCGTTCTTCCGTTACACCCGGCTTGGGACCCTGACCGAAGTCGGGGCAGAGCCCACGGAGTTCTCGTTGTCGCCCGCAGGGTTCCATGGGCGGATGGCCCGGCGACAAGCAGAACTGCCGCTATCCATGACCACGCTGAGCACGCACGATACCAAGCGCAGCGAAGACACCCGGGCCCGCATCTCGGTCATTTCCGAAGCTGTCCCGGAGTGGGAGCTCTTCCTCGGCACGGCCCAGGAACTCGCCCCGATTCCGGACGGCCCCCTGGCTGCCCTGGTGTGGCAGGCTATCGCCGGAGCGTGGCCTGCTGATCGCGGCAGGCTCCAGTCCTATGCGCTCAAGGCGGCACGGGAAGCCGGGAATTCCACTAACTGGACGGACCCGGACCAGGAGTTCGAACGCCACTTGGCTGCCGCCGTCGACGCCGTTTTCGACGTCCCGGAGGTAGCCGCAGCGTTGGAAAACTTCGTGGCTGAACTGGAGCCGTACGGAACGTCCAACTCCTTGTCCGCCAAGCTCATCCAGCTGACAATGCCCGGTGTCCCCGACGTGTACCAGGGGACTGAGTTCAGGGATGGTTCACTGACTGACCCGGACAACCGGAGGCCTGTGGACTTCCAGGCGCGGATGGACGCACTGGCGGATATCGATAACGGACCGAGGCCGGCTTACACGGAGGATGCAGCCAAACTCCTGGTGGTATCCCGTGCCCTGAGGCTGCGCCGTGACCGGCCTGAACTCTTTGGCGGGTACCGTGCGGTGGATGTCCGCGGTGAGGCAGCGAACCACCTGATCGCGTTCGATCGGGGTGCCGATGGCCCAGGCGCCGTCACACTCGCCACCCGTTTGCCCAAGCGGTTGGCTGGGGACGGCGGCTGGCGGGATACGGTCATCGATCTGCCCGTCACCTTCCGCGATGAACTCACCGGAGCTACGTACGGCGCCGGCGAAGTTTCCGTGGCCACTGTCTTGGGGCAGTATCCGGTGGCACTGCTTGTACCTGCCGAGTAATGACGGACGCACCACAACTGCACTGAACTGACACTGCACTGCAACGCACGCTTGAAGACATACAGGGGATCATGATGCTGGAGCACGCTGCTGGAAAAAGCCGCTACGACGTGTGGGCGCCGAACGCCGATTCGGTACGCCTTCTGGCTGGCGGCCAGGAATACCCCATGGAGGAAATTCACGACGACGGCGCCGCCGGTTGGTGGCGGGCGCCCGCTGACCTAGTAGCAGGGGACGCCGTGGACGTTGCCTATGGCTACCTCGTGGACGGAGAAGGGCCCTTCCCGGACCCGCGTTCGCGCAGGCAGCCGGAAGGTGTCCATGGGTTGTCCGCGACGTTCGATCCCGCCGCGCATGAGTGGCAGGACGCCCAATGGAAAGGGCGCGAACTCAAGGGTTCCGTCATTTATGAGCTGCACTTGGGCACGTTCACGCCCGAAGGAACGCTGGACGCTGCTGCCGGCAAGCTGAGCTACCTCGCGGAACTCGGCGTTGACTTCATCGAGCTGCTGCCGGTCAACGATTTCAATGGAGTCCATAACTGGGGCTACGACGGCGTCCTCTGGTACGCCGTCCATGAGCCCTACGGCGGTCCTGCGGCGTACCAGCGTTTCGTGGATGCCGCCCATGCCGCCGGGTTGGGTGTCATCCAGGACGTCGTCTATAACCACCTTGGTCCCAGCGGGAACTACCTGCCGAAATTCGGCCCGTACCTGAAGTCGGGCGAGGGCAACACCTGGGGCGATTCGGTAAACCTCGACGGGCCCGGGTCCGACGACGTCCGGCGGTACATCCTCGGGAACGCGGCGATGTGGCTCCGTGATTACCACGTGGACGGCCTCCGACTCGATGCGGTGCACGCCCTGCGGGACGAACGCGCAGTTCACATCCTCGAGGAATTCGGGGCGCTGGGGGATCTTATCGAGGCGGAGACCGGGATCCCGAGGACGCTCATCGCGGAATCGGACCTGAACAATCCACGCCTCATCTACCCGCGCAAGGACAACGGTTACGGACTGGAGGGCCAGTGGAGCGATGACTTCCACCACGCCGTCCACGTTAACTTGAGCGGGGAGACAACGGGGTACTACTCGGACTTCGATTCACTCGCCGTGCTGGCGAAGGTCCTGGAGCATGGATTCCTGCACGATGGCAGCTACTCGAGCTTCCGCGGCCGGCATCACGGGCGGCCCATCCGCCACGATCTCGCGCACCCTTCGGCCTTGGTGGTCTGCCTCCAAAACCATGACCAGATCGGCAACCGGGCCATAGGAGACAGGCTTACCGCATCCCTGTCCTACGGCAGGTTGGCAATCGGTGCCGTCCTGACCATGACGTCCCCCTTTACGCCCATGCTGTTCATGGGCGAGGAGTTCGGCGCGTCCACACCGTGGCAGTTCTTCACCTCCCACCCGGAGCCGGAGCTTGGCAAAGCCACAGCCGAGGGCCGGATCAAGGAGTTTGAACGCATGGGCTGGGATCCCAAGGTGGTGCCGGATCCCCAGGACCCGGAAACCTTCCTGCGCTCCAAGCTCAACTGGGCTGAAGCCGGAGAGGGTGAGCATGCGCGCTTGCTCCAGCTGTACAAGGATTTAGCACAGCTGCGCCGGAATACGCCTGAACTGGTTGACGGAGGATTCGGTGAGACGTCCGTAGAGTTCGACGACGACGATCACTGGCTGCAGTTCTCGCGCAGCCACGGGGGAGCGGGCAGCGTTCGCGTGGTGTGCAACTTCGGGGATGACGCCCTTGAGCTTCCGCTCACCGGCACCGTGCTGTTGGCCACCGACGAAAAAGCAGTCCTCGAGGACGGGACCCTGGCGCTTCCGGGTGCCAGCGCCGTCGTCGTGCGCCTTTCCTAGGACGTCTTTCAAAAGAAAAACCACGACGTCGGGGTGACGGCGCCCACATTGCGGACAGCGCCGTCACCCCGCGCCGGGCAGTGGCAGGATGGTAAGTATGACTTATTCGGCTGCGGAAGACCGCTACGAGACCATGCCCTACCGCCGCGTCGGACGCAGCGGACTCAAACTCCCTGCCATTTCGCTGGGCCTTTGGCACAACTTCGGTGATGACAAACGCTTCGATGAACAGCGCGCCATCCTGCGCCGCGCCTTCGATCTCGGAGTGAACCACTTTGACCTGGCCAACAACTACGGGCCTCCGGACGGATCGGCCGAAACGAACTTCGGCCGCCACCTGAAGGAAGACTTCAAGCCCTACCGCGATGAACTCATCATCTCCACCAAGGCCGGCTATTACATGTGGCCCGGCCCCTACGGCGAGTGGGGATCCCGGAAATACCTGATTTCCAGCCTTGACCAGTCCTTGGAGCGGATGGGCCTGGAGTACGTGGACATCTTCTACAGCCACCGCCCGGACCCGGAGACGCCGCTTGAAGAGACGATGGGTGCCCTCGACTACGCCGTCCGCTCAGGCAAGGCCCTTTACGCCGGCATCTCTTCCTACACTCCCGAACAGACGCTCGAGGCGGCCCGGATCCTGAAGGAGCTCGGAACACCCCTGCTCATCCACCAGCCCAGCTATTCCATGCTTAACCGTTGGACCGAGAACGGTTCCCCCAACCTGTACGAGGCCTTGGACCAGGTGGGCGCGGGATCCATCGCGTTCTCGCCGCTGGCCCAAGGGATGCTGACCGACCGCTACCTCAACGGTATTCCGGCTGATTCCAGGGCTGCGAAGGAACGCTTCCTGTCCGAGTCCCAGTTGACGGAGGAAAAGCTGGATCGCGTGCGGGGCCTCAAGGCCATCGCTGAGGGCCGCGGCCAGACCCTGGCACAGATGGCCATTGCCTGGATCCTTCGTGACCAGCCCAAGGGTTCCCCGGTGACCTCCGCCCTGGTTGGTGCCTCGAGCGTGGCGCAACTGGAGGACACCCTCAGTGCCATCAACAACCTTGCTTTCACGACGGATGAGCTGACGGCGATCGATGAGTTTGCCGTCGAATCCGATATCAACCTCTGGGCACAGAAGTAGCAGGAGGCTGCAGAGTCGAACATCGGGGGCCGGTGGCCAACGTGGCGGGAACAAAACCTGCCCCCGATGTGTTCGATACAATGCAAGGTGTGTGCCAAGTGGCGCCGTGCCCATTCGTCGCGTTCCGAAACCATTTGGAACGGCGCGAGGCACCTGAGGTTTAGTCTCAAAAGGAGTTCCGTGTCTTCACATCCGATTCGTGTTGCCATTGTCGGCGTAGGTAACTGCGCTGCATCGCTGGTCCAAGGTGTTCAGTACTACCGTGACGCCGACCCTACGGCCACGATCCCGGGTCTGATGCACGTTGAGTTCGGTCAGTACCACGTCAACGACGTCCAGTTCGTTGCTGCCTTCGACGTCGATAGCAAAAAGGTGGGCTTGGACCTTGCCGACGCCATCGGCGCAAGCGAAAACAACACCATCAAGATCGCCGACGTTCCTTCCACCGGCGTAACTGTCCAGCGCGGCCACACCCTGGATGGCTTGGGCAAGTACTATCGCGAAACCATCGTCGAAGCTCCCGAGGAAAACGTCGACATCGTTGCGGCCCTTCGTGAAGCGAAAGCCGATGTCATGGTGTGCTACCTGCCGGTGGGCTCCGAACAGGCGGCAAAGTTCTACGCACAGTGTGCCATCGACGCTGGCGTTGCTTTCGTCAACGCCCTGCCCGTATTTATCGCCGGAACCAAGGAATGGGCTGACAAGTTCACCGAAGCCGGCATTCCGATCGTGGGCGATGACATCAAGAGCCAGATCGGCGCCACCATCACGCACCGCGTCATGGCTAAGCTCTTCGAAGACCGCGGCGTCACGCTGGATCGCACCTACCAGCTCAACGTCGGCGGCAACATGGACTTCAAGAACATGCTTGAGCGGGACCGCCTCGAGTCCAAGAAGATCTCCAAGACCCAGGCCGTGACCTCCAACGTCGAGGCCGTACTGCACGCTGACGATGTCCACATCGGACCGTCCGATTACGTTGCGTGGCTTGATGACCGCAAGTGGGCTTTCGTCCGCCTCGAAGGCCGCAACTTCGGCGACGCTCCCGTCTCCCTGGAGTACAAGCTCGAAGTGTGGGACTCACCGAACTCTGCGGGTGTGATCATCGATGCCATCCGTGCAGCGAAGATCGGCCTGGACCGTGGCATCGGCGGTCCGCTGCTCTCGGCTTCCAGCTACTTCATGAAGTCCCCGCCGGAGCAGTTCAACGATGACATCGCCCGCGAAAAGGTCGAGGCCTTTATCCGCGGCGACATCGAACGCTAAAACCGAATAGCTTCTGCAGGCGCCCTTCCACCCAAGGTGGGAGGGCGCCTTCCGTTTCCTATGCTCCTGAGCGGCCTTAGGAGAGGCCCGTGGGGTTGCCCTGGGCGTCAACGTCCATGCGCATCGCTGCCGGTTCTTTGGGAAGCCCGGGCATCGTCATCACCGCACCGGTCAACGCCACGATGAACCCTGCGCCCGTCTTGGGGATGAGGTCCCGGACGTGGACCGTGAACCCGTTTGGGGCACCCAGTTTGGTGGCGTCATCGGTGAACGAGTACTGGGTCTTGGCCATGCACACCGGTAGCCCGCTCCACCCGTTTCTCTCAATCTCGGCCAAACGCCGCAACGCTGGAACCGAGAACTCCACGCCGTCGGCACCGTAAATCTCGCGCACGATCGTGGTGATCTTATCCTCGATGCTGAGCTCCAGCGGGTAAAGGTGACGGAAAGACGACGGCGCCTCCAGCGCAGCGGCCACCTTGGCGGCCAGGTCGTCACCGCCGTCGCCTCCACCGCCCTTGCCCCATACATCGGCGACGGCGGCTTGGACACCTTCTGCTTGGCACCAATCGAGCAGCCACTGGAGTTCCGCGGCGGTGTCCGTTCCGAATTTGTTGATCGAGACCACCGGGGAAATCCCGAACTTGGCCACATTGCCCAGGTGCCGTTTGAGGTTGGCGACTCCTGCGGCCACCGCCGCCACATTGGGCTCGTTGAGTTGGTCCTTGGGGACGCCGCCTTGCATTTTGAGGGCCCGGACTGTCGCGACCACCACGACGGCAGACGGCGCCACGTCCGCGATCCTCGCCTTGATGTCCATGTACTTTTCGGCCCCCAGGTCAGCGCCGAACCCGGCCTCGGTGACAACAACGTCCGCGAGCCGGGTAGCCGTGCGCGTTGCGATCAGGGAATTGCATCCATGCGCGATGTTGGCGAACGGGCCACCGTGAACCAGCGCGGGCGTTCCGGCTATGGTCTGGACGAGGTTTGGTTTGATCGCGTCCTTGAGCAACAGGGTCAGTGCTCCTTCAACACCTAGGTCCGCGACCGTGACGGGCGCTCGGTCATAGGTGTAGCCGAAAGTGATGTTCGCCAAGCGGCGTCGCAGGTCGTCGAGGTCGCTGGCCAGGCAGAAAACCGCCATGATCTCCGAGGCCACCGTGATGTCGAAGCCGTCTTGCCGCGGCACCCCTTGGGTTGGTCCACCGAGGCCTATGACCACTTCCCGCAATGAGCGGTCATTCATGTCCAAGACGCGCTTGAACGTCATTCTGCGCGGATCGATTCCGAGCGCATTTCCTTGGAAGATATGGTTGTCCACCAAAGCCATCAGCGCATTGTTGGCCGAGGTGATGGCGTGGAAATCACCCGTGAAATGCAGGTTGATGTCATCCATGGGCAACACCTGCGAGTAGCCGCCTCCCGTAGCTCCGCCCTTCATGCCAAGGATCGGTCCCAGCGAGGGTTCGCGAAGCGCGATCATGACCTTGTGTCCGGCCCGCGCCAAGGAGTCGGCAAGCCCCACGGTTGTCGTGGACTTCCCTTCCCCGGCAGGGGTGGGCGACATGGCAGAGACCAGGACCACCTTGCCGGGCGCTTTGCTGTCTTGGAGGCGCAGCTTCCCGGGCTGGATCTTGGCCTTGTAGGGGCCGTAGAGCTCCAAAGCGTCCGCAGGAATGCCTGCGCGCCTGGCGATTTCTTCGATGGGCAAGATGGCGCCGTTGTGGGCAATGTCCAGATCGGAGGGGACCTTATTCTCAGACATCGTTGTCCTTCGGCTCAGGGCTTGCGCTGCGCGTAGGCGCCGGGAAACGGGATTCCCCGGATCGCCTACGTTTCGCATCAACCTATCAGGCCGTACCCGTGTACCGGCGGAGGGCCGTTAATGCCGTGGGACGAGCAGCCCTGAGGCCGCTTCGCGGTAGCTTTCCATCGTGATGTCGGCCGTGTGCTTCCAGCCGAAAGATTCAGCGTGCACCGCGGCAAGCCTGCCCATGTCTTCGCGCGTCTGCGCGTCGTCGAATAGGTCCTCCAGGACATCAGCCCAGTGGCTGGGGTTGTGGCCGTCCACCAGGATGCCGGTGCGGCCGTCTGAAATAGCCCTGGACAGACCGCCGACATTGGTAGCCACCACCGGGGTCCCGCACGCCTGTGCTTCCAAGGCAACCAATCCGAAGGATTCACTGAAGGACGGCATGACCACCACGTCGGCAGATCGGAACCAGCCGGCGAGCTCGGGTGCGATCACCGGCGGGCGGTGGGTGACGACGTCGTGCAGTCCCTCTTCGTCAATGATTTGCTGAAGGTTGAAGTCTTTGGCGCCACTGAGCGAACCCAGGATGGTCAATTCAAGGTCGATATCCGGACGGCGCTTGCGCAGGATGCCCGCGGCTTTGACGAAGATCTGGGGACCTTTGAGGCGTTGGATTCTTCCGGCAAAGACAAGATGGAAACTGTCCGGCCTGACCTTGCGCTCTGTCCGTGACTTCCTGCGGAACGAGGGCGTGAACACCTTAAGGTCCACGCCCGGAGGTGCCACATCTATCCGGTCGATGTCCGCGCCGTAGTGGGAAACGAGTTCAGCGGCTTCCGCGGACGTATTCGCGATGAGCCGGGAGGCGCCGTCCACGATCCGCTGCTCGCCGTCCTCGCGACGCCTCGGTTCCGGCCGCTCGCCGGATTCCAGGACCAGGTTCTTGACCTTGGCCATGGTGTGCATGCTGTGCACCAGTGGAACACCCCACAGTTCCGACAACTCCAAGCCGGCCACCCCGGAGACCCAGTAATGCGAATGGATGGCGTCATAGCGGCCGTGGAGTTGCTGGTGGCGGATCTTGTCGATCTGTTCCACCATTTGGTGCAAAAGTTCGGGGAGCTCCTCCTTGGGCAGCTTCCGGGGCGGCCCTGCCAGGACGTTGTGGACGCAGACGCCGGGCCCGGGATGTTCGACGGCGGCTTGGCCGGCTTTGGTGGAGCGGGTGAAGATCTCTACCTCCACGCCGGATTCCGCCATGGCCATGGCCAGTGCCCGTACGTAGACGTTCATGCCTCCGGCATCCCCGGCGCCGGGTTGCTCCATGGGGGAAGTATGCAAGGAAAGCAACGCCACACGGCGGATCAACGGCACAAACTTCCTCCTGACAACCACAGCAAAACCATCTTTGCCCTGCAGAAAACAGTACTCCTGCCCCGCGCTGTAGTGGCGTCAGGCTATGCGGCCGGTACTACCCAGAGGCGCGTGTTGGCAAAGCCCCGTGTTAACCGAGGTGTGCTTTAACCGGGGCGTGCTCTAACCGGTGCTCTAACTGAGGGGTGCGGAACCGCGCGCCCACAAGGACCGAAGGGCCGGGAAAGCCGTCTCGTATCCCTCCAACAGCTGTTTTCCGATGGCCGTGGATCCCACCAGCGGGTGTGCGGCGAAAGCCTGGAGGGCCGCTTCCCGGTCACCGTCCCGGGCGGCCCGGATGGTCAACTGCTCCACTTCCTTGACGTGCCGCATCAAGGTCAGGAACTGCCCGGCTGGCCTTTCCTGCGCGCGTGGCAGGGCGCCGTCGGACGTTACGTCGCAGGGCACCTCCACCACGGCAGTTTCGGGCAAGCCCGGCACGGCGAGCTCGGGCGGGCCGGTTTCGGGCGAGCCAGTTCCAG
Source organism: Arthrobacter sp. SIMBA_036 (assembly GCF_046535135.1). Taxonomy (NCBI): domain Bacteria; kingdom Bacillati; phylum Actinomycetota; class Actinomycetes; order Micrococcales; family Micrococcaceae; genus Arthrobacter; species Arthrobacter sp. SIMBA_036. The sequence continues at coordinate 133,998 of NZ_JAWRXG010000001.1, forward strand.
AGCGCAACGATGCGGCCACAGGGGAGTTCGGCACGTTCAGGATCAACTCGGTGCTTCCCCCGCCAGCCAAGGCCCGCATCACGGACAAGGCAACGCGCTCATACCCACCGCCGGCGAGATCATCCTCGTCACGCTCCTCTCCATTCTTGCGCGCCTCGGCCAAGTAGCCCTCCTCCCGGGCACGTCGGGCGGATTCCCAGAGCGCGTAGGCATGGGAGGAAGCCGTCAACGCTGGGTACAGGGCGTCCTGCTGATGATGGATGGCGGCCCCGCGTGTTTCCTTCAGGGCCCGGATGGCAGCGGTGGCGTGGTCTGTCTCGTAGTAGTAATAGAGGTACTCATTGGGTAGGCAGCGGAGCTTTTGCAGCATGTGTTGCCCAAACAAGCGGCCCTCTTCCATCGATTCAAGGGCCGCGTGATCAGCGAGCAGATCCGGCAGGACGTCGTGGCCTGCGGGCGCCAACCGATACAGCCAACCGAGGTGGTTCAGTCCGTAGTAGCCCACGCCGTCGAGCTTTCCCTCGCCTAACGGGACGCCCGCGGCGCGTGCGGCGCGCTGCACCAGCCCGCCAGCGGAATCGCAGATGCCAATGACCCGACGGCCCAGCACCGGGACCAATGCCTCGGTGACCATGCCTGCCGGGTTGCTGAAATTGATGAGCCACGCATCGGGGCAATGGGCCCGCATGGCTTCGGCCAGCTCCAACATGGTGGGAATGGAGCGCAGCGCGTAGGAAATGCCGCCCGCTCCGGTGGTTTCCTGGCCCAGCAGGCCCAGGTCCAAAGCGATGCGTTCGTCCGCGATGCGCCCGGCCGTACCGCCCGGACGGATCGCGGAAAAAACCATATCCGTCCCCGCCAAGGACTTTGCCAGATTGGTGGAAACCACGACGACGGGCCGGGAACCTTCGGCCACCGGCATGTCCCTTAGCACCGCGTCAATGGCGGCCAAGCGCGCGGCGTCGACGTCGTAAAGGACCAGTTCGCTGACGAGCCCTGCGAAGGGACCCGAGCAAAGGGCCCGGTACACCAGGGGAACCCTGAATCCGCCGCCGCCGGCGATCATGAGCCGCATGGGTTGAGTCTATGCAGCAAAGTGGCTGCAGCGTAGTGTGCGGTGCATGGACGCTATGCCCCAGCGCCGCTTCGATCCCCTTGCGGCAGTGCGCAAGGATGCGAACGGAGCCTGCGATCTTTTACTCACGGGAACGGTTTTCCAAGACATCATCTTCACGGGCCTGCCGCACTCGCCCGAACCGGGCACCGAAGTCTGGTCCGAAGGAATGGGGAGCTGCCCCGGCGGGGTGGCCAACCAGGCAATCGCTGCGGCCAGATTGGGCCTCCGCACGAGCCTCGCCGCCACCTTCGGTGATGACGGATATGGGGACTACAACTGGCAGATCCTTGAAAGCCAAGAGCACGTGGACCTTTCGATGTCCCAACGGGTGCCGGGTTGGCACTCGCCGGTAACGGTGTCCATGTGCGTCAACCAGGACCGCTCCATGGTCACCCACGGGCACCCGGCCCCGATCAGTGCCACAGAGCTGATGGGCGAACCACCCAAGGCCTTGGCCGCCGTCGCCGATCTGGGCGAAGAACTCGAACCATGGATGCATGCGGTGAAGTCCGCGGGCACAAAACTCTTCGGAGTGGTGGGCTGGGATCCCAGCGGAAAGTGGTCCGAGCGCCGGCTGGACCAACTGGAGAATTTCCACGCCTTCCTGCCCAACGCTCCTGAAGCCATGGCCTTCACGGGCAAGGACGACCCCTGGGCTGCACTGTACTCGCTGGCCGATCGCGTTCCCGTGGCCGTGGTGACGCTCGGTGTGCAAGGCGCCGTTGCCGTGGACTCGGAGACGGGGGAGGAGGAGTGGGTGCCGTCGCTGCCGGTCTCGGCCTACGATCCCACCGGAGCCGGAGACTGCTTTAGCGCGGCCTTCATCATGGGATCGTTGGCGGGGTGGCGGCTCGGGGACAGGTTGCGGTTCGCGAACTTGTGCGCCTCCCTCGCCGTCCAGCAAGTGGGAGGTTCGTTGGCTGCGCCTGGCTGGGGCGACATTGCCGACTGGTGGCAGCGCGCCAACGCCCGGAAGGAACGGCAGTCGAGCCAGTGGATACGGCGGTTCGCGTTCTTGGAGCCGATCCTGAAAGACATACCCGCCGGCGCCCAGCGGCGCGCCAAGGCAACCATCGCGCACCTGTCCGATGCCCAGTAGGTTGATTCGCAACGGACGTCCGCCCAAACTGAGGCCGTCACCAACCCCTGATTAAGCCCGGATCATTGGCAGCACTAGAATCTCTAGGGTGACTTACGAAGCAGCTGCAGATATCGGTATCGGGTCCACCACCCCCATCGCGAGGTCGGCGGTGCTTGAACGTTCCGCGCTGATCGACCTCGAAGCCGTGCGGCACAACGTCCGCCAGTTCGCCGGTATTGCCTCCCCCGCAGCTGTGATGGCCGTTGTGAAAGCCGACGCTTACGGTCACGGAGCCGTGCAAGTCGCCCGCGCCGCACTCGACGCCGGAGCGGCGTGGCTTGGTGTCGCGCACATCTCCGAGGCGCTCGCCTTGCGCGCCGCGGGAATCGAATCGCCACTGCTTGCCTGGCTGCACACCACCGAGAGCAACTTCCAGGCAGCTGTCGCCGCGGGCATCGACGTCGGAATTTCCGGGTGGGAGCTGGACGCCGTGGTCGCCGCCGCCCGCGACCAGGAGCGCCCGGCACGCGTGCACCTTAAAGTCGACACCGGCTTGGGCCGCAATGGCTGCCCCATTGGGGAATGGGACCACCTGGTGGGCCAAGCAATGGACTACCAGGACCAGGGCCTTCTCCGGGTGGTGGGAATCTTCTCGCATCTCGCTGTGGCAGATGAGCCGGAGCGGCCCGAAACGGATGCCCAGCTGGAACTGTTCCGCGAAGCCATCGCCATCGCCGAGGACGCCGGTGTGGACACCGAGGTGCGGCACATCGCCAACACACCCGCAACGTTGTCCCGTCCCGACTCACACTTTGACCTGGTCCGGGTCGGCTTGGGCGTCTACGGACTGTCACCGTTCGACGGCGTCACCTCCGCCGAGCTCGGCCTCCACCCCGCCATGACCGTCCGCACACTGTTGTCCAACTGTAAAAAGGTGCCGCAGGGACAGGGCGTCTCCTACGGCCTGAACTACCGGACCAAGGAAGAGAGCACCCTGGGCCTGGTGCCGTTGGGATACGCCGACGGCGTTCCCCGCATCGCGACAGGTGGACCAGTACGCGTCGCCGGCACAAACTACCCGGTGGTCGGCCGAATCGCGATGGACCAGATGGTCATCGACCTCGGGCCGCTGACAGCGGAGGAAGCAACCGCCCTCAAGGGCGCCGAAGCCGTGCTTTTCGGTGATGGAGCCGACGGCGGACCGACGGCGGACCATTGGGCAGCGGCTGCGGGCACCAACAATTACGAGATCGTCACGCGCATCAGCCCGAGGGTTCCCCGCAGTTACCTGAACGAGCTGCCTGCCCAGCCCACCGGGACGGCGACCCCGTGAACGGACCACAATGGGAGCGGACCGTAACGGTCACGACGGCGGAACAAACCCACGCGCTCGCTGCCGCGCTCGCCGGGCTGCTGGAGGCCGGGGACCTCCTGGTCCTCACGGGAGAACTTGGCGCCGGCAAGACGACTTTCACCCAAGGCCTGGGGGAGGGCCTCGGAGTCCGCGCAGGCATCATCTCGCCCACCTTCGTCTTGGTGAGGATCCACCCGAATCTCCCCGAAGGCCCCCGCCCCGGCGGCCCGGACCTGGTCCACGTTGACGCGTACAGGCTCGAATCGGCGGCCGAGATCGACGACATCGACTTGGAAAACACCATGGATACCGCCGTGACGGTGGTGGAATGGGGGCGTGACCGGGTGGAGCATCTCTCCGAGAGCCGCCTTGAAGTGGACTTGCATCGCTCGGTGGGCGGAGAGTCTGTTGCGGCCGGCGCGGAGCAGGTTATGGACTTCGATACCGAAGACGACGACGAACCCCGCACCATAGTCTTCCGCGGCTTCGGGCCGCGCTGGCCCGAAGCTCCGGAACTGCTGGAGTCCACGTCCCTTGGGGGAGGAAACTGATGCTTATTTTGGCCATAGACACCTCCGCAGTTGCCAGTGCGGCCCTCATTTCGGACGTCGCGATGGAAGGAGTCATCGACTCCTTCGCCACGGAGGACACCCGGAGCCATGCCGAAGTTCTCGCCCCGGGAATCGAAAAGCTCCTGGCCGGCGCAGGGGTTACCGGAGCGGACATCGATGCGATCGTGACCGGCGTCGGACCCGGACCCTTCACGGGATTGCGCTCCGGCATTGCGACCGCCCGGACGCTGGCTTTTGTCTGGAACAAGCCCCTGTACGGGCTCATGAGTTTGGACGCCATCGCCTTGGAGGTGGCCGAGTCCACCGCAGCGGCTCCTGAGTTCCTCGTTGCCACCGACGCACGGCGCAAAGAAGTCTACTGGGCTCGATACGCGGCCACAGAGGGCCAACTGCCTGAATTGCTGGACGGTCCCCATGTGGGATTCGCTGCCGATTTGCCCGACCTCCCCGTGTTCGGTGCTGGTGCGGGCCTCTATCCGGACGTCCTGCGCGCCGACGAGGACTTCGCCGATGCCCAGCCGAACGCAGCGGCCTTGGGCCAGTTTGCGATGGCCCGGCTCACGGCAGGCAAACCGCTGCTGGACTCCACGCCCTTGTACTTGCGGGAATCCGACGCCCAAGTGCCTGGGCCCAGGAAGCGGGCGCTCTGATGGGACGGAAACCGTGAAACTGCCTCCCCAACTCGAGCTTGCGGGGGTTTGCCTGCGTGAGATGACCGAGGCCGACATTCCCGCCGTCGAGGTCCTCGAACGCCGGCTATTTCCCGTCGATGCCTGGCCGTTGCAGATGTTTTTCGATGAACTCGCGCAGCCCGAAACCAGGCGCTACCTGGTGGCCGAGGTCGCCGGGGAGATCGTCGCCTACGCCGGCCTGATGTGCATCGAGCCGATCGCCGATGTCCAGACGATCGCCGTCGTGCCTGAATTCGAAGGCAAGGGGATCGGCTCAGCGATCCTGACCGAACTGATCCAGGAAGCCCGACGCCGGCACGCGGCGGACGTTCTCCTGGAGGTGCGGGCAGACAACCCCAGGGCCCAGAAGCTCTACCTTCGCTTCGGCTTTGAACGGATCCACATTCGCCCGCGGTACTACCGCGACGGCACCGACGCGCTGATCATGCGCCTGCCGCTGACCGGACCGCATCCCAACGAATCCGCCCCCACAGAAGGAGCCACCTGGTGAGCGCCGCACTTCCCAAGCAGCCGCTGGTCCTGGGCATCGAATCATCCTGTGACGAGACCGGCGTCGGAATTGTCCGCGGAACCACGCTGCTGACCAACACAGTGTCCTCGTCCATGGACGAGCATGTCCGCTTTGGCGGCGTCATCCCCGAGATCGCTTCACGGGCCCATCTGGATGCTTTTGTGCCGACGCTCCAAGAGTCGTTGCACGAGGCCGGGGTCACGTTGGACGACATCGACGCCATCGCCGTGACATCGGGGCCCGGCCTCGCAGGTGCCCTCATGGTGGGTGTCTGTGCTGCCAAGGCGCTCGCGGTGGCAACCGGAAAGCCGCTCTACGCGATCAACCATCTGGTGGCGCACGTTGGTGTTGGGCTGCTCGACGGAAAGTCGTCCGACGCCGGGCAGTTGCCGGCGTCGTTGGGCGCGCTTTTGGTCTCCGGTGGCCACACAGAGATCCTCCGGATCCGGAACATCACCGGCGATGTGGAACTTCTCGGTTCCACCATCGACGACGCCGCCGGAGAGGCTTACGACAAAGTAGCCAGGATTCTAGGCCTGGGTTATCCGGGTGGACCGGCGATCGACAAACTCGCCCGGCTTGGCAACCCAAAATCCATCCGCTTCCCGCGCGGACTGACACAGCCCAAGTACATGGGCACAGCCGAAGCCAAGGGACCGCACCGCTATGACTGGTCCTTCAGCGGCCTGAAGACGGCCGTGGCCCGTTGCGTTGAACAGTTCGAAGCCCGCGGAGACGAAGTGCCCGTTGCCGATATTGCCGCGTCCTTCCAGGAAGCGGTGGTGGATGTCATCACGTCCAAGGCCGTCCTGGCTTGCAAAGAGCATGGCATTAGCGATGTCCTGCTCGGTGGGGGAGTCGCGGCCAACTCCCGGCTCAGGGAGCTTACGGCCCAGCGATGTGCCTCGGCCGGGATCAAGCTCCACGTTCCGCCCCTTAACCTCTGCACGGACAACGGGGCCATGGTGGCCGCGCTCGGGGCACAGTTGGTGATGGCGGGAGTTGGTCCGAGCGGTGTGTCTTTTGCTCCGGACTCGTCCATGCCGGTGACGACGGTGTCAGTGCCGGCCTAAGTTTCGCAGGGCGGTGCCAGGAGGCGGTGCCAAGCGGTTTCAGGAGGCGGTGCTACGCGTCCGGCCCTTTGCGCATCTGCTGGACCAGATCCATGACAACTTCGCGCAGGTCGCCGTGATGCTCTGCGGCAACCCGGCGTTGGCGCTGGTAGCTGGCGCCGCGTTCGATGATCTTAAGGACGTCCGCCAGCTCCTCGGTGCAGCCAAGCTTCGCTGCCACCGGCTCCAACCTCGCAACAGTTTCTGCCAGATGCTCGGTGACCAACTGCTCATTGCCTTGGGCGTCGAGGATGATGATGGCTTCCAACCCATAACGGGCAGCGCGCCACTTGTTTTCCTGCACATGCCACGGCGGCATGGTGGGAATGGAACCGCCCGCGTCCAGGATGGTGGAGAACTCATCCACCAGGCATTGGGTGAGTGCAGCGATTGCGCCCACTTCTTCGAGGCTGGCCAAACCGTCGCAGATACGCATTTCGATGGTGCCCAAATTCGAAACCGGACGGATATCCCAGCGGATCTCGGAGGTGGAGTCGATCACCCCGGTGGTGAACATGTCCTGGACATAGGACTCGTACGCTTCCCAGGTCTCGAACTGGAAGGGCAGGCCGGCGGTGGGAAGCTGCTGGAACATCAAGGCGCGCTGTGATGCATAGCCGGTTTCCTCGCCTGCCCAGAACGGACTGGAGGCGGAGAGGGCCTGGAAGTGTGGGAAGTAATTCACCAGGCCGTCCAGGATCGGCAGGACCTTATCGCGGCGGTCGATGCCCACGTGGACGTGCACACCATAGATCACCATTTGGCGTCCCCACCACTGGGTCCGCTCGATCAACTTGGCGTAGCGCTCTTTATCGGTGACGGGTTGCAGCAGGGGCGGGCTGAAGGGGTGGCTTCCAGCGCAGAACACTTCAACGTCCATGGGGTCCGTGACTTCGCGGACGGCTGCCAAGGACCGGCTCAGGTCCTCCTTGGCTTCTTGGACGGTTTCGCAGATCCCGGTCACCAGTTCGACGGTATTGAGAAGGAGTTCACGCTTGATGTGCGGGTGCTCGTCGTCTTCGTTGAGGTCGGGGTGGTTTGCAGCGACGCCTTTGAGGACCTCATTTGCTACGGAGACCAGTTCTCCCGTACGTGCATTGACGAGCGCCAGCTCCCATTCCACACCCAGTGTCGATTGCCTGGATGGCGCAAAATCAATCTGCACGTAGTCCCCTCGTTGGTCTTGTCCGAGCCGGACACGGCCCCGCTGCAGGGCCGCCAGCGGTCGGCTCAAGTCTAATGCAGGGCGAACGACGTTTCTTGCCGGTGACCGAGGTGTTAAATGGGTGGATGCCCATCCTGAACAAAGACATGTCCCTGTGCATTTCGCTTGCAGCCCGGCCCAGCAACATCGGCACCCGGTTCCATAACTACTTGTATGATCTGCTCGGCTTGAACTTTGTCTATAAGGCGTTCGCCCCAACGGACATCGCGCTTGCCGTTGCCGGTATCCGCGGCCTTCCGATCAGGGGAGCGGCGGTGTCCATGCCGTACAAGGAAGACGTCATCGCCCTGGTCGATGTCATGGACCCATCGGCAAAGGCCATCGATTCGGTCAACACCATTGTGAACGACGACGGCGTCCTGACCGCCTACAACACTGACTACATCGCCATCGCGCGGCTGCTGAAAGACCACGAAGTCCCCAGCAGCCATACCGTCCTGCTCCGTGGTGCCGGTGGCATGGCCAAAGCTGTTGCAGCTGCCCTGCGGGATGCCGGCTTCACTGCGGTCACCATTGTGGCCCGCAACGAAACCAGCGGCCGTGCGCTGGCGGGTCTCTACGGTTTTGAATGGCAGGCCGAGGTCAACGGGTCCACCGCCGACCTCATCATCAACGTCACGCCACTGGGCATGGCCGGCTCAGATGAAGCGGTCCAGTCCTTTGATGACGCAGCTATCGCGGCCGCGGAGGTGGTGTTCGACGTCGTCGCCCTGCCTTCGGAGACTCCGCTCATCGCAGCGGCACGCCGAGCCGGAAAGCCGGTTATCACCGGAGCCGAGGTCATTGCCATCCAAGCCGAGGAACAGTTTGTCCTCTACACCGGTGTGCGTCCCACACCGGGGCAGGTGCGGGAAGCCTCGGAATTCTCGCGCCGCTAGGCTTCCACGCTGCATGTGGCAGAGGACGCAGCCTCCACCACAATGGCCACCCTGTCTTCGCCGATCCGGGTGAGGACCAAGGTGGCGGTCTTGGCCGTGAGTGACTTGTCCGGTTTCCCGGGGAGCAGCTGTTTCCGCAGCTCTTCCGGGGTCACGGACGTGCCGCGCTTCTTGATGTCCAGCACAGTGATGCCGTTGTTTTTGACCCACGACTTGAGGGCTTTGACGTTGTAGGGCATCACGTCAAGCACCCTGTAAGCACGGGCGAACGGAGTGTCGTGAAGTCCGGGTGCGCAAATATAGGCGATGTGCTCGTCCACCAGGTGCCCGCCCAGCTTTTCCGCGACGTCGGCCACCAAGCCCGCGCGGATCACGGCGCCATCGGGTTCGTATAGGTAGCCCTCAACCGGCCCGACGGCGGCAACAGGACCGCCGTCGAAATCCTCGCCGCTGGTGATTTCCGCGGCGCCCTGGGAACTAAGGACAAGGGCCGCGCGTCGGACGCCCGGCCGGGCCACCGCGTTGAACCACAACGCCACCTCCGTGACATCCCCGCCCACCGAAACCCACTGGGCTTCGCAGCCGCCCGGAACGGAGTCATGGGGTATGCCGGGCCCCATCTTCACACCGACGGCCCGGCCCGTGGATGCTACTGCCTCCACGAAGGACAGCGGGGGAGAGAACGCTTCGGGATCCCAGATCCTCTTGGTGCCGGACGTGGACGTGGTGCGTCGCGCCGGGTCCATCCATACGCCGTCGATCCCGTCGAGGTCCACTGCTGTCGCATCTGAATGCACCACCGTGGCGTGGGGGAACGGGATGAGGTTGATGGTGGCGCAGGCTGCAGTGGTTTCGTCCATCTCCACGGCCGTGACAGCGAGGTCCAACGATGCCATCGCCATGGAATCGGCGCCAAGGCCGCAACCGAGGTCCGCTACGTGGGCTATTCCCGCTGCGGCGAAACGTTCAGCGTGGCGGGCAGCAACCGTCAGCCGCGTGGCCTGCTCTAACCCTGCCTGGGTAAACAGCATTTGACGCGCGAATTCGCCGAACTTGGCCTCAGCGCGGGTCCGAAGGCGTGACTGTGTCAGCACTGCGGCCACCAGTTCTGGCGCGTGGCCCGCTTTCCGGAGGTCGGCGTTGATGGTGAAAGCCTCGGCCTCCCGGTAGGGGCCCAGGGAGGCAAGGAGTTCCCAGCCCTCAGTGGTCAGCAAGGGGGCAATCTGTTCCTGCGGTGCGTGGGACATGGCATCAAGCCTAATGGGCTGCGAAGCAGCGTCGTGACTTGGTATCAGGCCAGCTAGGGTTGTTTTCATGGAAGACAACGCAGCCCCGCAGCCCTCCGACGCCGACAACTCCGGCGGCGACAACCCGGACGCGGAGGGTCCGGCAGCGCCATTGGCTCCAGGTCATCCGGACCATCACCCGCTCGTGGCATCGGCCCGTCCTGCTTTGATCGCAGGAGCTGTGATTGCCGTGGTTTGTATCGCCTTCCTGGTCATCCTTTTCGTCCTCGATTCCTTCAACGCGGCCGCCTACTCAGTCAGCGGCAAGAGCGTCAGCGATGCCACCGATGAAGCGCGGCAGATCCGTGACCTCTACAGCGGCGCCCGCATAGGCGGGATCATCGCGCTGGTGGTTTCCGCCATCGTCGCCTTGGTGTCCGCGCTGGTGTTGTACCTCAATCGGGACGTCGTCCGGCGTGACGGTAACGACGACGGCGAGAGCTACCACCTCGACGACCTGACGGGCAGGTAGGAGTTCATCTATGGACGAAATGCTGGCACTCGCCTTGACCGAGTGCTAACCACTTACATAGAGTCTAGTTAGCACTCTCCCCCGGAGGGTGCTAACTACGCCAAGCGTCCACCGGCACCGCGACGACGGATGTACGCATCGGCACCCTAGTTCTTAGTCCATGAATCAGCTCATGAAAAGGAGAGTCCGAGTGTCGGTCTCGATTAAGCCTCTTGAGGATCGTATTGTTGTTCGCCCGCTCGAAGCAGAGCAGACCACCGCTTCCGGACTGGTCATTCCGGACTCCGCACAGGAGAAGCCGCAGGAAGGCGAAGTTGTTGCAATCGGCCCCGGCCGCTTCGATGACAACGGCAACCGCGTTCCGGTCGACGTAACTGTCGGCGACGTCGTTATCTACTCCAAGTACGGTGGAACCGAAGTCAAGACCGGCGGCAACGAGTACCTCGTTCTGTCCGCCCGCGACGTTCTGGCGATCGTCGTAAAGTAACTTCCTGGAGCCCCGCACCGCAGCCGCGTTGGATCTATTCCGACCAACGGCGGTGCGGGTTTTCCGTCTTGAAAGGACACAACCATGGCAAAGCAGCTTGCTTTTAACGATGCTGCCCGCCGGTCTCTTGAGGCCGGTATCGACAAGCTCGCCAACACTGTCAAGGTGACGCTTGGTCCGCGCGGCCGCAACGTCGTGCTGGACAAGAAGTGGGGCGCTCCCACGATCACCAATGATGGCGTGACCATCGCCCGTGAAGTCGAGCTTGACGACCCCTACGAGAACCTTGGCGCACAGTTGGCCAAGGAAGTAGCAACCAAGACCAACGATGTCGCCGGTGACGGCACCACCACCGCCACCGTCCTGGCCCAGGCCCTGGTCAAGGAAGGCCTGCGCAACGTAGCTGCAGGCGCGGCTCCGGGTGAGATCAAGCGAGGCATCGAAGTTTCCGTCGAAGCCATCGCAGCACGTCTCTTGGAGAACGCCAGCGAAGTTGAAGGCACCCAGGTAGCCAACGTTGCTGCTATTTCCGCGCAGAGCGACGAGGTCGGCGAACTGCTGGCAGAAGCGTTCGGCAAGGTGGGCAAGGATGGCGTCATCACCATCGAAGAGTCCTCCACCACGCAGACGGAATTGGTCCTCACTGAGGGCATGCAGTTCGACAAGGGCTACTTGTCCCCGTACTTCGTCACCGACGCGGAACGCCAGGAAGCTGTCCTCGAAGACGCCCTGATCCTGATCAACCAGGGCAAGATTTCCTCGCTGCAGGAATTCCTGCCCCTGCTGGAAAAGGCACTGCAGGCCTCCAAGCCGCTCTTCATCATTGCCGAAGACATCGAGGGTGAGGCCCTGTCCACCCTGATCGTGAACCGCATCCGCGGCACGCTCAACGTTGTCGCCGTCAAGGCTCCCGGCTTTGGCGATCGCCGCAAGGCCATGCTGCAGGACATCGCAACACTCACCGGGGCACAGGTTGTCTCCCCGGACCTTGGCCTGAGCCTGGACACCGTGGGCCTGGAGGTCCTCGGTACCGCACGACGCATCACGGTGACCAAGGACAACACCACGATCGTCGATGGTGCCGGCACCGCTGAGGACGTAGCGGATCGCGTTGCGCAGCTTCGCGCCGAGCTCACCCGTACGGACTCCGACTGGGACCGGGAGAAGCTGCAGGAACGCTTGGCCAAGCTCGCTGGCGGCATCGGCGTCATCAAGGTTGGCGCAGCCACCGAGGTTGAGCTGAAGGAAAAGAAGCACCGCATCGAGGACGCTGTTTCCTCCACGCGTGCCGCCCTCGAAGAAGGCATCGTTTCCGGTGGCGGTTCCGCACTTATCCACGCCCTCAAGGCGCTGGACGAGTCCGAAGCCGTTGCGGCGCTTGAGGGGGATGCTGCAGCTGCTGTTGGCATTGTCCGCCGAGCCCTCATCCAGCCCCTGCGTTGGATCGCCCAGAACGCCGGCTTTGATGGCTTCGTGGTTGTTTCCAAGGTCTCTGAACTTGAAGCCAACCACGGATTCAACGCCAAGACCGGCGAGTACGAGGACCTGATCGCCGCTGGCGTGATCGACCCCGTCAAGGTCACCCGTTCGGCCCTTCGCAACGCCGCTTCCATCGCAGCCTTGGTTCTCACCACTGAGACCTTGGTTGCCGAGAAGCCCGCTGAAGAAGAAGACGCACACGCAGGGCACCAGCACTAACCTGCCCTTCAAAGCCCCGGTCACTGTTTTTGGTGGCCGGGGCTTTTGCCGTGTAGGACCAGTAGCGTGCAGGACCAGTAGGGCGGCCTATTGTGACGCGTCCGACGTCGGCAGTAACCTGACGCTATTACGGCGGTTTCGGGCGAACACCGGGCCGCTACCCTGCAGGGTGAGTCATGACAGCACCGGCCACAGCGTTGGACCTCGGCCGCTCGGCGTACTTCGAGCGCCGGTGGAGGGATGCGTTGGATTACTTGGCCCGGGCGGACACCGAAGGGGGATTGCCGCCTGCGGACATCGAGTTGGCGGCATCGGTTGCGATGCTGCTCGGGCTGACCATGGAAAGCGTTGACTACCTTTCCCGGGCCCACGACGAATTCCTGACCCTTGGAGATACGGACAGTGCAGCGCGCTGCGCCGCTTGGCTGGTCCTTTTCCTCATGGACATGGGCGAGGAGGCACGTGGCAACGGCTGGCTATCGCGCGCCAAGCATTTGCTGCAGGGAATGAAAGGTCCCAGTGCCGCCGAGGGATACTTGCTCATTCCAGCCGGGCTCGGCTCATTACGTGCCGGCAACCCGGAGGCCGGGCGTGCCTTGTTCAGCCGCGCCTTGGACATGGGGCTTGCGTGCCATGACAAGGACCTGGAGGCAATGGGGTTGCTGGGCGTAGGAACCTCGCAAGTGTCCCTCGGGCATACGGATGAAGGGCTTCAGCTCCTTGACGAGGTCATGGTTGCGGTGGGCGCAGGGGAGGTCTCTCCCATTCCGGCGGGCATCATCTACTGCGCGGTGCTGGGCAGTTGTCGCGTTGCCCACGATGTCCAACGCGCCCAAGAGTGGACGGTGGCGTTGGAACGCTGGTGCGGAGACCGTCCCGACATGGTCATGTTCAGTGGGCAATGCCAGGCGCACCGTGCAGAGCTGCTCATTCTTCACGGTGCATGGGACGACGCAATGTCGGTGGCCCGTTCGGCCGAAGGCCGGGTCAGGAAAGGCGACCCTGATGCCACTTTCGGTGCGTGGTACCAACAAGGGGAAGTATTTCGGCTGAGGGGTTCATTCGAAGAAGCAGGAGCGGCTTACGCCATGGCGGCAGAGACGGGCTTCGAACCCGTTCCCGGGATAGCCTTCCTCCAGTTGGCCCAGCACCGGACGCAACAGGCGCGGGCCACCATACGCCGGGCCGTGGAGGGCGCGGACGCAGCCAACCGGCGTCGCCTGTTGCCGGCGTTGGTCGACGTCGAACTTGCCGCGGGCAATCTCGAGGCCGCCAAGACCGCCTCACATGAATTGGCTGCGCCCTTGAACCATCAAAGCCGCCCCTTGGAGTTGGCACTTGCCGCCCAGGCTGAAGCCCAAGTTCTGCTCGCCGAGGATCCCGCATCTTCCCTTCAAGCAGGCAGACGCGCTTGGCGGCTCTGGTACAGCCTGGAAGCGCCTTACGAGGCAGCGCGTTGCAGGGTGCTCGTGGGCAGGGCATGCGCCGCAATGGGCGATGCCGACTCGGCGGCCATGGAGTTCGAGGCTGCCAAGGCCGAATTCGTCGATCTTGGTGCACTACCGGCCGTTGCTGAAGTCTTGGAACTAAGCGGCGAAAAGCCCAAAGGCGAGTCCCAGCTGACTGCCCGGGAGCTGGAAGTATTGCGCCTCATTGCGGGCGGCCGCTCGAACAGGAGCATCGCGCGTGAGCTTTACCTTAGCGAGAAGACAGTCGCCCGTCATGTGAGCAACATTCTCTCCAAACTCTCGGTGCCCTCCAGGGCCGCAGCGACCAGTTTTGCCTTCCAGCACCGCCTGGTCAATGGTGGTCCGCTACCTTTTTCGTAGCCCATTGCTGATGCAGGGCTGAGGACACCCACACCTACGCGCTCTTGAGTGGGCTTAAATACCCATGTCCTGCCACGAGGAATGCGCATTTCGCCCGACGCGGCGCGAGCCCCCGGCCGCCTAGCGTGGCTGTATCGGCATCCGTTGCCAGGACCAGCAGGAAGGAATGCACCATGGACACGAGGCAGCACACAGAAGTGGACACCGTCATCGTCGGCGGTGGCCAGGCGGGTCTGGCGCTTGGGTATTGGCTTGCCCGGGAAGGGCGGGATTTCGTGATTCTCGACGAGAATGCCAGGGCAGGGGAGGCATGGCGTCAACGGTGGGACTCGCTGCGACTCTTCACCCCGGCCAAGTACGACGGACTTCCGGAGGCTCCCTTCCCAGGCGACCCCCTGGCCTTTCCCCCGAAGGATGAACTTGCAGACTACTTGGAAGAGTACGTCCGCCGCTTCGATCTTCCCTTCCGTCCGGCTACCCGTGTGGACGAGATCCGCCAAGACGGGCAGAGATTCATCGTCATCTCAAAAGATCACACATGGCACGCCAGCAACGTAGTTATTGCTACGGGTGGGCACCGCATACCCAAAACGCCACCCTTCGCATCGGAATTGGACCCGAGGATACTTCAGCTGCATTCGCAGGACTACAAGAATCCGGGGCAATTGCGGCAGGGGACCGTTCTGGTGGTCGGGCTCGGCAACTCGGGGGCGGAGATCGCGCTGGAGACGGGCCGCAGCCACCACACTGTGCTGGCAGGCAAGCCCAGCGGCGAGTTGCCGATGCGGCACGGGCGGACGGCGGCCCGTTTCGGCTTGCCCATTGTCCGGTTCGCTGGCTTGCACATCCTTAACCTCAACACTCCTATCGGACGGAAGGTGGCCCCCAGGTTCAAGTCCATGGCAGCGCCCCTCATCCGGACAAAGACCAAAGACCTGACGGCCTCGGGCGTGAGCCTGGTTCCCAGGCTGGCCGGCGTCTCCGGGGGTCAACCAGTTGTGGAGGATGGGACCGAAATCGATGCGGCCACGATCATTTGGTGCACCGGTTACCACGAGGATTACTCGTGGGTGAAGCTCCCGGCTTTTGACGAGCACGGCAGCCCGGCGCAAACCAGGGGAGTAGCGGACAAAGTTCACGGGCTCTACTTCCTTGGCCAGGAGTTCCTGTATTCCGCAGCCTCCGCCACGCTGCCGGGGGTCACACAGGATGCAAGATACCTGGCCCGCAGGATAACGATGACCAGTGAATCCGCGGTGGTGCCCGCGCCCACGGCCGAGCGCAGAATGGCATAGCACAGGTGGCGCACAGGGAAGGCTGGGACAACGCATAGCTGGATTTGAGCTAATAGACAGCGAAGACGCGGTCGGGGCAAGCATCCCCTGGGGGCTTGTGACCTAGCCGCGTAGTATGGATACTTTGTGCCGCTGCTTTGAGGAACCACCAACGTGATTACGCCAACGATCCCAGCCCCCACCCGACGTGACAGGAGGGCTGCTGGAGCCGTTGGAAAGCCGAATTACCGGCCCGAGATCCAAGGTCTTCGCTCATTGGCTGTGCTCATGGTGGTCAGTTACCACGTCTGGATCGGCAGGGTCTCCGGGGGTGTCGATGTCTTCTTGCTGATCTCCGCGTTCCTCATGACCTTGCAGTTCACCAGACGCTATGAACAAGGCCGCGCCATGGACCTCGTCCGGCACTGGCTGCACCTGTTCAGGCGGCTGCTTCCCGCCGTCGTCGTGGTGCTGCTCGCAACCCTCGCGGCCACTTTCGCCTTCCTGCCGGCAACGCGGTGGGTGGATGTGGTCCATCAGGTCTGGGCCTCGTTGTTCTACTTTGAAAACTGGCTTCTGCAAAGCCTGGCGGTGGACTACTACGCTGCGGACCACAGCCTGGCAAGCCCGGTGCAGCACTTCTGGTCGCTGTCCATCCAGGGCCAGATTTTCATCATGTGGCCGGTTATCTTTGCCGTGGTGGCCGTGCTGTGCCGCCGTTTCCGATTGCGCTACCGTGCCTGCCTGGCCTATGTCTTCGCCATCATTTTTGCTGCTTCCCTGACGTACTCCATCATTTTCACTGCCCAGAACCAAGCGGTGGCGTACTTCGATACGTTTGCCCGTCTGTGGGAATTTGCCCTGGGCACGCTTGTGGCGCTGGCATTGCCCTTCCTCAAGCTGAGCCAGCCGGTCCGGATCGCCATGGGCTGGGTAGGTGTGGTGGCGATGCTCAGTTGCGGCATCGTCCTCCAGGTCCAGACGGCGTTCCCGGGTTTCCTTGCCCTGTGGCCCACGCTCGCCGCCACCGCGGTGATCGCGGCGGGACAAACCGGAAGCCGCTGGGGAGCGGACCGGATACTGAGTTCAAAGTTCCTGGTCCGCCTGGGAGATAACTCTTACGCGCTGTACCTGTGGCACTGGCCCATCCTGGTCATCGCGCTTGCCTGGAGTGGGAAGTCCCACGCCGGGTGGCTCTCCGGAACAGTGATCATAGCCACTGCACTGACGCTGGCGTTCGTGACCACCAAATTCGTCGAGAAGCCATTTAGGCAATGGAAATGGCCCGAGGAGAAACGGCGCCGTGCACTCATAGCCATCGTGGCGTGCCTGGCCCTGGTCTCCGGACCCTTGCTGGGCTTCCAGTACAAGCAGCTCATGGATCAACGGGCCGCCGAGACCCAGGCTTTCAACGATAATCCGGGGGCGGCCGCGCTCCTTCCCGGCTATGTCAACCTTGTCAGCGCCGGTGCCAAGACGTTGCCTACCGCAGCCCAGCTCCCCAAGGACTGGGCGAACCTCGGCGGATCGTGCCAAGGCACGTCGAAGCCAAGCGACAAGCTGCTCCAGGCCAATTGCCAACAGAACGACGTCGGCGATGATGCCACCAAGTCCATCGTGGTGCTCGGCGACTCCCACGCTCAGCAGTGGATGGGGGCGCTGGCCCCCCTCGCGGAGACCGAGCACTGGAAGGTCACCTCCCTGCTCCTGGGTGGTTGTCGGACTATGCCTGAGACGCCGGCCGCGAGCGCGGAGTGCAACACCTTCAATGCCGCCGCCCTGAAATACGTGGAGGCCAACAAGCCGAGCGCAGTGTTCATGGTGGGAACTGATGCTTCCCCTTCCTCCCCGAACGAACAGTTGGTGGACGGCTTCGCCCAGACGGTGAAAACCTTCAACGACCTCGGTGTGAAGGTGGTAGCCATCCGTGATAACCCCAGGTACAACTTCAACGTCACCGAGTGTGCGCTGTCCAAGGGTGCGGACAATGCGGCCTGCAAGTCCAAGGAAGCCAGTGTTCTCGCACCGCAAAGCCCCTTCGCAGCGGTCCAAGGGTCCTTCGCTAACGCAGCGTTCCTGGACATGACCGACCTGCTGTGTGACGGCGTCGAGTGTTCACCGGTGGTGGGGAATATGTTCGTCTACCTGGATGACAACCATTTGTCCAAGACCTACGTGGCCAGCATGGGGGACACGTTCAATGCACGCTGGTTTGCCGCCACGGGCTGGCAACAATAGCTGGCCCGCTAGGACTGCGGGCAACGAGAACCGCACGTGCCGTTGCTCACAGTCAGGCGTCGTGGAATATGGCGATCGCCGCTGAGGTTCTACTATTTATTCAATACCGGCGGCCCGTTCCGCCATTGAAGTAGATATGCCATTGAAGTAACTATGCACAGGCCAGTCCCGTAATGACGGGCTGGTCATCAGTTGCAACCCCTACCAGTTAAGCCCCCAGAACCCAGGTAAGAGGCGCACACTCATGACCCAGCCCGAACACAATCCCTTTGGCTTCATTGGCCTGACGTACGACGACGTCCTGTTGCTCCCCGGACACACCGACGTCATTCCGTCCGAGGCTGACACCTCGTCCCGTATTTCCAAGCGGATCGGCGTGCAGACACCCTTGCTTTCTGCTGCCATGGACACCGTTACTGAGTCGCGCATGGCGATCGCCATGGCACGCCAGGGCGGCCTCGGCGTCGTGCACCGCAACCTGTCCATCGCTGACCAGGCCGAGCACGTGGACCGCGTCAAGCGCAGCGAATCCGGGATGATCACCAACCCGCTGACCATCGGTCCGGAAGCGACCTTGCAGGAGCTCGATGAGCTTTGCTCCCGCTACCGCGTATCCGGCCTGCCCGTGGTGGACACCGACGGGCGGCTCCTCGGCATCGTCACCAACCGCGACACCCGCTTCATTCCCGAGTCGGACTTCCCGCTGCGGAGCGTCAGCGACGCCATGACCAAGATGCCCCTCATCACCGGGCACGTGGGCATCAGCCGCGAGGAAGCCTCGCACAAGCTGGCCACCAACAAGATCGAGAAGCTTCCTCTGGTGGACGAGCAAGGCCGGTTGAAGGGCCTCATCACCACCAAGGACTTCACCAAGGCAGAGCAGTACCCCCTGGCGACCAAGGACGACGAAGGCCGCCTTCGCGTGGGCGCTGCCATCGGCTTCTTCGGCGATGGTTGGGAGCGCGCCATGACGTTGATCGACGCCGGCGTTGACGCCCTTTTCGTGGACACCGCAAATGGCCACTCCCAGGGTGTGCTGGACATGATTGCCCGCCTGAAATCCGATCCCGTTGCCGCGCATGTGGACATCATCGGTGGCCAGGCCGCAACCCGCGAAGGGGCGCAGGCATTGATCGACGCCGGTGCTGACGGTATCAAGGTGGGCGTTGGGCCCGGCTCCATCTGCACCACCCGTGTGGTGGCCGGTGTGGGCGTCCCCCAGATCACGGCCATTTACGAATCCGCGAAGGCTGCCATCCCCGCCGGCGTGCCGCTGATCGCCGACGGCGGACTCCAGTACTCCGGTGACATCGGAAAAGCCCTCGTTGCCGGTGCCGATACTGTGATGCTCGGTTCCCTCTTGGCCGGCTGTGAGGAATCCCCGGGCGACCTCATCTTCGTCAACGGCAAGCAGTTCAAGAGCTACCGCGGTATGGGGTCCCTCGGCGCCATGCAGTCCCGCGGCAAGAACACGTCCTATTCCAAGGACCGCTACTTCCAGGCGGACGTTTCCGGTGACGACAAGCTCATCCCCGAAGGCATCGAAGGACGCGTGGCCTTCCGCGGCCCGCTGGCGTCCGTTGCTTACCAGCTGGTGGGTGGGCTCCGCCAGACCATGTTCTACACGGGTGCTCCCACCATCCCTGAGCTCAAGGCTCGCGGCAAGTTTGTCCGCATCACGCCCGCCGGCCTCAAAGAATCCCACCCGCACGACATCCAGATGACGGTGGAGGCGCCGAACTACGGCTCCCGCTGATCTTCCGCAAGAAAGCTGTTCCCCGCGGAAAACCTCCGCGGGGAACTGCCATTTAACGGCAAGCAGCGGAACCGCCGGAGGGCACCGCCGGACATCAGCGAACCCAGGACGCATGAGGATTGTCTGCCCATGAGAATAGGCTGGGTGTATGTCTGAAACGCCTGCGAATCCGCGGCACCCGGAGTCCATCCGGCCAAACAAGGCACCGCCCCGGCGCCTTGCCCTCCGGCCGTATACACGCGCCGTCGGGCAGGTTCTCAAGGTGAGTTTTTCGGCGTCGCCACTGGCTGTCATCATGAAGGTCGCAGGCTCCCTGATCTCGGCCACGCTGCCACTGGTCACTACCTACTTCGCGGCCTTGACCACCTCGGCGCTGGCCGCCGGTTACGCCGGAAATCACGACGCCGGGCAGCGGGCCGTGCTGTACGTCGTGATCACGGCCGTTCTCGGGCTGCTGTGGGGCACCTTCAGCAGCGTTGACCGGTACATACAGCAGTTAATGAGCTTCAAGGTGGGGGCCATTGTCGGAGACCAGATGTACGAACGTTTCCTGGCGCTCGATTTCTGGCGGTATGACGACAAGGAGACGGTGGACCTCTATGACCGCGCCAAGCGGTTCTCCGATTCCTATGCCCGGGTGTTGGACCGTATCGCCGCCATCTTCACGCAGCTCGTGTCCGTCATTCTTGCCGTCGGCGCCCTACTCCTTGTGAGTTGGTGGATCGCGATGATTGTCCTCGTGGCGATCGTGCCAAGCGTGTACCTGCAGTTCAAATTGTCGCGGGAACAGATCGAGCACTGGAACACACAAGTGGATTCGCGGCGGCAGCGCAGGATGATCGAGCAAAACCTGCTCAGGCCCCAACACATTGCCGAGATGCGGTTGTACGGCATCGTCGGCTACCTCATGGACCTGCGGTCCCGGCTTCGCGACGCTGACGAACGCAGGCGTTTGGACTTCCAAAAACGCTACATCCCCAAACAGCTCGCGGCAGATGCGTTGCAATACGGGGCAGAAATCGTGTCACTGGTGTGGGTGGTCGGGCAGATCATCTCCCGCGTCTTGCCCGTGGGTCAGTTCCTTTACGTCCAACAGATTGTCAGCCGGGCGCTCTCTACGGCCAGTAGCCTGGTTTCCTCGCTGAGCTCCATTGATGAGGACCTGGCCAACCTCAAGGACTACGAACTCTTCATGACGATGCCTGTCCCCGGCGGGCACGAGCCCCCGCTGGCCAGGTCGCCCGACGTCGTGGATTTACGTGATATCCGCTTCAGCTACACGGGCAGCGACATAGAAGTCATCAAGGGCATATCGATGACGATCCGGGCCGGGCAGCACATCGCGATCGTGGGGGAGAACGGGGCCGGGAAGTCCACGCTGATCCGGATCCTGGCCGGCTTGTACCGGCCCGATTCGGGGCAGGTGCTGCTCGACGGCGTCGACCTCGCCGGTGTTGATGTGACCAGCTGGCACCGGTATTTGGCGGTCCTCAGCCAGGAGTTCCTCAAGTACGAGTTCGCCACTGCGGCAGAAAACATCTACCTCGGCGATGTGGAACAGAGCATCGACGACGAACGGGTGCGGCGGGCAGCGTCCGACGCCGAGGCCATGGAGTTCATCGAGAAGTTGCCCAACGGCTTGGACAACCATGTGAGCAACTGGATGGAAGACCCACGCGGACGCAAGGGCAGCGGGCTTTCCGGCGGGCAGTGGCAGCGGCTCGCCATGGCGCGCAACTTCTACCGGGACGCGTCCTACATGGTGATGGATGAGCCCACATCGGCCATCGATGCGTTGGCCGAACACCGGATCTTCACCCGCTTGTTCGCGGACCGCAGCAGCACCATCATCGCCATCAGCCACCGGTTGGCCACCATCGAGAAAGCTGATGTCGTGTACATGCTGGAGGACGGCCGGATCGCCGAACAGGGCACACATAAGGAGCTGGTATCCCTGCGTGGACGCTACTTCCGGATGTTCGAATCACAGTTGTCCGTGGATGAGGGAAGCTCGACCACCCCGTAACGGTCCGTCTGTGCGGCTGCGGCTGGGGCACGCCACCGTGGGTTTGATGGACCGTGGTTCGCGTGGGATGAAGGTTGGGGTGGGATAAACTCGAGCAGTGACTTATGAGATTGAGATTGGCCGTGGCAAGCGTGGGCGTCGTGCCTACTCCCTGGATGACATCGCGATCGTTCCTAATCGCCGGACGCGTGACCCGAAGGACGTCTCAGTCTCATGGCAGATTGACGCGTATAAGTTCGAAACCCCGGTGATCGCGGCACCCATGGACTCCGTGATGTCCCCGGATACCGCCATCGCTTTCGGGCGCCTGGGTGGATTGGGCGTCTTGGATCTTGAGGGACTCTGGACTCGTTATGAGGACCCCCAGAAGGTGCTGGACGAGATCGCGGCCTTGACGGATGAAACCAGCAGCACCGCCGTGACCCGGCGCATGCAGGACCTTTACCAGGCTCCGGTGCAACCGGAACTGATCAGCTCCCGGCTCGCGGAGATCCGGGCAGCCGGCGTCACCGTGGCCGGTTCCCTCACCCCGCAGCGAACCCAGGAACACTACAAGACTGTGGTGGCTGCCGGCGTCGACATCTTTGTTATCCGCGGAACCACTGTCTCCGCCGAGCACGTCTCCAAAAACCATGAGCCGCTGAACCTCAAGCAGTTCATCTACGAGCTCGATGTCCCCGTGATCGTGGGCGGCGCAGCCGGCTACACCCCGGCCCTGCACCTCATGCGCACCGGGGCTGCAGGCGTCCTGGTCGGTTTCGGCGGTGGAGCGACCACCACCACGCGCCGCGCCCTGGGCATCCATTCGCCCATGGCGTCAGCCATCTCCGACGTCGCTGCCGCCCGCCGCGATTACATGGACGAGTCCGGCGGCCGCTACGTCCATGTCATTGCCGACGGCGGCATGGGCAGCTCGGGCGACATCGTCAAGGCCATCGCCATGGGAGCTGACGCCGTCATGCTCGGAAGCGCTTTGGCGCGGGCCGAAGAAGCACCCGGCCGTGGCTGGCACTGGGGCCCCGAGGCGCATCACCTCGAGTCCCCCCGCGGCGACCGCGTCAATGTCGGCACCGTCGGTCCGCTCGAGGAGGTCCTCTTCGGACCGGGACACCACACTGACGGAACGTCCAACCTGATCGGAGCCTTGCGCCGATCCATGGCAACCACCGGCTACTCGGACCTCAAGGAGTTCCAGCGCGTCGACGTCGTCGTTTCTCCGTACGCCGGCAACTAGGGCACCCCGCTGAACCTGCCTGCGGCCCTGCGCTGAACCTGCCTGGGGCCCTGCGCTGAACATACGTGGGGCCCTGCGCTGAACATACCTGGGGCCCTGCCCAAGGCGCTGACCAACAAGTAGGGTAGGAAACTACCAGCCGTTGCGTTTGAGGAGGGTTCCGATGAGCAATACCGCAGGCGGTTCGCAGGTGAGGACCCCGGGAGCACTGAGCCCGGAGTCAAGAGCCGCATCCATCGATGTCCTGAAAGCCACTGCCGAGGCCGGTAAAGAGCTCGACATCCTGATCGTCGGCGGCGGCGTAGTGGGTGCGGGGGCTGCCTTGGACGCGGTTACCCGTGGCCTCACAGTCGGCATCGTCGAGGCCAGGGACTGGGCATCCGGCACCTCCTCCCGGTCCTCGAAGCTCATCCACGGAGGCCTGCGATACCTGGAGATGCTGGACTTCGCGCTGGTACAGGAAGCCCTCCAGGAACGTGGATTGCTCATCCAGCGCATAGCCCCGCACCTGGTCCGGCCGGTCCCTTTCCTGTACCCACTGACGCGCCGTTTCTGGGAAAGGCCCTACGTCGGAGCCGGCATCATGCTCTACGACACCTTGGGCCTTACCTCGGGGAACAGTCGCGGCGTTCCCATGCACAAACACCTCTTTAAGCGCGGAACCCTCCGGGCTGCCCCCAGCCTGAAGGATGACGCGTTCGTCGGGTCCATCCGCTACTACGACGCCCAGGTCGACGACGCCCGGTTGGTGGTCAATGTGGTCAGGACCGCGGTGCATTATGGCGCCCACGCGGCCAACCGGGTCCGCGTCGTCGATTTCCTCCGCGAGGGGGAGCGCGTGGTGGGAGCACGGCTCGAGAACCAAGAGGATGGCACTGTCTTTGAGGTGCGGGCCAAGCAAGTGGTCAATGCTACGGGCGTGTGGACCGACGAGACACAGGCGATGGTGACTGATCGCGGGCAGCTCAAAGTCCGGGCTTCGAAGGGCATCCATCTTGTGGTGCCGCGCGACCGTTTCCAGTCCACTGTCGGACTGATTCTCCGGACCGAGAAATCGGTGCTCTTCGTGATCCCTTGGGGACGTCATTGGATCATTGGCACCACCGATACCGACTGGAAACTGGATAAGGCCCACCCCGCGGCGTCGAGCAAGGACATTGACTACGTGCTTGAACACGTCAACAAGGTGCTCAAGCGGCCCCTGACTCGTGAGGACGTCGAGGGAGTCTACGCGGGCTTGCGGCCGCTGCTGGCTGGCGAAAACGACTCGACGGCCAAGCTGTCCCGCGAGCACGTGGTGGCCCATCCCGTTCCGGGCCTTGTGGTGGTAGCCGGCGGAAAGTTCACCACGTACCGTGTCATGGCCAAGGACGCCGTTGATGAGGCCACCCGCGCCATGGACGAGCGCGTTCCGTCAAGTTGCACCGAAACCATCCCGCTCCTGGGCGCCGACGGCTTCAAGGCAGCGTGGAATCGTCGAGCACGGTCCGCGGAGGAAGCCGGCGTTCACGTGGCCCGCGTCGAGCATCTGCTGAACCGCTATGGCTCCATGACCCATGAAGTCCTGCAGCTGATTACGGAGCGGCCGGAGTTGGCTGAACCGTTGCCTGGCGCGGACGACTACTTGGCGGCTGAGGTTGTTTACGCCACCACCCACGAGGGCGCACGCCACGTTCATGATGTCCTGACCCGACGCACCCGGATCTCCATTGAGTCATGGGACCGGGGTGTGTCCGCAGTCCCGGTTGTAGCTAAGCTGATGGGAGAAATCCTTGGCTGGAGTGAGACGCAGCGGGACAGCGAGATCAAACACTACCTGGCGCGCGTGGAAGCTGAACGGCTCAGTCAGCAGCAGCCCGACGACGAATCGGCGGACGCCGCGCGCATGGGAGTCGATGACATCGTTCCCCTTCGCTAACCGGTTGAAGGGGTAACCGGCCGAGGAAAACGGGCCGGACGACCACCATTCGGAGGAACACGACTTGGCAGAACCACTGGATCGGTACGACGCCGACCTGACCACCCCCGATCTGGTCATCCTCGAACTTGTCGCCCAGGACAAGAATGATGCTGCTGCCCAACTTGCCCGCCGGCTCCATGCGGCAGGTCGGGTCTCGGACCTTGATGCCTTCCTTGAGCAGGTGCAATCGCGCGAACACCAGCTGGCCACCGGCCTCCCGGGCGGTATCGGCCTACCGCATGCCCGAAGTGAGTTCGTGGACCGCATTTCCATCGCTGTTGGGGTAACCAAGTTCGGCCACGCGCTGGAATTCGGGGCGACGGACGGTCCAGCCAACCTCATCCTGCTCATTGCCACACCCGCAAGCTCCTTTTCGGACCACCTCGAAGTCCTGGCCACCATGGCCCGTTCGCTATCGAAAGAATCTTTCCGGGAGTCCCTGCGGCGGGCACACGATCCGGAGGTCATTGCAGAACTCATTAACTCCAGCCTGGTGTTCTTCGACCACTGAGCTGGGTATCCCGGCGGGGGGACGTTTAGCTGTTCTACAGCCGGACGAAGTACGGTTAACAGGTGTTGAAAACCGCGTTGAAACCCCGCTGGATCGCAGGACTGGTCTTTGCGCTTCTGCTGTCCGGGGTGTTCGTGCTGCTCAGCCAGTGGCAGATCAGCCGGTCCACGCAGCACGACGTGCCCGAATCGTCCAGCGTCGAACAAGTCAAGCCCCTGCTGGAGGTCCTCACTCCCGGTCAGTTCTTCCCCGGATCGGCGTCGGACCAAATGGTCACCGCCACCGGCAGCTACGATCCCCAAAAACAGGTGCTCGTTGAAGGCCGCTTGTACAACAACCAGAAGGGATTCTGGATTGTTTCAGCCTTCGCTGTGGACAAAGCGCCAAAGCTGAGCGGCGCAGGCGCCTCACCGCAGACCTGGATTCCCGTTGCCCGCGGTTGGGTCGCTGATGCCTCCCAAGCGGGCCCGCCGCCGTCGGGCAGTATCACCCTTACCGGACGCCTCCTGCCGTCGGAGGCACCGGTCCCCAATGTCGACCCGGGTCCTGGCCGCGCGTCGGCGGTTTCCTCCGCTGAACTGATCAACACGTGGAACGTCTCGAGCTACCAGGGATTCATCGCAGCTACGTCCGAGGTCGCGGCCGGGGGAGCCCACATCCCCTTGGGTCCGGACGTGAAGGCCCTCAACATTCCGGCCCAGCCTCCCACGGAGCAAGTCAACTGGCTCAACGTCTTTTACGCCATCGAATGGGTTGTCTTCGCAGGGTTCGCCCTCTACATCTGGTGGAGGATGGTGGCCGATGATTATCGGCTGTCCCTCGAAGATGACGACTTCGACGACGACGACGAGTTCGTCGGGGATTTCCACGACGACGGCCACCAAGCGGTCCAGTCCGAAGCCAACCATGACCCTCAACAACCAGAGCCAGAACATCCAAAGCCAGAACAAAAGGTGCAGCAATGATCGAGCCCAAGCCGGCCATCCAGCCCGAACACTCAGGGCCCAAGCCTAAGAAGAGGCGTTTCGGCGGGACCGAAGCGCAGATCCGGTCCGCGTTGAAGTTCTACAAAGTCATGGCCTACCTCACCGGTGGGATGCTGCTCTTGCTGTGTGCCGAGCTCATCGCCCGCTATGTTTTCGGCGTCGCGCTCTTTGCCGGTGGAACGGATGCCCTGACCGGGCGGCCCTTCGGTTTCGGTTTTGCCGCAGCAGACCCCAAGGGAGTCATTGGCGGGTTCAACATCTCCACCACGGTGCTGATCGTGCACGGCTGGATGTATGTGGTGTACCTGGTGTCCGACTTCCGTCTGTGGTCCCTCATGCGCTGGCCGTTCGCCAAGCTGGTTCTGTTGGCGTTGGGCGGCGTTATCCCGTTCTTGTCCTTCATTGTGGAGAAGAAGTTCCATGCGCAGGTGGAAGCGGAGCTCGCAGCGAACCCCAAGGCGTCCAAACGCTACTAAGCCGTGCCAAGTAGCCGGGGCTTCCGCGGTGCTGGTGTGAGATGCATAACGCAGGGCTGTTTTTGCTCCCGGGATACAGGGGTAAACGTGCAACCGGGTACCCCGGCAAAGTAGTCTTGTTCGGTGACTACTCCCACCGCACCCCAGACTTCCCAGAAGCCGGTGCTGGTTGTTGACTACGGTGCCCAGTACGCGCAGCTGATTGCCCGCCGCGTCCGGGAAGCGAACGTGTACTCGGAAATTGTTCCGCATACGTTCACCACCGAGCAGCTTCTGGCCAAGAACCCCGCAGCCATCATCCTTTCAGGTGGACCCTCCAGCGTTTACGCCGAGGGTGCTCCGCGAGTTGGTGCTGACCTCTTTGAAGCTGGAGTACCGGTCTTCGGGATCTGCTATGGCTTCCAAGCGATGGCAAACGCGCTGGGCGGCAAAGTGGCCCAGACTGGCCTGCGCGAATATGGCGCCACCGAAGCATTGGTTGTGGGGGACGCACGCTCCATCTTGGACGGTGTGCCCTCATCCCAGAACACGTGGATGAGCCACGGTGACTCCGTGCACGAGGCTCCTGAGGGCTTTGAGGTTCTTGCCTCCACGGCAGGTGCCCCCGTTGCCGCCTTCGCCAATGACGAGAAGCGCCTTTACGGTGTGCAGTGGCACCCTGAGGTCAAGCACTCGGTTCATGGCCAGCACGTTCTGGAGAACTTCCTCTTCAAGGGCGCAGGATTGACCCCCAACTGGACCACGGGGAACATCCTCGAAGAGCAGGTGGATCGCATCCGCCAGCAGATCGGTGACTCCAAGGTTATCTGTGGCCTCTCCGGCGGCGTCGACTCTGCGGTTGCGGCTGCGCTGGTCCAGCGGGCCGTCGGGGACCAGCTGACGTGCGTGTTCGTCGATCACGGCCTTCTCCGCGAAGGCGAAGCCGAGCAGGTTGAGCGTGACTTCGTAGCTGCCACGGGAGTTAACCTCTATGTGGCGAACGAGCAGGAGCGTTTCCAGTCCGCGCTTGCCGGCGTTAGCGACCCCGAAACCAAGCGGAAGATCATCGGCCGCGAGTTCATACGCGCTTTTGAAGAAGCCGAACGGGCCATCATCGCCCAAGCGGAGTCCGAGGGCGAAAAGATCAAGTTCCTTGTCCAAGGAACCCTTTACCCGGACGTCGTTGAATCAGGCGGCGGAGAAGGTGCTGCCAACATCAAGAGCCACCACAATGTGGGCGGGCTGCCTGAGGACCTCCAGTTCGAGCTCGTCGAACCGCTGCGAGCCCTCTTCAAGGATGAGGTCCGCGCCGTCGGTGCCCAGCTCGGATTGCCGCAGGAAATCGTGGGCCGCCAGCCCTTCCCCGGCCCGGGGCTCGGAATTCGTATCGTCGGGGAAGTAACCAAGGAACGCCTTGACCTGCTTCGCAAGGCCGATGCCATCGCCCGTGCCGAATTGACCGCGGCAGGCTTGGACAACGATGTGTGGCAGATGCCGGTGGTTCTCCTGGCAGATGTCCGCAGCGTGGGCGTCCAAGGCGACGGGCGTACGTATGGCCACCCGATTGTGCTCCGCCCTGTATCTTCCGAGGACGCCATGACGGCGGACTGGTCACGTTTGCCCTATGACCTGCTGGCACGGATTTCCAACAGGATCACTAACGAAGTGGACGGCGTGAACCGCGTGGTGCTGGACGTTACCAGCAAACCGCCGGGAACCATCGAGTGGGAATAGCGTTTTAAGTGGCCGGCTTCCTCTGGGAGGCCGGCCACTTTGTTCTTGCCGGGCACTTGGTATGCCCACGTCATTCTTCGTGCACCATGGCGGTGAAGGGCAGGCTCCTGTGAATTCGCGGCGAATTTTGCGGAGCCACAGTGTTGCGGACAGGGCAGCCCGGGTATTCCCGCTACCCTCGAAGGTATGCCGGTATGGTCTAAGGCGTCTAAAGCGAGCAAAGAGAAGAAGGCAGAAGTTGTGTCAGTAGGTCAAGGCCAGGAAGAGGGCTCCGAAGAGCTCAAGAAATGGCTGTCTGGTCTCAAGCCCGTCACAGGGGCGGATACGATGCTGCGCTTCGTCAAAACGCCGGAGGGCGCCATTGATTTGAGCAACGCCCACCCGTCAGGGTTGGCGCAATTGCTCGCTGGGCGGAAAACCCGCCTGTCCACCCTGATCAGGGACCGCCAGCAGTATTTGGTAGCGGCCCGGGCGGCCCGGAATATTCGTTCGAAAATCTTCGAACTCAGCAACGATCGCGGCATCGAGGCCGGATACTTATCTGCGGGAACGGTGGTCTGGACATCGGCCGTGGGCGGGAAGCCCCAGCGCGTTTCAGCGCCCGTAATGCTGACCTCCATCATGCTGACGGTCCGTCCCGGCGAGGACGACTACGAGCTGCAGCTGACCGAGCAGGCCCGGATGAACCCTGCTTTGGTGCGGCACTTGAAAACCGTGCACGGCATTGTCTTTGACGTTAACGCGGTGGCACGCATGGCCTACAACACGGCCCGGCTTGATCCCCAGCCGGTCTTGGATCGCTTGACCACCCTTGTGCGGCCTATCCATGGCGCCGAGGTGGAGTTTAATTTGCTGGTTACCACCCTGGCGGACCTGTCAGGCAATCTCGATGATCCCTGGATCAATATGAACAATCCGCTGGTCGCCGCTCTTGCCAC
Source organism: Arthrobacter sp. SIMBA_036 (assembly GCF_046535135.1). Taxonomy (NCBI): domain Bacteria; kingdom Bacillati; phylum Actinomycetota; class Actinomycetes; order Micrococcales; family Micrococcaceae; genus Arthrobacter; species Arthrobacter sp. SIMBA_036. Next base: position 163,424 of record NZ_JAWRXG010000001.1, read on the forward strand.
GGTCGCGAACGGCGGCGACGTCGAACCCGAGCCGATCAAGTCGGGCAGGTTCCCCAGCCTGGACGATCGTGACCCGGCGGACGAGCTGCTCCTGTTGGATGCAGACACCGATCAGCAGTATGTTGTGGACGCGGTCCGTGCCGGTGACTCCCTCGTTGTCAGCACACCCCCAGGCAGCGGACAAACGCAGACGGCAATTAACGCCATCGGTGCACTCGTGAGCCAGGGCAAATCCGTTCTTGTGGTGGGTGACCGGCAGTCCAGCTTGATGGGCCTGTCCGCCCACTTGGAGGCGCTGGGTCTCGGCTCCATGTTCTTCCGTCCGGGAAACGGCACCACGCCGCAGCAGCTCAAGGGCCAGTTGGTGCAGGCCATCATGCGAAACGAGAAGGCCCTCGAGCCTCAGCTCGGAAACCTTCACCAGACCTTGATCGGGCACCGCCATGCCCTGATGGACCATGTTGCCTCATTGCATAATGTCCGTGAGCGTTGGGGGTGCTCGCCGTACCAGGCGATGCAGTCCCTCGCCGAATTGACTTCCATCCACCCCGCTCCTTCAACCACTGTGCGCCTGAAACGCAGCGTCTTGGACAATATTCGGGACCGCGAGGAGTTGGCTGGCCGTTTGCGCCGGGCCGCTGAGCTGGGCAGCTTTAGCAAGGACGCTACGTCCAGCCCGTGGTACGGCGCCCGTTTGGTGAACCGGAAAGAGACTGAGGAAGCGCAACTGCTGACTCGCGTGGCGGCAGAGAAGCTTCCTGTGTTGCGCGAACGCATGAAGGCGGTGTCCGACCATGCCGAGATCCGTTTGGGGGAGACCTTCGCCGAGTGGGGCGCGCAACTGGAGCTTCTCATTGCCGTGCGGGAGAGCTTGGACAAATTCACTCCCGACATTTTTGATCGCCCGGTGCACGACCTCATTTCGGCCACGGCCACGTCCGCATGGCGTCGTGAGCACAACGTGGAGATGCCGTCCATGCAGCGCTCCCGGTTGCGGCGCGTCGCAAAAGAATATGTCAGGCCGGGCGTTCATATCGCCGACCTTCACAGCTCGTTGGTTCTGGTCCAGGAGCAACGTGCGTTGTGGGCCGACTATGCCACCACCCAACGCCACCCCGCTGTGCCTTCCGGACTCGCCGACCTCGGGGTTCTCTACCGCGAGTTGGACAACGAGCTGCGGCGTCTCGGGGAAGCCCTCAAGCACACCGCAGCCGGCGGCTCTCTGCGTGAAACGCCCTATGCGGAGCTGACGGAGCGCTTGGGACGGCTCGTGGAGGACGCGGCCACCTTGGAGACCCTCCCGGAGCGGACACTCCTGATTGAGGAAATGCGCGAGCATGGTCTGGGAGAGTTGCTCGCCGATCTTGCTGCCCGTGAAGTCCCCGCCGAATCGGTGGCGGCGGAACTGGATTTGGCGTGGTGGCAGTCTGCGCTGGAAGCAATGATCAGTGGCGATGACTATCTTGCTATGTCGGACGGCGATTCGCTGCGCCGCCTCGAAGCTGAATTCCGTCTCGCCGATCAGGCACACATCGCCAGTGGCGCTGCACGCCTGCGCTGGCAGTTGGCCGAAAAGTGGCGGCAGGGCATTCTCGAGCATCCGCGCCAAGCCGAGCTACTCCGGGCGTTGTTGAAGGACGGTCGGGTGACATTGCCGGCTTTGAGTGCGCAGGCTCCCGACCTCGTCCCGTTGTTGGTTCCTGTGTGGTCAGTTAGCCCCTACCTTCTGACGGGCGTTCTTCCTGCGGAGCAGAAGTTCGATGCCGTGGTGGTGATCGACGCCGAATCGACCTCCTTGCAGGCGGTCCTGCCGGCGATATCCAGGGCTCGCCAGGTGATCGCCTTCGGAGACGGCAAGATCGGCAATGCACGTACCTTCAGTGTCGCGGTGGAGCCGCCCGTGGCAGGGGTAGCCAGCCATGTTGCCGTGGATAGTGCGTTTAAGTCGTTGGCTCGGGTGTTGCCTACGTGGCAGCTCAACTGGGTGTATCGCGCGGTTGATGAGGACCTGATCCTTCAGCTCAGCAAGAATTATTACGACGGCGGCTTGCGGCGCCTCCCCGACGGAAGCTCCGTCACTGGCTTGGATCGGTCCATCCTGGTGGAGTACATTCCCGACGGCACCGGGCTGCCCGGTGCCGATCACGAAGGGGTGGAATCCGTAACTGCCGAGGTCAACCGCGTGGTGGATCTGGTCTTTGAGCACGCGCGGCTGCGTCCGCGGACGTCCTTGGCCGTGGTTACTGCGAGCCTTCGCCACGCAGCGCGTATTGGTGAAGCGATCAGGCTCCAATTGCCTAATCACCCATTGCTTTCCCAGTTCTTCGGGGCAGGACCGGAATCTTTCCGCGTAGTGGATTTGGAGCGGGCCCAGGGCTTGGTGCGGGACCACGTGATCTTCTCGCTCGGTTACGGACGCACCCCGCACGGGCGCGCCCTTCACTCCTTTGGCCCCCTGTCCACAGAGGGCGGACGGAACCGGTTTGCTCTGGCCATGACGCGTGCACGGCGGTCCATGCACGTGCTGAGTTGCTTCCGTCCTGAGGACCTCGACCTGGATCGGCTCGCCCACGGCGCCGTGGACTTCTATGAGTTGCTTGATCGGGAGCTTTCCGGCAACAGCAACCTGGGTACTCCTGCTTCCCGCGCGGTAGCCAGCGAACAAGCCCTGGGGGAGGACCCCCTGGTTGCTGACCTCGGGGAGCGCCTGCGCGCCAGGGGCGCACGGGTATGGCATCTTTACGACGGCGTCCTTGACATCGCCGCCGCTGCGGACCCTGTTCATACCATTGGACGGGAAGGCGCGGAGATCCCCACGCCGGTTGCCATCGAGTCTGACGGTACCGAGCGGTACCGTCGGATGAGCGTCCGTGAGCGCAGCAGGCTCCGCCCCCAACTGCTGGAGCGCATGGGATGGCGCTACATGTCCCTTTGGACCATTGAGGTGTTTACCGATCCTTCCTCGTGTGCAGACCGCATTGGTTCCTACCTGGGCCTTGAAAACCACATTCTTCAGCCATCTGCCGCACCTCAGCATGGCTTCCTTGACATGGATGTTGAAGAATTGAATGTGGGCGGTGGGCAGCCAATCTTCGCGGCGGCTTCTTCGGCCAGGAGATCACGCGAAACGCCTCAATCGCACGGATATGGGGCTTCGGTGGCCAGTCAAGACGTGGAGAAAGCAGTAGGTATGGAACCGGACGGAAACCAGCGGGACACCGCCGGAGAAGCCGACAGGACAGAAGCGGTGGCATCCTCATCGGACACCACGTCGTCGGACGGATCACGAGCGGATGGCACTCCTGATCAGCAGGCAGCCGACGTGACCTCCACGAAACTGTCATCTGGCGGCATTCTTCCGACCAAAGCGGCCGAGGACGATCCCCGGCGCTGGGGCGACGAATCCGGATACGATCATGAGCAGTGGTTGAAGGAGCAGAAACCCCCTCACTGGGGCTGAACGGCAGGCGGCGGGTCCGACGTCGTTCATTGCTGGTGCTCGAGCACAAAGAAAAGCTTGCCTTGCGTGGATGCGCCGGCAAGCTTTTCTGCTTGCAGGGGGTCGGCGGCGACGACGACCAAACCGTCCGTGTCACTGGTCCCGAGCCACTCGCCAGGCTTTCCACCTTGGGCCGATGTCCAGAGCACAGGAACCGGGCCAGCGAGCACTTCGCTCTTCCGGGATTCGGCATAGGAACTGTCCGCTGTGAGAACCACCGTTACCAACTGGCCGGGGGACAGTAGCTGGATGGAGGAGGGGTCCGCCATCCGCAGCGGAACCGCCGAAGTTCCTGCGGGGGCACCTGTGAGGAGGCCTGGGCCCAGGAGAACCGACTCAGACGGGATCTGTCCTCGGCGTAGTGGGGCGGCCAACTGGCGACCCACCAGGGGTTTGACGTCTTGGAGTGCACCAGCCAGAGCGACGTCCGTTGGTACTCCAATGGTGGTGAAGTCGTTCCCCGTGAGGCTTGTGCCTACTGGAAGGTCCCTGGCAGCAACTACTACGCTGACGCGTTGCGGCGGCTCGGGAGTCAACTGCTGGACTGCCAAGCCTGCGGCAAGGCATAGAAGCAGGGCAACCATAAGCCGGCGGTTCCGTCCCACCCAGGACCCCCAGCGCAACCTCAAAGGGCGCGTCTGCCGGAACCCGCGCGCCTGGGCCCGCTGGAGCTTGCCGGTTTTTCCTCGTCCAGGCCCTGCCCGCAGTTGCTGGGCGCGCATCGAGGGGAACGTTCTAGGAGGAGTGGCTGACGCCGCCCGTTCAGCACGGGCCAGGAGGGTGGTGCGCGATGTTCGAGGCATGCGGCCACGCTAACGTCGTGCATCCATGCGGGGACAGCTGCTCGTCTCCCTATGTGGAGAACGCGCTATGTGGAGAACTTAGGGCCTAGCTGGTAGCTGCGGCAGGTGCCGGGGCGGCCGCGGCTGGCGCAGCAGCGGGCGCAGCCGGAGCAGGCGAAACCGTGCTGCCCTTGGTGTCGCGTGAGTCGGTCCGGTAAAACCCGGAGCCCTTAAAGACAACGCCGACGCTGTTGAACTTCTTGCGCAAAGAACCCTTGCATTCGGGGCACTCCGTCAGGGAGCTGTCAGAGAAAGACTGGACGATGTCAAAGGCATGGCCACAGTCCTTGCAGGCGTACGCGTAAGTGGGCACTGAATTCCTCCTTTGGGACAAAGTTCAGGTCCTGGGCGGCGGAAGCGGGAGATCCGCATTAGCAGTCGCAGGGCCTGAGTGCCAATTCTATCATCCAGTGCGCGGCAGTTCCGGCACGGCCTAGCGTCGTCCGTGAAGGCGCTAGGTCGGTTTAGGCCCCCGCATGCATCCGGACAATTCCTGAAGGTGTCAGGACCTCCGGCACTGGGCGATCAAAGCCTTCGGTGGGGATGGAGCCCGCGGGTAAAAGGTCCTCGTCGTAGATGACCGCAATGCTGGGGGGCCTTACTCCGGATGAGTCCAAGCCGTCCAGTAGCCGGTCGTAGTAGCCGCCGCCTTGTCCTATGCGACTGCCGGCCAGGTCCACCGCCGTCGCCGGCATGAAGATTCCGGCGGTTCCGGCAATGACCGCACTGTCCAAGCGTTCGCCCTCCGGCTCGTCGATCGGCGCGTAGGCAGAGCGGACGAAAGCCGTGTCCGGAGTCCAGTACACCCAGCTCAACTGCCGATCGGGCTCGCAGACAGGTAGGAGGACCCTATGGCCTTCTGCGTAGAGGGCCTCGATGAGTGGCATGGTTGGCGGTTCGTGGGCGACTCCAACATAGAGTGCGAACTCGCCCGTGGATCCGCCGGCCACCCGTGCTGCCCACTCTTTACCATGAACGCTGATCGATGCCCCCGCGGCTGACCGTTGTTCGGGGGTCAGGGCACTACGGCAGAGTCGTCGCGAGCTGCGGATCTCTTCTTTGCTAAGCATCTGGGTCCCATCATAGCGGCGTCGGGTACAGAGTAATCCCGCAATAGTGCAGTCCGGCTCGGCGGGGGTTTACCCGTTGCCGTGCTACTTCCGTTAGATTAGTCCGGTGACTCTCGATAACAATGCTGTCCGTAAAGCTGTCATCCCTGCCGCGGGTCTTGGTACCCGTTTCCTTCCCGCCACCAAGGCGATGCCAAAGGAAATGCTGCCGGTGGTCGACAAGCCAGCCATCCAGTACGTCGTCGAAGAAGCGGTCAAGGTTGGCCTGCACGACGTCCTGATGATCACCGGACGCAGCAAACGCGCTCTGGAAGATCACTTTGACCGGGTGCCGGCGCTGGAAGCGACGCTGGCCGAGAAGGGCGATACGGCCAAGCTTGAAGCCATCCAGTCAGCCACCAACCTCGGTGACATCCACTACGTCAGGCAAGGCGACGCCAAAGGCCTGGGCCATGCGGTCTTGCGTGCAAAGCAGCACGTAGGGCATGAGCCGTTCGCCGTTCTGCTCGGCGATGATCTCATCGATCCCAAAGATGACCTCTTGAGCGAAATGATTGCCGTCCAACAGAAGACCGGCGGCTCCGTGGTGGCCCTCATCGAAGTGGAGCCTTCGAAGATCAGCGCCTACGGTTGTGCCGACGTCGAGGACATTGGCGAGGACGGCTACGTCCGGATCAAGCAGCTTGTGGAAAAGCCGTCTCCGGAAGAGGCGCCGTCGAACCTGGCCGTCATCGGCCGCTACGTACTGCACCCGGCAGTGTTCGATGTTCTGGAGAAAACCGAACCCGGGCGTGGCGGGGAAATCCAACTTACCGATGCCCTTGAGGTCCTTGCTGGTGGCGACGGTGAAGGCTATGGGGTCTATGGCGTGGTATTCCGGGGCCGCCGCTATGACACCGGCGACAAACTGAGCTACCTGAAGGCCTGCATCGAGCTTGCCTGTGAGCGTGAGGACCTCGGTCCCGAGCTCCGGGAGTGGCTGCCCAACTTCACCGCCAACCTTCCCCAATAGCGCGGATGTACGGCTCTGCGATCTGGCCGGTAACGCTGGAATGCGGAGACTTGGCGCTGCGGCCCATCCGTTATCGCGACCGGCGGGAGTGGTCCGACGTCCGGTCCCGCAACGGGGAGTGGCTGGCGCCCTGGGAAGCCTCGAACCCGGAACCCGGGGGACGCCTGCCCAGCTACCGCCAAATGGTGGCGTCGCTCCATAACCAGGCAAGACAGGCCACTGCGCTGCCGTTCCTCATCACCGAACGGACAGCTGGCTACCGCGATCCTAAAATCGTCGGTCAACTGACTGTTTCCTCCATCATCTGGGGTTCGGCAATGATGGCAACCCTGGGTTATTGGGTTGACAAGGATCGGGCCGGCCATGGCATTGCGCCTACCGCGGTTGCCATGGCCACCGATCACTGCTTCGCGGTGCTGGGCTTGCACCGCATGGAAATCAACATTCGCCCTGAGAACGCGCCAAGCCTTCGGGTGGTGGAAAAGCTGGGGTTCCGTGATGAGGGGTACCGCGAACGGTATCTCCACATCAACGGGGAATGGGCCGACCATCGCTCCTTCGCGTTGACTTCCGACGAGGTTCCGGAGGGACTGCTCCGCCGCTGGCTCCGAGGATAAAACGGCAGGTCAAGCGCTGGTTTTGGACCTCGGAGCGACCCGGTTCGCCCGCATCTGCCGTCATTTGCCGACTCGGCCACGACACACCGACGGCAATGCGGCTGACCTCAGCTATTTGCTTCTACCGTTTTGAATGTGGACTTCCCTCTCAGCAGCTCCCTGGTGCTCGTTGTCACTGTCGCGCTGTGGATGGTGTGGGTGGCGCCCTATGTTTTGCGGAACAGGCGGCAGCAAGTCCTCACGGCCTCGCTGCCAGTTGAGGCATTCACCGACGAACCCAATCAACCGCACCCAGGGGTGGTACTGACTTTGGCACCTCAGCAGGAGAAACCGATGGAGACCATGCACGGCAAAGCACAGGCGTCGCCCACGGATTCCGGAGCGGTTGGGATGCCCAGGAAAAGGCCGGCAGCGGACCCCTTCAGCATTCGTTATGCCCGGTTCACCATTGCGCTTGCCGGGCTTGCCCTGCTGCTGACGGCCATTGTTTCAGGCGTCCTGCGGGTTCTCGGTACGGGCTCCGCTTGGGTGCCGGTGCTTTCCCTTTTCGGTGCGGTGATCGCCGTCGTTATCCTGCGCAGGCTCGCCCTCAAGGATCGCCGTGCCCGGCGGGCGGTGCGTCCAGCGCCGGTCCAGTCGCCAGCGTGGATCCGCAGGGAAGAAACCCCGGCGGCGCCGAAAGAAACCACAGTGTTCGACGCCGAAGCCGGGCGCAAAGAGCCGGCACGCCTTTCCGCTTCGGAACTTCGTCAGGCAGCCTTGGCTGTCGCGCTGGCCGCGGGGGATAAGCCGGGCGAAGCAACTCGAGAGGCAAAGGGAGCCAGTTGGGAGCCGGTGGAAGTGCCGAAGCCCACGTACGTTGATGCTGCCAAAGCGTCCCGCCCTGCTCCCGAACCGCTGGATCTCCCGGAATCCCCCAAGCCGGTGGGCAAGCCGGTCCTTAAACAAGGTGCTGAACAGGTCGAAGCTGCTGTTGCCGCGCAAGCATCGGTTACGGCCAAGGGCAGCAGTGCGCTGAGCAACCTGGACTCTGTGTTGCAGCGCCGCCGCGCCTGACCCATGGCCACCATTTGCGTCGCGGGGGGAACGGGGCAGGTGGGCCGTGAGGTTGTCCGTATGGCGGTTGCCGCGGGCCATACGGTTTCCGTACTCGCCCGCCATGTGCCGGCCTCCGGCTCGTCGCAGCACCACGACGGCGCCACCTACTTCGCGGGCGACGTCACCACGGGGGAGGGCCTGGACGCGGCCGTAGGCGGTGCCGACGTCGTTATCGATTGCCTTGAGGCTCAGTTCGGCAAGGCGCAGAAGCAATTCGCCGACGGCGGCGGGAGGCTTCTGGCTGCGGCCCACCGGGCCGGCGTGGCCAGGGTCGTCATGTTATCGATCGTCAACTGCGACCGCACCACATATCCGTACTATGCGTCGAAGGCCAAAAAAGAGGCGGTCTACGCGCAGGCATCCTTGGAAACAGTGGTGGTGCGGGCCACCCAGTTCCACAGCCTGGTTGCCGCGATCTTCCAATCGGGAGCGAAGCTTCGCCTGATCCCGGTCTTCAGGGGCGCGAAATTCCAGTCCATTTCACCCACCGACGTTGCCCGTGGCCTGCTTGAATCCGCGTTTGCAGTCCCGGACACGGAGCAGCACAGTGTCCGCACTCTCGGTGGCCCGGAGGTCCAGTCCATGCGGCAGATGGCTGAGCAGTGGCGCGAGATTACCGGACGAGGCGGCAGGATCGTAGAGCTGCCGCTACCCGGACGGCTTGGGGATTTCCTCCGCGCCGGACACAACCTGAGCCCGGGTGAATGGCGCGGAACGGAGACGTTCGTGTCGTGGTTGGAAATGCGCCGCGAAACTTTGTAGCCTAGGGACACTGGCTGCGCGGAAATGCATGGTCCGGGGGCTATAGCTCAGTTGGTAGAGCGCTTCGTTCGCATCGAAGAGGTCAGGAGTTCGAATCTCCTTAGCTCCACCATTGCAAGGGCACGCAATGCGCCGACGACGACGCCTAGTGTCGGTCGCTGGCGCCGTCTGCGGATGTTCCTTGTTAAGCGCGGCTGGCGGCGGTACTGTGCAGGCGCATCTCCAAGTCGTTCATCACAATCGCCGCAAGATCTTCCAGGGAGCGGACATCTTCCGCTGAGAATTCCCGGGCTTTCCTGTCCAGTACGCACATCGTCCCGAGGTTGTAGCCGTCCTGGGTCCGCAGTGGTACTCCTGCGTAGAATTTCAGCCCGAAGTCGCCCGCGACCAGTGGATTGGTGAGCGTGCGTGGGTCGGCGGGCGCGTTGGTGATGATCCACGGATCGTCCTGCAGGATCGCCGAGGCGCACAGCCCGGGGTCCCGGCTGATTTGCTCGACGTCAGTTCCGTGGTGGGATTTGAACCAGATCCGGTCGTGGTCCACGATGCTGACGATGGCGATAGGTACGGAAAACAACCTGGCGGCTAGGGACGTAATCCGGTCGAAGGCCCCATCGGGGGGTGTATCGAGAATGCCGTAGCGATGCACCGCTTCCAGCCTGGCTTCTTCGGTATCACCGCGACCGGAAGTGTCGCGGTGGCGCCCTGTGCCGGTGATGACTTCCTGCCTTAAAGCCAGTGAGACCTCTCGTGCCGAGGGCCGTTCCGCGGGCTCCCGTGAGAGCATCGCGGTCAGCACTCGGGCCCATGCCGGGGCGAGGTCTTCGGGGATGTGGGGATCGCGCAAGAGTCGGGCAAGAGCAGACTCCAGTGGCGCCCCCGGGTAGGGAACAATACCGGTCAGGCCCTCAAGGAGGACCAGGCCCAGGGAATAGACGTCACTGGCGGTACCTACGGGCTCACCTAAGGCTTGTTCGGGACTCAGATAAGCGGGAGTGCCTGAAGTTCCGGAGTTATCGTCTAGCCGGTCCTTGGCTGCGAGCATGGCGACGCCGAAGTCGGTGAGTTTGGCACGGACGCGGCTATCGTCGTTGTTGTAGTCGACCAACAGGATGTTCGCGGGCTTGATGTCGCGGTGCACAATGCCGTGATGGTGGATGTAGGACAAGCCGTCGGCGAGATCGTGGCCGATAAGGGCCATGTGCGCGGCTGATAGTGGCCCCTGGCGTTCCCTGACGCGCAGGTCCGGGCCGCGGACCAGTTCCATCACGAGGTAGCCCTTCCGGTCATCCGGGTCCGTCAGATCGGCGCCGGCATCGAGAAGGGTTACCAAGGCGTGGTGGCTTAGACCGGCCAGAATCCGCACCTCATTCTCCTGGCGCGGGATTTGGGCCGGTTCGGCGCCCACGTTCCGGAAAAGCTTCACCGCGACTTCCCGTAACAGGAGTTCGTCAGTGGCCCGGTAAACCGTTGCCAGGCTTCCGCGTCCGAGCACTTCGTGCAGGCGGTAGCGGCCCCCTAAGAGGAGCCCCGGTTTCAGCTCAGCCACAACAACCCCTCCAACGCCCAGTCCCGCAGTTACCCGTCATCACCAAATGATTCATCGTCGCCCCGCGACCCCGTCCTTTTGCTGTGACGTCCGCCTCATGGCCAAGCACTGCGAATACCCGGAGAATAGTAACCCTACTTACTATTCGGCGCAAAACGCCTCCCACTTGAGCGGTCCTCGGCTGAGGTGACGGTGATGTCTTATATCGGTGGTGACTCCGCGCGCGGTCGGCCAAGGGATTCAGTTTCAGGTGCCGCAGAGGGCTCCGGACCGATCGGGTCTCCCGGCGTCGGCTATTGCTGCCGCGTCCGGTTAAGGACGGGGAGACCCTTCGCGCGCGACCTTTAGGTCAGGGCTTGGTTGCTGGTTTTTGACAGTGGCCAGAAGGATGACTCCGGCGATGGCGACGGCGCCCGCGAGCCCGAAGCCGAGGAACGCCAATGGCGGGGCGGCGGCGGCTTCACCGAGGACGGTGATGCCAATGGTAACGGCGACGAGCGGATCGATGACTGTCAGCCCAGCAACGACGAGCTCCGGTGTGCCGCGGGTGTGCGCGTTCTGGACCAGAAACGTCCCGGACAGGGCGGCGATGATCAGCCCTGCCAGACAGCTCATCGACAGCCATTCGAAATCACCTTGGAAGAGCCGGGCGATGACGGTCTTGGCCAGGGCCGCGACAAACCCGAAGAGGATCCCGGCGCCGGCGGTGAACACCACCGCTCCCCAGCGGCGGCGCCACAGACCAAATCCCGTGCCCAATGCGGCGAGGACGACGCCGAGCAGGATCAGGATGGTGATGAGGTGACGGTCGCTGATCTCGACGTCCTGCGCGGATACGGCCGCGACAGCAACGAACACGCCCACCCCAACTATGCACAAAGCCACTGATGTGAGAGCCCGGCGGCCGGGGGACCGGCGGGTCATCCTGGCCGTGGCCAGGGTGGTGACGACCAAGGCCACAGCGCCGACGGGTTGCACGACGATCAGGGGTGAGAACCTCAGGCTGGTCAGCTGTAGAAGGATCGCTGCTCCGAGCATCCCGGTCCCGGCGAGCCAAACAGGTTTGCGCAGGAGAGCCTGCAGGCGGCCCCCGCCCATGCTTCCGGCCGCCCGCCCCGGTGCGGGCGGCCCCCGCCCATGCTTCCGGCCGCCCGCCCCGGTGCGGCCTCCTGGCCCTCGACGGCTTTGTGCTGGAAGAGCGTCCCGAGCGCCAGTAGGACGGCCCCGGCAACGGCGATCGGAATACCGAGCCAGTGATAGGACGACAACGCCGACACAGCTGAAACGTTGATCATGAACCAACCCTACTGATTCGTCGTTGGCGCTGCCCATCCCGGATCGCCAGGTCCGGCCGTGCGGGTTCCAGTGATGCCGGCGCGCACTTCGGTGGCCAGATTCTCCCGCTCGGTGCAACTCAAGAACCAGGTACTGGCCTTACCGTTCACCCAGTCCTCCTTTCAGGACTTGGCGGTTGCAATCTTTGACCGAACCCGCACAAGGGGAGCGTTCGGATCGTGCGGCTGGGGCAGCGCATTGAGGGCGAACTGGTCGATGACGCCGGGCCGGACGACCAGGCATTCCGTCGAGCCACCGAACTGGAAGTACCCCAGCTCATCGCCCTTATCTACATGGTGGCCGGGGACGATTTCCGGGTTGATAACGCACGACGAGACCTCGAGCATGCCCACCGGGATCACGGCCATGAGGCCGATGACCGGGTCGTCGGCCTGGATAAGGATGATCGCCCGCGCCGCGACATGGGCAAGATAGGACTGTGAGACAGTGGGCTCGACGGCGTCGGCGCCCTCGGATTCCGCCTCGGAAAAGTACGTACCGTCTTTGAGGTATGCACGCACGATCGTTCCCGCGACGGGAGCGTGCCACCGGTGATAGTTCAAGGCGCTCAAGAACGCCTGGTATACGGTTCCACCGACAAATTCATCCACGGACTCGTCCCGGGCGAGCAGGTCATCGAGTGAGTAGGGCTGGTTCTTGACCCAGAAGCGGCTCTGGCGTTGAACGTCGGAACTGATCTTGTAGGGGGTGGACTCGCAGGCGCTGACGATGACCTTGTCATCCTCGGGTGCAGCGACGGGCCTGGAAGTTGGAGTGAGCCGGCGGGCGAAGAAATCATTCCACGATGTGAAGCCCCAGTGCTCGGCGAGGGCATCGTGTTGGTAGTCGTCCATCCCGACGACCTGCCGGGCCTTTTCGGACATCCACCCCGACGGGGAATCGTTGAGCACATACAGCGAATCCTCGCTGGTCAGGAACTCGCACCATGCGTCCAGGACCTTGCGGAACATGGCCACGATCCGCGGATCACGGTGGGCTGCGAACCCCGCCTCGGTTCCCATCGTCCAGTCAAGGATCGCCGTCAACGGCGTGGTGACCATGCCGCCTTCGCTGAACTCGGGTGCCGTCGTCAGCACTTCATTGATCAGCCGGAGCAGCTGGTCAACGCTGGTGAGGTGACGTTTGCGGTAGGGCTTCGACTTGGGGACCTGGTCGATCATCTCGGTCATGTAGAGACGGACGACCGGGTCGCTGGCGATCAGTTCCTGGAACTCTACAATCACCGGGTGCAGAGGAGCGTCTTCGCCCCGGGCCTCGACCCGTTCGCGGTGCCCCGCGATCCAGTCTTCGAGGTCATCGTGGTTCTCGGGCAGCCAACCGCCCGGGCGTGGGACGCGGCGGGATGAAGTGTCGATAGTCATGACGCTGAGCCTACCCGTCCTGTTCTCGGTGAAGGCTTCGGGCCCGGGACGGATAGGTCGACTTTTACCTGAATCCCGTCCGGCCTGGTTGCTGGAATCGGCGGCGCAGGCATAGGGTACAAAGGTCGGTTCGTCAGCGCCGGCGCTATTGGGGGACGGGCATTCCGTCCGTTGGCGGGAAGGCCTTTTGTATGCTCCGTGGTGTGGTGGTGCGTGCATTGGTGTGCGTGGCTTTGGTGATAGCGGGCATATCGACGTTCCCACCGGTAGCAGAGGCCGCACCCGGAGGAAGGTCCCTCACCGCACCTGCTTCCTCCCTTCGGATGGCAACGACTCGCATGGCAACGACGAGCACGTCATCGGGCTCGTTCGCCGATGTTCCGCACGGAGCGCAGTTCTTCACGGAGATCCAGTGGCTGGCGGCGCAAGGCATCTCCACCGGCTGGATCATGCCTGATAACAGCAAACAGTATCGCCCGCTGCTTCCTGTGGCCCGCGACGCGATGGCCGCTTTCATGTACCGTCTGGCCGGCTCCCCGGCGTTCACGGCCCCGCAGAACTCACCCTTCACGGATATCACGCCGAGCACAAAGTTCTACAAGGAGATCACCTGGCTGGCCTCCACCGGCATCAGCACCGGATACGTCGAGTCCGACAAGTCCAAAACGTACCGGCCAGGGAACTCCGTGGGACGTGACGCGATGGCGGCGTTCATGTACCGCCTGGATGGCTCCCCGGCGTTCACGGCCCCGCAGAACTCACCCTTCACGGATGTGACGCCGAGCACCACGTTCTATAAAGAGATCACTTGGCTGGCCTCCACCGGTATCAGCACCGGATACACCGAGTCGGACGGCTCCAAGACGTACCGGCCACTCTTGCCTGTGGCCAGGGACGCCATGGCGGCGTTCATGTACCGCTTCTACCAGCTCACCCACCCAGCGGTGGGCAACGATGTCTCCTGGCCGCAATGCGGCTCGACTCTTCCCAGCGGACAGGCCTTCGCCATCGTCGGTGTCAATGGAGGCCGTGCGGACACCACCAATCCATGTCTCAGTACGCAGCTATCCTGGGCTGCCACCTCTTCTGGCGGGACCAGCCAGCCCGCAGTGGCCCTCTACGTCAACACCGGCAACCCTGGCACGTCCGGGTCGTGGTGGCCTCAGAGCAACACGTACGGCGGAAAAGCCGTCACCAACCCCTACGGCAACTGCACCCCCGGTTCGGTCGGCGCGGCCTGTTCCTATATGTACGGCTATGCCAAGGCTTATGACGATGCGACAGCGCGCGGGGTTGTAAACCCGGCTTCCTTCATTTGGTGGCTGGACGTGGAGACCAGCAACAGCTGGTCAACTGATACTGCTGCCAACAGGGCCGACCTCGAAGGAATGGCCGCCTACTTCATCAGTATTGGCGCCCGGACCGGGCTCTACTCGACCACCTTCCAGTGGAGCGGGATCACCGGCACCGTGCCCTTCACCAGCAACCTCTACACGCTGAACAGCTGGATCCCAGGGGCCGCGTCACTGGCCGATGCAAAAAGCAAATGCACCACCGCGCCGTTGACGGGCGGCGGCAAAGTCGCCTTGACCCAATACATCTCCGGTGCCTTCGACTACAACGTCGCGTGCCCTTGAAGGGTCAGCGCACCACACTTCGGTGACCGGCATCCAACCGTCGGGTCCAACCCCGTGAGTCAAGATACTCCAGGAGCGGAACTGCCACCCGCCTTGTTGTTCCCAGCGCCTGCCGGGCCTGGCTCGTGGTGAAGGGCTGCTCCAAGCGTGCGAGTTCGCGCATGGCCAGCGCCGGCGCCGTCGGCAGCAGGACCACACCATCGCCCAACCTCAGCAACCGCCCGGCGCGTCCGGCAGCAGCCAGCTCCCGTGCACCCAAACCGAGCGAGACCAGTTCATCGGCCTCAGGGGCCCTGAAGGGGGCTGAAGCGAGTTTGGCCTCCACAGCTGAGACGGCCGGTTCGACGGCGCCAAGCTCACCACCGCTGCCCGCCAACCGCACGTGACCACTGTCCTGCTCCAGGCCCGCATCGCGAACCACATGGCCCAGCAGTGCCTCGGCCGGAAGTTGCAGCAGGTCTCGTGCCGCACCTTGGGACAGGCCAAGGGTCAGCGGGTCCCGCTCATGCAATGCCTTTAGCTCCGTGCGCAACCGCTCTTGCCATGCTTGATAAAGCGGGGCGTGGACCCACCAACCGCCGATGACCTTCACCCCGTCGGGAGCAGCGGCGGTGGGAGCAGCGCCGTCGTGTCCGGTTTCATCGGCTGCGGGCAGCAGGCCTAGACGGCGCAGGTGCTGTTCCTCCATGGCACCACGGCCGGCGACTTCTCCGAGCAGATCTCCACCGGCGTCCAAGCGCGAAAGGCGCTTCGCCCACTGGAGGCCATCGCCGCGGCGGCGCAGTGCCGGGGGGTCGGCATCGAGGACTTGTGCACCGCCCAAGACCATTCGGCTCCCCGGATCGCGTAACACCAAGCGGTCGCCGAGGACCAGTGGCAAAGGCCGATCAAGAACGAGCCGCGCGTGGTCTGCATCAAAGGGCCGCAGCCGGCACGGCACCGCCGCTGTGCCAGCGTGAACCATCAGGCGTTCCGGTACGTCGGTGTAGCTGACGCCGGTGGTGCGTCGGACACCAAGGACGCTAGTGGCGGCCCAAGCGCCGGGGGTGAGCAGCGCATCGCCGCGCCGGACACCGCCAGCGGAGACATCACGCAGATTCAGTGCGACCCGGTTGACCGGCCCCAGCGACGAGTATGACGTGTCGCGGCTTTGCAGCCCGCGAACGGCAACGGAACGGGACCCATCGTGACCGAGCAATTCCAATCGGTCACCCTGAACGAGCGTTCCCGCTGCGAGGGTTCCTGTCACCACGGTTCCCGATCCCGCGATGGTGAACGAGCGGTCCACCCACAACCTGACCCTCCCCGAGGCGGTGGGCGAAGGCACCTTGGCCAGTACGTCGTCGAGGGTGGCGCGCAGTTCCGCTAGTCCGGTGCCCGCCGGGGCGGAAACGGCGACGGCGGGGGCATTCGCCAACCCGGTACCGGCCAACTCGCTCCGGGTTCTGGCGAGCACTTCGTCAACCCGCCCCGGAGCCCTGTCGATCCGGCTCAGGACTATGACGCCGTGTTCGATGCCCAAGGCGGCGACCGCGTCACGGTGGTCGCTCGACTGCGCCTGCCAGCCCTCGTCGGCGGCAACCACAAAGCAGACCACGGGTGCCGGTCCGATGCCGGCGAGCATGTTTCCGAGGAACCTCTCGTGCCCGGGGACATCCACGAACGCGACATCACGCCCGGATGGCAGCTCTGTCCACGCATAACCCAAATCAATGGTCAGGCCCCGCCGTCGCTCTTCCTCCCAGCGGTCCGGTTCCATGCCGGTGAGGGCCCGTACAAGGGTGCTTTTCCCGCAATCGACGTGCCCGGCGGTGGCGACAACATGCACCGGCTAGGCCGTCCGTCCGGCAATTTCTTCGGTGCCCGCCACCAAAGCACGTCCCGGGCCTCGCAGCTTCGCCGTGGCCTGACGAATTGCCCGGAGAACCAGGTCGTCGTCTTGTTCGGGCACGCACCTCAGGTCCACCAAGCAGGAGCCATCGTGGACGCGGGGGAGCACCGCCGGATCGCCGGTACGCAAGGTGTGGGCCAGTGCTGCAGGGAGTTTCAGTGCCCAGCCTGGCAGTGGCACACCGGGAGCGCCACCGCCGCCAACCCGGCCGTCATGCTCCACCACCGGTACCGCCAGCGCCGCGGCCAGTCGATCAGTCCGCCTCCGCAATTGCGCCGATGTTGCATGCAGCGCCCGGGCCACCGGCGGCTCGCCGCCATTGAGCGTGGCCTCGAGCGCGGCGAGAGTCAGTTTGTCGGCGCGGACAGCACGGGCCAGGGGGTGTGTGGCGAGCCGGGAGATCATCGCGGACGTGCCCAGCAGCAAACCAGCCTGGGGACCGCCCAGGAGCTTGTCACCGCTGGCTATGACGACGTCGGCCCCGCTTGCCAAAGCTGTGGCGACGTCGGGTTCTTCCGGCAGCAGCGGATCGGGCGCCAGCAGGCCGCTTCCCAAGTCCGCGACAAGTGTGGTCCCGCGCTCCGTGGCAAGGGCGCTAAGTTCGCGTAACGGCACGGCGGAGGTGAACCCGTCCACTCGGAAGTTACTGGGATGAACCTTGAGTATGCAGGCGGTGTTCGGCCCGACGACGGCCTCATAGTCGCGTAGGTGGGTCCGGTTGGTGGTGCCTACTTCGCGCAGAGTGGCACCAGTGGATTCGATCAGGTCAGGAAGCCTGAAGCCCGCGCCGATTTCCACCAGCTCCCCGCGGCTCACCACGACTTCCTTGCCGGGGCCCATGGGGGCAGTGCCTGCGGAAGCCGCTGCCAATGCGGTAGTGGCCAGTACCAGTGCTGCGGCGCCGTTGTTGACCACCAAAGCGTCCTCGGCCGCGGGACAGGCCGCCAGCAACGCTGCCCGGACTCCCGCTCCGCGGCGCGAACGCGTGCCCGTGGCCAGGTCAAGCTCCACATCTACATAACCGCTGGCCGCCAAGAGCGCTTCAACGGCCGCCCCGGACAGCGGAGCTCGGCCGAGGTTGGTGTGGACAACAACACCTGTCGCGTTCAGCACCGGGCGCAGGGTAGTCGCAGTACGCGCGGCCACCGCAGCCAGCAAGGCAGGTTCAACCTCATCGGGATGAAGCTCACCGCGGCGAGCCTGCTCCTGGACCTGGCGGACGAGTTCGCTGATGACGCGGCCGCTGAGCCGCTCCCGTGCGGTCTCGACGGCAGGAAGTCCCAACAGATCGTCGGTGCGCGGTATGCGGCGGCGCGGATCGATGTGGCTCATGGTCCCTCCTCGGTCCGCGGGTTGTTGCCCGTAGTTGGCGGAGGCGGACGGGAATCGAACCCGCCAGGCCGAGATGCTCGGCCTCACCGGTTTTGAAGACCGGGGGGCCCACCAGGACCCAGACGCCACCGCGTTCAATTTAGCAGATCATCGGCAGGGGTACGCTAAGGAGGTGAACCACGCCCCTATGTCCAGCCCGAAACTTCACGAGCATGCCGCAGGCGCAGTCCGACTCACCGGCTTCGCCCACGGGGGCGGGTGTGCGTGCAAAATCCCACCCGGCGAACTCGAAGACGCCGTTCGGGGCCTCACGGGCCAGCCCGGGGCCGATGTTCTCGTGGGTCTCGACAGTGGCGACGATGCCGCAGCCGTTAGGGTCGCGGACGGTCTTGCCGTCCTCTCCACGGCCGATTTCTTCACTCCCGTTGTGGATGACGCCTTTGACTGGGGCCGGATCGCCGCCGCCAACGCGCTCTCGGACATCTATGCCATGGGTGGTCGTCCCATCATGGCGATCAACCTCGTCGGCTGGCCCCGGGACGTGCTGCCCATGGAACTGATGACCGAAGTCCTCCGGGGCGGCCTCAGCATCGCGTCCGAGGCCGGGTGTCCGGTCATCGGCGGGCATTCCATCGACGATCCAGAGCCGAAGTACGGCATGGCGGTAACCGGTCTGGCCCACCCGGACCAGCTGCTGCGCAACGACGCCGCCACTGCTGGATTGCCGCTCACGCTCACCAAGCCCATCGGCGTCGGACTGCTCAATAACAGGCACAAGCAGACCGGTGAAGTGTTTGCGGAAGCCATTGCAACCATGACGGGCCTGAACCGCGACGCCGCCACTGCCGCGGTGGCGGCAGGCGCCCGTGCGGCAACCGACGTCACGGGTTTTGGTTTGCTCGGACACCTTTACAAGATGTGCCGGGCGTCCGGCGTCGGCGCGGTGATAGACGTGGCTGCAGTGCCCGTCGTCGACGGCGCCCGGCAGGCACTGCGGGACGGTTACGTCTCAGGTGGAACAAGGCGCAACCTCGATTGGGTGCGTCCACAGCTGCGGTTCGCCCCTGGAGTCAGCGGGGATGACCTGCTGCTTCTCGCGGACGCGCAGACCTCCGGCGGCCTGCTGGTGGTCGGAGAATTGCCGGGATATCCCGTGATCGGACACACCACTGCCGTTCCTGGGATTGAAATTCGCTGATCACTCAGTTGGCGGTGGTGATCGAATCGTTGGTGACGCCGGCGGCCCGGCGCGCGGCGAGCCGCTTCTTTTGCGGTTCGATCGTGTAGCGCGGATCCCTTGCTGAGGAAAGCCCCGCTTCGAAGACACCGAACCGGGTCAGCGCGGAGGCAGTCAGTAACGCCACACCGGAGGCAGCGGCGACCACTCTATGGCGTCCTCCCAGCAAAGTCCCCAGAGCTCCTGCGATGGCCAGCCGTTCGCTCCACTTAAGCATGGTCCCCGCTTTGCCCAGGTGCAGTGGCTCGGCAACCACGGGATCCATCCTGTGCTCCATGACGCGCATGGCAAGGACATCCCCCATAACCCCGACGACGGCAAGTTTCCGTGCCGGACCGGCCTCATAGACGGGAGTGGTGATCATGGCAAGCCCGGCAGAGGCCAAGGCGGCGGAACTGACGAAGACGAATGGCAATTCCTCGTGGGCTGCGTTCCATGTGGGCGTGGCCGTATCGCCGAGCAGCACCGCCGTGTACGCAGCCAAAGGTCCGGCGAAAATGGCTGCCTCGAATCCTGCAGGGCCTTCCACTGCCCGCAAGACAGTCCGCAGCGGACCCAACGGCAACCGGGCCCCCGTCAGTCGATCGAGCTCCGCCACAGCAACCACGCCGGCGCCGGCACTGAACGCACTGAGGATCCAGGAACCCACACTCATGGGTGATGTCACCTTGAAGGTGCGCAGCATGTTCAGGAAGCGCTCAGGCCTGCCAAGGTCCTTGACCAAGGCAACAGCACCCAGCCCTACAGCCCCAAGCGCACCCAGCCGCGCATTCCGGCGGAGCGTGGGACGGCCGGTCAGTTGCCCGCCGAGGCCAAGGAGCGCCGAACCGGCGGCCACGCCACCTAAGAACAGATATGCTGCAACGTCCTCTGCCCAAGGCGCTGGTTTGACCACGGGACGGCCATAGTACGAGCTGAATTCCGGCTCCGGGACCATGGACATTTCCCGTGAGCCGTCACCGCCGTCGCGGCGCCGTCCATTGCTGCGCTGTCCGTTGCTGCGCACGCCGCCCGTTCGACGACGACGCGCCGGCTCAGGGGGACGGAAGGCATCGAACTCTGAGTGGGTCACGCTTTTCCTCCGAGGAAAGCAAAGGCGGCGGCAGCGACCATGCCGGCGACGGCCATCCCTGCGCGGCGGTACATCTGGGGTAGGTCGGCCGTGGGCACCCGTGGGTCCGGCGGGAGTCCGTACACTTCGGGTTCGTCCAGCAGCAGGAAGACCGATCCGGTTCCGCCGACGCCGTCGAGCTCGTTGGCCCCGTAAAGCCTTGCCTCGGTGAGGCCTTGCGCGTGCAGTTCTGCCACCCTCTCGCGGGCGGTCTCAACCATCGTGTCGTGGTCACCGAACTTGATGGACGTCGTCGGGCATGCCTTCGCGCAGGCAGGTGTCTCATCGTCGACAAGCCGGTCGTAGCAGAGTGTGCACTTCTGCGCGACGCCTACGTTCGGAATAGCAGGATGATCGGTGTGCTGTTCCTTCCGTTCGGAGGCGACCATGGCCGTGCCGTCGCTGCGCCGTTCAATCACGCCGAACGGGCATCCGGCAACGCAGGTTCCGCAACCGTTGCATACGTCGTCTTGAACCACCACCGTGCCGAATTCGGTGCGGAAAAGGGCTCCTGTGGGGCAGACGTCGAGGCAACCGGCGTGCGTGCAGTGCTTGCAGACGTCCGAGGACATCAACCAACGGAAATCAGCCGTGTCAGGCGGCGTCGTATCCGCAGACGCAAGGTCCGGCTGAGAGGGAGGACCGAATTTGGGCATTCCCAAACTCACGAGTGCCCGCCCTGTCTCGCGTGCTTCCTTGATGCGTTCCTGCCCCTGCTCCACGAACGCTACGTGCCGCCATGTGCTTGCCCCGAGTGCCCCGGTGTTGTCGTAGGAGGATCCGAGGAGTTCCAGGTTCCCGTCTCCGGGATTGTGGTTCCACTCTTTGCACGCTACTTCGCACGCCTTGCAACCGATGCAAATGGACGTGTCCGTGAAGAACCCCTTGCGGGACTCGTGGTGCTCCCAGTGGGCGTCCACGGCCGGGTCCGTTGGTCCTGACAGCTGTCCCATCTAGTCCTCCAACGTCGAGCCGCTGCCCGGATCGGTGATTCGGGCATTTCCGGTTTCGGGCGTTATTCCTGCACGTGCTTGGTATTCCGCCACCAGGGCGAGCAAGTCCGCGCCCCGTGGCCGGCGGCCAGGTCGGATATCACACGAGGCTGCCTTGGATTCCTGGATCTGGACGTTCGGGTCCAGTGTCACGCCCAGAAGGTCGTTGGCGGCGTCACCGCTGACAATCGCGTTCGTTCCAACTCCCCAGTGATAGGGGAGCCCAATCTGGTGAACGGTGTGGCCCGCTACGGTCAGGGGCGTCATCCGGTCGGTGACCAGCACCTTCGCTTCAATGGCGGAGCGTGCCGAAATGATGGTGGCCCAACCAAATGGTTCAAGTCCGCGCTCGGCAGCGAGCTCGGGCGATACTTCGCAGAACATTTCCGGCTGCAACTCCGAAAGGTAGGGCAGCCACCGGCTCATCCCGCCGGCCGTGTGGTGCTCGGTGAGGCGGTACGTGGTGAAGACGTACGGATAGATGTCCGCACCGGGGCTGCCGGCACTTGGTGCACTCAGATTATCCTTGCGGCCGTACGTCATCCGTCCGGGATTCTGCTGCTGCGGATAGAGCGCGTTGGACACAGGCGATTCCTGTGGCTCGTAGTGCGTGGGCAGCGGGCCGTCCACGAGTCCCTTGGGGGCGAACAACCACCCCTTCCCGTCGGCTTGCATGATGAAAGGATCATCTCCAGCCAATGCGGCCGAACCACCGAGTTCCGGGTCGGGCCGGCTCCCAGGGGCACGGTCAATCGGGAAGTCGGGGACGTCGTCGCCGACCCATTGGCCCTTTTCCTGGTCCCACCAGACGTACTTCTTCCGCTCGCTCCATGGTTTCCCGGCCGGGTCCGCTGATGCACGGTTGTAGAGAACACGCCGGTTGGCCGGCCATGCCCAGCCCCATTCAGGCGCTACCGGCCCCTGTTCCTGGCCCGGCTTCCTGTTGGCGGCGTGGTTTACACCGTCTGCGTACACGCCGGTGTAAATCCAGCATCCCGAGGACGTGGAACCGTCTGCACGTAACTGGGTGTAGGCGGAAAGCGGCTTACCGGCATCCGGACCGGTCAGATGGCGGCCGTTAATCTCAGCGAGCACGGCTTCGGGCTCCGGATCGCCGTGTTCGTCAACTGGGTAGTCCCACGTCAGGTCAAGGAGCGGGCGATCCCGTTCATCGGTGGAGCCAGCCAGCTTTTCACGGATCTTTTGCCCCAACAAGAAGAAGAACTGCAGCTCGCTCTGGCACTGTCCCGGTGGCGCCACGGCCTGGTGGCGCCATTGGAGGAGCCGCTGGGTTTGCGTAAACGAGCCAGCCTTCTCCACGTGGGTTGCTGCGGGCATGAAGAACACTTCGGTCTCGATGTCCTCGGTCCGCAGTTCTCCGGATTCGATCTCGGGGCCGTCCTTCCACCAGGTCGCGGACTCGATGAGGTTCAGGTCGCGGACAACCAGCCACTTCAAGTGGGACATGCCCATGCGCTGCATGCGGCCGTTGGAAGATCCGACGGCGGGATTCTGACCGAGAATGAAGTAGCCCTCCACCTTGTCCTCGAGCATGGACATCACGGTCTGGTAGGTACCGTGCGGCCCGTTAAGCCTGGGCAGGTAGTCGTAGGCCCAGTCGTTGTCCTTGGTTGCGGCGTCGCCCCACCAGGCCTTCAACAGGCTGATCGTGTAGGCATCAGCCTCAGCCCAAAAGCCCTTCTGCTTCTTGGACCCGATGGATTCGACGAACTCACGGAAGGTGTCATGACGGCCGGCGCTGGGCATCGGCAAGTATCCAGGCAACAAGTTGAACAGCGTGGGGATGTCGGACGAGCCCTGGATACTGGCATGGCCACGGAGTGCCATGATTCCGCCGCCCGGGCGGCCCATGTTTCCCAGCAACAGCTGCAAAATGGCAGCAGCACGGATGAACTGCGTTCCCAAGGTGTGCTGTGTCCATCCAACGGCGTAGGCAAAGCACGTTGTCCGGTCACGTCCGGAATTTTCCGTGATGGCACGCGCCATGTACTCGAAATCCTCCGTGGTGATGCCACACATCTGCTGCACCATCTCCGGCGTGTACCGGGCGTAATGCCGTTTCACGATCTGGAAGACGGTCCGCGGGTCCTGCAGGGTGTCGTCCCGCTGGACTTTAGCGTGCTCCAAGGGAGGGCCACCGCTGCCGAACTGATGGCCGGCGGCACGGTCCGAAGCATCGGAGCCGTGTTCCGTTCCTGGGCCGGGCTCGTCGATGGTGTCGCCGCCCTCTTCTGCGTAGGACCACGAAGAGGGGTCATACGCACCTGTTTCGGGATCGAATCCGGAAAACAGGCCGCCGAGGTCTTCGGCGTCACGGTAATCGGCATGAACCAACGTTGCCGCATTGGTGTACGCGCTCACGTACTCCTTGAACCAGAGGTCATGAGAGATGACGTAGTTAATCAAGGCACCCAAAAGCACGACGTCGGAACCAGCCCGGATGGGAATGTGCTTGTCAGCTACCGCGGACGTACGCGTGAAACGGGGATCCACGTGGATGACTTTAGCTCCGCGTGCCTTGGCTTCCGCTACCCACTGGTAGCCCACGGGGTGGCACTCCGCCATGTTGGAACCCTGAATGACGATGCAGTCGGCGTTAGCCATGTCCGGCAGTGATTGAGTCGCACCACCTCGACCAAATGAGGCTCCCAAACTGGGAACCGTGGCGGAGTGTCAAATGCGGGCTTGGTTCTCGATCTGCACGGCCCCGGCGGCGGTGAAGAGCTTCTTTATCAGGTAGTTTTCTTCATTGTCCAGAGTTGCGCCGCCCAGGGAAGCAATGCCCATGGTGCGGCGGAGCAGGCGGCCTTCCTCATCTTCCTGCTCCCAGGTTCTGCGCCGGGTCTCAATGAAACGATCTGCCACCATGTCAATGGCAGTGTCGAGGTCCAAGGTCTGCCATTGCGTGGAGCGGGGCGCCCGGTACAGCACGCTGGTCTGGCGCCCGGGGGAATTGACGAGCTGCTCGCTGGCTGACCCCTTGGGGCACAGGCGGCCGCGGGAAATCGGCGAATCGGGATCGCCTTCGATCTGGATGACCTTCTCATCCTTGACGTACACGCGTTGCCCGCAGCCAACTGCGCAGTAGGGGCACACGCTCTGTACAACGCGGTCTGCGGTGGCGGTCCGGGGGGTGATCGCTTGTGTGTGCGGCGAAGTCACAGAGGGCCCACGACCCAGTAGATCGCCCGAAGTCACCTGCCGGACGACCGGCCACTGAAGAAAACTGCGGCGTGCCATGTCAGGAGCTTATCCCAGGCCGCGGCAGAATCAACAGACCCCGATCCGGCGTGGTGGCGGAAAGTACGTCAGGGTGTGCCGAATCAAGCGCGGTAGTAGTCCGCTAGCCGGGCCAAACCTTCATCGAGGGTGACGGCGGGCTTCCAGTCGAGGAGCTCGTGCGTTTGGCGCTGGTCGAACCAGTGGGCAGTGGAAAGCTGCTCAGCGAGGAACTGCGTCATGGGTGGTTCTTCTTGGCGCCCGGCCCAGGTCCAGGCTTTTTCCACCAGTTTTCCTGCCGTACGTGCCAGCCGCCCAGGAACAGCCCAAGGAGGAGCGGGCACACCGCCCGCGGCACATATACCGGCCAGCAGCTCGCCGATGGGGCGGGGCTCGGCGTTGGTTACCACCAAGGCCTTGCCGTGAACGTAGTCCATGCGGCCAAGGGCTGCGACGATCGCTGCCGCCGCGTTGTCGATGTAGATGGTGTCGATCAGGGCCGCCCCGGCGTCCAGAAGCGGCAGGCGACGGCGGCTGGCCCGGTCAAGAACCCGTTCGACCAGTTGGGTGTCACCCGGGCCCCAGACGATATGCGGACGCAATGCCGTCACACGGAATCCTGGTGCGTCAGCAGCCAAGGCCAGAAGTTCCGCCTCAGCTTTGGTCCGTGAGTACTCGCCATGGGCGTGCACGGGGTCAGGCGGCTCCGCGCCCAGCCCGGCGATCGCAGTTCCTGAGTTCGCAACGGAAGGGGAGGAGATGAAGACGAGATCCCGCACCCGTGCCCGCCGGGCATGATGGACCAAGCGGCTGGTGCCTTGGACGTTGATGGCATCGAACTCTGCGGCCTTGCCGGTGAAGGAGACCTTCGCGGCGAGATGGATGATTCCTTCTGCGCCCTGGACGGCATCCCGGACCGCTTCATCGTCCGTGACCGACCCGCGCACGTCAGTAACGCCGTCGACTCCGGAAGCCCTGCGTTGAAAGGTCGTGACGTCGTGCCCATGAGTCACGAGCAACCGGGCCACTTCCCGGCCCAGCAGCCCGCTTGCTCCGGTGACCAGGACCCTCATGGCTTTCCGGGGCGGCCGCCGGCAAGTACGCGCGTAGCCCACCGGGACAGCCGGCTCCTGTCGATCTTGGCGTTGTGCCTGATGTCCGTGGGAAGGGTGGGAACCACCAGGACAGCGGACACGGCGACTCCCGCCTCGCGGGCTGCAGCACGAACCCGCTGTGCGAGTTGGGGCGTGGCGGGACCAGCGGTGCGGCTGGCCGGCTCAGTTTCGACGACGGCGACGACGACCTGGGTCCCTGCGGGCCCGACGCCACCTATGGCTGCCGCCTTGATGCCGTCCAAGCGTTCGATGCATTGCTCGGAGCCCACCGGCGTGACCACAGCGTCCGGCGCGGTAACCACATGTGCCAGGCGCCCCTCAACCCACAGGCGTCCTGCCCCGTCGAAGTGTCCAACATCGCCGGTGCGATGCCACCCGGGGACGTCGGTGCTCCCTTGCTGGGTCAGCCAAAGCCGGTCGTACGAGTCCTTCACGTGCGCAGCGCTGACCAGGATTTCTCCTGTCACTCCCGCATCCGTTAGGGGTGTGGAGGCGGGTGCGCTGCCGTCGCTCGCCAAAGGCACGATTGCCACCCGGGCACCGTGGACGGGCCAGCCGACGCACACGCCGTTACCGGCGCCGACGACGATGCCTGCGGACGCATCCGAGGCCGCGGCTTGGATCTGCTCAAGGGTGATGTCGGCGACGGGCAGCGCCTCGGTCATCCCGTAAGGGGTCCGCAGTGACGCCGCGGGCAGCAAGCGCTGGACTTCTGCCAAGAGCGGTTCGGGGATGGGAGCACCGGCAGAGAGCAACAGGTCCACGCCCGCCAGTCCTTTCCGGTCTGTCTCCCGCAGGCCGTCTTGGGTTGCCAACACGTTGCGCAACGCTGCGGGCGAGGCAAAAACGACCGTAGCATTGATGGCAGCAATGGCGTCGGCCAATGCTCGTGCGGTCAGCGTGCGGGGGGAGGTGACGTCCATCGCGGGCGTAACGGAAACGGCGCCTAGTGCGGGCCCCAGCAATGCGAAGGGCGCGAATCCAGCCACCAGCCGGGCACCCGAACGGATTCCGAAGGTCGCGGCCAGCGTGTCCCGGGTCGCGGCCAACTGCTGGTGCGTGTAGACCACGCCTTTCGCCGGGCCGGTGGAACCGGAGGTAAAGAGGACCGCGGCCGGAGCTGTGGGGTCGCCGACGGCCCCAGGAGTTTGCCCGTCACGTCCAGCTGAAGGCCTGCCCAGGGAGGTGAGCGAGGTGCGCACTCCGAGGAGCCGACGCCGGGCGGCTGGAAGGTCGTTAACGCTGATACGCTCACCGGGCCAGCCCAATGCCGAGGCTGCAGCCAGCGCCTTATCGATGCCAATGAGGAAATCGGGTGTGGCACCTTTCACGGCACGGCTGAGGCCCTTGGTTCCCAGCCCGGCGTCGGCAACGATCACGACGGCACCCAACCGCAGGCAGGCGTACAGGGCAACTGTCAGATCCACGCCTGGCGGAACCATCAGGCTCACCCGGCTGCCAGGGCCCACTCCGGCGCCAGCTAGTCCGGCAGCGAGATCCAGGACGTTTCGGCGCAGTTGTTCCCAAGTCAGGGAGCGGGCAATGGTGCCGTCCGCGGCCATTTCCACGACGGCGGTTTCGGCACCGCCGGGCGACAAAGCCTGCTCGTCCAGGAGGTCCCAGAGGGGTCGGAAGCCTTCGGATGTGGTTGCGCCTGCCAGGCCCGTGTCTTCGGCGCCTGCATCTTCTGCCGCGCCGGGGGACCCTGCAACGCCCTCGTTCGCGGCGAGCCATTGGAAGATTGGTCCGGCAATATCCCGGTCTTCGGCCACAAGGTGCCCAGCACCTTCGAAGCGGTGCACGTCCGCATGGGGCAGGCGGTTGATCAAGTCCTTGAGGTACCGGTCCGAGAAGATAGGGTCCCGCGGGCCCCAGAGCATGAGGGCGGGGACATCCAAGGTGCGGAGGCCTTCGGCGATGTCCTGCAGCGCCGGAAAACTCGGATGGGACAGGGTGCGCGGAATATCTTCCACGAAGTTCCCCACTCCGGCCCTGCGGTGCCGTCCCCGGTACGGCGCCATGTATGCCTTCCGGACATCGGCGGGCAGCGGCGGGTGGGCCAGAGAGTGTGTCACTCGCAGGAAGGCGTCCGACGTCGTCGTTCCCCATTGGTGCACGGCCGGGTGCAGGGCGAGCCGGAGCGCCGCGGGGAGCGGGCTCGTAGCGGGCTGATGGACGGCCGTGTTGGTCAGGACCACGCCCGTTACCAGCTCAGGATGGGCCAATGCCCAGCCCAGGCTGATCACGCCGCCCCAGTCATGGCCAACCGTCACCACCGGTCCTTCCACACCGAGCGCGGCGGTCAGGTCTCCAAGGTCATTGACCCGGTCCGGCAACCGCCTAAAAGTGTTGGTGCGGGCCGAATAGCCCATGTCCAGTTGGTCCACGGCGATGACGCGCCACGGATGCGCGGGATCGGATCCGGCGGCCAGCAGGGTTCGCCACAAATAGGACCAGGTGGGGTTGCCATGCACACAGAGCAACGTGCCGACAGGAACCAGGCCACGGCGGGAGAGCTGGGCCTCGTTGTCAAGCAGGTGCCACCGCCGGACTGTTCCCGGAGCATCAACAGCTGTTGTGGATCTTACGGATACGGTCCGGGACCATTCCGGATCAACGCCTGGCCAATGTGCGGTTACCATACGATTTCCAGCATGCCCGCATTCAGTCCTGAGCCGACGCCCATGCACAGGACGCGGTCCCCGGCGCTCAATGATTGGGCCTCCGCAGCCAGTGTCATCGGCAGGGACGCCGGGCCCACGTTGCCCCAGTGGGGGAACGTGATGGGGACCCTGTCCGGGTCCAGGCTGATGGCATTAATGATGGCCTGCGTGTAGGCGTTGCTGACCTGATGGGTGACATAACGGTCCATCGTTGCCCAGTCCCATTCGGGCTGCGCTTCGTGCCACGCGTCGACTACCAGTTGCAGGCCGCCGTCGAGCAAGCCCTTGGTATCGGTGGTCATGCCATCGATACCGCCGACGCATAGTTCGTGGTGCTCGGTGCCGGCACGCATGACACCGCCCACCAGCCGGTGGCCGCCCTGGTGCTCGTCCGCCGGGCCGAGAACGGCTGCAGCCGCGCCGGATCCAAGCGTGAGGGTGGCAAACTCCCGGCTGAAGTCTTCACGGGTGGTCTCGGGCCTTTGGAGTCGCGCCAAGGTGGCCTCTTGGGTGAGCTGGGAGTCCTCGCCATTGACGATGATGGCGTACCTGATCTGGCCGGAGTCGATCATGTTGGCTGCCAGGATCAGGCCGTTCACGAAACCAAGGCAGGCGTTGGCCAAGTCAAAGTTCATGGCCGAGGACGGGAGCCCGAGCTCGTGGTGGATCTTCACTGCCACGGAAGGTTCGAGGTTGCGCCGCGTCACGGACGTATTGATCAACAGGCCGATCTCGGAGGCTTCGACGCCGGATTCAGCCAAGGCTTTGGCGCCTGCTTCCACCGCTGCGTCGTCAAAAGACGTGCCGTCGGCCCACCAGCGCCGGTGGGTAACGCCGGCCACCCGCTCCAGTAGGCGGGGAGGGAACTTCAGTCGTCGCAGTGTCGGGGCAAGTTTGTGGTCGAAATCCTTGGAACTCACGATCCTCGGAGCTTCGATGCTGCTGATCGAGAGCAGCGCGGTGTTGCTGTGCCGGAAGGTTGCGTTCCCTGCCAATTCAAGCCCCTGTTCATTTCCGTCCTGCAGTCTTGCGGTGACTGTACCCCGTAAGACTGAGCCCAAGCCCATTGCATGTGGTGCTTTTGGTGGGTGCCCCATCCTCGGCGCAGCCTAGGCAGCCGTTAAGGCGCCGAACGGTGTTAGCACACCCAGCGGTTTTAATGCACCGATCGGCCTTAACGCACCCATCGGCCCTTAATGCACCATGCAGGCTTTTAATCATGACAGACAACCGGAGCAGTTCTGACCGGCCGTGTAGGCGGACAGTGCCAGCGACAGTGCCAGGGTCTACTTCCCGGCGAGTTCGGCAGGCCGCCGTCGGAGGGTTTTGGTGATGGAGAGTTTGGAGCCGTACTGGATGGAGCCGTAGCGGAAAAGGTGCACAGCAAGGCGCAGGATGACTATTCCCAAGAGGAAAAGCATGGCGATGACCACTATGGCTTCACCGGTGCTCAGTGTCCCGAACCCGTTCCGGAGCATGGCCGTCACCGGGGCGGAGAGCGGGAAGAAAGTAAAGACCCGGACGATAGGCGCGGAGGGATCGGACAAGATCAGGCTAATGGCGTAAAACGGCACAAAGATCAGGGCCATGAGGGGGCCAAAGACCACTGCCGCCTCCTTGGCTGTGGGCATGACCGCGCCGATCGCCACCAGTACGGCGGTGAAGAGGGTGAAACCGCTGATCAGTAACAGCGCCCCGACGATCATGGGACCGGGTTCGAACGTCAGCGAGGACAAATCCACGTCCGGGAGTGCAAGCCGGTCACGGAAAAAGAGATAACCGATCACGATCGGAGCCAGGAAAACGGTGACTTGGACCAGCCCTACCAAGAACAGGGAGATGATCTTTCCCACGATCAGTGTTGTGGGGTTCAGGGTGGTCAAGATCATCTCGGTGACCCTGTTTTCCTTCTCTTCAAGGGTGCTGTTCAGCATCTGGTTGGAGAGCAGGATGATGACTACATAGAACAGCAGCAGGAACATCAACGGCGGGAGGGCCGCCCCCAACCCTCCTGATGGTTGGCCTTCCCGGAAAGTTTCAGTGTCCACACGAACGTCGCCCCCTGTAGCCGCGGTGAGTGTGGGAGAACCGATCTTTTCCTGCGCCGCGACGGCCAAGACTTGCTTGGCGACTGCCTCGTAGGTGTTGTTGGCGAAGACGCCTTTGTCCACGCCGTACACCTTGACAGGGTCCTTGGCCGGATTCGCTGGGTAGGCAAAGTAGGCCTCGCTGGTGCCGCTTTTTACTGCCGCCAAGGCCGTGGCCGGGTCCTGTGCCTTCTTTCCGCCCATGGCTCCGGCGAGGGATTCAGGGATGATGCCGGAAGCGTCGGTGTACATGAAACTCAGTGCGGCGTTCTTCTGCGCCTGGGTGGTTGCACGGGTTGACGAGTTACTGGCAAAGACCAGCACGAAAATGACGGCCATGACCACGGGGATGGCCAAGGTGGCGATCCAGAACCGTCTTTTCTTGATGGTGCGGGTGAATTCGAAGCCCACCACTGTCCCCAGGTTGTGGTGGGCTTTTGTGGTTCGCCCTGCACGGGCAAGTTTGGGTGCCGGTGTCATGTCAGGCCTCCGTTAAGGTGTTCTGGTCGCCGTACACGCGGATGAAAATCTCCTCCAACGAGACCCGTTCCGTAGTGAAACGCTTGACCTCGACGCCGGCTCGGATGAGTTCACGAACGACGGCGGCTTCGGTGGCGCCCTGCAACGGAACCAGATCGGCTGTGCCGTTGCTGGTGGATGTGACTCCGGTGGCGCGATACAGCGTCGACGGCGGGAGGTCGCCGTCGTACGCCACGCGGTAGACGGTCCCGCCGAACTGTTCCTGAACGGCGGAAATGGTGCCGTATGCCTTGGCGGTTCCGTCTTTGAGGAGGATCACACGGTCGCAGAGCCGCTCCACCTCTTCCATCTGGTGGGTAACCATGATGACCGTAGCGCCGGCGCGTTTGTGCTCTTCGATGATGTCCATCAATAGGCGTCGGTTGACGGGGTCGAAGCCTTTGGTGGGTTCGTCGAGGATAAGCAGTTCGGGGTTATTCATGATGGTGACGCCAAGCTGGATCTTTTGCTGTTGGCCGCCGGAGAGCTTGTCGATATTCACTGCGGCCTTGTCCGCGAGTTGCACACGTTCGAGGTATTCCAGGGACCAGTTGCGTGCCGCGGCCTTGCTCAGGCCTTTGAGCCGGCCGAAGTAGACCATGACGTCCAGGACGCGCTCCTTCTTATACAGGCCGCGTTCCTCGGGCAGGTAGCCCAGGCGTGCCCCGTCCCGTGGTTCAAACACTTTGCCGGCGATATGCAATGTGCCGGCAGTGGGCTGGTAGATGCCCAGGAGCGCCCTCAGGGTGGTGGTCTTTCCGGAGCCGTTGCTGCCAAGGAAGCCAAACGTTTCACCAGCGTAGACATCGAAGGAAAGGTCCTTGATGACCGTTGTGTCTCCGAAGTCCATCCGGAAATTCTCGATGTGCACCAACGGCTCTTTGGCGCTGCCCCCTGCAGTCATAAACTCACTGTATAAGTTCTTGAAATTTTTGCGTCACGATTCGATGCGGAAGCGCACTGTTCCTTTAGGAGTCTTCTATCTGTTCCTTTAGAGGTGTTCTATCCGTCGGCGCCATCCCTTCTTGTACTGGGGTGTTTGACCTTTTCCTGGACCTTGCTGTGGCCCTTCCCGTTGAGTATGTCGTTGGCTATCGTTGAGTATCGTTATCGATCAAATTGAGGTGGGCGCGATGCGTGATTCATTCCCTGGCACCGGTTTCATTGGAAGTAATCTGGACGGCATGTGGCAGGCGGTCGAAGAGTTCCGTTCAAGGTTCGAAAAGCGGTCGGGCACACGTGCCGGGCGGGGCGAACTGCGCACTGCAGTACTGGCGCTGCTGGCCGAACGTCCCATGCACGGGTACCAGATCATTCGCGAAATCGAGGAACGTAGCGGCGGCAACTGGAAGCCCAGTGCGGGTTCGGTCTACCCGACGCTCCAGCTGCTCTCAGATGAGGGCTTGGTCAGTTCCGAGGAGTCCAACGGCAGGAAGATCTACTCACTGACGGAGGCAGGACGTGAGGACGTTGCTGGCGCCGAAACGTCGTCGCCCTGGGAGTCCGCGGCCAGTGGACCCGGGTTTGCAGCGTTGCCCAAGGCGGGCGTGGAGCTTGCCCAAGCGGCGGCCCAAGTAGGCCGCACCGGAACGCCGAAGCAGGTGCAGGAGGCAGTGGGAGTGCTCGAGGACGCCCGGCGACGGTTGTACGCAATCCTCGCCCAGGACTGACGGTTGGCGTCGGTTCACCACGCTCGGGCTGATCCGGACACCCGTGCCGGAAACACCCGTGCCCGTTACCGTCGGATCCTACGCTTCGCGGCCTGGCAGCTCGCAGTAGCGTGGTGGTTCGAACTTTTCCTTCCCCGGATCGGCCTGCGCCATATTGCGGATCGGAACCGGTCCGATCGGATGCTGAGGTTTGCACGGCGATTCCGCAACCTCGCGGTGGATCTGGGCGGCTTGATGATCAAGGTGGGCCAGTTCATGTCCTCCCGGTTGGACGTCCTGCCGCCGCAGATCACCGCTGAGTTGGAGGGCCTCCAGGATGAGGTCCCACCTGTGCCCTTCCCGGCAATCCGCGCGCTGGCCGAGGCGGAACTCGGTGCACCACTGGAGACGGTGTTTGCCTTCGTGGAGGAGACACCCATGGCCGCCGCCTCCCTTGGCCAGGCGCACCGGGCGCACCTCCTCCCCGGCAACGCCGCAGACACGGGACTCGGACGCGTTGTGGTTAAGGTGCAGCGCCCGGGGATCGCCGCAATTGTCGACGTCGACCTCGCCGCCCTTCGCAAAGTGGGCCGCTGGCTCAGCCGAATCCGCGCGGTAGCCAACCGCGCCGACGTGCCGGCCCTGGTGGAGGAGTTCGCGCAGACCAGCCTGGAAGAAATCGACTACCTCAACGAGGCCGCTAACTCGGAACGCTTCGCCGCCGACTTCGCCCACGATGACCGGGTGACCGTTCCAGAGGTCGTCTGGGAGCGGACCACCCGGCGGGTTCTAACCTTGGAAGACGTCACGGCAATCAAGATCACTGATGCCGCGGCCCTCCGCGCGGCCGGCATCGACCCCGCGGAAGTGGCCCCGGTGTTTGCCGCCGTCATGTTCGACCAGCTGTTCACCAACGGCTTCTTTCATGCAGACCCCCACCCGGGAAACATGTTCATTACCCCCGTGGCCGGGTCCACGTCGGGGCATCCATGGAAGCTGACGTTCATCGACTTCGGCATGATGGGGGAGGTGCCGCCACAGACCAGGGCGGGGCTGCGGAAACTGTTGATTGCTGCGGCCGCCCGCGATGGCAAGGGACTGGTAGCGGCGATCCGCGACGTCGGCGTGCTGGTTCCGTCCGCGGATCCTGCCGGGCTCGAGCGGGCCATGACCCAGCTTTTCGCCCGCTTCGGCGGAATGGGATTTGCCGAACTGCGCGACGTCGACCCCAGGGAGTTCCGGGACTTTGCAGCCGAATTCGGAGATGTGGTCCGTTCACTGCCGTTCCAGCTGCCCGAGAACTTCCTGCTGATCATCCGGGCGATGTCCTTGACCTCCGGAGTATGCAGTTCCTTGAATGCGCGCTTCAATCTCTGGGACTCGGTGGAACCGTATGCTGCCCAGTTGTTGCGCGACGAGCGCGGAAACCTTGTCAGGGACGTCGCTGCCCAAACAGTCGACACCGTCTCGCTCGCTTTGCGCATGCCCCAACGCCTCGACAACGTCCTCAGCCGGATTGACGAGGGCTCGGTGCAAGTGGCCATCCCCAGGCTCGAACGGCAGGTTTCGCTGCTGGTGCGCATGGGTCAACGGGTTGCCTATGCTTTGGTCTTTGGAGCGCTGTTGCTGGCTGGCGCCGTGATCCGGGTCAACGACACGGCGCTGAGCAACGTGCTCATGATCGGCTCCGTGATTCCGCTGCTCTTCGGGCTTGTGCTGGGACGCCGCCGGCCGTAGACCAGCGGAATCCCGAAGGACAGCCAGCGTTCGTGAAAGGATGTGCCATGACCGAACCCCCGGCTTCGAGCTCCCCGACCCTCAACGGGCCCGTCGTAGTGGGCGTCATGCCCGGGCAGCGGCCCGCCGTCGTCGAACAGGCTGCCAGGCTGGCGGCCAGTGCGGGACTGGCGCTGGTGTTCGCCTATGCGGATGTGACCGTTTATCCGGTGGACGGTACTTTGGGCGGACCTGCAGCCCCGATCGATCCCGACGGCGTTGACGACGTCGCAGCAGGCTTCCCCGAGTCCCTGGCAGATGACCTCCGGCGGCAGTTGGCGCCCTTCGGTGTTCCCTGGTCCACCGTGCTCCTGGCCGGCGAACCCGCCCACGCACTGGCGCGCGAAGCTGCAAACGTTGGAGCGTCGATGATCGTGGTGGGCACACGCGGGCACCGGTTATCGGCAACGCTGAAGGACTTGGCGGGCTCGGTGGCACGTCAATTGCTTCGCCGCCAGGACAGGCCGGTGCTGGTTGTACCCGTTGATTCCCGGGGCGCGGACCGTCACGATGAGCACTAAGCCTAAACGCCCGGTCCATCTTCACTGGGGCTTTATAGGAATCGTGGGGCTAGGGGGCATTGGGGGAGCGCTGGTGCGGTATGGCTTGGGCCTGGTGCTTCCAGCGCCCGGTGGTTGGCCGCTACCCACGCTGTTCATCAACCTCACCGGGGCGTTGGCGCTCGGCGCCCTTCTGGAAGGGCTTTCCCGTAGAGGGCCCGACGTCGGACGCCGCCGGGTCCTGCGGCTCGCCTTGGGGACGGGCTTCTTGGGGGCGTACACAACGTACAGCACCCTGTCATTGGACGCCGTGCATTTGTTCGCTGCCGGGGCTGCTCCGGCAGCAGCGGGCTACCTTGCCGCCAGCTTGCTTGGTGGTGTCGTGGCCACCACTGCAGGCATCTGGCTCGGCGCCTGGCAGCACAGGCGTGTCCTTGGTCGGGTCCGATGACGGTGGTGCTGCTGGCCCTGGCCGGGGGACTTGGTGCCATCGCACGGTTCGTGGTGGATGGGCTCCTCCGGGCCAAAGTGCGCACAGCCCTCCCGTGGCCCACCATCCTGATCAACATCTCAGGCTCGGCGCTCCTTGGCTTTCTCGCCGGACTGGTGATGCGCGGGGCCGCGCCCCAGTCGCTGCAACTGGTCCTCGGGACGGGTCTCATGGGCGGCTACACAACGTTCAGCACAGCGAGTCTGGAAACCGTCCGCTTGGTGCAAAGCGGACGGACGGGGTTGGCCTTGGTGAACGCGCTGGGGTCGATGGTGGCTGGCGTCCTGGCAGCTGCCTTCGGCCTAGGGGCGGCGTTGATGTTGCCCTGACCACTGGTGCCCTGACGAAGGTTGCCCTGACGAAGGTTGCCCTGACCACTCCGTGGGACGTTACAACCAGCCCTTGCGCTTGAAGATCAGGAACATCACCAACGCGGCGCCGATCATCATCCCGATCGCCATGGGATACCCGTACGCCCAGTGCAGTTCCGGCATGACATCGAAGTTCATCCCGTACACCCCGGCCACAAAGGAGGGGGCAAAGAAGATCGCTGCCCAGGACGAGATTTTCTTGACCTGCTCGTTTTGCGCGGCGCTGGCCTCGTTCTGCCGATTTGCCGTGAGCGTGCCGTCAAGGGTCAATGCGTTTTGGAGCAGGTCCCTGAAAGCGTTGGCCCTGGAGATGAGGTGCTGGACGTGGTCCTCCACGTCGCGCAGGGAGCGTTGGAGTTCGATGTCCACCCCATATTTTTGGAAGCCCCCTTCAAGGAGGCTGATAATGTCCGGAATTGGCTGGATGGCCCGCTGGAACTGGATGACCTCGCGGGCGAGCTCGTAGATTCGCCGGGAAACGGTCGAATCGCCGGCGAAGAGCTGGTCTTCGATCTCGTCAATGTCATTTTCGAGCCCGGCGACAACCGGTCCGTAGTCGTCCACCACCTGGTCAAGGAGGGCATACAGAACGGCCTCGGGGCCGTGGCACAGAAGGTCCGGACGTTGTTCCAAACGATGGCGTACTTGGGCGACGCCAGGGGTTTCCGCGTGCCGGATGGTGACCACGAAGTTCGGGCCGGTAAAGACGTGCAATTCACCAAATTCGACCGTCTCCGCTTCATCCACGTACCTCGCTGGCCTCAGGACGGTGAAGAGGTTGTTGTCGTAGCGTTCCAACTTGGGTCGTTGGTGTGCGGAAATGGCATCCTCCACGGCGAGTGCGTGGAGCCCGAACTCTGCGGCTACTCCAGCCATCTCCTCTTGCGTGGGCCGGTAGAGCCCGATCCACGCCATGCCTCCGTGCCTGGCAAGGGTCTCGAATGTTTGCTCAAGGCTATCCGGGGTGGCTGTCCGTACACCGTCTACGTAGACGGCATTGTCGATAATGGTCACGGAAGAACGCTACTCCATCACTGGGGCCGACCCGCCCCGGCAGCCATCCGGCCGATCAGCGGCTCGGTCCTGTAAGGGATGTGGGTGTGCAGCGCCAACACGGTTTCAGTCCGGATGACGCCTTTGGTGCGGAGAACCGAGCGCAAGGCCGATTGCAGGTTGTGGGTGTCCGTTGCCACCACCCGGCACCACAAGTCGCCGCGACCGGAAATTTCGTGCACTTCCAGTACCTGCGGTATCAGGCGGAGGGCGCCGATCACGCCGTCGAGCTCCCGGTGCGTCACTTCGATAGTGACGAAAGCGACGACGTCGTATCCCACCTTCTCCAGGTCAACTTCCCGGCCCGCTGCGTGCAGCACACCGGAACGAAGCAGTCGCTTCAGGCGGCTCTGGGCTGTGTTGCGGGCAATCCCCAACGCCTCGCTGAGTTCCGCGATCTGGATCCGCGGGTCCTTGATGAGTTCGAGCAGGATTTTCAGGTCCATCGGGTCGAGGGTGTTCAAATGATCACTCCAGCTCATTGGTGAGGCACGTCTTTGCTTGTTTTGATCAATCTTCGCATCTCATTCGTTCTTGCCGCGCAGTGATGCGGCATTCTGTTGCCACCAATACGTTGCTGCCCGGAAACGTCCCACAAGGATGGAGCCGGTTGCTGATCAGCCCGAGGACATGGAAATGACTGTCTTAAGCGAACTCCGCATGCGTCCGGCCACCGCCGGGCGTGCGGGATGGGACGCGTCCACCACTGCCAGGCTGGTGCTGGCCGGCGTCGTAATCTTCACGTTGCTGGTGGGCGCCAACCTCGCCACGCCCCTGTATCCCTTGCTGCAGGCCAGGCTGGGCATGTCCTCGCTGGATGTGACGGTCGCTTTCTCCAGCTATGTGCTGGCACTCGTGGGCGTCCTCATGGTGGCCGGGCATTGGTCGGACTATATCGGCCGTCGGGCTGCCTTGGTGTTGGCGGTATTGGTGGGCCTTGCAGGTGGCATGATCTTTGCCGGTGCCCACAGCCTGGTGGAGCTTTGCCTTGGACGCGCGCTGCAGGGCGTGGCTGTTGCGCTCGCAACAGGAGCCAGCTCAGCTGCTTTGCGTGAGTTACTCCCGCAACGGCCTGACTGGGCTTCCCGGTTTACGCTGCTTTCCTCGGCCGGGGGAGTGGCCGCTGGCCCGGCGATCGGCGGCATGTTGTCGCTTCTTCCCGATCCGACACGGACGCCCTACTACATTCACTCGGCAGTGCTGCTCGCTGCCCTGGTTCCGTTATGGATGCTGAAGGCCAGGCCCGCCATTGCGCCCGCCCCGGCGACCAAGGCGTTCAAAGTCCTGGCGCCACGAAAGCCATCGGTCTCCCGGGACGCCCGCGGAGCCTTTTGGATGGCGGCCTCCACCGGCTTCCTCAGCTTTGCCGTTTTCGGGTTCTGCTTGTCCTTGGCACCGGGCTACTTCGCCGTCGTGGTGCATGCAGACTCCCGGCCATTGATCGGTGTGCTGGCCGGAGTCACGCTGGGCTCGTCGGCCCTCAGCCAATTGCTCGGCGTCCGTGGCCGATTGGTTGTTCCGGTCAGCTTGCTGGTGCTCGGAGTGTCCGTTGTCTTGGTAGGCGCTGCAGCAGCCTGGTCCAGTCCTTGGCTCCTCGTGCTGGCAAGCATCACCGCCGGCATGGGCCAGGGAATTGCCTTCCGCCAGGTTTTCAACGAGGTGGCCGGAAAAGTAGAGGCGGCACGCCACGCACAAGTCATCAGCACGGTCTATGTGATCACCTACTTGGGAAGTGCTGTTCCGGTGATCGGCCTCGGCCTGGCCGTTTCCACGGTCGGGCTCCAAGCCGCCGTCGTCGGATTCACGGTGCTCTGCGGTGCGGCAGCGCTGCTGCTTGCCGCTGTCTCCTTCAGGCAAACAGCACGCGCCTAAGGGGCACTCAACCCGAACTATTCCGGCAGCGGTCCTCGGTTGCCGGGGATGTGCTGGAAGACCATGGTGGTTTCCGTGTGGCCCACCACGGGGTCGGTGGCCAGGTTGTCCAGCAACCAGTTGCGCAGGTCATCGGTGTTTGCGACGGCGATGTGCAGCAGGTAGTCGACCGAACCCGTTGTGTGAAAGGTCGAAATGACGGCGGGAAGTTTGGGCACCCGCGCGGTGAAACGATCAATCTGGTCACGGTCGTGAGCCCGGAGGCGCACAGCGATCAGCGCCTGAACCGAGCGGCCGATCGCCGGAAGGCTAAGGACCGCCTCGAAGCCTTCAATAATGCCGCGTTCCGACAACGCCCTGGTCCGCATCAGCGCTGTGGAGGGCGCGATCCCCACCAGCTCGGCGAGTTGTTTGTTGGAGATGCGGGCATCATCCACCAAGGCTGCCAGGATCCGTTCGTCGATAGCGTCCAGCGGTTCTGCAGCGCCCGTGTTGGGGCGAATATTCTTCGCGGGGTTGCTCACGAATCCTCCTGAAAGTGCGTTTGATTCATCCTAGTGGCTCATTTCAGGCAATCGTCCCACCGAGCGGATCAGGTGGCGCGGCGTCCCGGGCGGTGCACTACCCAGATGACTGCCGCCGTCGTGCAGGAGAGGACGATGACGCCGCCCGCCAGGGCCTGCCAACCAAAGGTTTGGAATGCCAGTCCGCCTGCCCAGCCGATGACACTGGAGCCAAGGTAATAGGACAAGTTGTACAGCGATGCTGCCTGTGCGCGCCCGGTTGTGGCAATGGCTCCCGTCCAGCCTGAGCCGACGCTGTGGGCGGCGAAGAACCCGCCAGTGAAGATCACCAGCCCGGCCAGGATGGCTGGCAGGTTGCCGGCGAGCGTCAGTGCCAAGCCTGCTGACATGATCGCGATCCCGCTGACCAGGACGTTACGGCGTCCGTAGCGAGTGGTCAGTCCGGCGGCCCATCGGGAGCTCAGGGTCCCGGAAAGGTAGGCCACGAAGATGAGGCTGACAAGGGAAGCAGGAAGGGCGAACGGTTCTGCATGAAGGCGGAAGCCGAGGTAGTTGTACACGGCAACGAAACCGCCCATGAGGAGGAACGCCTGCAGGTAGAGGGACAAAAGCCGGGGGTTGCGGGCATGGCCTGCCAGAGTCCGTAGCGCTCCGCGAAATCCCATCGCCGCTGCCGGGCTGAACCGGCGTTGCTTGGGGACAAGGACCAGGAACAGGATGGCCGAGATGGTTGCGAGCACCGAGACGGCCCAGGTGGCCGCACGCCAGCCCCACAATTCGCCCACCGGGCCGGCCACCAAGCGGCCGGCAAGGCCGCCAAGGGTGGTCCCGGCTACGTAGCTCCCTGCCGCGAGGGCCGTGTGCATTTTGGTGACTTCCTCGTTGAGGTAGGCAATGGCAATTGCCGGGATACCTCCCAAAGCCATGCCTTCCAAGGTCCTGATCGCCAGCAGCAGGGGCAAGCTGGGGGCCAACGGAACCAGCAGGCCAAGCAACGTTGCCGCCGCGATGCCGATAGCCATGGCACGGACCCGTCCAATCCTGTCCGCTACGAAGGACCAAGGCAGTACGGCGATGGCCAGGCCGACGGTTGCCAGGGAGATGCTGAGAGCGGCCTCGGCCGCAGTGATCCGGAGATCGCTCGCCATGATCGGCAGGACAGCTTGGGTGGAGTACAGCTGCGCGAACGTCGCCACACCGGCCAAGGCCAACGCGATCAGAACCCGGCGATACCCGGACGAGCCTTTTGCATGGCCGTCCCACTTATCGACGCCGGTTTCCCCTGTACTGATTTCTGCTGTACCGATCTCTGCTGTACTGATCCCTGCTGTGCCCAGCTCCGCTCTATCCACCCAACAAGGCTAGGCGGGGCCGAACCTGCTATCCAATGCATGAGTTGCCTAGAATTGATGCACTAATGCATGAATAACGTCAGTTGGCAGGGGAGCCCCGTGGAACCGGATCATCAACAGCTCGTACAACTCCTACCCCTCATGCCCTTACTGGCCGAACTCGGGCGCACCGAGCACATGACGGAAACCGCGGAGGTCCTGGGAGTTCCACAATCGACCGTCAGCCGGGCGGTATCCCGTGCCAGCGCGATCATCGGCATGGACCTTCTGGTCAGGGACGGACGGGGAATTCGCCTGACTCCCGCCGCAAAAACACTGTTGCCCTATATCGAAGCAGCGCTGGAGGACTTCCAAGCCGGGCTGGACAGGGTCCGGCAGGAATCGGATGTAGTTCGGGGACGCATCGGGGTCTCCTTCCAACACACCTTCGGTGAGGCAACGCTTCCATTGCTTATCAGTGCGTATCGCAGTGACCATCCGCAGACCCTTTTCGAACTGCGGCAAGGGCCCCGAGATGATTGCCTGAAGGAACTGGCCGCGGGCGAAACGGACTTTGCCCTCACTGCACCCCTTGCCCCCGAAGGTAAGGGCATCCGCTCGCTGCCGCTTTACCGTGAGCCGTTGCGGGTAGTCCTTCACTACCGCCATCCTTTGGCGGAGCGGTCCAGCATCCACCTTTCTGAACTGCGGCACGAGCCCTACGTAACACTCCCGGTGGGCGTGGGCCTGCGGTCATTGGGTGAAGCGCTTTTACGGGAGGCCGGCTTCCGTCCCCGGATCGCTTTCGAAGTCCAGGAGTCCACCTCTGCGCGGGGCTTGGTTTCAGCCGGGCTGGGATTCAGCATCCTGCCACCCGCTGGTCCTGGTTACGGCACCGGCCAGTTCCTGCCCAAAGCGGAACTCGGCCTCGTTGAAGTGGCGATTGAATCCGACATGGCGTTCCGGCAAATCGGCATTGCGTGGCGCGAACGGAGCTTCGAGCCGGAAGCGGTCCGCCTGTTCCGCCAATTGGTGGCCACGCGGGGTGAAGCCTTGTTGTCAGAGTTGGTCAGAGCCCGCTCAGGAACTCACTGACTATCACTCGGGCAGGTCGTGTACCGGCATTCCGCCAGCCGGTCCCCGCCCAGAGGTTCAAACGGTGCGGATCGCCTGCTGCGGATGCCGCAGAGCGGATCGAAGAGGTCAGGTGATGGATAGCCGGGTAGCCCTCCGGTGCATCCTCATGGTCACGCACGAAGTCGTTGACCAACGCACGCGCCCAGCGCCCGGTAAAGGCCCGGGTCATGGTTGTCCGCGTAAAAGCAGGGTCACCCAAGGCATCCTTATGCAGCTGCCTGGCACCACTTTCCGGGGTCCGAACCAATGCAGTTCCTATCTGCCCGGCCACGGCTCCCGCTGCCAGCACCTTACTCAGGTCAGATCCGTCCATGATCGAACCCGCCGCTATCAGCGGAAGTCCGACGGCGGCACGCACTTGGGCGACCAGTTCCGCCGTGGTGCTGGCAGCCGGCGAAACCGCAGATCTGTCCGCCGGAAGGAAGGCCGCGGAGTGCGCGCCCGCAGAGGCGTGCTGCACAACGAGGGCGTCCGGACCCTCCTCCGCAGCTGCCAATGCTTCGGACACACTTGTGACGCTGGATATGACGCGGGAACCTGCTTTCTGCAACGCGCGGACCACGGCCCTGCCCGGCAGTCCGAAAGTGAAGCTCACAGCTTCCACCGGGTCTTCCAAGAGGGCGTCGATCTTGTCCCGCCAAGCGTCGTCATCATCGAAGCGGAGAGCGGGTAAAGGCACCCCGAACCTGGCGGACTCAGGCTCGAGCGTGGCGCGGTAGGCCGCAAGCCGGGCCTTGGTTTCGCTCGACGGGGCAAGTTGGGCCACATCCGGCACGAATACATTCATGCCAAACCGGATGCCCAGCGCCTCGGCCGCCGCGATGTCCGCCGTCATCGCCGTCGGACTCTTGTAGCCGGCGGCAAGGAAACCGAACCCGCCGCCGTCGTGAACTGCCTGGACCAATGCGGTGGTGGAAGTTCCACCTGCCATCGGTGCTCCAATGAAGGGCGTATCAAACAAGGAATCAGACATGGGCGGTTTCTCCTCCGGGCGCTCCACGCTAGTCTTTCACGGTGAACAATCCTGACTCCTCAACGCATTCCCGCACGCAGCCGGACTCTACCGACAGCTCGGTAGGCGGCACGGTCATCGGACTCGACATCGGGGGCACCAAGACCCGGGGAGTGCGGTTCGAACACGGCACAGCGGTACGGGATGAGAGCGCCGGAAGTTCCAACGTCCAAAATGTCAGCCGCGACGTGGCCGCAGCGAACCTCGCCGAGCTGTTCGGCAAGATCGGCGGGGGCGAGGTGGACGAGGTCTACGCGGGGGCCGGCGGTATCGACACGGACGAGGACGCCCAGGCGCTCGCTGACTTGATCGCACCACACGTGCCCGGAGCGCGGATCACGGTGGTTCACGACTCACGGCTGCTGCTTGCAGCCGGTGGCGCGAGCACAGGAGTCGCCGTTATCGCCGGTACCGGCTCGGCCGCCTGGGGAAGAAACGACGCCGGAGAAGAAGCCCGCGCCGGTGGTTGGGGCTACCTGCTGGGGGATGAGGGAAGCGGGTACTGGCTGGGACGCGAAGCGGTACGGCACAGCCTCCGGCTCATGAACAAGGGCCTCGCGCCGGACCGCCTGAGCAGTGCGCTCCTGGAGTCCTGCGGGTTGGACGAGCCAGGCAAATTGATCGCACTCTTCCATTCGCCGGCAACAGGCCGCCGGTACTGGGCGCAGCAAGCCAGGGTTGTTGTCGAGGCCGCGGACGACGGCGATCCGACAAGCCAAGAGATGGTGGACCAAGCCGGGCGGGACCTGGCAGTCCTGGCTGAGCAGGTGGTTCGCCAACTGGGCCTGGACGGACCTGTCATCTTGGGCAGCGGGCTCGGGATGAACGTGCGGCGGCTACAGGAGGCGTTCATTGCCACGTTGTCCGGGAGGGGCATTGAGGACGTGCGGATCCTCGCCCAGGACCCCGTGTTCGGCGTCCCCCGGCTGGTGGCCGAGCAACGGGGCTAGCAGGCCAGGCCGGACAGCCCGTCAGCACACTCAGCCGCGGGTCCGCGGACGAAGCTTGACCCCCGGGAGCTGAGGGGCGGGTATGCGGCCGGCCTCGGGACCTGCGTCCGGGCCGTGGCCCGGCACCAAGCCGAAGCGTGAGGCGGCGGCAGCATCGTCGTCGAGCAATCCCTCGGCTTGCCATTCTTCCCGGGCTTTCTCCACTTCCTCGTGCGTGCGCCCCACGAAGTTCCACCACATGAGGAGGTCTTCGCCGAACGGCTCGCCCCCGAGCAGCATGAAGCGGGTCTCCGCAGCAACCTCCAGCCGGAGGTTGGAACGGCCTGCGCCGAGATAGGCCAAGGGGCCTGGTTGGACGTCGACGCCGTCGATCACTGCGCTGCCGTCCAGAATCAAGATTGCATGTTCGAAATCCGGGCGCAGCGGCAGTTCCAGGCTTCCGGTCCCAGTGATGTCCGCTCCAACGATAGGGCTGAACATTGTGGCAGGGGAGCTCTTCCCGGCGAATTCGCCCACCATGACTGTGGCGGTGAAACCGGGGCCCTCGGCCACCGGGAGGTCGCGCTGCTGCTCGAACGACGGCGCGCGGTGCCGGTGCTCCTCGGGGAGGGCCACCCAGAGTTGAAGTCCGCGGGAGACAGGGATCTCATCCACCAGGGGGCTGGATCCATCCGGGGTGGTGGCAGGCAGGGCCGAAAACTCGGAGTGGGAAATTCCGTGGCCCGCGGTCATGATGTTGAGCTCGCCGGGCTGGACCACGACGTCGCTCCCAACGCTGTCCCGGTGGCGCACTGCACCCTCGAGCGGCCAAGTAACGGTTTGCAAGCCCATATGCGGATGCGGCAGGACACTCATGGCCACACGATCCGGACCAAATCTATCCAGGAAGCACCAAGCGCCCACGGTGGGAAGCCCGCGCTGGGGCAGGGTCCGGAAGACGTTCATGGCGCGAACACCGCCCAAGGGAACCTCGCGCTCGGGCCACAACTGGACGCATGGTCCTTGACCCTCCGGCGCAGCGGGGCAAACTTCCTGCGCCGGGGAAATGTCGAGATTGGTCATTTGTTCATCACCTGTGCATAAATGTTGTATTTTGAGCTAATCTGCTCACTATGAACAACGCCCTGCTGAGCTATGGTGACGCTGTCCTTTACCGCTCGGGTGAACCGTACCGCATCCTCGCAGGAGCCATCCACTATTTCCGTGTCCACCCGGAACTCTGGCAGGACCGGCTGCGTCGGCTCAAAGCGATGGGTGCCAACACCGTGGATACCTACGTGGCGTG
The DNA here is from genome assembly GCF_046535135.1 of Arthrobacter sp. SIMBA_036. Lineage (NCBI taxonomy): Bacteria > Bacillati > Actinomycetota > Actinomycetes > Micrococcales > Micrococcaceae > Arthrobacter > Arthrobacter sp. SIMBA_036. Next base: position 208,364 of record NZ_JAWRXG010000001.1, read on the forward strand.
GAACTTTCACCAACCCAAGCGCGGCGCGGCTCCGGACTTCACTGGCTGGCGGAACCTCGGCCACTTTATCGACCTCGCCCAGCAGGAGGGCCTGGACGTGATCGTCCGTCCGGGTCCGTACATTTGCGCCGAATGGGATAACGGCGGGTTCCCGGCGTGGCTGACAGGTATCCCCGGAATCGGCCTCCGGTGCCTTGACCCGATGTTTACGGCCGCCGTCGAGGAATGGTTCGGTCACCTTCTGCCCATCATCGCCGCCCGGCAGGCGGCCAATGGCGGTCCGGTGGTCGCCGTGCAGATTGAAAATGAATACGGCAGCTACGGCGATGACCATGAATACATCCGCTGGAACAAGCGCCTGCAGGAACAAGGCGGCATCACTGAACTCCTGTTCACGGCCGACGGCGGCACGGACTATTTCCTCGACGGCGGCTCAGTGGAAGGAACGTGGGCGACGGCGACGCTGGGAAGCCGGGGCGATGAAGCCGTGGCGACATGGAAACGACGGCGGCCTGATGAACCCTTCTTCAACGTCGAATTCTGGGGCGGTTGGTTCGATCATTGGGGCGAGCCCCATCACCGACGCGACGCCGAAGAGGCCGCACAGGAAGCCCGCAAGATCCTGGATCTCGGCGGTTCTTTGTGTGTCTACATGGCCCATGGAGGAACCAACTTTGGCTTGGGCTCGGGCAGCAACCACGATGGCACCAGGCTTCAACCGACGGTGACCAGTTACGACTCCGATGCTCCTATTGCCGAGAACGGCACGCTGACATCGAAGTTCCATGCCCTGCGCCAGGAGTTTTATGGAGCGCAGAAAATAACGGAGCTGCCTGAGCTCCCGCCGGAGCTGCTCGCGGATAATCCAATTGTTCCTGCGCGATCGTTGCCGCTATCCGGAGGGCAGGACGTGCTGACGCTGGCACGGGGTGCCGGCGAGCCGGTCCACAGCGCCAGGCCGCTCAGCTTCGAAGAGTTGGGGCTCGACGGCGGGATGGTCCTCTACGCGGCAACGGCCATCCTGCCGGGACTTCCGGATGCACCCGCCGAGTGCCGGTTGAGAATCACCGGGCTTCACGACCGCGCCTATCTTTGGATCGACGGGATGTTTGCCGGGGTACTGGACGACACATCCGGGGACGAGGGTGTGGTGGCTACCGGCACAGGAGCTCCGGCAAAGATCGAGATCCTGGTGGAAAACCTTGGCCGGATCAACTACGGGCCGCTGATCGGACAGGGGAAGGGGATCCTGGGCGGCGTCCTGGTCAACCAGCGGTATACGTTCCATTGGACGCACATTCCTCTTGCGCTCGCCGAGTGGGAACCCGCACGCCTGGAAGGCCTGGCCGTGGCCGAGTTCGACGTGGACGTTCCTGCCGATACCTACATTGCACTCCCGGATTCGGGCAAAGGATTCCTGTGGCTCAATGGCTTCTTGCTGGGCCGTTATTGGAACAAAGGTCCGCAAGTCACACTGTACGCACCGGCCCCCTTGCTCAAGGCCGGACGCAACAGCGTCAAGGTGCTCGAACTGGGCAAGCCGGGGACCGTCGTCGAACTTCGGGACGCGCCGGACCTGGGACCCGTGGAAGCGGGCCCTATCGCGGCAGCGGAACTCCCTTAACGTCCGGCCGCCTGGAGCGCACCCCTAAGCTGGCATCATGAGCCTGGACTTCGACACCCGCCCTGCCGCCTACGCCGTCATCATCCGCGATGGCCTGATTCTGTTGGCCTATTGGAAGCAGGACAACAAAGAGGGTTGGACCTTGCCCGGCGGCGGGCTGGACCTCGCCGAGCATCCCGTGGACGGGTGTCGCCGGGAAGTTTTCGAAGAAACCGGATATCACGCCAAGATCGAACGGATGCTGGGAATCGACGTCGGGCACTGGCCCCGGGGCGTTCAAGCGGACGGTTCCGTCAGGGACTTCCAAGCTCTTCGGTTGGTCTATGAAGCCACTGTGGTGGGCGGTGAACTAACCCATGAGGTGGATGGCAGCACCACGCATGCGGCCTGGATTCCCTTGGAGAAAGTGCCGGGGCTACAGCGGGTGTCCTTGGTGGATGTCGCCCTACGGCTGTACTGGGAGCGTCCGGTGGACGGAAAACTCGCCTGAAGACAGCAGGAAGATTGCCGATTCATTACGGAATACGTGGCGCCGCTGACATCCTCGGCCGGGCTGGTTACTCTGGGGGAAGATTTTACTGTGCGGCCAGATAGCAGCGTTGCGGCCTCTCAATAAGAGTGACGGTCGTTAGGCTCCACCAAAGTTGTCCTCCACAGATAGGTAAGCCCGGGTATGGCTGAAGCCATGATTGAGTTCCAGAGCGTCACCAAGCAATACCAAAGTGGGCAACCGGCCGTGGACGCCTTAACCATGTCCGTGGACAAGGGCGCTATTACCGTATTCGTGGGTCCCTCGGGGTGCGGCAAGACCACCTCCTTGCGGATGATCAACCGTATGGTCGAGCCCACCAAGGGGACCATCACCGTGGGCGGCAAGGACGTTTCGCAAGTGCCCGCTGCTGAGCTTCGCCGCTCCATGGGCTACGTGATGCAGTCGGCCGGGCTGCTGCCGCACCGTTCGGTACTGGACAATGTGGCAACAGTTCCGCGGCTCAACGGAGTTTCGAAGGCCGTGGCGCGCAAGCGGGCCGCGGAACTGCTCGACGTCGTGGGGCTCGATCCGGTACTGGGCAAACGCTACCCCTCACAACTCTCGGGCGGCCAACAACAGCGCGTCGGCGTTGCCAGGGCGCTGGCGGCGGATCCGCCTGTGCTGCTCATGGACGAGCCTTTCAGCGCAGTGGATCCCGTTGTCCGCGACGAACTCCAGCAGGAGTTGCTGCGCCTTCAACGCGAACTTGCCAAGACCATCGTCTTTGTCACGCACGACATCGACGAAGCGACCGTCCTCGGTGACAAGGTGGCCGTGTTCGCTGTCGGGGGCAAACTCGCGCAGTACGCAGCGCCCGAGGAGATCCTCCGGGCCCCCGCCAACGACTTCGTCGCGTCATTCGTCGGTCGCGACCGCGGGTTCCGCCACCTTGCCTTCAACGTGGCAGACGCCGTGACGCTTCACCCCGTTGCAACGGTCAGCGCCTCCGACGGAACAAACGCCGGCCGGGAAACGGGGGAGTGGGCGCTTGTTGTGGACGCGGACTCGCGTCCTTTGGGTTGGTCCTCGCCCCGGGATGGTGCCGGACTGATTCCCGGTGGCTCCCTCTTCCGCAAGGGAGACACCTTGCGCCGCGCGCTGGACGCAGCGTTGTCCTCGCCGTCGGGCCTCGGTGTAGCGGTGGACGACGACGGCCGGGTGGCCGGAGTCTTGAAGGCGCCCGAGGTCCTGGCGCTGATCGAAGAAGTCCGCCACCACAGGGAGGACGCCACCTGATGGAATGGTTCCTGGCTAACAGCGGCATGATCTTTGGGTTGGCCGGACAGCACCTGCTGCTGGCCGTCATCCCTATGGTTTTGGGACTCGTGATCTCAGTTCCCTTGGCTCAGTTGGCCAGGCAAAACCGGGTCCTGCGTTCGGTGGTCACAACGGCCACCTCGCTGCTCTACACCATTCCTTCGTTGGCCCTTTTCATCATCCTTCCCACGATCCTGGGCACCAGGATCCTGGACCCCCTCAACGTGGTGGTGGCCCTGACGATCTATGCAGTCGCACTGCTGGTCCGGGCTGCCATGGACGCCTTTGACTCCGTGGATGATCAACTCCGCAACGCCGCCGTGGCCATGGGCTTCAAGCCCACCGCTCGCTTCTTCCGGGTGGATTTGCCGTTGTCACTTCCAGTGCTGTTCGCTGGCCTGCGGGTTGTCTCGGTCAGCAACATTTCCCTGGTCAGTGTCGCCGCCCTCTTGGGCGTCGGTAACCTCGGTATCCTCTTCACGGACGGCCTCCAGCGCAACTTCGTCACCGAGGTGGTGGTGGGAATCCTCGCCATCCTGGTTCTCGCCCTGCTCATGGACGCGGTCCTCGTTGTCCTGGAGAGGCTGCTGACGCCTTGGACACGGGCACTTGGGGGCAGCAAGGCTGTGCCTAAACCGGCGGGAGCGCCCGTATGAACATCTTCGCCGACACTCTTGCCTGGCTAGCTGATCCCGCACACTGGCGCGGCATCAGCGGCATACCCAACCGTCTTCTTGAACACCTTCAGTACAGCGCCTTGGTATTGGTTATCGCAGCCGTGATCGCGGTTCCGATCGGCCTGTTCATCGGCCACACCGGCCGTGGTCGCGTGGTCGCTGTCGCCGTGGCAGGTGCCCTGCGCGCACTGCCCACTCTTGGGTTGTTGGTGCTCTTCGCCTTGCTGGCCGGGAGCGGGCTGATGCCGCCTGTCTGGGCGCTCGTCATCCTGACGGTGCCGCCGTTGTTGGCAGGAACGTACGCCGGCATCTCCAGCGTTGATGCCACAGTGGTGGACGCTGCCCGGGCCGTGGGCATGACCGAACTCCAGGTCTTGTTCCGGGTTGAGTTGCCCAACGGCCTTCACGTGATGTTCGGCGGTATCAGGACGGCCGTCCTGCAAGTGATTGCAACAGTGTCTGTAGTGGCCTACCTGCCGTTGGGCGGATTGGGACGCTACCTGTTCGATGGCCTTGTCCTGCAGGATTTCCCCAGGATGCTGGGCGGCTCGTTGCTGATCGCTGCGCTGGCGATCGCTGTAGACCTCATCCTTGCCGGGGTGCAGAGACTGGTTCTCTCGCCTGGCTTGACTCTCGACTCACGCGGACGCCAGACGGCGGCCGACGATCTCGCAGCCCCAGCTCCCGCCGGAGCTGTCCTTCAAGGAGGTACACCATGAAAAACCCTGTATCCATGCCCCTGACCCGCCGTGGGTTGGGTGGGCTCGCCGCCGGCATCGGCGTGGCCCTCGCCTTGAGCGCCTGCGGTGGCAGCCCGCTGGCCACGCCCTCGACGTCGGCAGCGAGCGGGGGCGCCGCCGGCGGTCCGTTGGTTGTCGGCTCTGCCGACTTTCCGGAAAGCCAGATCATCGGTGAAATCTATGCCGGTGCCTTGAACGCCGCAGGCATCACTGCCACCACCAAGCCCAACATCGGATCCCGGGAGATCTATTACAAGGCCGTCCAGGACGGTTCCATTGACCTTGTTCCGGACTATTCCGGGAACCTGCTGTCCTATTTGGACACGTCGGCTACCCAGGTCTCCGCCGATGACGTGTACAAGGCGCTCCAAGGGAAGCTGCCGTCCGGTCTTGGGGTGCTGGATCCGGCGAAGGCTGAGGACAAGGACGCCATGGTGGTGACCAAGGCGACGCAGCAAAAGTACCAGCTCAAATCCATCGAGGATCTTGCCAAGGTCTGCAAGGACCTCACCATGGGGGCCCCGGCAACTTTCGAGACACGGTCCTACGGGTTCCCTGGCCTGAAGGCCAACTACAACTGCGAGCTCAAGGGCCTGCAGCCGTTCAACGACGGCGGCGGGAACCTGACCCTGCAGGCTCTGCTTTCGGACCAGGTACAGGTGGCAGATATCTTCACCACCACACCGTCAATTGCGGATAATGACCTTGTCATCCTCGAAGATCCCAAGAACAACTTCAAGGCCCAGCAGGTGCTGCCCCTGTACAGCAAGGCCAAGATGACGGACAAGGCCAAGGATGCACTGAACAACGTGTCCAAGATCCTCACCAGCGACGACCTGGTGAAGCTGAATCGCGCCGTCAGCGGCAACCAGAAGCAAAGTGCCAAGGATGCAGCTGCCGCTTGGTTGAAAGACAAGGGAATCGTTAAGTAGGTCTCCTAAAAAACAGCGTACGACGACGGCGACAGACCCAGGCGGGTCTGTCGCCGTCGTCGTACGCGTGTGTGACGGACATCTCCGAAGGAGTCCATCACCCATGTGGCATATTTGAGGAATGGCGAATTTCAAGCAGTCCACGAAGCTTCATAATGTCCTCTACGACATCCGTGGACCGATCCTGCAGGCCGCCCAGCAGATGGAAGCCGAGGGTCACCGGATCCTCAAACTGAACATCGGCAACCCGGCGCCTTTCGGTTTCGAGGCGCCCGACGCGATCTTGGTGGACATGATCCGGCACCTGCCCAACGCCCAGGGATACAGCGATTCGCGAGGTATCTTTTCCGCTCGCACGGCGGTCTCGCAGTACTACCAGACGCGTGGCATCCAGAACATCCACGTTGACGATATCTACTTGGGAAACGGCGTCAGCGAACTGATCACCATGTCCCTCATGGCGCTTTTGGACGACGGTGATGAAGTCCTCATCCCCACGCCCGACTACCCCTTGTGGACCGCGTCAGTGGCCTTGGCCGGCGGCCGTCCTGTGCACTATTTGTGCGACGAGAACTCCGGCTGGCAGCCCGATCTTGAGGACATGGAGTCAAAGATCACGCCCCACACTAAGGGAATCGTGGTCATCAATCCCAACAACCCCACGGGTGCCGTCTACCCCGAAGAGACGCTCAAAAAAATTGTGGCCTTGGCAGAGAAACACGGGCTGGTGGTGTTTGCCGATGAGATCTACGAAAAGATCCTGTACGAAGACGCGGTCCACGTAAACCTGGCGTCACTCACCGGCGATGACGTCCTCTGCCTGACCTTCAGCGGATTGTCCAAGGCGTACCGTGTGTGCGGTTACCGGGCAGGCTGGATGGCCATTTCCGGCCCCAAGAAAAATGCTTCGGACTACCTTGAGGGCATCAATCTCTTGGCCAACATGCGCCTGTGTGCCAACGTTCCGGCACAGCATGCCATCCAGACGGCGCTCGGCGGGTACCAAAGCATCAATGACCTCATCCTGCCCGGCGGCAGGCTCTTGGAACAGCGCAACAAAGCCTACGATCTCCTCAACGCCATCCCGGGCGTCAGCACCCAGCAGGCACGGGGGGCGCTTTACCTCTTTCCGAAGCTGGACCCCGAGGTCCACCACATCAGGGACGACGAGAAGTTCGTCCTGGACCTTCTCAAGGAACAGAAGATCCTGGTGTCGCACGGCAGGGCGTTCAACTGGGTCCGCCCTGACCACTTCCGAATGGTCACTTTGCCCAACGTCAAAGACATTGAAGAAGCCATCAACCGCATGGCGGACTTCCTGTCGAGGTATCCGGGCAACTAGCCTGAGGTCCAAGGCGAGCCACGGGGGCCGCCGGGCAGAAAGGCATGCCAATGGTAGATGCACTTGAGTTCGCCAAGAGTCCCGCCAAGACCCTGAAAGTGGAGCCCGGGTTCTCGCTTGCCGGCGTCGATCCGAACTCCACGCCCGGTTACAAGGGCAAGAAGTCCGATGGCAAGCAGCTTCTGGCCGCCCAAAAGACCCGCCTCGCCGGACTTCAGGAAAGGCTCTTTGCCGAGGGCAAGTTCGGCAGCGACAAACGGCTCCTGCTCATACTCCAAGCCATGGACACAGCGGGCAAAGGCGGAATCATTGGCCACGTGGTGGGTTCGATGGATCCACAAGGCGTGCAGTTGGCGGCCTTCAAAGCCCCGACGGATGAAGAGAAGTCCCATGACTTCCTCTGGCGGATCGAAAAGCGGTCCCCTGAGGCCGGAATGGTGGGCGTTTTCGACCGTTCCCATTACGAGGACGTACTGATCCACAGGGTCCATGGGTGGGCTGACGCCGCCGAACTGGAACGGCGGTACGCCGCCATTAACGACTTCGAGGCCCGGCTGGTCGAGGATGGCACTACCATCATCAAAGTCATGCTCAACATTAGCCAGGACGAGCAAAAGAAACGCCTTATCGCCAGGCTTGACGATCCCAGTAAACACTGGAAATACAGTCAGACTGACCTGGCCGAGCGGGCGTTCTGGGGCTCCTATATGGATGCTTACAGCGTTGCTTTCGAGAAGACCTCCACCGGGATGGCGCCGTGGCATGTGGTTCCGGCCAACAAGAAATGGTATGCGCGCATCGCCGTGCAGCAGCTATTGTTGGAGGCTCTCGAAGGCATGTCCCTGACGTGGCCGTCCGCAGAGTTCGACGTGGCGGCCGAACGCACGCTCGTCATGAACTCCTAGGGCTGCGGCTTCGTCCGGTCTGCGTTGGGGTCCGTCTGGGCGTCCCGTGCGCTGGCCAGGCGCTTGCGGGCACCCTCAAGCCAGTCCTCGCAACGCTTGGCCAGTGATTCGCCCCGTTCCCAGAGGGCGAGTGACTCCTCCAAGCTCGCGCCGCCGGCTTCGAGACGGCCCACGACGGCGACCAGTTGTTCGCGGGCTTCCTCGTAGCTGAGGGCATCCAATGAGTCGTGGGCCGGCGCTGCCGGAGTCTTCTCAGTCATGGTGATCCTTACGTCAGGTGTTTCGAAATTCATGGTTCGGCGATTTCGCCATGACCGGACGACACCGCCCGGAAACGGCCTTCGGCCACGCGTATGGCCAATTCCGTGCCTTTTGGGGCTTGCCTCGGGCTGCTCACCACCGTATGCCCTGCGTGGTCTGCCCCGACCACTTGGACCACCGCGTAGCCCCGGTCCAAGGTCTTTTGGGGGGACAATGCCCGTACTTGGGCGCGCAGGTGATGCACTTGGTCCAAAGACCGAACAAGCGCAGTGGACACTGCTGAATGTGCCCGCTGTTGGAGACGTGCAACGTCATCCGCGCGGGTGGCCACCATCGAATCCGGCGACGCCAGGACAGGCCGGGACCTCAACGAGTGGAGCCGGTCCGTCTCCCGATCCACCATGCGGCCCACACTGCGCCGCAAGTGCTCGCGCGCTTGGCGCACCACCGCCAATTCCTCGCTCACGTCGGGCACGATGCGCTTGGCGGCGTCCGTGGGCGTGGAGGCACGGAGATCGGCCACGTCGTCCAGGATAGGGCGGTCCGCTTCGTGGCCGATTGCGCTCACCACAGGAGTGGAAGCAGCGGCTACGGCCCGGACGAGGTCTTCATTACTGAACGGCAGGAGATCCTCCAGAGCCCCTCCACCACGGGCCAGTACGATGACGTCAATGTGTGGGTCGGCGTCCAGCGATGTGAGGGCGGCGATGATCTGCGCTACGGCCGTGTTGCCCTGCACCGCAACCTCCCGGACATCGAATTCGACGGCGGGCCAGCGGAGTGCCGCGTTACGCAGCACATCCTTTTTGGCATCGGAATCACGGCCCGTAATCAGCCCGATTCGGTGGGGAAGGAGCGGGAGCTTCCGTTTTCGGGAATCCGCGAACAGTCCCTCTGCTGCCAAGGCCTGCCGCAGGCGTTCGATCCGGGCAAGGAGGTCGCCGAGGCCGACGGGCCTGATGTCTTTGACGGACATGTTGAGGCGACCAGTCTTTACCCAGAAGTCCGCCTTCACCAGCGCGACCACCCGCGAACCCCGTTCCAGGGGCACCGGCTGGCGGTCCAGGACAGTGGACCAAACAGAAGCAGGCAAAGAGATTTCGGCGTCGACGTCGCGCAGCGTGAGGAACGCATTGCCGCCCCGGCGGTTCAGTTCGATGACCTGGCCTTCGATCCAAGCGGCCGGTGCCCTTTCAATATGGGCTTTCAGCTTGCGTGAGAGCAACTGAAGGGGCCACGGGTTGTCCGGGCTGGTTTCTGCCGCGGTCCCAGGCAGCGTGGATTCCGGGGAGGCGTCAGCGGACATGTCTGCTCCGAACCTGAGCCAGGGGCCGCAACGGTGATTCCATGGTGATAGTCCTTGCTAGGGGTACGGCGCTTGATCCAGGGCGTTTGTGTGAGTGCGCTTGTCTTGGGGTGCTTGGGTGCCGGTCAGTCTTCCAACTCTATCCAGCTATAGCGTGTGGCTGAGACATTTTTCCTATCCTGTGGACAGTCCTAGGATGGTTCCTTGACCCCCGACTCAAAGGATGGCTTTGCGAACTTTTGTCTCAGCGTTGGGAGTGGTGGTCGCCTTGCTGCTCACCGCCGTCGCAGTTCCTGCGGCTTGGGTGGACGAGAACATCGTCAAAGAGGACGGTTTTGTCCGTCTGGCGGGTTCACTAGGTAGCGATTCCGATTTCCAGAGCCGCCTGGCCACGGCCGCCGTCGGCAGTTTTGAGTCCTCGGTTAATCTTCCCGAACCGGTCCGATCCCTCGCCGCGGGAGTCCTCAAAAGTGCCACCGCGGGAATGCAATCATGGAGCGACTACCCCCAGGCGTGGCAGGACACTGTGAGGAACAGCCATCGCCTCAACTTCGGCGCCGCCGCCCAACCGGGGAGTGGTTCGTCCAGTACGGCCCTTGTCCTCGACGTCGGACCCTTGGTCAGACTGGTGCGCGACCACGTCGCCGGCACTACTGGATTCAAACTGGACGTCCCATCGGAAAATCTGGTCACTCTAGGCCAACCCTCGCAGAGGCAACTCGTTGAGCGGGTCTCGGCCTTCGCGCCACTGTGGTGGGTGGCCGCACTTGGCGCCGTGGTATCTGCCTTGTTGGCGTTGGTGTCTGCCCGTCGGCGCGCCCTGGTATTGCTGTTCTTGGGGCTTGGAGGACTCGCATTGGCCGCGCTCTGGATGGCCGGATCCCAGCTTGCCGGTGGAGTGGTAGGCAATCTGTCGAGTTCGAACAGTGTGGCGGAGCTTTTCAAACAGGAGTTCCTCTCAGCAGCAACAAAGGGCTTTGGTGAATGGGTGTGGGACGCTGCGTTCGCCTCGGGCATCCTGCTCGTCGTAGGCCTCGTAGGTCTGATCGTCTCAAGGCGACGATGGTCACGTTCCGCCCGTTAGCGAGGGTCGGGCCGCTACCATTGAAGGATGACCAGCACAGCCGTTTCCATTCCCATGCCCACGGTGCCCCGCCGGCGGCGTTCCCCGGAAGAGATTCAGGCGGCGGCTCCCGTTACAGGACCCAAGAAGGTTCTCCTGGCAGCCCCCCGGGGTTACTGCGCCGGCGTTGACCGGGCCGTCATCGCCGTCGAAAAGGCTTTGGAACACTACGGCCCTCCGGTGTACGTCCGCAAGCAGATCGTTCACAACGTGCACGTCGTGTCCTCGTTGGAAGAACAGGGCGCCATCTTCGTTGACGAAACGGACGAGGTGCCCGAGGGCGCCTTGGTGATCTTCTCCGCGCATGGTGTTTCTCCTGCCGTGGTGCAATCAGCGGAAGATCGAGGGCTGCGCACCATCGATGCCACGTGCCCGCTGGTCACCAAGGTTCACCGCGAAGCTGTTCGCTTCGCCAAGGAGGACTACGACATCCTTTTGATCGGCCATGACGGCCACGAGGAAGTCGAAGGAACCGCCGGCGAAGCCCCGGAGCATATCCAAATCATTAACGGGCCCCATGAGGTAGACAAGGTCACGGTCCGCGATCCTGAAAAGACCATCTGGCTATCGCAGACTACCCTCAGCGTGGATGAAACCATGGAGACCGTACGCCTGCTGAAGGACCGGTTCCCCACTCTGCAGGATCCGCCCAGCGACGACATTTGCTACGCGACCACCAACCGCCAAGTGGCCATCAAGAAGATCGCCCCGCAGGCCGATCTCGTCATCGTGGTCGGTTCGGCAAACTCCTCCAACTCGGTCCGGTTGGTGGAAGTAGCACTTGAATACGGTGCGCGAACCTCCTACCGGGTGGATTTTGCCAACGAGGTTGACGAGGCGTGGTTTGAGGGCGTGGCCACTGTCGGCGTGACATCAGGGGCCTCCGTTCCCGAGGTGCTTGTCCAGGACGTTCTGCGGCTCTTGGCCGACTACGGCTATGGCGAGGTCCAGGAAGTGGTCACAGCTGAGGAAGACCTGCTCTTCTCTTTGCCCAAGGAGCTGAGGGCAACCCTAAAGAAGGCTGGCGATGTGTCCAGGGCACTCGGCGGCCGCGGGAGCCGTCCCACGTCCTAGAGCCACCGTGCCGACGTCCTAAGAACCACCCGCAGCGCAGCCACCCGCAGCGTGCCCCCGTTTCCGGGGACGCACTGCGGGCGAGTTCGTTAAGCGGCTGATTCCTCGGTGTCCACCGTGAGCAGTTCAGGGGCGGCCAAACCGCGGGGGACGGCCTCCACGGACATTGGCGTGGCCAAACCGGAGTCATCCATGCTATTGAGCTTCCGGGCCGTGGGAAGAACCCGGGCCTCCAAGGTCCCTACCAGGGCGTTGTAACGGTCGACGGACGTCTTGAGGGAACTTCCGAGTTTCCCCACGTTCTCCCCGAGGGTGCCCATGCGCTCATACAGCTGCTTGGCAAGCTCGAAGAGTTGGTGGGCGCTGTCCGTCAGGACATCCTGGCGCCATGTGAAGGCCACGGATTTGAGGACTGCCAGTAGCGTTCCAGGCGATGTGAGCACCACGTTTTTGGACAAGGCGTACTCAAGCAACCCGGGATCGGCTTCGAGGGCCGCAGCCAAAATAGACTCCGCCGGGAGGAAGCAGATCACCAGCTCTGGTGAGCTCCCGGGAATGTCCCAGTACTTCTTGGCTGCCAGGGCATCGATGTGTGCCTTGAGGGCCTTGGCATGCTTAGCGAGGAGCACCTTGGGGTCACGCAATCCGGAGTTAAGCTGCCCGGCCGTCGCCACTGATTCGCCTGCGGAGCCGCCGTCGTTGATTTGCTCTTGGGCCTCCAAATAGGCCGAAAGCGGAACCTTGGCATCCACTACCAGTTGCTTGCCGCCCGGCAGTTGAACCACGAGGTCCGGCCGCAGGGTGTTCTCCGTGCTGCCGGAGTGGACCTGCTCATGGAAGTCGACGTGCCGGAGCATTCCGGAGGCTTCCACCACTCGGCGCAGCTGGACCTCGCCCCACTGTCCGCGTGCACTGTTGGACCGGAGGGCCGAAGCCAAGGCATGCGTGGATCGCAGCAGTTGTTCGTCGGACAACCGGGCATCTTGGAGCTGCTGGGCGAGCTGACCATATTGCTCTACCCTGTCCCGTTCCAGGAGTGCGACTTGTTGTTGAACGGCCGTCAGCTTTTCAGCAACGGGAGCCAAGGCCTGGAGCACGTTGCTGTCGGTGTTCCTGGCAGCGCTGAGTTCACGGTTCTGGGTAAACAACAGGCGCCGTTCGGCGTCGGCCGCAGCCAGTTGTGCCGTCACCTCCGAGAGCCGCGACGATACGGCGTCGAAGTCTTCCTCCAACCCCACGCCCCGACGCCGGAAGAGCACGTAACCGGCACCGAGACCGACGACGGCGCCGATCAGCAACATCAACAGGGCCAAGACCAATCCAAATCCATCCATGGAGCAACCCTGTCACAGGGGTACGACAGTTTTAGCAAAGCAGGCGCGCCGTGGCACTGCGCCGGGCACCGCGGCTGGGGCGTGCTTTGGGAGCGGTAGGCGCCGAGAACACCCCAACGGGTAGAATCTATGCTCGTGGCTCTTACTATTGGCATCGTCGGACTGCCCAACGTCGGCAAATCAACTCTTTTCAACGCACTGACCCGTAACCAGGTGCTTGCTGCGAACTATCCGTTCGCAACGATCGAACCGAATGTCGGCGTCGTGAACCTGCCGGATCCCCGTTTGGCTAAGCTCGCGGAGATCTTCGGTTCGCAGCGTCTTTTGCCGGCGCCGGTCTCCTTCGTGGACATTGCCGGGATCGTTAAGGGCGCATCGGAGGGTGAGGGCTTGGGCAACAAGTTCCTCGCAAACATCCGCGAAGCCGAGGCTATCGCGCAGGTGGTGCGCGTGTTCGACGACCCGGATGTTATCCACGTGGACGGCAAGGTAGATCCGCGCTCGGACATGGAGACCATCAACACCGAGCTCATCCTGGCCGATCTCCAGACCATCGAAAACGCGATCCCGCGCATCGAAAAAGAAGTCAAGATCAAGAAGCGCGACGCAGCGGAACTGGCCGCCATCAAGGCCGCACAAGCTGTACTCGAGCGCGGTGACACCATTTTCTCGTCCATCAAGAGCGACAAGTTGGAGATGGCACACCTCAAGGAGTTGGGCCTCCTCACCGCAAAGCCCTTCATTTACGTCTTCAATGCGGATGAAGGAATTCTCGGAGATCCGGCAAAGCAGGACGAACTCCGGGCCCTGGTGGCCCCTGCGGACGCCATCTTCCTTGATGCCAAGCTGGAATCGGACCTCGTTGAACTGGACGAGGACGAAGCTCGCGAGATGCTGGAAATGAACGGTCAGACCGAATCCGGCCTCGACCAGCTGGCACGCGTCGGTTTCCACACGCTGGGCCTGCAGACCTACCTGACGGCTGGCCCCAAGGAAACCCGTGCGTGGACTATTCGCCAAGGCGACACCGCACCCCAAGCCGCTGGCGTGATCCACTCCGACTTCCAACGCGGGTTCATCAAGGCCGAAGTTGTTTCCTTCGACGACCTCATCGACGCGGGTTCCATGTCTGAAGCCAAATCCCGGGGCAAGGTTCGGATCGAAGGCAAAGAGTATGTGATGGCCGACGGCGACGTGGTGGAGTTCAGGTTTAACGTCTAGCGTTTACCTCCTGAAGCTTCTGCGACCCCCGCTGAAGTTGTCATCTACCTGCCGTTGTACTCGTCGGCGGTGACGTGCTCTCCCCGGTCGTCGGGCGGAGGGGTCTTCGCCGGTTTGGAGGGCGATGTGTTCCATGAAGCAACCGGGGGCGGCCGCGTGCCAGTGCTCCTGGGTGGACCTCGATGACAGTGCCATCCCGGCCTCCGAAGCGGGCCACACCTGGGTGACTGGAAGGTACTGGCCATGTCTGTGGGAGTGCCAGGCGGTGCGGGCTCCGGGAGCGAAGCGCACAGTGGCAACTACCATCGTCTGGTCGGTCCTGCTCGTGGCGTACTGCGATCGGGCATCATTGACCTTTTTTCGGTGACGAGTTGGGGAGGAACGCCGTGCGGCGTCCGTAGATGGTCAGTAGGAGTGCGGCCAGACCGCCGACGATCATCACGATCGTGAGTACCAAGGCGCTGAAGTTCGTCAGCAACGCGGCTCCGAGAACGCCGGCGGTGAAGATGGCGAGGTTGAACGCAACTGGCAAGAAGGAGTTTGCGACGTCGGAGTCCGCGCCTCCAGTGACAATTAGCGCAGCTTGCAGCTGGGCAGGAGCCCCGCCGAATGTGATGCCCCACAGGATGGTGGCCGCGATGATCGCGGGGCCCGACGTATTGCCGAAGAGCAGCACCACTGCCGCGGCGATGAACGCGATGACGCTTCCGTGCAAAAGGGGGCGGGGGTGGCGGTCCAGGACCGCACCGGTAATGATGATTCCGGCGATCGAGGCCACACCGAAGATGAAGAGTTCGACGTCGGCCGTGAGACTGGTGCCTGTGGTCCTCAGGTACGGTGCGATGTAGGTGTAGATGGTGTTGTGGGCCAGCATCCACGTGAAAATGACCGCTAGGATCACTGCGATACCCGGAATGCGAAAGACCCGGACCAGGGGGAGCGGTGAGGTCCCGGATTGCCCTGGTGCGTCGGGCGCGATCACAGCAATTAACGCAGCAGCGATGAGGGCAACCCCTGTGAGGCCGGCGAATGCCCAGCGCCAGCCAAGACTCGTTCCGATCCAGGAGCCAAGGGGTGTGCCGAGTGCGAATCCGACGGGCGCCCCGACGGAGACGACCGCCAAGGAGAGCCCGGCTCGGGAGGGAGGGCTGATCTTCCGGCCGTAGGCGGCCAGCATTCCCCAGATGATTCCGGAGAACGCCCCAGCCAGGAAACGCGATGCCAGGGAGAGGGCTACGTCGCTTGAAAGGGCAGTGGTGGTATTAGCCAGGATGAGGCCGCCGATAGCGCCGAGGAGCAATGGCTTCCGGCGCATGCCCCGGGTCAGCGTAATTGCGGGGATGGTGACGATCACGGTGCCTAGGGCATAGGCGCTGACGAACAGTCCGACGGTGCCTTCGCGTATGTCCATTCCGGCGGCAATGACCGGCAGCAGCCCCGCCGGCATGGTCTCCATCGCGACCAGTACAAAGCCTATGACGGCAAGAGCGGCCAAGCTGGCTAAGGGCAGCCGTTTCGGCTCGTCGGCTAACTTCAGGGACGGTGCCGGGGCGGTGGTGGTCATTCTTCTCCTTGTTCGCGACTCAGGGTGTCGGGATCCTTATCCAGTCAACACGCGGCGTCTCAGGGGTGGGAGTCTCCATCAAACGGTGTACCAGCAGGGGACCCCAGCGGAGTTTGGAGGGACGTATTCTCGTGGCATGGACAATAAAGCCGAGGTACGCGAGTTCTTGATGTCGCGCCGGGCAAAGATCACCCCCGAGCGGGCCGGGCTTCCTGCCGGCCCGAACAGGCGCGTTGCCGGGCTTCGCCGCACTGAGGTTGCCGCGCTCGCGGACGTCAGCGTCGAGTACTACGCAAAGCTCGAACGTGGTGCCCTCGGAGGAGCCTCCTCATCCGTGCTCGACGCCATTGCGCGCGCACTTTTCCTCGATGACACGGAGCGGACCCACCTCTTTGACCTTGCCCGCGCGGCCGACGGCATTCCGCTGTCCGGGCGCCCCCGCCGCCGATCAACGAGTAATGTCGCCAGTCGACCCAGCTTGCGCTGGGTGCTCAACACAATTACCGACGGCGTTGCCTTCGTTCGGGACCAGCATCAGGATCTCCTTGCCACGAACGAGCTCGGACGTGCTTTCTACGCACCCCTGATCGGTTCCGGGGGTCGCACTCCGAATCTGGCCCGGTTCCAATTCCTTGACCCTGCGTCCAAGGACTTCTATCCGGATTGGGAGCTCTTCGCCGGGATGTGCGTGGCGATCATGCGGACCGAAGCCGGACGGGACCCCAACGACAAAGACCTCCAGAACCTCGTTGGTGAGTTGTCAACGCAGAGCGACGTATTCCGGCGGCTGTGGGGCGCGCATGACGTCCGGACCCACGGGGCGGGCACAAAGCGGTTCAACCATCCCGTGGTGGGCGAGCTCACCCTTGCTTACGAAGAACTCGTTATGACGGCCGATCCGGGGTGCGTGCTCATGATCTACACTGCGGAGCCAGGCTCGCCCAGCGCTGAGCGATTGCGGTTGCTGGCCAGTTGGGCAGCTAGTGGAGCCGTAGCAGAGCCGCCCCATCAGGAAACCTCCAAGACAGTCAGCTGATGTGTCGGTCCCCTCGGCCGGGCTACGCGTTGGCTCGCGCCGGCGCGGTTGCTCCGGGGGCCCACCCGAGGGCTGGTCCTAGTTTGGTGGCGATGTCAGAAAGTATTTGTATGTAGTCTTCGTGGTCGAAGCTAAAGGGCAGCGCGAACGCCACCTCGTCCACCTCTTGGAAGCCCGCGTGCGCATACAGCTGCTCCGCGATCTCATCACTCGTACCAATAAGGTCCGGCGCGAACAGCATGCCTTTGGGCCCTTGGGGAGCCAGGGTCCGGGGAGTCCGCTCGTCAACGTATCGGTGGTACTTCTTCCGTTGTTGCGCCGTGGCTGAATCGGTGGGTATGACCACCAAGCCCTGCGAGACGCGGGCTGGTCCCTGTGCTTGGGCCGATGCCGCCGCGGCTTCGCGGAAGGCGCGGATCTGGTCTTGCTGGATGCTGGCGAACACCGGCTCCTGATCCCGCTCGGCGAAGACCACACTGCTGGAGAGTAGGTTGAATCCGTGGGCACCGGCCCACGTTGCTGATTGCCTGCTGGCCGCCCCGTACCAGAGGCGTTCGCGAAGCCCCTTCGAGTGCGGTTCCACCCGGTTCGAGAACTCCTCAACCACTCCCTGCTTGCCGGAAAACTCCCGTACCGGTTCGCCCGCAACCAAGCGTGCCAAGCGTTCCAATCGTGTGTAGCTGAAGTCTTCCAGCTCCGCCGAATCCGGGTATAACTCGTGTTTCACAGTGCCATAGTGCATGGGTTCGCCCACGCTCAGGCCTGGATTGATTCGGCCGCCCGCGAGAAGGTCCACAGTGGCTAAATCTTCGGCCAAACGCAGCGGGTTTTCCCATCCCATGGGGGTTACCGCGGTTCCAAGTTCGATGCGCGAGGTGCGCTGGCTGGCCGCCGCCATGATGGCAATCGGGGAAGAGATGCCAAACTGCAGGTGGCGGTGGCGCAGCCAGGCGCTGTCGAAACCGAGCCGCTCACCCAACTCGATGATCTGCAATGTCGATTCGTGGCCCGCGCCTGGATCCGCGGGATCGAACAAACCAATGGTGAGGAATCCCAGTTTGCGTAGCGGTTGCGAGGAGTGGGGCATGGCTTCCCTTAGACGATGGACCGGCGACTGATCATCATCATAAGGCGGCGGCCGCCGTCGTGAATCCGTCAAGCGGCGCTCAGCGGCGGCGCCCGGTGCTCCACGACGGCGGCTCCGTGTTCACTGGGCGGGGGCGACCGTTGCTTCGTAGGTGAGGATCTCGGTGCCGTTGCCTTCGTCGCCGTTGTCCGGAGCGACCTTCATGGTGAGGTGGTTTCCGTCCGCGGTCATTTTGAAGGGATTGCGGGTGGCTACGTGCCCCGCAGTGGACCATTGCTGGAACGGAACGTCACGAACCACGTTGTGCGACTTGAGGTCGATCATGGCGATGCCACCCAATTCATATGTCGCGCTGGTTCCGCCCGCTGCAGGCGTCTGCGGGAGGTTGGTGATCCCGGCGCACAACATCTTGGACTGGGGTACGTACTGGCAGTCCTGGTAGTCGATGAAGTAGTTGGGGTTGTCCCAAGTAGCGAGCTGCTTGCCCTGCAGGTCCCACTCAGCGAAACGGCGCGAACCCCAGGTGTTGCCGACAAGGTGGCCCGTCTCTTTGTCCATGACGATGCCGCCGAAGTGGTCCTTCACCTCGAACTGCTTGTGCACGTCCATGGTCTTAGCATCGATCCGGTAGATGATGGCGCTGCTGTTGGGCCGGTACTGTGCCACCGGGACCCATACATTGGTGCCGTCGAAGTCGATACCACCTGGGTGGTACATGTCGCCCTCACCCAGGACAATGTCCTTTTGCAAATTTCCCGCCTTGTCCATCACGAACAAATGACCGATGCCCTTGCCGGGAGTGCGGTCAAAGCCGCCTTGCGGAGTGGCGAATTTGACCGTCGGCTCAATGATCTGGACGGACGACAGGAAGATGTGGTCCTGGCTGAAGGCGATTCCCTCGGTGTGAAACGTGGGGAAGTTCAACTTCAGCTTTGATGTCTGTTGCCACGAGGTATTGCGGTCGACGCCGCCGAAGGCAGTTGCCAGAGCGGTGTCCGTTTGGCCGCGTCCTTCGGACTGGTCTTTCCTGCCGTTCTGGTCGTTTCCATTTGACGCCTGCGCAGCCGCAGTGCCAACGACGGCGGATGCGGCCAGAATGATCGCGGCGACGGACGTGATGATGGTACTGGTTTTTTTCGTGCTCATGCGGAGGCTCCCAAGATGGTCTGGCAAGAGCCTTCGACGCTACTGACCAGTAATTAATCTCCGGGTGCGGCAGGGCAAACTGTGGGTGAACACCGCAGGAGGTGCCCTGTCCTGCTGTCAGACAGCGAATGCTACCACCGAGTAACGTTTGACTTGAAATCCCCGACAATTTAGGCATCCGGAGGTTGCGGAACGGTTACGGTTTGCCCGGCATGTTCCAACATTCGGACACAATGTGGGTAGGCTTACACTCACATGTAGGCAACGTCACAGTAGCTAGCTGTGTCCGCGCCTGGGGGAGATCATGAATTTTCCCTCCTCAACTCCACGACTCATAGGAGGCGGAATGCGTTTCTCGCGCACTTCCAAAGCTCTAGGCGTAGCGGCGATCCTCGCCCTCGCAATGTCCGGTTGCAGTGGCGGCTCCGGTAACAGCTCCAGTTCATCAACGGGCAACAGCAATAAGGTCATCATCGCCGACGGCTCCGAGCCGCAGCGACCGATCATGCCCGCCGACATCAACGAAGTGGGCGGCGGCAAGATCGGCACCCTGATCTTCGCCGGCCTGGTCAGCTACGACGCAAACGGCAAGTCCGTCAACGAGTTGGCCGACTCCATCCAGGCGCCTGACGCCCAGCACTTCACCATCAAGATCAAGAAGGACCAGAAATTTACCAACGGCGAAGCCATCACGGCCAAGACGTTCGTTGATTCCTGGAACTTCGGTGCCGCTGCGAAGAACGCACAGTTGAGTGCGACCTTCTTCGAGAGCATCAAGGGCTACGACGAGGCGAGTGCTACGGGCTCCACCGTGACAACGATGTCCGGCTTGAAGGTTGTTGACGACACCACCTTCACCGTTGAGCTCAAGCAGCCCGAATCAGACTGGCCGCTCCGCCTGGGCTACACAGCCTTCATGCCTGTTCCGTCCGCTGCCTTGGCTGACCCGAAGACCTACGGCGAAAAGCCGGTAGGTAACGGTCCGTACAAGATGGCCGAGAACGGCTGGCAGCACAACGTTCAGATCTCGCTTGTTCCGAACCCGGACTACAACGGTCCGCGCAAGGCCAAGAACGGTGGCATCACGTTCAAGATCTACCAGAACGACGACGCCGCGTACCAGGACCTGCTCAGCAACAACCTGGATGTCCTTCAGACGATTCCCACCAGCGCTGTCGCGAACTTCAAGTCTGACCTGGGCGACCGTTCAATCGAAAAGCCCTACGCTGGTAACCAGACCATCGCGATCCCGGAGTACCTGCCGGCCTGGAGCGGTGAAGCCGGTAAGCTTCGCCGTCAGGCCATCTCGATGGCGATCAACCGCGACGAAATCACCAAAGTCATCTTCAGCGGTGGCCGCCAGCCCGCCAAGGACTTCACGTCCCCCGTGCTGGATGGCTACAGCGACAACGTTCCGGGCTCTGACAACCTGAAGTTCGATGCGGCCAAGGCAAAGGAACTCTGGGCCAAGGCAGACGCCATCCAGAAATGGGACCCGAACACCACCTTCACCATCGCGTACAACGCGGACAAGGGTGGCCACAAGGCTTGGGTCGATGCTGTTACGAACCAGCTGAAGAACAACCTCGGCATCAAGGCGGAAGGCCTTTCCTTCCCGACCTTCAAGGAAGCACGCGACCTGGCTACCTCCGGCAAGCTGACGGGCGCAATCCGTGCCGGCTGGCAGGCTGACTACCCGTCGCTGTACAACTTCCTCGGCCCGATCTACAAGACCGGCGCAGGATCCAACGATGCCCGCTATGACAACCCGGCCTTCAACAAGGCAATCTCCGACGGTCTCTCCGCATCCTCCGTGGCTGACGGTAACAAGGCCATGAACAAGGCGCAGGAGATCCTGCTGCAGGACCTCCCCGCCATCCCGCTGTGGTACCAGGTTGCCCAGGGCGGCTGGAGCACCAACGTCAGCAATGTCGACTATGGCTGGGACGGCGTCCCGCTGTACTACGACATCACCGGTAAG
The DNA here is from genome assembly GCF_046535135.1 of Arthrobacter sp. SIMBA_036. Taxonomy (NCBI): domain Bacteria; kingdom Bacillati; phylum Actinomycetota; class Actinomycetes; order Micrococcales; family Micrococcaceae; genus Arthrobacter; species Arthrobacter sp. SIMBA_036. Next base: position 229,506 of record NZ_JAWRXG010000001.1, read on the forward strand.
TAAGTAGGGAACGACGGCGGGGGTGCTCACGTGAGTACCACCGCCGTCGTGCCAAGCCCCACATCAATAACGCCCAACTCCGGTTGGGCGTCCTTGTGCAGGCGGCACTTGCCGCGGCAGGTCCCGCCCGCACATCAGACGAAAAAAGGTTCTTCGATGAACAACTCCGCTGCACTCTTGGATCGGGTGCCTGCAGACAGGGGTGTGACGCGCTAATGGCGACGTACATCCTCAAAAGATTCCTCCAGTTGCTGCCGGTATTCATAGGCGCAACATTCCTGGTGTATTTCCTGGTTTTCAGCCTTCCCGGTGACCCTATCGCTGCCCTGTTTGGCGATAAACCGGTCAATGCCGCTGTTGCCGCCAAGCTGCGCTCGCAGTACCACTTGGACCAGCCCTTCATTGTCCAGTACCTGCTCTACCTCAAGAGCATCTTCACTTTTGACTTGGGTCAGGACTTTTCCGGCCGATCGATTGCGGCCGTCCTCGGTGAAGTCTTCCCCGTCACTGCCCGGTTGGCCGTCATGGCGCTCATTTTCGAGGGTGTCTTCGGCATTGCCTTTGGTCTGGTCGCTGGACTGCGTAAAGGCAAGTTCTTTGACGGAACAGTTCTCATCGCGTCCCTGATCGTGATCGGCATCCCGATCTTCGTTCTGGGCTTCCTCCTGCAGTTCTTCATCGGCGTGCAGCTTGGCTGGGCGAAACCGACAGTGAGTTCCGCCGCTTCAGTCCAGGACCTGATCCTGCCCGCGATTGTGCTTGGACTGGCATCGTTCGCTTACGTTCTGCGCCTGACCAGGACGAGCGTTATCGAAAACATGAACGCCGACTACGTCAGGACGGCCACGGCCAAGGGATTGTCCCGGTTCCGAGTGGTTAATGTGCACATCCTGCGCAACTCGTTGATTCCAGTGATCACCTTCCTCGGTGCGGACCTCGGCACGCTCATGGGCGGGGCAATCGTCACGGAGGGCATCTTCAATGTTCCCGGCGTCGGCAACCGCCTGTACCGCGCGGTGCTGTCCGGAGAAGGTCCCACCGTGGTCTCGATCGTCACCGTTCTGGTGCTGATCTACTGTGTTTCCAACCTTATTGTTGACCTTCTCTACGCTTGGCTTGACCCGAGGATCCGCTATGACTCCTGAAAATAACCTGACCGGTCAGGACACTGGCCGCCGGCACATCGAGCACTTTGTCGCCGACCTCGACGAGACCCCGCTGCAGGCCACCGACAAGGTCAAGGAAGAGAACGCCCCCTCGAGCTTGTGGGGTGAAGCGTGGAAAAACCTCCGCAAACAGCCACTGTTCATCATTTCCGTGATCATGATCCTCGTGGTGGTTGTCGTTTCGCTGTTTCCCGGGCTTTTTTCCCCGATCGATCCTTCCTCTGAGGCCTGCCAACTGGCGAACTCGAATGGGGGATCGATAGCGGGCCATCCCCTGGGGTTCAACAAGCAAGGTTGCGATGTCTATGCTCGCGTTATTTTCGGCACCCGCTCCTCCGTCACGGTGGGCCTCTTCACCACAGTCGGCGTGGTGGTCTTCGGTGGCATCGTAGGGTCTTTGGCCGGTTATTACGGCGGCTGGCTTGACGCCTTGCTGGCCCGGCTCACGGATATCTTCTTTGCCCTGCCCCTGATCCTGGGTGCGATCGTCATGATGCAGCTTCCCGTCTTCCGTGCCAACCGCACCGTGTGGACGTTGGTACTGATCTTGGTCATCTTCGGGTGGCCTCAAATTGCCCGCATTACCAGAGGCGCGGTGATCGAAGTCCGGAATGCTGACTTCGTGGTCGCAGCCCGTTCCCTGGGTGTGTCCCGTTTCCGTTCGTTGCTGCGGCACGTGCTTCCAAACTCGTTGGCTCCGATCATCGTCGTTGCCACTATTTCCTTGGGCACGTTCATTGTTGCTGAATCGACGCTTTCATTCCTGGGCATTGGTTTACCTGCGAGTGTCATGTCCTGGGGTAACGACATCCAAGCCGCCCAAGCGTCACTTCGGTCCAACCCGTTGCCGTTGCTGTATCCGGCTATCGCCCTATCCCTCACGGTCTTGAGCTTCATCATGCTTGGCGATGCTCTTCGTGATGCTCTTGATCCGAAGGCGCGCAAGCGATGAAAGGCGAAGCCATGAATGCATCAGTCCACATCAGGGAAGAATCGTCCGACGCCGAGCGTCCGTTGTTGGAGATCAAGAACCTCGCCATCAACTTCGTCACGAGCAACGGTGAAGTCAACGCGGTACGCAACGCGCACCTGACCGTGATGCCAGGGGAAACCGTGGCCATCGTGGGGGAGTCCGGTTCAGGGAAGTCCACGTCGGCGCTTGCCGCCATCGGGTTGCTTCCGGGCAACGGTCGCGTCGCCGCAGGCGAAATACTGTTCGACGGCGAAGACATCGCCCATGCTTCCGAGAAGCGCATGATTGAGCTCCGCGGAAGCCATATCGGCATGGTTCCCCAAGACCCGATGTCAAACCTGAACCCGGTCTGGAAGATCGGCTTCCAAGTGCGGGAGACGTTGAAGGCCAACGGTCTTCCCTCCGGACCCGAGGACGTCGCCAAAGTCCTTTCCGAGGCAGGGCTTCCGGACGCCGCGCGCAGGGCAAAGCAGTATCCGCATGAGTTCTCGGGCGGCATGCGGCAACGTGCGCTGATCGCGATCGGCCTGTCGTGCCAGCCGCGGCTGCTCATCGCCGACGAGCCGACATCCGCGCTGGATGTCACAGTGCAGCGCCAGATCCTTGATCACTTGGACAAGATGACCACTGAACTCGGCACAGCTGTGCTGCTCATCACCCACGACCTTGGGTTGGCCGCTGAGCGGGCAGACAAGGTGGTTGTGATGTACCGCGGCCAAGTGGTGGAAGCGGGGCCTTCCCTTGAGTTGCTGCAAAACCCGAGGCACCCTTACACCAAGCGCTTGGTTGCTTCAGCTCCGTCGTTGGCGTCACGGCGTATCCAGGTAGCCAAGGAACAAGGCATCGAGTCGGAAGATCTTCTGGCTCCGACGGAACCGGTTGTTGTCAAGGAGGCCCTTCCTGAGGATGTCCTGGTTGTCGAAAATCTGACCAAAGTCTTCAAGCTGCGCGGGGGAATCGGTAAAACCACGGACTTCACTGCCGTCGACTCTGTGTCGTTCGCGGTCAAGCGTGGAACCACTACCGCGATCGTTGGCGAGTCAGGCTCCGGAAAGTCCACAGTGGCCCAGATGGTGCTCAACCTGTTGGAACCGACCTCCGGAAAGATCACTTTTGATGGGGTGGACACGTCCACGCTGAACAGCAAGGACCTGTTCAAATTCCGGCGCCGTGTACAGCCGATCTTCCAGGATCCATACGGTTCGTTGGACCCGATGTACAACATCTTCCGGACCATCGAAGAGCCGCTGCGAACCCACAAGATCGGCAACAAGGCGAGCCGGGAAAAGAAGGTCCGGGAGCTTTTGGACCAAGTGGCACTGCCCCAATCGACCATGCGCCGCTACCCCAACGAGCTCTCCGGTGGCCAGCGCCAGCGTATTGCCATCGCCCGCGCCCTCGCGTTGGACCCCGAAGTGATCATTTGTGATGAAGCGGTCTCGGCACTGGATGTCTTGGTCCAAGCGCAGGTGCTCAACCTGTTGGCCGACCTCCAGGACAACCTCGGCTTGACGTACCTCTTCATCACCCATGACCTGGCGGTGGTTCGGCAAATCGCCGACCACGTCTGTGTGATGCAGAAGGGCAAGCTCGTGGAAACGGGCAGCACTGACGACGTGTTCGATAACCCCCGTGAGGCATACACGCAGGCACTGCTGGACGCCATCCCGGGTGGTTCCCTGCTCTTGCCGCCTGAGGTGGCCTGACCGACGTCGTACGTCGCCAGCGCCGTGGCATGAGAGCAGCACCGCGACATGAGAGCCGGTGGTTCCCCACAAGGGGAGCTGCCGGCTCTCTTGCTATTTCGGCGTTTTGCCGGTTCCGCCCGGGCGGGCGGCCAGTCCTAAAGCCAGGAGTTGCTTGGCCAGGGCACTTCCGAGTTTCGCGTGGCCTGACGGTTTTACATGGACACCATCAATGAGGTCTCCCACAGCGTTGTAGCGGGTCAACCAGTCACCGGTGCTGACGAACGGAATTCCGTGGTTGGCGGCAATCCGGCCGATCAAGGCGTCCACCTCCGTGCGGCGTCCGCCTCCATTCCCGGCGCCGCGGGCCAACGTGCCAATCATCGCCAGCGCGGCGTCTGGGTAGCGCTGCTTGAGGGCTGCGAGCAGCCGCTCGGCGTTCGCAGTAATCTGGCCGTCCGTGGCGTGCTGCGTGGCATCATTCCCACCGCCCTCGACGACGACGAGGGGTGGTTCACCGTAGGGGAGGACCCAGTCGCCGCGTTGCAGCGCATCGATGTAGTTGGCGGTCTTCCCGTTGCCGGCGACGTACCCTGTGCCGCCCATGCCTGCGACGTAGAGCTTGTACCCCAAGGCTGCTATGCCTCGCTGGGGCCAGGAGTCCTTGGGCATTGCTTGGGAATCGCCAATCAGGACGGCTGTATGGTCGACGTCGGCCAGGACCACTTCGCTGCGCTTGCTGACGTGATTTTTGAACAAACCACCCACAGGCACGTTGAGGGGCACGAGCTCGGAGGCGACCCTTTGGGCGCTGCCGGCGGAGGCGGCTTGCCCGGAGGGCGAGGCAGGGGAGGAGTTGGGTTGGGACTGGGGGCTGGGTCCGCAGCCGGCCAAGAGAACGCCGACGGCGATCAATGGAGCAAGCATGCGGCGCCGGGCCGAAGCTGGGGGCATCGAGGGGTCTCCGTGGGGCACTGGTACTGCTGCCATAATGGTCCACCGTTGCCCGAAAATCCAGCATCAAGACGTGAGGTTTCGGCCACACAGCCGCATGTGAGCGGCGCCACATCCAGAGGGTGGATAGCTTGCTTTTTAGGCTCAGAAATGCAACTGCGTTTAGACTTGTGCTAGGTGCCCTGTGTCCCGGGGTCTTTTCGCTGTGTGTTCCGATCAAGTCGATCAGGTATGCGCGCGGATACAAACAGCTGATTTCACCACTGAATCGAGTCATTACCGCATGTCTGAAACCATCACCAACACTGCGTCGCGTAGCGATCTGCGCAACGTCGCGATCGTCGCACACGTTGACCACGGCAAGACCACCTTGGTCGACGCCATGCTCAAGCAGACCAACTCCTTCGCTTCCCACGGTGAGGTTGAGGACCGCGTCATGGACTCCGGTGACCTGGAACGCGAAAAGGGCATCACGATCCTCGCGAAGAACACCACGGTTGCCTACAACGGCCCGTCGTCCAACGGCGAGACCATCACCATCAACGTCATCGACACCCCTGGCCACGCTGACTTCGGTGGCGAGGTGGAGCGCGGCTTGTCCATGGTTGACGGTGTCGTTCTGCTCGTGGATGCATCCGAGGGCCCGCTGCCGCAGACCCGCTTCGTTCTCCGTAAGGCGCTGGCAGCCCACCTTCCCGTGATCCTCCTGGTCAACAAGACCGACCGTCCCGATGCCCGCATCGATGAAGTTGTCCACGAATCCATGGACCTCCTCCTCGGTTTGGCTTCTGACCTTGCCGACGAGGTCCCGGACCTTGACCTGGACAAGATCCTTGAAGTTCCGGTCGTCTACGCTGCTGCCAAGGTTGGCCGCGCATCCCTGGACCAGCCTGCTGATGGGCTGGCTCCGGAAAACGAGGACCTTGAGCCGCTGTTCAAGACCATCATCGAGCACATCCCGGCTCCTACGTACAACCCGGACGGCGTGCTGCAGGCACACGTGACCAACCTGGACGCTTCCCCGTTCCTTGGCCGCCTCGCCCTGCTCCGCATCTACAACGGCACCCTCCGTAAGGGCCAGACTGTGGCCTGGGCACGCGCCAACGGTGAACTCAAGAACGTCAAGATCACTGAACTGCTGGCCACCAAGGCCCTGACCCGTGTTCCTGCCGAGTCCGCAGGCCCCGGTGAGATCGTCGCCGTCGCCGGTATTGAAGACATCACCATTGGTGAAACCCTCACGGACGCCGAGAACCCGCAGCCGCTTCCGCTGATCACCGTGGATGACCCCGCGATCTCCATGACCATCGGTATCAACACCTCCCCGTTGGCCGGCAAGGTCAAGGGCGCCAAGGTCACCGCCCGCCAGGTGAAGGACCGCCTGGACAAGGAACTGATCGGTAACGTCTCCATCAAGGTACTTCCCACCGAGCGTCCTGACGCTTGGGAAGTCCAGGGCCGTGGCGAGCTCGCCCTGGCAATCCTCGTGGAGCAGATGCGCCGCGAAGGCTTCGAGCTGACTGTTGGCAAGCCGCAGGTTGTCACCAAGACCATCGACGGCAAGATCCACGAGCCGATGGAACACATGACCATCGACGTTCCGGAAGAGTACCTCGGTGCCGTCACGCAGCTCATGGCAGCCCGCAAGGGCCGGATGACCAACATGGCCAACCACGGTACCGGCTGGTGCCGCATGGAATTCATCGTTCCTGCCCGTGGTCTGATCGGTTTCCGCACCAAGTTCCTCACCGACACCCGTGGCGCCGGTATCGCTGCTTCCATCTCCGAGGGCTACGAGCCGTGGGCCGGCCCCATCGAATACCGCACCAACGGTTCGATGATCGCCGACCGTGCCGGTGTTGTGACGCCGTTCGCCATGATCAACCTCCAGGAGCGCGGTTCCTTCTTCGTGAAGCCCACCTCCGAGGTTTATGAGGGCATGATCGTCGGCGAGAACTCCCGCGCTGATGACATGGACGTGAACATCACCAAGGAAAAGAAGCTCACCAACATGCGTGCCGCTTCTTCCGACACCTTCGAGAACCTGACGCCGCCGCGCGACCTCACCCTCGAAGAGTCCCTCGAATTCGCCCGCGAAGACGAGTGTGTCGAGGTGACCCCGGATTCCATCCGCATCCGCAAGCTCATCCTTGACTCCAACGAGCGTGCCAAGGCCAACCGCGCCCGCGCCAAGTCCTAAGTGAACGAAGGAGCCGCCAGAACGCTCCGGGGCATTGCCTCGGCCGTTCCGGCGGCTCTTTTCGTTGGTGCTGCTCGTCTTTAGCGGGACTCGCGGCGCTGCGGTGGGGGCGGAACTTCCTTAGCCGCAACCACCAGCGCCAGGGGGATTTCGACGTCGGACGTCCGCGTTCGTACGGTGCAGCTGCTATCGCTGGTCTCCACCAGGTAGCCCAACGCGTCGGTGAGGCCGCCCTCGATTTTGTACCTGACCACCAGCCGAATGCCTGGCTGGGCACTGAGGAGGAACTGTCGGGGCTGCGCATGCGGGGGAGTCACCGTTTCATACTAAGACGCGGGCTAGGTTGGCGTGAGCGCACTGTTGGATAATAGGCTCAGAAGTTGAGTGCCCGGCATGCTGCCGGCAGTATCACCCGGCCATGGCCGGGACTAACCGTTGAGAGGTCTGGGACGTGACGTACGTAATCGCGCAGCCGTGTGTGGATGTCAAGGACAAGGCATGTATCGAAGAATGCCCTGTGGACTGCATTTACGAAGGTGAGCGTTCCCTCTACATCCACCCCGATGAATGCGTCGACTGTGGTGCCTGCGAACCTGTTTGCCCCGTGGAGGCCATCTACTACGAGGATGACACCCCGGAAGAATGGGCTGACTACTACAAGGCCAATGTCGAATTCTTCGACGATCTTGGCTCGCCGGGTGGCGCCGCCAAGATCGGCAACACCGGCAAGGACCACCCGTTCATTGCTGCGCTGCCCTTGCAGAACCAAGACCACTGAGGGCGGTTGCTTCCTTGATTTCCGCCGCACCGGCTTTCGGCCTGAACCTGCCTGACTACCCGTGGGAGGCTATGGCTCCGTATGTTGCCACGGCCGCCAAACACCCCGGGGGAGTGGTAAACCTTTCCATTGGGACTCCCGTGGACCCCACTCCGGGGCTCATCCGGGACGCACTGGACGCGGCCTCCGACGCCCACGGGTACCCGACCGTTCACGGCACCGAGGGTCTTCGCCAGGCTGTGGTGGAGTGGTTCGCCAGCCGCCGCGGCGTGCCGGGGCTGGACCCTAAAGACGTCATGCCGACCGTTGGGTCCAAAGAGTTGGTGGCCTGGCTGCCGTTCCTGCTTGGACTAGGCAGCGGAGACGTGGTGGTCAGGCCCTCCGTCGCCTACCCGACGTACGACATCGGAGCATCCCTGGCCGGTGCCACTGCCATCGCTGCCGATGACTTGGATGAGCTCGACGCCGCTACCCGCGCGAAGGTGCGGTTGGTGTGGATCAACTCCCCCGGGAATCCCACGGGAAGTGTCCGGGACGTCGAGTCACTCCGGAAGATCGTGGCACAAGCCCGGGAGCTTGGTGCCGTGGTTGCCTCTGATGAGTGCTACGCCGAGTTGGGCTGGGGCGAATGGGACGTCCAGCGTGGGGGCGAGGCAGTCCCCAGCGTCCTGGATCCCCGTGTTACCGGCGGATCCACAGAGGGTTTGCTCTGTGTCTACTCATTGAGCAAGCAATCCAATGTCGCGGGGTACCGGGCCGCCTTCGTGGCCGGAGACTCTGCCATCATGGCCAACCTGGTCAACAGCCGTAAACATGCCGGGATGATTGTTCCCTACCCCGTCCAAGAGGCCATGCGCGTGGCCTTGGGCGACGCCGCACATGTCGTGGCCCAGAAAGATCTCTACCGTGGACGCCGCGAACGGATTGTTCCGGCCTTGGAGCGATTTGGCCTGCAGATCCACGAATCAAAGGCGGGCCTCTACCTCTGGTCCACGGCAGGCGAAGCGACATGGGACACTGTTTCGCGGTTCGCGGACCTGGGCATTGTGGTGGGCCCCGGGGTCTTCTACGGCGATGCCGGCGAAGGCTTCGTTCGCGTTGCCCTGACAGGCACGGACGAACGCATCGACGCAGCTGTTGCGCGCTTGGGTGCCAGCTCATAACAAAGCTGTGACTTAGGGCACTAACAGGGCCATTCCGCCGGTAACCGGACCTCACGGATTAGTTCCGTGGGGTTACTGGCGGTAGCTTTTAACTGACTATCAATGGTGGCCTTCGCTAAGAAAGCACTTCGGCCGTTGGAGCCCTGCAACAGTAGGGCCGGGGGCCGCGACACCAGACGTTGGTCGGACAAGCGTTCGATAGAGGCCTTGAGGCCTCATGAAGGGGACTCCATGACTGAGACCACCAGCGCGACACTGCGCCATGCCGGCGGCGAACTCGAACTGCCGCGTATCAAGGTTGTAGAAGGAAACGAAGGTTACGACGTTTCCAAGCTGCTGAAGCAGACGGGCGCCGTCGCTTATGACCCCGGCTTCATGAACACTGCGGCCACCACCTCGGCCATCACCTACATCGACGGCGACGCAGGCATCCTGCGTTACCGCGGTTACCCCATCGAGCAGCTCGCACAGCACTCGAGCTTCCTTGAGGTTTCATACCTCCTCATCTATGGCAACCTGCCGACTCCTACTGAGTTGGAAGAGTTCGATCAGCGCATCCGCCACCACACCCTCCTCCACGAGGAATTGAAGGGCTTCTTTGGTGGCTTCCCGAGGGACGCGCACCCCATGCCGGTGCTTTCCTCAGCCGTCTCCGCGTTGTCCACGTTCTACCAGGACTCGCTGGATCCCTTCAACGCCGAGCACGTGGAAGTTTCCACCATTCGCCTGATGGCGAAGCTGCCGGTGATTGCCGCTTATGCGCACAAGAAGTCGGTAGGGCAACCGATGCTCTACCCGGACAACTCCATGAACCTCGTGGAGAACTTCCTCCGCCTCAGCTTCGGCCTTCCCGCCGAGCAGTATGAGATGGACCCTGTAGTGGTTAAGGCATTGGACCTCCTCCTGATCCTGCACGCTGACCACGAGCAGAACTGTTCCACGTCCACCGTCCGCTTGGTGGGTTCGTCCAACGCGAACCTCTTTGCTTCGGTGTCAGCCGGTATCAACGCCCTCTTCGGCCCCGCTCACGGCGGCGCCAACGAAGCTGTGCTCAAGATGCTTCGCCAGATCCAAGCCGACGGCATCAAGCCTGAGGATTACATGGAGAAGGTCAAGAACAAGGAAGACGGCGTCCGCCTCATGGGCTTCGGGCACCGCGTGTACAAGAACTACGATCCCCGCGCCAAGATCATCAAGGCAACGGCTCACGAGGTACTCGGCAAGCTCGGCGGTAACGACGAACTGTTGGACATCGCCATGCGCCTCGAAGAGAAGGCCTTGGCCGATGACTACTTCATCCAGCGCAAGCTGTACCCGAACGTGGACTTCTACACCGGCCTGATCTACAAGGCCATGGGTTTCCCGGAGAAGATGTTCACCGTCCTGTTCGCCATTGGCCGCCTCCCGGGCTGGATTGCCCAGTGGCGCGAAATGATCAACGATCCCCAGACCAAGATCGGCCGCCCGCGGCAGCTCTACACAGGGGAGCCGGAGCGCAACTACCCGGTCAACTGATACGGCAAAAACGTCATTAACGACGTCGGCCGCCCACCTCGCGCGAGGTGGGCGGCCGACGTCGTTAAGCTACGGGGCCGTGGCTGCGGACGCGGGCTGGGCCGCGTTGTAACCGAAGGGGTTGTTCTTCTGCCAGCGCCAGTGGTCCTCGCACATTTCGTCCACGGTCTTGGTGGTGGACCAGCCAAGGTCTGCCAGGGCCGAGGAGGCATCGGCCCAGAACGCGGGCAGATCGCCCGCTCGCCGGCCCGTGATCTCGTACGGGAGCTCGTGCCCCACGGCCTTCTCAAAGGACCGGAGAACCTCAAGCACGGACGATCCCTTGCCGGAGCCCAGGTTCCAGCGGCGCACACCGGCGTGTGATGCGATGAAGTCCAAGGCAGCAACGTGGCCCTCGGCCAAGTCCACCACGTGGATGTAGTCCCGCTGGCAGGTACCGTCCGGGGTGTCATAGTCGCCGCCGAACACCATCAGCTTCTCGCGACGTCCCACTGCCACTTGGGCGATGAACGGCACCAGGTTGTTCGGGATGCCCTGAGGGTCCTCGCCGATGCGGCCGGACGGGTGGGCGCCCACAGGGTTGAAATAGCGCAGCAGTGCGATATGCCAGCGGTCATCGGCGTTGCCGAGGTCGGAGAGGATGTCCTCGATTTGCTCCTTCGTACGCCCATAGGGGTTGTTGGCGCCGATCTCCATCTTCTCGATGTAGGGGATGGGGTTGTGTTCGCCGTACACAGTGGCCGAGGAGCTGAAAACGATTGACCTGACGTTGTGCTTGTCCATGGCGCGGAGCAGGTTCAGCGTTCCCACGATGTTGTTGTAGTAGTAAGCGAGCGGCTCCTGCACGGATTCGCCCACCGCCTTCAGTCCGGCGAAGTGGATGACGGCGTCGATCCGGTGCTGGTCGAACACGGCCTCGACAGCGGGCTCGTCCACCAGGTCAACCTTGTGGAACACGGCGCTCTTGCCGGTGAGCTCAGAGACGCGGCGGAGGGATTCTTCGCTGGAGTTCACGAGATTGTCCACCACGACGACGTCGTGGCCAGCCTCTTGCAGGGACAAAACGGTGTGGGAACCGATGTAGCCGGTGCCGCCCGTGACAAGGATTTTCATGGGTCCTACGCTATCGGAAAGTGGAGCCACGCCGCTCGCCCGCCGGTGACCAGCGTAGAAGCACGTTCGTGCTAAAAATACTAGTGCCCAAAATTGTTGATGCCGAAGCCCGGCGCCAGGAAGTTGTCCACGCTGTGTTTCGAATTATTGCCAGTGATGGCTTGGAACGGGCGTCCCTCCGGGAAGTAGCTGATGAAGCGGGGCTGGCAGTGGGTTCAGTACGGCACTACTTTGCCAGCAGCGACGAATTGCTGGTCTTCTCTTTCGGGGTTGTCGTGGACCGAATCGTAGGACGGTTGGAGTCCGCCATGGCGGCCGTGGAAGGGGAAGGCTCCGGAAGCCCGGAACAGCACGCCGCTATCCTGTCCCTCCTCGGTCAACTCCTGCCGTTGGACGAAGAACTGGCAGTAGATGCCTGTGTGTGGATGGCATTCCGCAACGCGGCGCGCATCAAACCGGTCCTGGCACCCGAGGCCGAGCGCAGCCACCGGGCTGTGGCCGCCGTCGTCGGACGACTGGTCATGATCCTGAACAGGGAGTCTACCGAGGGCCAGCATGCCGACGGACAACAGGCACTGGTCAACGAGGCCGAAAGGCTTTTGGCCACCATGGACGGCCTCTGCATGCATGCGCTCCTCCACCCCGAGTGGATGACGGCACGGATGTGCAGCGACGTCCTCACGGCACACCTCAGGTCAATGGAAAGTGCGGCCGCTCCCGTGTGAGGGCCCGTCCCGCGCAGAAGGCCCGTATCCCAAGTGAGGGCAACTTTCCCGTTCCGCCTGACTGCAAGGGGAATAGACTGGGATTTGTTGGGAATCTGCTGCCAAGGGAGGCATTCGGATGCACGAAACGGGCGGCCCGGGGTGGCGAATTACCTTGGACACATCGGGACCAATGCTCATCGCACTGTACCTGCGGGATGTAGCGGGATTGGACGGTGCGGGCAAGCCCACCCTCTCCCACGCCGCTCCCAAGGTCAGGCACGCGGACCACACCCACCTGACCGCCGACGTCGGCGGCCTACCGGCCCTGAAGACAGAATGGGAGGCCTGGTGGGAGAACCTGGTGAAGTCCTACCCGAACGAAGCCCTTGAGCTTTCGCCCCCGGGTTTCCAGGCCTTTGGCAACTCTCCTGCCTTGCAACGGGTGCTTCAGGCCCACTTTGGTTCAGCGTTGGACTGGGCTACTGACCGGATCGAAGAGTACGCAGACATCGAGGCTGCCCGAGAAGCCAATGGCGTGACGGAAGTGCTCGGTGAGATGGTGGAGGACAGGCTGCTGGAGGTGGGGCGCAGCTCCCGGGACTTCGACCTCACCATCATCGAGCTGCCGCTCGCCGAACCCCGCGCTTGGTATCTGGAACCCAGCACCATGATCATGAGCCACCGGCTCTTGTCGCAACCGGATGTGTTTCGAAGCTACGTCCAACCCGTGGTGGAGTTGCTCGCCTAGCGTTCGAATGCTTGCCTGACGTTCGGAAACCCGCCTACGTGGGTGGCGCCGAGACGGTGATGGTCACTGATTCCGAAGGAGCCACAGAGGCTTGCCAGCCGTCGCGTTTTTGACGGTTCCACGTTTGCCCTGCGACATCCACTTGGGTGATCGACAGGTTCTTCGCGTTGGCCACGGCCCACTGGGCCACCGCCCACCCTTGGGCGCCGGAGATCCCGAGGTGGACCGAGCGGCCCTGGACTGTCGCCTGCTGGGTGCCGAACGCCGTCGTGATGCCTTCGACGACGGCGCTTGGGTCACCAGCTGCGTCCGGCATACGAAGCACGCAGTTCAGTGCGGATTCCGAGTGGCCGGTCAGGGCGGAGGCAAATGCCCGGGCCATGTCCTCGTGCTGTGAGTAGGCCTGGGGAAACGCGGAGCGTTGGACGGCTTGTGCGGCCTGGGTGATATCCATGGTTTGGTATCCGGGCACCTTCACCAAACGATCGAAGAAAGCGTTGGTGGCATACACAGGGTCCATCACCTGGGCTTCCGTGCCCCAGCCTTGGGAAGGACGTTGCTGGAACAGTCCGCGGGAGTCGGGGCCGGCCTGATCGCCATAGTTGATGTTCCGCAGCATAGATTCCTGCATGGCCGTCGCTATGGCAATGCTCGCAGCCCGGGGTGGCAGTCCGCGCTGCACGGAGATCGCCGTAATGAGGGAAGCGTTCGCGGCTTGGTCGGTGGCGAGCTCGTGGCTGGCCGTTCCGGCAACCGCCACGCAGCGCTCCGAGACCAGTGTTTCGGAGCGCTGCAGGACAGCGAAGACAGCGAAGACGGCGCTGGCAACCAAGGCCAACGCCAGCACCACAATGACTGCGCGGCGCAGGCGGCGCATGGGTTTTCTCCTGCTAGTTGGCGTGGAGCGCCTCATTCAACTCAACAGTCTGGCCCTTACGGGGCAGGACCTCGACGCCGCCAGTGGTGGAGTTGCGTCGGAAGAGCAGGTTCGGGACGCCGGAGAGTTCCACTGCCTTGATGATCTTGCTGGTGTCTTCACCGTTCTCGTCCTTGGGCCCGGGAACGCGAACCCGGGTACCGGCGGTGACGTAAAGGCCGGCTTCCACCACCGAGTCATCGCCAATGCTGATGCCCACACCCGAGTTGGCGCCCAGCAGGACGCGCTCACCCAGGGCGATCTTCTCCTTGCCGCCGCCGGACAGCGTGCCCATGATGGATGCGCCGCCTCCGACGTCGGTCCCGTCACCGGCAACGACGCCGGCGGAGATCCGTCCTTCCACCATGGAGGTGCCGAGCGTCCCGGCATTGAAGTTCACGAAGCCTTCGTGCATCACTGTGGTGCCTTCGGCGAGGTGCGCACCGAGGCGTACGCGGTCGGCGTCGGCAATACGCACACCGGTAGGAACCACGTAGTCCACCATCCTGGGGAACTTGTCCACGCCGTAAACCACAACGTTGCCGCGCTTGCGCAGGCGCGCGCGGGTCAGTTCGAAACCCTCCACCGCGGCTGGACCGAAGTTGGTCCACACCACGTTGTGAAGCTTGCCGAAGAGGCCGTCGAGGTTGATGCTGTTCGGTGCAACCAAGCGGTGGGAAAGGAGGTGGAGGCGCAGATAGGCGTCGCCGGTGTCAGCCGGTGCGGCGTCGAGGTCGATCTGTGCGAAGACGACCTTTTGTTCTGTGCCGCGCTCGGCATCCTTGCTGTCATCGGCGAGTGCAAGCAGCGAGGGATCGGCGTTCTCGACGTCCCGCAGGGTCTCCGCAGCAACGCCGAGGGCCGGGGCCGGATACCAAACGTCCAGCACCGTTGCTTCGCCGGAGGCTGAGGTGGCGATGGTGGCAAGTCCGAATCCATAGGCTGATCGATCGTTGGCGGGCGCGGTCGCGGGCGCAGCGGAGGAAGCAGTTTCAGTCATGGGCCAAGTCTATCCAGCAGGCCAATCGCGGCTGAAACCAGTCTCATACTGAACAAGTCGCATTTGTGGCATATTCGTGGGCGTTAAGGTGGAAGGGTGACCCAGAATCCTGCCTTCGCGCCTCTTGACCTACGCCAGGACGTGGCCGTGCTCACGGCCGCACTTATCGATATCAACAGTGTGTCCGGTAACGAAACCGAACTGGCCGACGCCGTCGAGGATGCGTTGCGTGCCATCGGCGAATACTCGGTGGTTCGCGATGGAGATGCCATTATCGCCCGGACCGAACTTGGCCTACCCGAGCGCGTGATCCTTGCTGGACACCTTGACACCGTCCCGTTGCCCACCGTGGAGGGATCGCTGGGCACAGTGCCTGCAACCTGGGAATCCGGGCGTGCGGGGGAGGGCGTACTCTACGGCCGTGGGACAACGGACATGAAGGGCGGCGTGGCTGTACAGCTCGCTCTTGCTGCGACACTGTTCGACGACGGGCGGCAGCCCGACAGGGATGTCACCTTCGTTTTTTATGACCATGAAGAAGTAGAGGCCGTTAAGAGCGGCCTGGGCAGGTTGGTCCGCAACCACGGGAACCTGCTGCAGGGTGATTTTGCCATCCTACTGGAGCCCACCCACGGCACCGTGGAAGGCGGCTGCAACGGCACGAGCCGCTTCGAGACCACCACCACCGGCGAAGCAGCCCATTCTGCCCGCGCGTGGATGGGCAGCAATGCCATCCATGCTGCGGCGCCCATCTTGGCCAGGCTCGCCGCTTACGAGCCGCAGACCATCACTGTCGATGGGCTCGACTACCGGGAAAGCCTTAACGCGGTGAAGATCAAGGGCGGGACGGCAGGAAACGTCATCCCCGATCGCTGCGTGGTGGAGATCAACTACCGTTTCGCCCCCGACAAGACGCCGGATCAGGCCGAAGCCCATGTGCGTGAGCTCCTGGAGGGCTTCGACGTGGTCCGAACCGACGCCGCCGCCGGTGCCCGGCCCGGCCTCAACCACCCTGCTGCCGCCTCCTTCGTGGCCGCCGTCGGCGCCGAGCCGAAACCGAAATACGGATGGACCGACGTCGCGCGGTTCAGTGAACTCGGCATCCCGGCGGTGAACTTCGGACCCGGCGATCCGCTGCTGGCCCACAAGGATAACGAACACGTCGACGCCGATGCCGTCCGGGAGTGCCTTCGGGCACTGCGGACATGGCTGGGGCAGTAGCCGGGCCGTTTGGACTGGTGCTACTGCGGCGCGTTGACGTCCAAGTCGACTGTCTTGATGGCGGAGGCGACGCCGCCGGCGGCTTTCTTGGTACCGCGCCGTTCGATCATGATGGCAAGCCGGGAAACGGACAGGTTGATCAGGATATAGATGGCCGCGCCTACGAAGAACGCAGAGAACAGCAGGCTGGGTTCAAGGTCGGCTATCAGCTTGACCTTACGCAGCAGTTCCTCGTACGCCACGATGTAGCCCAGCGACGTGTCCTTCAGGAGGACCACCAACTGCGCAATCAGCGAGGGAAGCATGCGCCGGATTGCCTGCGGGAATTCGATGCTCATGCGTGACTGGAAGCTGCGCAGGCCTATGGCCAAACCGGCCTCCCGCTGCCCCTTGGGCAGGGACTGGATTCCGGCCCTGAGGATCTCGGCAAAGATCGCGGCGTTGTACAGGACGAGGCCGCTCACGACGGCGGTGAAAGGGCTCGTGGCGAAAACCAGGAGTACAAAGAGGATCATCAGCACCACGGGCATGCCGCGCAGGAATTCGAGGACCACCTGGGTGGGGATCCTGACCCATGGGATCAGCGAGATCCGCAGGAGGCAGAAGGCAACTCCCAGGGGGAACGCGATGACCGCGGCGACACCTGCGGCTTGCAGCGTGGCAAGGACGCCAAGGCCCAGTTGGGTCCACACGTCAGCGGCGTAGTCGTTGACGAAGACTTCCCACCGGGACGAGTTGAATATCCCCTGCGACGAGAGGATGACGATGGCCCCCACCACGCCGGCGGCAATGATGACGGAACCGATGATCGAACCGATGAGGGAGATACGCCGGGCTTTGGGACCGGGAACGTCGTAAAGGACTGAAGTCATCGGGCGATCGCCACCTTTTTCTCGATGAAGTGGGCCAACAAGCCCAATGGGACGGTGATCAGCAGGTAGAAGAACGCCACGCCGATCAGGATCCACATGACGGCGTCGCCATGGCTGTTGGTGAGTTGCAGGCCATAACCGAAGAGTTCCATGACGAAGAATGCCCCAGCAACGGATGAGTTCTTGACCAGGGCGATCATGATATTGATCAACGGCGGCACCACTGTTCGGAGGGCCTGGGGCAGGATGACCAGGCCAAGGACCTGGGTGAACGTCATGCCGATGCTGCGGGCCGCTTCGGCCTGCCCTACAGGGACGCTGTTGACGCCGGACCGCACGGCCTCGGCGACGAAGGCCGCGGTGTAGGTGCTCAGTGCGATGATGGCGGCCACTTCGAATTGCTCGAACTTGATGCCCAGCCTGGGAAGCACGATAGCCGAGAAGAAGAAGATGATCGTCAGGGGAGTGTTTCTGGCGACTTCAACGTAGAAGGTGCTGAAGCCCCGCAGAGCTGCTACCGGCGAGACGCGCATGGCGGCCAGGATGGTACCGACGATCAGGGCGATGACGCCCGAAATGACGGCGAGGAAGAGGGTGCGGAGGAATCCGTCCCAATATTGGGGGAGGCTTTCGAAGATGGCGTCCATGGCTTCTTTCGGCTACGGCGGAAAGGGGAATGAATCCGTGGAATCCGCGGTTGCCGCCGCTCCCGTTCAAGGGCCGGCGGCAACCACGCGATTCTTTAGTAGCGGCTGATGGCGGGCAGCTCAGGAGCGGTCTTGATGACCTTTCCGGCTGTTGCTTCCCATGCCTTCTTGTACGTGCCGTCCTTGCCGAATGCCTCAAGCTGATCGTTGATCCAGTTGCGGAACACGGTGTCGTCCTTCTTGAGTCCGATGCCGTACGGCTCCTTGGTGAACGTCTGGTCCGAGGCCAGCTTGAAAGCGTCCGGCTCCTTGTCCACGTACCCGGCGAGGATGACGTTGTCCGTGGTGACGGCCACAACTTGCTTGTTGCGCAGCGGCTCCAGGCAAGCAGTGTAGTTAGCGGCCGGAACCAGATCCGCGCCGTACTTGTCAACGATGGTCTTTGCCGGCGTTGAACCCGTTACGGAGCACACCTTTTTGCCCTTGACGTCCTCGGGCTTGGTGATGGAGTTGTCGTCCTTGTTCACCAGCAGCGCTTGCCCTGCTTGGTAGTAGGGGCCAGCGAAGGACACCTTCTGCTTGCGGGCATCGGTGATCGTGTAGGTCGCAATAACGATGTCAACCCGGCCTTGTTCGATGAAGGACTCACGGTTGGCCGATACGGTTTCCACCCATTCGATCTTGTCGGCCGGGATGCCCAGCTTGGCGGCGATGCTCTTGCCGATTTCGACGTCGAAACCAACCGGCTTGCCGTCCAGGCCCTTCTGTCCGAACAACGGCTGGTCGAACTTGGTGCCGATGACGATCTTGCCGGCCTTGTTCAACTTCTCCATGGTGGTGCCTGCCGCGAACGAGGGCTTGTCGACGGGAGCCGGTGAGGACCCGCTTCCGCCACCGCAGGCGCTCAGTGAGAGGGCAAGCGCGGCGGATGCGGCAACCAGGAGAGACTTCCTCCGGGTGATGAGTGACTTCATGACGTTCCTTTCATTGGATGGCCGAAAGGGCCGGGTGCAAGCGATGGGGAAGCTAGTGGGTCAGTAGCTTGGAGAGGAAGTCCTTGGCCCGGGCACTCTTCGGGTTGGTGAAGAACTCCTCGGGTGTGGCATCCTCGACGATCTGGCCGTCGGCCATGAACACGACGCGGTCAGCAGCCTTCCGGGCGAAGCCCATCTCGTGGGTGACCACGATCATCGTCATGCCTTCCTTGGCGAGCTGGATCATGACGTCGAGGACCTCGTTGATCATCTCGGGATCCAGCGCCGACGTGGGCTCATCGAACAGCATCACCTTCGGCTTCATGGCCAACGCGCGGGCAATGGCCACACGCTGTTGCTGGCCACCGGAGAGCTGGGCGGGAAGCTTCGGGGCCTGGTGCCCGACGCCGACGCGTTCGAGGAGTGCCATGGCCTCCTTTTCAGCCGCGGCTTTGGCCATGCCCTTGACCTTGATGGGGCCCAAAGTAACGTTCTCGAGGATCGTTTTGTGGGCGAACAGGTTGAAGGACTGGAACACCATTCCGACGTCGGCGCGCAGGCGGGCGAGGTCCTTGCCTTCTTCGGGGAGCTTCTTCCCGTCAATGGCGATATCGCCGTCGTCGATCGTTTCGAGCCGGTTGATGGCACGGCACAAGGTCGACTTGCCGGAACCGGACGGTCCGATGACCACCACCACTTCACCCTTCCGGACGTGGAGGTTGATGTCTTTGAGGACGTGGAGTTGACCGTAGTGTTTGTTAACACCATTCAGGGAGACCAGCTCATCGCCGGACACTTGTGTAGTCATATTAAGAATCTAGCGAACGAAGTTCGTCCTATGACCGTGGTCACGGCACTTGTTCAGGATCGTGATTGAACAGAAACCTTATCTCCAGATTAATTCCAGCCTTAAGTGGTGGCGGTCCGGGCGTCGGCAACGGGACGAGTCGCTGCGCAGGGGCTGCGGCCGATTAGCGCTAGCCTTGGGCAATGAGTATGAGCCAGCACCCAGTTCCTCGTCCGGACGCCAACGGCAGCGTCCCGGCCGGCCAAGCACCCCTCCCCTCTGACGTCGCCCCGGCGAAATACAAGGGCCCGCTGGAACTTCGCCGCAAACAAGCTGATTCCGGTATGTCCGATCAGCACTTGTTGGATTCAAACGGAGCTGATCAGTTCATCCATACTGATCCGTGGCGGGTGCTGCGGATCCAAAGTGAATTCGTTGAGGGTTTTGGTGCCTTGGCAGACCTCGGCCCGGCCGTCAGCGTCTTTGGCTCCGCGCGCACCAAACCAGGAACGGCCTACTACGACATGGGGGTGGAGGTAGGGCGCAAGCTTGCCGAAGCGGGCGTGGCCGTCATCACCGGCGGCGGTCCGGGTTCCATGGAAGCCGCCAACAGGGGCGCCGTGGAAGGCAACGGTGTGTCGGTGGGGCTCGGTATCGAGCTTCCGTTCGAACAAGGCCTCAACCAGTGGGTGGACCTGGGGATCAACTTCCGGTACTTCTTTGCCCGCAAGACCATGTTCGTCAAGTACGCACAAGGGTTCGTGGTGCTGCCGGGTGGTCTCGGTACCTTGGATGAGCTCTTCGAAGCAATGGTGCTGGTGCAGACCCGAAAGGTCACCTCGTTCCCCATCGTTCTGTTGGGCGTCCGTTTCTGGGGGCCGATGCTTGAGTGGATCAAGGGCACGTTGGTGGAGGAGGGGATGGTCTCCGAAAAAGACCTGGACCTGATCCAACTGGTAGACGATCCGGCCGACGCAGTTCACCGCGTGCTCCATGGGGCGCCCCTCCCGCCGGCGGCCAACGGCAATCAACGCCCTGAATAGCCGCGTCTTTCTGGCACCATGGACCCTGTGAGCTTTTTCCTGGTGTTTCTCGCGATCGTCCTTGTTGGAGCCGCGCTCTATTTCGGGGCGGGCATCGTGCAGGGACGTTCCCTGGGGTCCGGCCTGGATGATCCGGTGCCGAACCTGCCTCCCGTGCTGCTTGCCCACAATCCGGAAGCGCGCGACGTCGATGCCGTTCGCTTTGCGCTGGGGCTGCGGGGTTACCGGATGGACCAGGTGGACCAAGTCCTCGATGAACTGCGGGACCAGCTGCAGGCAAAAGACCGTGAAATCGAGAGGCTGCAAGCGTTGGTGGAGGCACTTCCCGAGGACAGCGCCTCCGCCCCTGGCCCGCAGTGATGAAACCTGCGGCGCGCCCTGCGGGTCAAGAGGGCGCCACGGACGCAGTGTCCCGGTGGCTGTCTACCACGGTGTGGCGGATGTCCGGTTGGCCGTGGTGGCTGCAGGTCTTGGTGGTCTTCGTGGCCGCACGGCTGGTGAGCGCGTGCATCTTTGCCGCCGCTGCCCTGCACCAAGGGACCAACCCGTGGTTCGCCCCTGCGCCCGATTACTGGAACTTCATCACCATTTGGGATGGGCGCTGGTATCAAACCGCCGCTGATGAGGGCTACCCGTCCGTCTTGCCACTGGATGAGAACGGAGTGGTCAAGGAGAACACCTGGGCGTTCTACCCGCTGTTCCCGCTGCTGGGCCGAGGACTGAGCGCCCTCACGGGGTTAGGCACCTTGCAGTCTCTCACCACCGTTGCGATGGTAGCGGGCTTGGGTGCGGCCCTGGTCATCTACAGGCTTTTCCTCGAGTTCACCGGCAGGCGCACCGCATTATGGGGGGTTGTCTTCGTCTCCACCTTTCCGGTGTCGGCGATCCTCCAAGTTCCGTACGCCGAATCCCTGAACCTGCTGCTGCTCGCTGCGGCGCTTTTGTTGGTGGTACGCGGCCGATACCTGAGCGCCATCCCGGTAGTTCTGCTGATGTGTCTTTCCAGGCCCACCGGTGTGCCGTTCGCGTTAATGCTGGGACTGCTGCTGGTGGGGAAGTTGTGGCAGCGTTTCGGACCCAACCAGGCTGTACGTCCAAGAAAACAAGCCGAACAAGCCGAACAACCCGGTCAAGCCGACCAGCCGACGTCGTTGGTCCGCTTGGTGCCGTTAACAGTCTTGGTGGGGGTCGCCGCGTTGGGAGCTCTGGCCTGGCCGGCCATCGCGTGGGCTGCCACGGGGGACCCGACGGCCTACACCCGCACTGAAACCGCTTGGCGTGGTACGGACTTGGTGCCCTTTAAGCCATGGTTCGACGCCGGCCAAATGCTGCTTGGACCCGTCGCCGGGGTATTTGCGCCCTTCGTGTTCGTTGGGCTTTTCGCGCTTGTCATGGTCTCCAAGCCGGTCAGGGCTTTGGGAACTGAACTGCGGCTCTGGTGCGCCTGCTACATGGGCTACCTTCTGGTCTTCCTGCAACCGCAGACCAGCACTTTCCGGATGCTCCTGCCCATGTTCCCGCTGGCACTTGGCGTCGCCTTCCTTTCGAAGTCCAAGGCCTACCGGGGCACCGTGGTGGTGATGTTCATCCTGCTCCAGATAGTGTGGATCGTCTGGCTCTGGGCTTGGGCCCAGTTGCCCGGCGGCGGTGATTACCCGCCCTGACGTGGCGTTATAGGGCCCGGACGCAGTAAGTACAGAGTCCGGACGAATATGCCGTTGATTCGCTACCGGGCGTTAAGTACGGGATAATGGGGTAATAGCAAGAAGAAGCACCCTAACAGGTGCCCGGCCAAGGCGGCCGCCCCGTGTGCCGCCGGCTGGAATTGCGATGCGCATCCAGCCCGGCCGGGTTGGCGTGACATAGGACAAATGGAGGGGATTTTCCTAATGGCGGCTATGAAACCACGAACTGGCGACGGCCCTATGGAAGTTACCAAAGAGGGACGCAGCCTGATCATGCGCGTGCCGCTCGAAGGTGGAGGCCGGCTTGTGGTCGAGCTCAACGCCGCCGAAGCGGAAAACCTCAGGGAATGCCTCGTAGGCGTTACTGGCTAGGACCTTTACCAGCCAGCTTCATAGGGCAGGGCCCGGCGTGAGCCGGCGCCCTGTTTTGCGTTGGGAAGCACTCGGTTTTGCGTGGGAAGCCCCCGCTACTTCTTGACTGCCACCAAGAGTCCGTCTCCTGTCGGGAGCATGGCTGAGGCGAGGCGGTCGTCGTCGCGAATCGACCTGCCGATCTGGCGGAGGACCACCGTGGTGGCGTCCCGCGCCGCCGGGTTGGAAACCCGGTCTTTGTCCAAAGCATCATTGATTACCAGCGTTCCGCCGGACTTGAGCAAACGGACGGCCTGCTCAACGTAGACGGGGAAGTTTGGCTTGTCTGCGTCGATGAAGACGAGATCGTACGCGGCATCGGTAAGCCTGGGGAGGACGTCCGCCGCGCGGCCGGAAATGGTGCGCGTCCTGTTTGCCGGACTGCCGGACTCAAGGAAGGCCTCCCGCGCGGCCTTGAGGTGTTCGACGTCGAGGTCGATGGTGGTAAGGACTGCTTGCGATCCGAGTCCACGCAAGAGGCACACGCCTGAGACTCCGGCGCCGGAACCGACTTCAACCACGGTCTGCGCCTTGGAAGCGGCCGCCAGCACTGTGAGCACCGCACCTACACCCGGGCTCACCGGGGTGACACCGAGCTCGTAGGAACGTTCCCGGGCCCGCAACAACACGTCATCTTCGGCCGGCAGATCTTCTGCGTAGGACCAGCTGCTTGACTTGTCGGCACTCATGAAGGGATTCGCTCTCCGCGTGTAGGGGTGTTGTACCAGACTACTGTGTCCCGCGTGCCGGCCGGGTTCGCGCCGTTTCGCCGAGCGTGGAAAATGTTGGTTGATCAGGCAATTCCCAGACAAATCTGGGATGATACTTGTCCGGTCATCCATGAGGTGGACGGCACCGGGCTACGGTGTACCACAGTTTGAGGGGAGTGGACGATGCCGGCATCGCATGCTGAGCCAGTCCAAACATCGGAAAGCCTTGAGGCAGTTGCCGAGTGGGTGATGCCCAGCTGGGAGGACGTGGTGGCCAACCACTCCGCCAAGGTCTATCGACTTGCCTACCGCCTGACGGGCAACAAGTTCGACGCCGAGGACCTCACCCAAGAGGTGTTCGTCCGGGTGTTCCGGTCACTTGAGAATTTTAAGCCTGGCACGTTGGATGGCTGGTTGCACCGCATCACCACCAACTTGTTCCTCGATCAAGCCCGGCGCAAAAGCCGGATCCGTTTCGACGCCCTCGGAGAAGATGCCGAGTCCCGCCTTCCCGGCCGAGAGCCTGGCCCGGAGCAAAGCTACGAACACAACAATCTTGATCTTGACGTCCAGCGGGCTTTGGAAGAACTGCCGCCGGATTTCCGTGCTGCTGTGGTGCTGTGTGATCTGGAAGGCCTCTCTTACGACGAGGTTGCTGAGGCCTTGGGCGTGAAGCTGGGCACCGTCAGGTCCCGAATCCACCGCGGCCGGACGATGCTGCGCGAGAAGCTGGCCCATCGTGATCCGCGGCCCGTCACCACGCGCAAGCCGCGCCTGAAGATGCCGCGCATCGCTGGGCTTCACTAGGACTCCAATGCCTCGTCGCCATCTCCGGCTTGGCGCGCTCCGCCGGTCGTCGTGGCGCGCCCTACGCCACACGCGCAATCCCACGCATGTCGCTTCGTGTGCCCGGTGCCAGGCCGCCCATCTCCGCGAACAGCAATACTTGGAACGGCTGAGGGGCTCCAGTGTGCCCGAAGCCAGCCAAGACCTCGCCGCACGCTTGATCCAACAGACAGAATCGCTGGCCAACCAGAGGGATACTCCTTGCAGCGCGCGATCGAGGCAGCCGCACGTCCGCCGGTCCCTGCGGATCACGGTGGTCGCTGCTGGAACGCTGGCGCTCAGCGCAGGAGCGCTTGCCGCCACCGCCTACGCCGTGGGGGGCGACGCGGAACCGCCCGCCCGCACCGCTGCCAGTGACGCCGCGCCACTGGCCGGCGGTATGGAGACGGGCCCGGCCGAGCTCATTTTCGACTCCGCTCCCACCACCAATACTGCAAGCTTGAGCCCTGAGCAGATTGGTCTTTTACGGGCCAACGGCTGGGCCTGCCCGGAGATGGCCCCATTGGGTTTCCACGTTATCGCCGCCCGCGCCACTGAGGTGGATGGGAACCCGGTCGTCGAGCTGGATCTCGAAAACAACGGCCACTCGGCCACGGTGCTGGAGGAGCACATGCAGGGCCAGGATCGAGGTGATTCCGAGCAACATGCCACTGCGCGGCTTTCCATTACGCAGGGATCACCCTGGCAGGCCGTCTACACAACATCGTCCGCCATCATCAAGTACACCGCCGACCTGCCGGCAACCCAAGCCGCGGACGCAGTTCCGGAACTGGTCAGGGCGGGGGACTCCATGAGCCTGGAATCAGCAACGCGTCCATCCGAGGCCGGGTACCAGAGGCTGCTGCGTGGGCTCGAGGCCCTCCTGCGTCCGGCTGGTTTATGAGCGGCACCACAGACAAGGTAATCTTCGAAGCGTGTTTGGAATCAATGGCCCGGAGTTCATCGTCCTTTTGATCATCGGCGTGCTCGTCATCGGTCCCAGCCGCCTGCCCGAATACACCCAGAAGCTCGCAAACTTGGTCAAGGAAGTGCGCCGGATGGCCTCCGGTGCACGGGAACAGATCAAAGAAGAAGTCGGCATCGACATCGATGACGTCGACTGGAAGAAGTACGATCCCCGGCAGTACGATCCGCGCCGGATCATCAAGGACGCCCTGCTCGAAGACGATCCTAAGCCTGTCAGTGCCGGAGCACCAGCCGCTGCCCCCGCGGTCGCTGAACCAAGCAGGCCGAAGGCTCCCGAACGGATCATCCAGCGGCTTGCGGACGGCGAAGCAGCACCGTTCGACACGGAAGCCACCTAAGGGAACAGGCCCAGGAAAGAACCGGCCCAGGAATCAGCGGGGTTCGATCCCCAGCTTCATCCCGGACAGCCCCCGCGGACGAGTTGCCAGCTTAGCTGCGATATCGATCAGTGCCGCACCGGCCGCGCTTTCCCCGGCTCCGAGGACCACCGGTTTTCCGGCATCCCCGCCTTCGCGCAGGCGGATGTCCAAAGGGATCTGCCCCAGCAGCGGGACATCCGTGCCAACCGCGCTACTCAACCGTTCAGCCAGTACCGCCCCACCGCCGCTTCCGAACAGCTCCATGCGGCCGCCGTCGGGCATGTCCAGAAAGGACATGTTCTCGATGACTCCGGCCACCTTCTGACCAGTTTGGGTGGCAATGGTTCCGGCACGTTCGGCGACGTCGGCGGCGGCTGCCTGGGGCGTCGTCACCACGATGATCTCCGCTGTTGGAAGCAATTGCGCCACTGAGATGGCGATGTCGCCCGTGCCTGGCGGGAGGTCGAGGAAGAGCGCATCGAGGTCCCCGAAGTAGACGTCCGTGAGGAACTGCTCCAAGGCCCTGTGCAGCATGGGCCCGCGCCAGGCCACCGGTTGGTTGCCCACCACGAACATGCCGACGGACACCACTTTGACGCCGAAAGCCACGGGAGGAAGGATCATGTCATCCACCTGCGTGGGCTTCTGCGTGATGCCCATAAGTCCCGGTACCGAGAATCCGTGAACGTCGGCGTCGACAATGCCGACACGCAGGCCTTGGGCCGCGAGGGCGCACGCCAAGTTCACAGTGACCGTTGACTTGCCCACCCCGCCCTTGCCGCTGGCCACCGCGTACACCTTGGTGAGGGACCCGGGCTGCGCGAAAGGTATGACCCGCTGGGCGCCTGGACCCCGGAGCTCGTCCCTGAGCGCTTGGCGTTGGGCGGGCGTCATCACCTTCAGTTCAACGTCCACGGCTGAAACGCCGGCGACGCCGGAGAGCGCTTCAGTGGCGTCCCGGGTGATGGTGTCCCGGAGCGGACAGCCGGCGATGGTGAGCAGGACTGCCAGGCGCACTGTACCGTCTTCGGCAGCCGATACCGACTCGACCATGCCGAGCTCCGTGATGGGGCGGCGGAGCTCCGGGTCGATGACGGTGGCCAGCGCAGCGTCCAGGGCCTGGGAGGATATTTGCCCCACGCCTATGCCAAGCTTTCCGGAGCGTCGGGCGCCTCGGGAGTTTCGGGTCTCCTCAAGGGCTTGCCCGTGGAATGCTGCGGGCCTGAGCCCTTGGGACGAACCTTGGGGATCTGTTGGGTTCGCGGACTGCGGGATTTATCCCGCTTTTCCTTGATCCGCTCCTTTACTTTCTCGCGCGGGGATTCCGTTTCGTCCGGAGCGGTTTCATTTTCCCGCAGTTCTTCCTGGGCATCGATGATGTCTTCCAACAAGCCGCGGAGCTCTGCACGGACGTAGTCGCGCGTGGCCACTTCCCGCAGTGCGATCCGCAGGGACGCCAGTTCACGGGTCAAGTACTCGGTGTCGGAAAGGTTCCGTTCGGCCCGCTGGCGATCTTGCTGCAGGGACACGCGGTCCCGGTCGTCTTGCCGGTTCTGTGCAAGGAGCAAGAGGGGAGCGGCGTAGGAGGCTTGCAGGGACAACATCAACGTCAACAGCGTGAAACCAAGCTCCACGCGGTCGAACTGCCACTCGGTGGGGGCAAAGGTATTCCACACAAGCCAAAAGACGCAGAACACCGTCATGTAGACGAGGAACTGCGGTGTACCCATGAACCGCGCGAAACCCTCCGTTGCCTTGCCGAAAGCGTCCGGATTGGGGGACAACTTGGGAAGGAACCGCTGGCGACCCGTCAGCGGAGTGTCAAGGCTCCCGTAGCTGTTGCCTGCTTGGCGTGCGATGGCCTTGGGGGAACGGGTGGAGTTGTTCTCAGCCAATGCGGCCTCCCAGTTTCCTTATTGGGGCGTCATCATCATGGGCGCGCCAGTCATCCGGCAACAAGTGATCCAACACGTCGTCAACAGTCACCGCCCCCACAAGGCGCCCATCGTCGTCGACGACGGGAAGCGAATTGAGGTTGTAGGTGGCCAAGGTGCGGGCGACTTCGCTGATGTGCGCTTGGTCGGACAAGGGCTCAAGGTTCTTGTCGACGAGGTTTCCCAGCGGCTCCGGCGGGGGAAAGCGCAAAAGTTGTTGGATGTGCACCACGCCCAAGAACCGGCCAGTGGGCGTTTCGAGCGGGGGACGGGTAATAAAGATGGAGGAAGCCAAAGCGGGTGAAAGTTCCTCCCGCCGGACGTGTGCCAGCGCCTCCGCCACGGTGGCTTCCGGGGGGAGGATAACCGGGACCGGCGTCATCAAGCCACCGGCTGTGTCTTCGTCGTATTCAAGGAGACGGCGGACGTCCTCAGCCTCCTGCGGCTCCATCAGTTGCAGGAGTTCCTCGGCCTGGGCCGAGGGAAGCTCTGCCAGGAGGTCGGCGGCGTCGTCGGGATCCATCTCCTCGAGGATATCCGCGGCGCGTTCAACGTCCAGGGCAGAGAGAATCTCCACCTGGTCATCTTCCGGGAGTTCCTGCAGGACATCGGCGAGCCGCTCGTCCTGCAGTTCGCTGGCTACTTCGAACCGGCGCTTGTCGCTCATCTCCTGGAGGGCTTCGGCGAAGTCGGCCGGTTTCAGGTCCTCGTGGGTGGCCACGAACTGCGTTGCCGCCTGGGGCTCGTTCGGCGCTTCGGTGCGCGCGTCGGCCCAGTCGATAATGAGCGTTTCATTGCGCCGGAGCCTGCTGAGCGGTGACATGGAATGCCCACGGCGGACGAACAATTTGCTGACGAACCAGTCTTTTGAACGGTGCTGGTCCATGGCGATGTCCTCGATGGTGGCGTCCCCGCTGCCATCGGCCAACGTGACGCGGCGATCGAACATCTCCGCCACGACCAACATTTCCGCCCCGCGCTGCTCGAAGCGCCGGAGGTTGACCAAGCCCGTGCAAATGATCTGGGTTTGGTCGATAGAGGTGATCCGGGTCATCGGCACGAATACCCGTTTTTTGCCCGGAACTTCCACAACGATGCCAACTACATGTGGAGCCCCGCGCGTACCGCGTGAGAGCACCACGACATCACGCAGCCGGCCAAGACGGTCGCCCAAGGGGTCGAAGACGTCCAGTCCGAGCAAGCGCGCGACAAAGACGCGTGAAGGATGTGTGCTCATGTTCATAGGCTACCGAGTCTGCACTCTTTTAGCTGAATTCCAGCCGCTTCCCATGTCGATGCGACACAATGGGGCTATGTCTAACATTTTTGGTGCTCCCAAAGCCCTTGAGGAATCCCGCAGTGTGCCGCAAGGAGACACTGTTGGCTCGTATACCTCGTATTTGGATGCCCAGAAGGCGGTGGACTACCTCGCGGACCAGCAGTTCCCGGTTCAGCACGTCTCAATCGTGGGTAACGACCTGAAAATGGTGGAGCGGGTCACCGGCCGGCTGAGTTACCCGCGGGTGGCCTTGTCTGGTGCCCTGAGCGGCATGTGGTTCGGCCTCTTCGTCGGCGTCATGCTCTCCTTCTTCACTCCCGCTGGCGGACCGTTTTCGATTATCACCTCTGTGTTGATGGGCGCGGCCTTCTTCATGCTGTTCGGCATCGTTACCTACGCCACCCAGCGTGGAAAGCGTGACTTCACATCGACCAGCCAAGTTGTGGCCACCAATTACGACGTCATCGTCGCCTTTGAAGCTGCCCACGAGGCACGCAGGTTGCTCCAGCAGCTGCCAATGAACTCGTCCCAAGCCGGCGGCCGCCCAGGGCCCTACAGCACACCGAGCGCGCCGTTCCAGCAGCCGGGCCAGGCCCCGGAACGTCCCTCGACATGGCACGACCCCTATGGCCAGCGCACCCCTGGTAACGATGGCTCCGGCACTCCTGCAGGCCAGAATGTGCCTACGTCAGGGGCAACTCCAGCGGACCAGGCTCCGCAAAAGCCCGTTTCCGGCGCCGTTCGGTACCCGGACCTCCCCGACGGTCGCCCCCAATACGGGGTCCGTGTGAACGAAGGTAATTCAGCACCGCAGGGCGACGCCCAGCCGCCTGCTGCCGGGGAGAACCCCCGGCAGCAGTAGTGGTTAGCCCGCGGCCTCTTGGTAAATCCCGGCCATCCATGATTCGACGTCCTCGACCGTACGGGGGAGGGCGGCACTGAGGTTCAGTGGGCCGTCCG
Organism: Arthrobacter sp. SIMBA_036; assembly: GCF_046535135.1. NCBI lineage: Bacteria > Bacillati > Actinomycetota > Actinomycetes > Micrococcales > Micrococcaceae > Arthrobacter > Arthrobacter sp. SIMBA_036. The sequence continues at coordinate 259,118 of NZ_JAWRXG010000001.1, forward strand.
CGGTCATCAGGATGTCGTCCTCGATCCGGACGCCGATGCCGCGGTACTCCTCGGGAATAGCCAAGTCCTCGTTCTTGAAGTACAGTCCCGGCTCGATGGTGAAGACCATTCCCTCGGTGAGGACCCCGTCCAAGTAGAGTTCGCGCTTGGCTTGTGCGCAGTCATGGACGTCCAGGCCCAGGTGGTGGCTGGTTCCGTGCGGCATCCAGCGCCGGTGCTGCTGGCCCTCGGGGCTGATCGCTTCTTCGACAGAGACCGGCAACAGGCCCCACTCCGCCAGGCGTTCTGCGAGCACCGTGGTGGCAGCGGTGTGGATGTCGCGGAACTTGACGCCCGGACGCGCAGCAGCGAATCCGGCGTCGGCGGCGTCGAGGACAGCTTCGTAGACTTTGCGCTGAACGTCGGTGAACGTGCCGGTGGCCGGCAGGGTGCGGGTGACGTCCGCGGTGTAAAGCGACTCCGCCTCCACCCCGGCGTCCAGGAGGAGGAGCTCCCCAGCCTTGACGGGGCCTGAGTTTCGGGTCCAGTGGAGCACCGTGGCGTTGTTGCCGGATGCCGCTATGGTGTCATAGCCCAACTCGTTGCCTTCTTCGCGTGCCCGGGCAAAGAAGGCACCTTCAACAACCCGTTCGCCGCGCCGGTGGGTCAGTGCGCGCGGAAGGGCGCGGACGACGTCGGCAAAGCCTTCGACGGTGGCGGCCACGGCGATCTTCATCTGCTCGATCTCCCACTCGTCCTTGATGAGGCGCAATTCAGAGAGTGCTTCGCTCAGCTTTTCATCGAGTGCGTCGAGTTCACCAAGGTCAAGGTTTTCCGGGTCCTTGGCGGTGTTGAAGCGGGCAGTGTCCACCAGGGCATCGATGTTCTCGTCTACTCCGCGGACCAGGCGGATGGAGATCCCGCCGATCTCCGGAGCCCCGACGTTCTTGGTGATACCGACCTCCAGTTCGGAGATGTCGGCGGTGGGGAGGCCCAGCCGGGCCTCGAATTCAGCGAGCGTTGGACGTGCACCGATCCAGAACTCACCGGAGCGCGAGTCGGCGTAGAACTGTTCTGTATCGCGCCCGGCGAGCGGCCGGAAGTAAAGCGTCGCCGCGTGGTGGCCGGCGTCGTCGCCCTTTCCTTCAGCGACAGGCTCGAGGATCAACACGGCGTCGGGCTCGTGGTCCAGGCCCAGCCCGGTGAGGTGCGCGAAACCGGAGTGCGGGCGGAACCGGTAATCGCAATCGTTGGAGCGTACCTTCAGTGGCCCCGCCGGGATGACCAGCCGTTCGCCCTTGAACAGTTCGGAGATGGCACGACGGCGGCGGGCAGCGTGGTCAGCGACGGCGTCGCGCGCAGGGGTTACCTGCGGGGCGGGCGCCCAGTTGCTGGCCATGAAGGCCTTGAAGGCCTCGGATGTGGGCCGCTGGGAACGGTTGTTCACGCGTTCTTGCAGGGGCTGGGAATTTGCGGAGTCCATGTTTTGGGTGTTTTCGGCATCGTTCACCGTTACATCGTCCCACCAGTGAGTTGATGTGGCCAACGGCGCACCGGCGTATGCGGCCGCGCATCCAATAGGCTGGGAAAGTGAGGATCGACCTGCATACGCACTCCAATGTTTCCGATGGAACCCAGTCCCCGGCGGAGGTGATTGTTTCCGCCGTTGCGGCGGGGCTCGACGCCGTGGCATTGACGGACCACGATTCCACGGACGGCTGGGAGTCTGCGGCTGCAGCGGCGCAGGACAATGGGATTGCCTTTGTTCCCGGGATGGAAATTTCCTGCAGGACAAAGGAAGGGATCAGCGTCCATCTGCTGAGCTATTTGCACGATCCCGCGCACCCCGGCTTGCTGGAAGAGATCACCAAGTCCAAGGACGCCCGCCTGACCCGTGCCGAGCACATGGTCAGCCTGCTGTCCGAGGATTATCCGCTCACGTGGGATGACGTGATTCACCATGTTGCGCCCGGGGCCACCGTGGGCCGCCCGCATATCGCCGACGCGCTGGTCGCTGCCGGAGTTGTGGCGGATAGGACGGAAGCGTTCACGTCGATCCTCACGTCCCATTCACGGTACTTCGTCCAGCACTACGCGCCGCACCCGGCCCTCGCCGTCGAGCTCGTCCGGGCAGCGGGCGGCGTGCCCGTCTTTGCGCACCCGGTGGCGTCATCGCGCGGACGGATCGTGGGGGAGGGCGTTTACCAGGAGATGATCGACGCCGGACTGCTGGGCGTGGAGGTGGACCACCGGGACAATCCCGAAGAAGGACGCACGTTCCTTCGCGAACTGGCCGCGACCCATGGACTGCTGGTCACGGGTTCCTCGGATTACCACGGGGCCGGCAAGCCGAACCTGATCGGCGAGAACACCACGCGACCCGAAGTCCTTGCGCGGATAGAGGAATTGGCAACCGGCAGCAGGGTAATCCGGTGAGGCAGGGTAGTCCGCTGAAACAAGGTAGTCAGGTGGAACACGATACCTGCGCCACAAGGGTGGCCTGATGGACGTCCAACTACTCGCATCCGTGATCGTCACGCTTTTCGTCATTATGGACCCGCCCGGAACGGTGCCCATTTTCATGTCCCTAACGGCTCAAATGTCGGCGAAGGACCGGAACCGTTCTGCCTTCCAGGCTCTCCTGGTAGCCACGGGCGTCATTGTGCTCTTCGCCATTTTCGGGCAGTCGATCCTGAACTACATGCACATCTCGTTGGCCGCCCTTCAAGGAGCGGGCGGATTGCTGCTGGTTTTGATTGCCTTGCAGTTGCTTACGGGGTCCACCAGCGGCGAGGAAAACGCCGCCAAATACAAAAACGTGGCGTTCGTGCCCTTGGGGACCCCGCTGATGGCCGGGCCCGGAGCGATCGTGGCGGTCATGGTTTTCGTTCAGCAGTCCCACGAGGTCTCGCAATACCTTGCCGTGGGATTGGGAATCGTGGTGGTGCTCGCCTCGCTGTACCTCGCCATGCGGTTCGCTGGTCTGGTTCAGCGGGCCTTGGGCGAGAACGGCGTGGAACTGGTCACCAGGATCGCGGGTCTGTTGCTCTCAGCCATCGCCGTGCAGATGATTGCCAACGCCGTGCAGGCGTTCGTCAAAAGTGCTGCTTGAAACGGCTGGATGGAAGGCTGCTTTGGCGCCCAGCCGTTTGCGCATGACGTCAATCGCCTGTTCATTTTGGTCGACGCAGACGAACTTCCGTCCCAGTTTGGCCGCGACCGCGCCCAGGGTTCCTGAGCCTGCAAAGAAGTCCAGGCACCAGTCTCCTTCACGGCTGGAGGCCGAGACGATCCTGCGGACCAAACCTTCGGGCTTCTGGGTGGGGTAGCCGGTTTTCTCGCGGCCCGTCGGCGACACAATGGTGTGCCACCAAACGTCCGTCGGCAGCTTCCCCAGCTCGCGTTTGGCTGGCGTGACGAGCCCCGGGGCCATGTACGGCTCCCGGTCGACCTCTGCGTTGTCGAAGTGGTACCTGGCCGGGTTCTTGACGTAGACGAGGATGTTGTCATGCTTGGTCGGCCAGCGGTTCTTCGCGCGGGCGCCGTAGTCGTACGCCCAAATGATCTCGTTCAGGAAGCATTCCCGGCCGAAGATGGAATCGAGCATCACCTTGGCGTAGTGCACCTCGCGGTAATCGAGGTGAAGGTACAGCGTGCCGTCATCGGCCAAAAGCCGCCAAGCTTCCAAGAGCTTGGGCTCCAGGAACGACCAGTAGTCGCTGAACGCGTCGTCGTAGCTGTGCAGGGCGCCCTTGATGGTGTCGTAAGAGCGACCCTTGAACCCGACCCGGTCGCCGTCGCCGTCCGCGTTGCGGACCATCCGCGTTTCCTGTCGGCGTTGGACCCGCCCGGTGTTGAAGGGCGGGTCAACATAGATGAGAGTGAAGGCGCCGTCCGGCAGGGTTGGCAGGAAGTCCGCGTTGTCCGCGTGTACCACCAGATTGCTGCCGTCCGGCGCCCAAACAGTGTCAGTCATTGAGGACTTTAGGCCTCGGAGTTGCCGGACTGGGTGCCTGCGGACTCACCGGAAACCACTTCACCGTTGCGGCGGCGCGTGCGGGTACGGCGTGCGCGTACCGGCTTTTCTGCGGCGTCCCCGGAAACCGGTGCCTCGGAGGCAGCTGCTGCTGGAGCCGCTTCGCCTTCGGAGGTACGACGACGGCGGGTGCGGTTGCGTCCGGCGTCCGCCTTTGCTTCGCTTGAGTCGCCGTCCCCGGACTTGCCGGAGCGGCTACGGCCAGCATCGCGGCCCCGGCCGCTGTCACGCCCACCGTCGCGCCCGCCGTCGCGGCCCGATCCGCCCGAGCGTGAGTTCTTCTTGCCCGTTTCCCCGAGGTCCTCGAGAACTTCGGCGTCCACACCGGCAAGGACCCGCTTGTTCCGCGGGAGGCGGCCCTTGGTGCCCTCGGGAATGTCCAGGTCCGCGTAGAGGTGCGGCGAGGAGGAGTAGGTCTCGACCGGCTCGGGAACGCTGAGTCCCAAGGCCTTGTTGATCAGGCCCCAGCGGGGCATGTCGTCCCAGTCCACGAACGTGACGGCAGTGCCCTTGTTGCCTGCGCGGCCGGTGCGGCCAACCCGGTGCAGGTAGATCTTTTCGTCTTCCACGCACTGGTAGTTGATGACGTGCGTGACGTCGTCGACGTCGATGCCGCGGGCGGCGACGTCGGTGGCGACGAGGACGTCCACCTTGTTGTTGCGGAAGGCCCGCAAGGCTTGTTCGCGCGCGCCTTGGCCGAGGTCACCGTGAATGGCTGCCGCAGCGAAGCCGCGGTCCACCAACTCCTCGGCGACCTTCGCGGCGGTGCGCTTGGTCTTGGTGAAAATGATGGTTCGTCCGCGGCCACGGGCCTGCAGGATACGTGCCACGACTTCGGTCTTGTCCATGCTGTGCGCACGGTAGATGAGCTGGCGGATGTCGCGCTTGGTGAGGCCCTCGTCGTCGGGGTCGGCTGCGCGGATGTGGGTCGGCTTGGTCATGTAACGGCGGGCCATCGCGATGACGGGGCCGGGCATGGTGGCCGAGAAGAGCAGGGTCTGACGAACCGCGGGAGTGCCGGCGATGAGTGTCTCGACGTCCGGAAGGAAGCCCAGGTCCAGCATTTCGTCTGCCTCGTCAAGGATCACCATCTTGACGTTCTTCAAGCTCAGGTGCTTCTGCTTATAGAGGTCGATCAACCGGCCGGGTGTACCGACAACAATCTCGACGCCCTTTTGCAGCGCGTCCACCTGGGGCTCGTAGGCCCTTCCGCCGTAGATCGTCGCGATACGTGCATTGCGTTGGCGTGAGGCAGTCTGGAGGTCGTTGGCAACCTGGACCGCGAGTTCACGGGTGGGGACGATCACCAATGCCTGCGGCGCGCCGGGAACTGCGAGCTTGGAGTATCCCGGGTCATCGCGTCCTTCAACCCGTTGCAGGGCAGGGATGCCGAATCCCAACGTCTTACCGGTACCCGTTTTGGCTTGGCCGATGATGTCGTGGCCGCTCAGCGCCACGGGCAAGGTCATGGCCTGGATGGGGAAGGGATGCGTGATTCCGGCGTCGGCCAGAGACGCGACGATGTCGGCGCGGACGTTGAAGTCGGCGAATGTCTTCTCTTCGATCTCGTGGGGCGTCTCGGTGGAGACGATGGTTTCCTCGGGTTCGAGAATTTCGGTGCCGGTGGAGTCGGTGAGGACTTCATGGGTATGCAATTCACTCACAGGGAGTTTCCTTATTCATTTAGGCATTGGCGCTGCATGCTCAACGGGGGCAGCGAAGCCGTTACCGGAGCACGAACGGGCGCACATGCAATTCCAGTGGAAGCCGATCGCGGGCTATCTAGTTACTGGCACTGGTGACCAGCCGGTATATCTCAAGATCGCGTAGGGGCGGGCTTGTTGAGTTCAAAATCATCTGAATCAACGACCGGGCATCCATTACTACTGGCTCAGTCTATCCTCTGGCAGCCTCAAAGCCCGGATCGTCCGTTCCATGGCTTGGCGGGAGCAACTCGAACCTGATCTCGCGATTGGCAATGTCGGCCTGCGTCAGGCGCACCCGGACTTTGGTCCCTGACTCCATTTCACCGTCGCATCGGGCCGTCACGGCCGGATCCGCGATCTGGACGAGGCCGGAAGGGCCGCTCCCGTTGCCGTTTCCGTTTCCGTTGCCTGCTTTGGACCCGGAGATGACCACAGCATCGAATTCCTGGCCGATGAGGTTGGCCACGAGCGCCGCCTCTACCGTGTCAACAGCCAACCGTTCGAGCCGGCCTGCGAGCTGGTCCGAGGTCGCCATGATCTCAGGCAGTGAGGGGAGGGCTTCACGGGCCCAGGCCGGGATTTCCCGCTTGTTGCTGAGGGCCTCGCAGATGACCAGGACGAATCTGTCCACGAGCCTTCGGAGGGGCGCCGTGGCGTGGGCATACGGTGCGCCGATGGCCGCCTGGAGGACCTCTGCGGGAACATCGCCGTCGAAGGGAGTGTAAGCGGCCCCACGGAACAGGGAGCCTGCCGAATGGAGGATGGCCAACTGCTTGGGGTCGGTTGCATCAAGGGTCCGCAGATACTCGCCATAGCTCACCTGGCCGTCCCAAGGCTTGCCGAGGGCCTGTGTTTGCCTCTTGAAATGCAGCAGCGAGCGTTCGTCAGGGGCCGGCATGGTCCGGAGGATCCCCACCTTGCCCGCCAGCATCAGTTGCGCAGCAGCCATCCCTGTCATGAGGGAAATCTGCGCGTTCCAGTCTTCCACGGGCAAAGAGGGGGCGGCTACGATCTTGTACCCGCCGCCGTCGTTCGCTTGGACGATTTCCTGTTCGGGCATGTTCAGGCTGGCCCCGCCACGCAACCGTTCCAGTTCCACCCGCTTGAGGCCGACCTCCTTGAGCAGTTGCAGCGTAGCCGGTGCGGTCCCGGCGTCGATCTGTTGCTGGACGCCGTGATAGTTGAGTTTGGCCCGGCTCCGGACCGTGGCGCGAACCACGGTGACACTGACGACGTCGGCCGCCTGGTCCAGCGCGAAGTTCCACACGAAGGCTCCGCAGTCCTGTCCCTCCAGCAGGCTCCCGGCCTGTTCGCTGATGATTTCCGGGTGCAGCGGAATACGTCCGTCCGGCGCATAGAAGGTCTGGCCCCGGTGGCGGGTCTCCGCGTCAAGGGCACCACCTGGCACGACGAAAGAGGGCACATCGGAGATGGCGTACAGGACCTTGTAGCCGTCTCCGGCACGGTCGATGAACAGCGCTTGATCGAGGTCGGTGGAGGTCGCAGGATCGATGGTGACGAACGGAACATCCCGCATGTCCGCTGCAGGCAACTGGTGGTTTTCCACCGCTTTCCGGGCCTCGGCCACAGCCGCATCCGGATAGGGGCCCGGCAGTTCCAATTCGGTCCTCAGCGCGGCCAGCGCCGCAGCGAGCTGGTCTGTCGGGTCGATGACGTTGGGTGCTATCCGATGATGTGACACGAAAGTCAGGTTAGCCCGAAACGGGCCCGGAGTCTCGAAACCCGGGCAGCATCAATTTGCTGTGCGGCTAAGCGGCGTCCAGCGCTTCGATCAGTGACTTGGCCGCCGTCGTCGGATCAGTGGCTTCGGTGATGGCGCGGACGACGACGACGCGGCTGGCCCCCGCGGCCACCACCTGTTCCACGTTGTCAAGATCGATGCCGCCGATCGCGAACCAGGGCAGCGGTTCGTTCCTCCCAGCCTTCTCCTCCACACGCTTCACGGCTTCTGCGGCATATGTGACCAGCTCCAGTCCGACGGCGGCACGGCCAGGTTTGGTCGGCGTTGCCCAGACCGGGCCAACACAGAAATAGTCCAAGGCTGCCGTGCCCGCAGAAGCGTTGATGGCCGCATCGATCTGCCGGGGATCGTGGCTGGAAAGGCCGATTGCCGTGTTGCCGCCGAGAAGCCCGCGGGCAGCACCCAAGGGGAGGTCTTTTTGCCCGATATGGAACACGGGAGCCCCGGAAACACTGGCGACGTCCGCCCGGTCGTTCACGGCCCATAACCGGCCGTGACGCTCGGCAACCGAACGGAGGATGGCAAGTTTTTCCAGCTCCTCCGCCGCTTCCAAGGTCTTATCCCGCAATTGGATGATGTCCACGCCGCCCTGGAAGGCCGCGTCCACGAAGTCTTCAAAGTCGCCCTGCCTCGCCCGCGCATCAGTGCACAAGTAGAGGCGGGCAGAGGCAATGGCTTGGTGCTGGGTCATGGAACCACAGTAGTTCCTCTAAACTGGGCACGTACTGCGGGAGCCGGAAAACGTCATATGACCGTCCGGCTGAGAGGGCTTCAGCGCCGACCGCTTGACCTGATCCGGCTAGTACCGGCGTAGGGAAGGAAACAGATGGCAGAATCCAGCCACATCCAGGGCGGCGAAGGGCCCCTGCATGCCGACGTCGCCGTGATCGGTGGGGGAGTCATCGGCCTGGGCATCGCCCACGAAGCCCGTCGACTCGGCCGCTCGGTGGCACTCATCGACCCCCGCCCCGCTACCGGAGCGACCTTTGCTGCCGCCGGCATGCTGGCGCCGGTCAGCGAATTGCACTACCAGGAGGAAGCCCTCCTGGAACTCATGCTCGAATCGTCCCGCTTGTGGCCGTCGTTCGCCGCCGGCCTCCCTACAGCTGGCGGGAGCACCGGTTACCGCACGACGTCGACCCTTGCAGTGGGCGCGGACGCGGCGGATCGTCGTGCACTGATGGACCTCCGTTCCGCGCAGCTCGCCGCCGGGCTGGCGGTGGAACCCATGGCCTTGCGGCAGGCGAGGGAGCGTGAGCCGCTGCTGAGTCCACATATTTCCTGCGTCTTTGATATCCCATCCGACCATCAGGTGGATCCACGGAAGCTGGCAGCCTGCCTGTTGGCCCGACTGGCCATGCATTCACCAGCAGACACCACCTGGGTGGCCGGGGCAAGGGACGGATTTGGGGTGGCGTCCGCAGCAACCGGCCTGATGCGGGACGGCGAACGCGTCACCGGCGTCGAACTCGACTCCGGCTCGGTTGTTGTGGCGGAAGAGACGGTGCTGGCCAACGGGCTGGGCGCCCGGCAGTTCCCCGGACTCCCGGACGGGCTGACACTGCCGCTGCGTCCTGTGTATGGCGATATCCTCAGGCTTCGGGTGCCGGAGCACCTCCGGCCTTTGGTCACCTCAACCGTCCGGGGAGTGGTCCGTGGCGTGCCCATTTACATCGTTCCCCGGGATGACGGAACGGTGGTCATTGGGGCAACACAAAGAGAAGACGGATTATCGTCGGGCACCGATGCCGTCTCTGCCGGCGGTGTGTACCAACTCCTGCGGGACGCCCAAGCACTGGTTCCGGCGGTGGCCGAACTCGAACTCCTGGAAGTCACAGCCCGCGCCAGGCCGGGCACCCCGGATAACGCACCGCTCCTTGGGCGCGTCGCCGCTTCCACGGGTCACACTGAAGGGCTGGTCATCGCCACCGGATTCTTCCGCCATGGTGTCCTCCTGACACCAGTCGCCGCCAAGATAGTGGGCGGATTGCTTGATGGCTTCTCGGACCCGCGCTGGTCAATCTTCCGGCCCGACCGGTTCGATCCGCGGCGATCTGGCCTCACGCATTCTGAAAACCCTCAAACGCTCAACCTAGGATCAGCATGAACATCAAACTCAACGGTGCAGACCACGCGGTCGCGGAGGACGTCTCCGTTAGCACGCTCGTCACCGCCATCACAGGGCGGGTCTTGGACCACCGCGGACAGGCTGCCGACGGCGGCAAGCTCGGTGTCGCCGTCGCCCGTAACTCCGAGGTTGTGCCCCGCAGCCAATGGGCTGCAACGGCGCTCGCCGATGGGGACGACGTAGAACTTGTTACCGCAGTCCAAGGAGGCTAAAGCATGACAACGGCATCAACCGCAGCGCAGGAAACAACAACAACGCCGTCTTCCGGCGATCACGATCCCTTGGTAATCGACGGCGTCACGTTCGGCTCTCGACTGATCATGGGCACAGGGGGTGCGCCGAGCCTGGACGGGCTGGGCGCCGCCCTTTTGGCCTCCGGCACGGAACTGACCACTGTCGCCATGCGGCGGTATTCCCCAGCGGAAACCGGCTCGCTGTTCCAACTCCTGGTGGACAACAACATCAAGGTACTGCCCAACACCGCAGGGTGCTTCACGGCAAAAGATGCCATCATGACGGCGGAGCTGGCCCGTGAGGCATTGGAGACCGACTGGGTGAAACTGGAGGTCATTGCCGACGAGCACACGCTGCTTCCGGACGGCGTGGAGCTCGTGGACGCCACCGAACAGCTGGTGAACCGCGGCTTCAAAGTCTTTGCCTACACCAATGACGATCCCGTCCTGGCCCTGCGGTTGGAGACGTTGGGAGCCACAGCAGTTATGCCACTGGGTGCACCCATCGGGACGGGCCTGGGCATCCTGAACCCGCACAATATTGAACTCATTGTTTCCCGCGCGTCCGTTCCCGTCGTCCTCGACGCCGGCATCGGGACAGCCTCGGATGCTGCACTTGCCATGGAACTAGGCTGCGATGCTGTCCTCCTGGCCACAGCCGTCACCCGGGCCCAGAACCCGGTGCAGATGGGCGCGGCGTTCAAACACGCAGTCATGGCGGGAAGGTTGGCGCAACGCGCCGGCCGCATCCCCAAACGTGAACATGCCCTCGCGTCATCGGCCATGGAAGGCCGGGCCGAGTTCCTGTAGAGGCGCGTTCAGCGGACCTGTTAGATGTGCCCGAAGGTGTTGTTGAAGGTGCTTAATAGCGGAGGGCCATCACCCATAAGGTGATGGCCCTCCGCTATTAAGTGAACCGCGGCTAGAGCCGCAATGCCCGGGTGAGCGCAGCAGTGTCGATCTTGGTCCGCGTACGTCCCAGGAAAAGCGCCACGGCCACCGCGGCGATGGTTCCCAACACGATAGGCGCGACCCAAGGAATCCACGTCAGGCCCGGCTGGTATCCCCAGCCGACGCTGATGAAGATGATCCAGGCCAGGGCACCGACGGTGGTCGCGACGCCGGCCGGCAGCACAGTCCCGTATCTACTGTGACGCTTGTCAGCTCCCCACACGATGAAACCAGCGGCAATGGTAGCCAAGACCACGATGACGAGGGAAAGCATGGGCGCTCCTTGTGGGACTGCTGCTGGGTAGGACTGCTGAGCTTCTAGAGTGCGCCGAAGCCGACGCGGCGGACCTCTTCAGCCCCAATTTCGACGTACCCCAAGACGTTGCCGGGGACGATGATCTGGCGGCCCTTCTCATCCGTGAGACGGAGCTCTGAGCCCTTGGACACTGCCTCGGCCACAATCTTGGCCACAGCGTCAGCATCGAGGGCCGATTCGAGCACGATTTCGCGGCCGACGTTCTGAATGCCGATCTTTACTTCCACAGCAAGGCCTCCAAGCCAATCAAGTGTTAGGTCTGTCCTCTATTTGTAGCCTAGGACTCTTTAGGGAAACGACTGATTCCGCGCCAAGCTAAACGATAGATCAGGTCGCTGGCCACATCGAGGTCCAGGTTACCGTCGGTTTCCAGCCAGTACCGGGCGCTGACCTGCGCCATGCCGGCGAGCCCACGCCCCAGGAGCTGGGCCTCCAGCGGAGGCAGCTTGGTGTCTTCGGCGATCACGTGTGCGACGGCGTCGGCGAAGGTCTTGTTGAACGTCTCCAAGCGCGAACTGACATCGGGATCGTTGATGAGGTCCGATTCGAACACCAAACGGTGGGCTTGGTCGTCGTCGGCAATGAACCTGTAGTACGCACGCATGACGGCCTTGACGCGCTCTTTGTTATCCGTAGTGGAGTTCAGGGCGCTGAGCATGAGCTCGGTCAGGGTGGCCAGATGGCTGTCCAGGAGAGCCATATACAGTTCGCGCTTGGACGGGAAGTGCTGGTACAGAACGGGCTTGCTGACGCGAGCTGTCTCTGCGATCTCATCCATGGCGGCCCCGTGGAAACCGTTGGACACAAAAACCTCCAGGGCGGCGTTGAGCAACTGTGCCCGACGTTCGTCCCTTGGCAACCTGGGTGACCGGGGCGATCCTGCCCGGTCCGGCTTCGCTGCTGCCCCATCGTTTGCCCGTGTGCCGTCAGCCACAGTCAGCCGCCTTTCCCTTGCAGTTATGACCACTCTACCGGTGGGTAATATGACCTGGCGGCATCGGCGGGCATACATTGGGGTATGGCCTCAATTGTTGCTGCCCACTCCGCTGCGCCCGCTGTCCTGCCACCCCTTGTTGAACCGGCCGCCGGGCTTACGCCGGCCGAGGTTGAGCGATATTCGCGCCATCTCATCATTCCGGAAATTGGCGCTGTAGGCCAACGCAGGCTTAAGAACGCCAGGGTCCTCGTCATTGGCGCGGGAGGGCTGGGCTCGCCCGCTTTGTTGTACCTGGCCGCCGCAGGCGTGGGAACCTTGGGAATCGTGGACGACGACGACGTTGACCTCAGCAACCTGCAACGGCAGGTCATCCATGGCGTCAAGGACGTGGGGACGCCCAAGATCGAGTCCGCACGCAAGGCAATCGCCGAGCTCAACCCCCTGGTCAACGTGGTCACCCACAATGTTCGCCTCGATTCCTCCAACGCGCTGGAGCTGTTCGCCCAGTACGATCTCATCCTCGATGGCGCAGACAACTTCGCCACCCGGTACCTCGTGAACGACGCCGCGGCCATTCTCGGCAAGCCCTACGTGTGGGGATCCATCTTCCGCTTTGACGGCCAAGTGAGTGTCTTTTGGGCCGAGCACGGGCCCAGCTACCGGGATCTTTATCCCGAGGCGCCTCCCGCCGGCTCGGTGCCGTCCTGTGGTGAAGGTGGCGTTTTTGGCATGCTGTGCGCCGCCGTCGGTTCCCTGATGGTGACCGAAGCCGTGAAGCTGATCACCGGCGTCGGGCGTTCGCTGCTGGGCAGGGTGGCGCTCTTTGACGCCTTGGGCGGCAGCTGGCGGGAAATTAAGGTGTCCAAGGACCCGGAAGCTGAACCGGTCACGGAGTTGACCGACTATGAGGCCTTCTGCGGTATCACGCCTCCTGCACCGACAGACCAGGATCACACTGTCTCCGCCAAGGATCTCGCGGCCATGCTCGCCGAACGTGATGCAGGTGACCGGGACTTTGACCTGGTGGATGTACGCGAGTCCGGGGAACACAGCATTGTCAGCATCGACGGCTCGGTCCTCATTCCTCAGGGCCGAATACTTTCCGGTGAAGCGTGGGTGGAGCTGCCCCAGGATAGGGACATCGTGTTCCACTGCAAGGCAGGGACGCGCTCGGCTGCCGTGTTGGAGGCTGCGCGCAAGGCCGGCTATACCCGGGTCAGCCATCTCGACGGCGGCATCCTCGCCTGGGTTCGGGACATCGAGCCGGAGAAACCTGTCTACTGATCGTTTATTGGTTGCCCACCCTCTGCGCCATCTGGGAAGCTCAACGCATGATCAACGAATCGAACATCACCCCGCAGTTGCCCATCCATTCCGGCTTCGGCCATGGCTCGACTGCTTCGGACGTTATCGCCGGCATTGATTTGTCGGGGAAGACAGCCATCGTTACAGGTGGCTACTCGGGCCTCGGCTTGGAAACCGTGAAGGCTTTGGCCTCCGCTGGAGCGGAGGTCACGGTTCCCGCCCGGCGCCCCGATCATGCCCGCACCGTGCTGGCCGCGGCAGGGGTGGGCGATACTGTGGTGGTTGAAGCCCTTGACCTGGCAGACCAGTCAAGCGTCAAGGATTTTGCGGCCCGGTTCCTGGCATCGCACAGCACCTTGGACATCCTGATCAACAATGCAGCCATCATGGCCAGCCCTGAGCAGCGTTTGGGTCCGGGCTGGGAAGCGCAGTTTGCCACCAACCATTTAGGGCACTACACCTTGGTCAACTTGCTGTGGCCGGCCCTGGTTGCCTCCGGAAATGCCAGGGTTGTGTCGCTGTCCTCAACCGGCCACAAGCTGTCCTCGATCCGTTTTGACGACATCAACTTTGCCGGTGGCTACGACAAGTGGAAAGCCTATGGCCAAGCAAAAACAGCCAACGCCTTGTTCGCCGTGGAGTTGGACAGGTTGGGCCGGGACTCGGGCGTGCGCGCTTTCGCGGTGCATCCAGGGGGCATCATGACCGAACTCCAACGGCACCTGCCCAAGGAGGAGATGGTGGCCGCCGGGTGGATGGATGCCGAAGGGAACGTCCGCGAGGGCTTCAAGACACCGGAGCAAGGAGCGGCCACCTCCGTGTGGGCGGCAACGTCACCGGCTCTGGACGGCCATGGCGGGGTCTACTGCGAAGATTGCGACATCGCCAATCCCACGGACCCTGAATCGCCCCTCGCCAGGTACCAAGGAGTAGATGCCCACGCGATCGATAAAGCCGATGCACGGAAGCTGTGGGAACTCTCTGCAGAGATGACCGGCGTGAACGCGTTCGCCTAACCGGTAATTTAGCCGGTTATGCGGTCTCGGAGCGGAGTTCCTGGTGGTCCACCGGGCACTCCGCGGCCGGGGCGGGGGACTGCGGCTGCTCTACCTGAATTCCATAAAGAGCCTCAAGCGCCGCGACGTACTCCTCCTGCTGGCCGTTCGCTGCAAGCTCGCGTGCGCGAACAGTGGGAATATGCAGGAGTTGCTTGACCATGCGGCGGAGCGCAAACTCCACCTCCTCGGCTGCAGCGGTGCAGCCATGCCGGGCGCGGACCTTTTCCATCTCTGCGTCCAGGACATTCATGGTGTGCCGGCGCAGTGCCACAATGGCCGTGTCCACTGAACGGGCTTCACGCTCGGACTCGAATGACTGGGCGGCCTTGGTCACTATGGAACTGGCCTGCGTCAGGGATTCGGCTTGCTCCTGGGGTGCGGCAAGGCGCACGGACTCAAGGGTGAGGAGCTCGACGTCGTCAAGCTCGCCAACCGCAGGATCGAAATCGTGGGTGAGGGCAAGGTCGATGGCGATCAGCGGCTTGCCGGAGTTGGCACGGACACGGGCGAGGTCTTGAGCCTCGACTTGGTTGTCCGAGCCGCTGCAGCCAATCATGACGTCGGCCTCCGCAACGGCAGCCGGAAGGGAGTCGGCGTCGAGCGCCGTTCCGCCGCGCGTGGCGACGAATCCCTCGGCGCGTCCGGAGGACGAGTAAACGGAGATGTCCGTGCAACCCCGTTCGCGCAGCAGGGACATCGTGGCGCCGGCATAGGCGCCGGTCCCGAAGACCACGACTTTCTTGGTTGACCAATCGTCGTTCTCAGCCAGGTCCGTGGCGAGGTCCAAGGCAACGGAAACGATGGAAAGTCCGCGCGAACCAAGGGCGGTTTGGGCACCCACGTCCTTGGCGGTCTTGGAAGCAGCCTGGAAGAGCCGCACGAGGCCCGAGCTCGCAGTACCTTTTTGCTGGGCGCTGATGAGTGCCCGGCGGACTTGCCCGGCGATTTCACGTTCCCCCACCACGGCAGAGTCCAATCCGGCGCTGACGGCAAAGAGGTGCCGGGTGACGTCGGGGCCCACATGGGTGGAGAAGGAGCGGGAGACCATCTGCTCGTTGAGGCCGCTGAGTTCGCTGATCTGCGAAACGAGGGCTGAACGGGCCGCTTCAAGGTCGGCGGCGCTGGACGTTTCGCCGTATACCTCGTAGCGATTGCAGGTGGCCAAGACCACTGCTCCGGAAACCTCAGGGGAATCCGTCAGGGTTGCAGAGGCAAGCTCGGAGGAACCGTTGCTCAGTTGAGCGACGGTTTCGAGATCGATGTCGGCGTGTGTAGCCACCAATGAGAAAAGAACCACAGCAAACCCATCATAGCTTTTTCGTAGGCTGGTAGAACAATACGGGACCGTGGCAATCCACACGGGAGGCAGTGACGCCCGCCACGCCGGGGATCGCATCCGAAGCCCGGTCCGGGCTTCAACCTGGACGTGACAGGCTGTCGTTATCTTTTGCCGGCGATTTTGGGGACAATCGTAGGCATGACTTCTAGCCCGGCAGCACCCCAGAGTACGGCCACCAGCGTTCCAGCCGGAGTTCTCGGCGCAACCCATCCGCTGATGGATGGCCGCACCTCGGACTCTCCGCTGATCACGGCTTACCGTGGCGGCAAGCCCTCCCGCCGTCCCGTATGGTTCATGCGCCAGGCCGGACGTTCCTTGCCGGAATACCTCAAGGTCCGTGAGGGAGTCGCCATGCTGGACTCTTGCCTACGCCCTGAACTGGCGTCCGAGATCACGCTTCAGCCGGTGCGCCGCCACGATGTGGACGCCGCAATCTTCTTTTCGGACATCGTTATCCCCTTGAAGCTCGCCGGCGTCGGCGTGGACATCGTTCCCGGCGTCGGGCCTGTCTTGGACAAGCCGGTCCGCACCGCAGCGGATGTTGCGGCCTTGCCCACGCTGACGTGGGAGGCCCTTGAGCCTATTCGTGAGGCCGTACGCCTGACGGTCGCGGAATTGGGCTCCACGCCGCTCATCGGCTTCGCCGGTGCGCCTTTTACGCTTGCCGCCTACATGGTGGAAGGTAAGCCGTCCCGGGACCACTTGGGGCCACGGACCATGATGCACGCCGATCCGGAAACCTGGACGGCTCTGGCCAACTGGGCGGCCGACGCCTCCGGACTCTTCCTCCAGGCGCAACTCGAAGCCGGTGCCTCAGCAGGCCAGCTCTTTGACTCATGGGCCGGATCCCTGGGACTGGCAGATTACGTCAAGTACGTTGCACCAGCCTCGGCCCGCGCGCTGGACCATGTCCGCGGCCTCGGCGCACCCCTGGTTCACTTCGGTACCGGCACGTCCGAATTGTTGGTGGCCATGCGCGACGTCGGCGTTGACGTTGTCGGCGTCGATTACCGCCTTCCGCTGGATGAGGCGAACCGTCGCCTGGGCGGTACCGTCCCCCTGCAAGGCAACATCGACCCGGCCCTCCTGTCCGCTCCGTGGCACGTCCTGGAGGCCCACGTTCGCGAGGTCATTGCCGCTGGTGCCCACGCCCCGGGCCACGTCCTCAACCTTGGCCACGGAGTTCCGCCGGAAACGGATCCTGCTGTTCTGACCCGCGTGGTGCAGCTGATCCACTCGATCCCCGCGGAGTAGCCATGATGCGCGGGGAGCATGTCACCGCCAAAAAAGGCACACACGGACCCACCGCAGTGGTGGTGGGTGGCGGAATATCCGGCCTGATAGCGGCGCGCGAACTTGCCAGGGCCGGACATTCGGTCACCGTCCTTGAAGCAACCGACGCCTGGGGTGGTTGCGTCGGCAGCCACGTCGTTGCCGGGCTGCAGTTGGACAGCGGAGCGGAGTCCTTCGCCACCAGATCCACCGCGGTGGCGGACCTCGCCCGCGAGCTCGGCCTGGGGGATGCCATCGTGGCCCCGCACCCCGGCGGTGCGTGGGTGCAACTTCCGGATGGGCCACAAGAGCTCCCCAAAACGGGCGTTCTCGGTATCCCGGCGAACCCTTGGGATCCTGAAGTCCGGCGTTCGCTGGGGCTCATTGGTGCACTCAGGGCCTCACTTGATCGATGGCTTCCGGCCTCCCTGGGAACTTCCGCTGATGTTACGAGCGTCGCGGCGCTGGTGCGGGCCAGGATGGGCCGCAGGGTACTGGAGCGTTTGGTCGCACCAGTGGTCGGTGGCGTTCATTCGGCAGACCCGGCCCTGCTGGATGTTGACATGGTTGCCCCTGGCTTGCGGGCAGGCCTCCGGGCACAGGGTTCCTTGGCTGCCGCTGTTGCTGCGCAACGTCAAGCTGCCGGCAAGAAAGCCGCGCCTGGGCCTGGGCCGGGGCCTGGTTCCGTGCCGGCAAAGGCGGGCTCCGCCGTCGCCGGTTTGAAGGGCGGCATGAACACTTTGGTGACAGCGTTGGTCGCCGACCTCCGCCGGCGCGGGGTCGAACTGCTGCTTTCCACGCGTGCTACCGGAGTGCTGAAGACGCAGGACGGCTGGAGGGTCACCGCGGGTACCGAAACGTTCGACGCCGGCAGGCTGGTAGTTGCGCTCGACGGCCCGGCCGCCGTCGGCCTGTTGCAGGAGTCCCTGCCCGCCTTGTCCGTTCTCCGCCCGGCGCCGGGGCCGCTGGTAAGCCTCGTGACGCTGGTAGTCGACCTGCCGGAGTTGGATAGCCGTCCGCGTGGCACGGGAGTGCTCGTGGCGCCGGAAACGCCGGGCATCATGGCTAAAGCGCTGACCCACGCTACGGCAAAGTGGGATTGGCTTGCCGATGAGGCTGGTCCCGGCACGCACGTCCTCCGCCTGTCCTACGGGCGCCGCGAGGAGGCGGGAGGATCGGCCGATATCGTCCTGGATGACGAATCGCTGCTCCAGGCCGCCTTGGCGGATGCTTCCGCGCTGTTGACCGTTCCCGTGTCCCGGACGGACATTGTGGGTTGGGATGTGGTCCGTTGGGCGGGGGCGTTGCCCTTTGCGGCAGTCGGTCACAAACAGCGTGTTGCTGAGGTGCGCAAAGTGTGCGCGGAGGTGGGAGGCCTGACGCTTGTTGGCGGGTGGCTGGCTGGAAATGGCTTGGCCGCAGTGGTGGCAGATACACGCGCCCAGCTTGCCGTCGACCGCCTGACGCCTTCCCGCTGAGTATGATTTACATCACTTCTACGTCTTGTAGAACTAGTTCGTTTCGACTTAGCGGCCAGCGCGGGGCAAACTTGAACCATGAGCCACACTTCTGCCGAATCTGTCACTAAAACTGCCGGGCCCGAAGAGCAGTTCTTCACGCTTTGGACGGTCTTCAAGCGCTCGTCCGACGTCCTGCGCAGCGGCGAGGCTGCCCAGGAATTCGAGGCCCTCACAGGATCGCTCGCAGAGGGCGGAGTGGTGCTGCGAGGCAGCTATGACGTGTCGGCAATGCGCTCGGATGCGGACATCATGGTGTGGCTCCACGGCGCGAAGCCGGAAGACCTGCAGGCCGCCGTCCGTTCCATCCGCCGCAGCAAGCTGTTCGCGGGCACCGAGATCGTCTGGTCCGCCATGGGCGTGCACCGTGAAGCCGAATTCGCCAAGAACCACGTGCCGGCATACGCGCGCGGCGTTGAGCCCAGCACTTGGCTCTGCGTCTACCCCTTCGTCCGCTCTTACGAGTGGTACATCCTTCCGGCAGAAGAACGCGGCGAGATGCTCCGTGACCACGGCATGCTCGGCCGTGACTTCCCCCAAGTCATCTCCAACACGGTCTCCTCCTTCGCTTTGGGGGACTGGGAGTGGATCCTCGGCCTCGAGGCACCGGAACTGGTCGACCTCGTTGACCTGATGCGCCACCTTCGCGCCACTGATGCCCGCAACCACGTCCGGGAAGAAATTCCGTTCTACACCGGCCGCCGCGTGACGGCCGCCGAGATTGCCGAGGTCCTGGCATGAGTGAGCTCACCATTTCCACTGAGCCGAACCAGGTAACCGAGCGCGGCCGACAAGAACCCAAGCAGTACGACGCCGTGTTGCTCGCCTCTTTCGGTGGCCCCGAAGGCCAGGAAGACGTGATCCCGTTCCTGCGCAACGTCACCCGTGGCCGCGGCATCCCCGATGAGCGCTTGGAAGAGGTCTCCCACCATTACCGCGCTTTTGGTGGAATCAGCCCCATCAACCAGCAGAACCGTGAGCTGAAGGCTGCGATCGAGGCAGAACTGTCCAAGCGCCGCATCGAGCTGCCGGTACTGTGGGGCAACCGGAACTGGGAGCCCTACATCGCCCCGGTCCTGCAGGACGCCTACGACGCCGGCCACCGCCGCATCCTGATGCTCACCACCAGCATCTACTCCTGCTACTCCAGCTGCCGCCAGTATCGGGAAGACATCGGGCTGGCACTGACGGAAACCGGCCTGGACGGGAAGCTCCAGGTGGACAAGATCCGGCAGTACTTTGACCACCCGGGCGTGGTTCAGCCGTTTATCGAAGGCACCACGGCAGGTCTGGCAGAGGTCCGCGGCAAGCTTGCTGCTGCCGGCGAAGCCGACCCCGACTCGAAGATCCGCGTTCTGTTCGCCACGCACTCCATCCCCACCCGGGACGCTGAAGCTGCGGGAAAGTCCGACGACGAGCCCCGCGAGTTCGCCGAAGGGTCCGCCTACGCCGCCCAGCACCTGGCCAACGCCAAGGCCATCATGGACGTTGTTGCCCCGAACGTCGCTTGGGACCTCGTGTACCAGTCGCGTTCCGGTGCGCCGCACATTCCCTGGCTGGAGCCCGACATCAATGACCACCTTGAGGAGATCGCTCCCCAGGGTGTGCGCGGCGTCGTCATCGTGCCCCTCGGGTTCGTCAGCGACCACATGGAAGTGGCCTGGGACCTCGACACCGAGGCACTGGAAACGTGCAAGAACCTCAACATCGAAGCAACCCGCGTTCCAACCCCCGGTACCCATGCCGCCTTCGTCTCCGGCTTGGTGGACCTCATCTGCGAACGCACGGCGGAGAACAATATTGCCGAACGCCCCCACGTCACCGATCTCGGGCCGTGGTACGACGTGTGCCGTCCCAACTGTTGCGAGAACTTCCGTGGTGCCAAGCCGGTCATCGCCGAGGTTGGTACCAGGATCGGACTCGACCACGACGAGTACCCCGCAGCCGAGGCAGCCAAGTGACCGTTCGCATCGGCACCAGGGCCAGCAAACTGGCTTTGACGCAGACGCAGCAGACCGCCGATAAGTTGGCAGCTGTTGGTGGCTTCCCGGTAGACCTGGTGCACATCAGGACCGAGGGCGACGTCAAAACCGGCTCCCTCTCCCAGATGGGAGGCACCGGCGTGTTTGTAGCGGCTTTGCGTGACGCGTTGTTGGCTGAGACCTGCGATGTTGCCGTGCACTCCCTCAAGGATCTCCCAACCGGGGCCGCACCCGGGTTGAGTATTGCTGCAACGCCCAAGCGTGTGGATGTCAGGGACGTGCTGTGCGCACGCGATGGCATGACGCTCGCTGAACTCCCGGGCGGAGCGAAGGTGGGCACAGGTTCTCCACGCCGGGCAGCCCAGCTGAGAGCCGCGCGCCCGGACATTGAAGTCCTCGATATCCGCGGCAACGTGGATACGCGTCTGGGACGCGTCCCGGGGCTGCCCGGAAACACCACGGCTGAGGTTGTTCCCGGCAAGTCCTGCGACCTCGACGCCGTGGTCCTCGCCGCTGCGGGACTGGAGCGAATGGACCGCTTGGACACCGTGAGCGAGTTCTTCGGTACCGATCTCATGCTGCCCGCGCCCGGTCAAGGCGCGCTCGCCATCGAGTGCCGCACCGTAGACGCACCGCCCCAAGCAGGATCCACCGAGGGCTCCAATGGTGTGTTGGCCCAGGCCCTGGCCGCACTGAACGACGACGACACCCGGCTGGCCGTCACGGCCGAACGCGCAGTGCTTGCCAGGCTTGAAGCGGGGTGCGCGGCCCCCGTGGGCGCCTATGCGTTCCGTAAGGGCAGCATGCTGCACTTGGAAGCGGCCGTGTGCGCCGTGGACGGCACCAAGATCGTGCGTGAAAAGAAGGCGACAGACGGCCTGACAGTTGTGGGCGCGACGTTGCTGGGCATCGAAGTGGCGGAATTGCTGCTGGCGGCAGGTGCCGCGGAGATCGCGGATCTTGCCGCTTCCTAAGCCTTCGGCTACCTCAGCTGTGACCGGTCGGCGCATCCTGATCACCAGGACCGCCGACCGGGCCCAGCCCCTGGCTTCGCTCCTCGGAAACCTGGGCGCGGAGCCCCTGCTGCTGCCACTGATCGACTTCGAGCGGGCCCAAGACCAAGCATCCCTGGACGCCGCCATGGACGCGCTTGCCGCCGGCGGCTTTGACTGGCTGGTGGTCAGCAGCAGCACCACGGTGCGTGCGCTGATGGAGAACGCGGCGGGACGCGGCGCCGCCCTGGTCGACCTTATTCCCGCTGGAACCCAGGTGGCCACCGTTGGTGCCTCGACCCAACGCGTCCTCGAATCAGTCGGCCTCCGGGTTGCTTTGGCGCCCTCGGAGACCCAATCCGCCGAGGGCCTGCTTGCCCTGTGGGATCCTGCACCGGCACGGGTCTTCCTGCCGCAGGCCGACCTCGCCGCACCGGGCCTTCGGCAGGGATTGGCAGCACGGGGCGCGGACGTCACCGCCGTCACCGCGTACCACACCGTCGATTTCCCGGCGAGCGAGGAACGGCGCCTGACCGCTGAGCTGCCGGCCGGCGTCGTGCCTTCCGAAACAAGTACCCTTGTCCTCACGCCGCTGGAGGTTGGTCACGAGCTCGAGGCCGGAAGGATAGATGCTGTTGTAGCTGCGTCGCCCAGCGCCGTGCGTCGCATCGCCGGCCTTTTTCCCCAGCTGGCTGGCTGCTGCTTCATCGCGATAGGACCTCCGACGGCGGCAGCGGCCTCCGCGCTGGGCATCACTGTTGCGGCCATCGCCCCACAACCAACTCCGGACGGCATCGTGTCCGCCCTCGAATCTGTTTTCGCCAACGAAGGGAACCTGCCATGAGCTTTCCGAACCACCGCCCCCGCCGCCTGCGCACAACACCGGCCATGCGGCGGCTCATTGCCGAAAACCGCCTCGCGCCGGCAGACCTGATCCTCCCTGCCTTCATCCGCGAGGGCCTCACCGAGCCCAGTCCCATCAGTTCCATGCCCGGCGTTGTCCAACACACCACGGAGTCGTTGAAGCGGGCGGCTGCTGAGGCCGTGGAGCTGGGTGTCGGTGGCATCATGCTGTTCGGTGTACCTGCAGTACGCGACGCGCGGGGAACCGCTTCGCTTGACCCGGACGGCGTCCTGAACAAGGCCATCCGCGATGTCAGGGCCGAAGTGGGCGACGACCTGGTGGTGATGAGTGATGTTTGTCTTGACGAATTTACCGATCACGGCCACTGCGGAGTCTTGGATGATGACGGATATGTGGATAACGATGCCACGCTCGCCATCTACGGACAGATGGCTGTGGCCCAGGCTGATGCCGGTGCGCATGTCCTGGGGCCTTCGGGCATGATGGACGGACAGATCGCCGTGATCCGCCAGGCCCTGGAAGAGTCCGGGCACAAGAACACGGCAGTCGTGGCCTACGCGGCAAAGTACGCGTCCGCTTTTTACGGGCCGTTCCGCGAAGCCGTTGACTCCCAATTGAAGGGGGACCGGCGGACGTACCAGATGGATGCGGCCAACCGTCGCGAGGCCATCCTGGAAGTTGAGCTGGACCTTGAGGAAGGTGCGGACATGGTCATGGTCAAGCCGGCCATGAGCTACCTGGATATCCTGGCCGACGTTGCCGCCATGAGCCCTGTGCCTGTCGCGGCCTACCAGATCTCAGGTGAGTACGCCATGATCGAAGCGGCAGCCGCCAACGGCTGGATCGACCGGCGCGGCGCGATCACTGAGTCCGTGCTCGGGATCAAACGGGCCGGAGCGGATAACATCCTTACCTACTGGGCCACCGAATTGGCAGGTTGGCTGAAGGAGTCCTGATGAGCGCCGTACCCACCGATCCTTCGGCCCCCGTTGGTGCCAACCGGATCCTGCTTGGAGTGAACACTTTCGGTGACGCAGGGCTCGACGCCGACGGGAACCCGAAGGAGCACGCGCAAGTACTGCGTGAGTTGCTGGAAGAAGCCAAGTTGGCCGACGCCGTCGGAATCCACGCTTTTGGCGTGGGGGAGCACCACCGCCGCGATTTCGCGGTGTCCGCGCCTGAGGTCTTCCTTGCCGCCGCCGCTGCGGTGACGTCCCGGATCCGGCTGGGCTCCGCCGTGACGGTGCTGAGCTCGGATGACCCCATCCGCGTCTTCCAACGGTTTGCCACGGTGGATGCGTTGTCCAACGGCCGGGCCGAAGTGATGCTTGGCAGGGGCTCGTTCGTGGAGTCGTTTCCGTTATTTGGCCTGGACCTAGCCGATTATGAGGTCTTGTTCGAGGAAAAGCTGGAACTCTTCGACAAAGTGCGCACCCAAAAGCCCATCCACTGGGAAGGGCGGACCCGTCCCAACGTGAGCGGGCTCCAGGTGTATCCGCGACTGCAGCACCATCTGCTGCCAGCGTGGATCGGCGTGGGAGGGACGCCCGAATCCGTGCTGCGCTGCGCCGAATATGGCTATCCGATCATCTTCGCGATCATCGGAGGGGAGCCGCGCCGCTTCGCCCCGCTGGTAAACCTTTACCGGGACGCGATGGCAAAGTACGGCCACCCAATGAGGCAAATTGCCACGCACTCCCCAGGATTCATTTCGGACACCGATGAGGCCGCCCGCGAGGAGCTATTCCCGCACTGGCTCGCCCAACGCAACCGGATCGGCGCGGAGCGCGGTTGGGGCCCGGGCAACCGCGGCGAGTTCGATGCAATGTGCGGCCCCGAGGGTGCCCTCTACGTGGGATCTCCCGAAACGGTCGCCCAAAAGATTGCCCTGCTCAAGCGCAACCTCGGAGTGGACCGCTTCGACCTCAAATACAGCAACGGCACACTGCCACATCAATCCATGATGCGGTGCATAGAGCTATACGGCACCGAAGTGGCGCCCCGGGTTGCCGAGTTACTGGCCGCAGCCTAGTCACGGCGCTCCCCGGCGGTTCCGCCACTGGCCTTATTGCTCCTGAATCACTGAAAGAATAGGAACCATGACTTCAAACACCCCTGTCTCCGATCAGCTGTTCGACCGCGCCCGGTCCCTGATGCCCGGCGGCGTGAACTCCCCGGTCCGTGCGTTCGGATCAGTGGGCGGTACTCCGAAGTTCATGGTTTCGGCCAAGGGCGCCTACCTCACCGACGCGGACGGCAAGGACTACGTGGACCTCGTGTGCTCGTGGGGCCCAGCGTTGCTTGGCCACGCACACCCGGCCGTGCTCGACGCCGTGCACGCAGCCGTGGACCGGGGCCTTTCCTTCGGAGCTTCCACCCCGGACGAGGCCAACCTCGCCGCCATCGTCAAGGAGCGCGTCGCCGCGGTCGAGCGCCTTCGCATGGTCTCCACCGGCACCGAGGCAACCATGACGGCGGTACGTTTGGCCCGCGGGTTCACGGGCCGCAACCTCATCATCAAGTTCGCGGGCTGCTACCACGGCCACCTTGACGGACTCCTCGCAGCGGCAGGCTCAGGCGTGGCCACCCTGGCGCTGCCCGGTTCGGCCGGCGTTACGGAAGCCACCGCAGCTGAAACCCTTGTACTGCCGTACAACGATCTCGCTGCCGTCGAGGCCGCCTTCGCCACGCACGGGAGCAACATCGCTGCCGTGATCACTGAGGCCGCTCCGGCCAACATGGGTGTGGTGACACCGGGGGACGGGTTCAACGCCGGCCTCTCCCGGATTACCACCGAACACGGCGCCCTCCTCATCCTGGACGAGGTCCTCACCGGATTCCGTACCGGCTATGCGGGCTACTGGGGCCTGACCGGCCGCCAGGAAGGCTGGGCTCCTGACCTGCTCACCTTCGGCAAGGTCATCGGCGGCGGAATGCCGACGGCGGCACTTGGCGGCCGTGCCGACGTCATGGACTACCTCGCGCCCGTGGGCCCTGTGTACCAGGCGGGTACGTTGTCAGGGAACCCGGTGGCCATGGCCGCGGGAGTGGCGACCCTCACGCATGCCACGCCGGAGGTCTACGATTTCGTCGATGCCCGCTCCGTGGAACTCGCCGACGCCCTGACCGGCGCACTCGACGCGGCAGGAGTGGACCACTCCATCCAGCGGGCCGGGAACCTCTTCTCAGTGGCCTTCGGCACGTCCACCCACGGTGTGCACAACTACGATGATGCGCAGGCCCAGGAGACGTTCCGGTACGCGCCGTTCTTCCACTCCATGCTGGACTCGGGTGTTTACCTCCCTCCGTCGGTTTTCGAAGCCTGGTTCCTCTCAGCCGCCCACGACGACGCTGCGATGAACCGCATCGTCGAAGCTTTGCCGGCGGCGGCACAGGCTGCTGCGGCCGCCACTGCCTAGCCTTCTCCTCGCCCCGGGCACCGGCTGATCCGGCCCTGCCCGGGGCAGCTTCGGTTCCCGGGGGGTAGGCTCGTAGGTGGAAACCCGACCCCAACGAAATTCACGGTTTACCATGCTCAAGACTATGTCCATTGCTTCCCTTGGCGTGAGAGTCGCTGCAGCTGGTGTCCTTTTGGCGATGGCTACGGGATGTTCAAGCAGCCCCGATAAACCCGGCCAGTCGCCGTCGGAGGTCCGCTCCTCAACGGGCCCAAGCAGCACCCCGCCGGCGTCGCCAAGCGCTACGCCGACGGTTAGTTCAACGCCATCTGCCGCCCCGTCGACCCCTGCGCCGGTGGCCCCTGTGGCTCCGCCGCCAAGCACGCCCACTGTGGCGGAGCAACACCTCGCCGCCTTGAGCCTCGAGCAACGGGTGGGCCAACTTTTCATGGTGGCAGCCAAAGCCACGGGCCCCGACCCGGCAACCTTCGATGCCCTGAAGCGCTACCACGTGGGCAATGTGTATCTGAGCGGTCGCAGCACTGCCGGCGCGGCCGCCGCTGCTTCGGTTGTCTCCTCCTTGACCGGCACTGTCGGCACTGACACAACAGGAGGGCTGCCGCTCTTCGTCGCCACCGACCAGGAAGGCGGCTTGGTTCAGGTTCTTTCCGGTCCCGGCTTCTCCACCATGCCCCCGGCGTTGGGGCAAGCAGGGGCCGGCCCGGCGAAGCTCAGGTCAAACGCGGCCGTCTGGGGCAAGGAGCTTCGCGGCGTTGGGGTGAACGTGAACCTCGCTCCGGTCCTGGACACTGTTACCAGTCCGGACTTTGCCCCCTCGAACGCGCCAATTGGGCACTTCCAAAGGGAATACGGATTCGATCCGTCACAAGTTTCTGGACTGGGAAACGCCTTTGCCCAGGGCATGAAGGATGCAGGAGTCATGCCGGTGGTCAAGCACTACCCAGGGCTGGGAAGGGTGGTACCCAACACCGATGTCAGCAGCAACGTCCATGATTCGGTGACCACGCGTACGGATCCCGATCTCGCTCCTTTCAACGCTGCGATCACCTCCGGCGCCCAGTGGGTCATGCTTTCCAACGCCTACTACGACCGCATTGACCCAGCCAACATCGCTCCTTTCTCCCCGGACATCATCCAAACGATGCTCCGCGGCGATGCCGGATTTACCGGGATCGTCCTATCCGATGATTTGTGCAGCGCGGGGCAGCTGAGGCCGTGGGGCGTGGCGGATCGCGCCCTGAAGTTCTTCGGCGCAGGTGGAACCATGCTGGTCTGCGCCGAGCCCTCCAGCATTCCGGTCATGCAGCAAGCGGTGGTGCAGAGGGCCCAGGCCGATCCCACGTTCCGGGCAAAGGTGGACGCCGCGGCGTTGACGGTGCTGCGCGTGAAATCAGGTAAATAGGCTCTTCGGAAAAGCAGCAGGCCCCGCCCTCCAAAGCTCACATACGTGAAGAGTTGGGATGGCGGGGCCTGCTGCGTGGTTGGATTTACCCTAAAGCACGTCCGACAGGAATCCTTGAAGCCGTTCTGTCCGGGGGCTGTTGAACAGCTGTTCCGGCGGACCGGATTCCACTACCACGCCGGCATCCATGAACGTTACGACGTCGGACACGTTGCGTGAGAAGCCCATCTCGTGGGTCACTACCACCATGGTCATTCCGCCCTTGGCAAGGTCGGTCATGAGGGCCAGGACGCCTTTGACGAGTTCCGGATCCAATGCCGAGGTCGCTTC
Source organism: Arthrobacter sp. SIMBA_036 (assembly GCF_046535135.1). Taxonomy (NCBI): domain Bacteria; kingdom Bacillati; phylum Actinomycetota; class Actinomycetes; order Micrococcales; family Micrococcaceae; genus Arthrobacter; species Arthrobacter sp. SIMBA_036. The sequence goes on from NZ_JAWRXG010000001.1 coordinate 286,647, forward strand.
GTCAAAGAACATGACCTCCGGCCGCATCGCCAAGGCACGCGCGATGGCTACACGTTGCTGCTGACCGCCGGACAACGTGGCCGGCCGCGCGTCGGCCTTGTGCTTCAGCCCGACGAGGTCCAGTTGCTCAAGGGCCTCATTCCGGGCCTGATCCTTGGACATGCCGCGGATCTTACGCAACGCCAGGGAGACGTTCTCCGCAACCGTCTTATGGGGAAAGAGGTTGAACTGCTGGAACACCATGCCGATCCGTCGGCGCAACTCGTCGGGGTTGTCCTTGAGCACAGATTGACCATCAAGCAGAATGTCGCCTTGGTCAGGCTCAATCAATCGATTCATGACACGGAGCAGCGTGGACTTTCCCGACCCCGAAGGGCCGATCACGGACGCCGTCGTGCCTTTCTCCACATGGAGGTCGATGCCACGCAGAACGTGGTTGGTACCGAACGAGAGGTGGATGTTCTTGGCCGTCAACGAACCGGACGTGAATTCACTCAAGACTGGGCTCCTTTTCCAACAACGGCTGCTGCGTCATCGGGTTCCTTCTTCTCCGGCCGTCCCACACGCATGCGGGCGTCGATCCAGTTCACGAAATGCGTCAGCGGGACGGTCAGAACCAGGTAGAACAGGGCAGCAGCAACATATGGAGACAGGTTTCCGCTGTTCGCCGCCGAGTCCTTGCCAATCTGGAAGATCTCACGTTCGGACGCCAACAAGCCAAGCATGAACACCAGGGACGATTCCTTGATCAACGCGATGAACTGGTTGACAAGTGCCGGCAGCACGCGGCGAATGCCCTGAGGCACCACCACCAGCCGCATCGAAGGACCGTAACCGAATCCCAAGGCACGTGTGGCCTCGAGCTGGCCCTTGTCCACGCTCTGGATACCCGAGCGGAAGATCTCGCCGATGTAGGCGCCTGACATCAAGGACAAGGCCGCGATGGCCATGGGATAGGGGCTCGTGGAACCAGTGAGCTGCCTCATGATCGGGCTGAAACCGAATCCGATCACCAAGATGGTGAGAACCGGCGGGAGGCCACGGAGGATGTCCGTGTAAACGCGCGCAACCCACCGGGCAGGTGCGTTCCGGGAAATCCCCATCAGGGCGAGCACCATGCCAATGGCCGTGCCTATGATGCCTGAAATCACAGCCAGCACGAGCGTGTTGGGTAGGCCAACGGTGAACATCTTGGGGATGACCTGGCCCATCGCCTCCCAGTCGAAGAAGGTTTTGGCTAATTGGTTGAGGATATCCATGGAACGTCCGGGTTACTTGGCGGGGAGCTGGACGGCCTTGCTGCCCGGCTTCCAGCCTTGGGGAGTCTGCTCGGCGGCCGTGGGGCGGTCCTTGTACCACTGGGACGTCAGCTTCGCCCACGTGCCATCCGCGATGACAGCGTCCAAGCCCGAGTTCAGGGCATCGATCAAAGGCTGGTTGTCCTTGTTCACGGCATACGCGGTGAAGTTCTGGGTATTGACAACCTTCTCGGCGATCTTGGTGTTGTCGCCGGACTTGACCTGTCCTTCAGCCTGCTGGGACGGTGCGACCCAAGCGTCGATCTGGCCGTTCTTCACGTTGCCGTAAACGGTGTTGTAATCGGGGTAGCGGACCGGTTCGAGCTTGAGGGTGTTGGTGACGTAGTCGTCCTGGACCGTACCTTGAACGACGCCGATGCGCAGACCCTCTTTAAGGTCTTTGAAGCCGGTTACCTTTGAATCGTTCTTGGTCACTACGGCCATGTAGCCAAAGTCGTAACCGTTGGTGAACCCGACTGTCTTGCGGCGGGCGTCGGTGGTGGAGATCGAGGAGGAGCCGACGTCGAACTGCTTGTTCGCCACTTGCGACAGGAGAGCCGAGAAGTCGGTGGAAGCGAACTCGACCTTGAGTCCGAGCTTGGCGCCGATTGCCCGGAGGAGCTCGTTGTCGTAGCCGGTGAACTTTCCGGAAGGATCGATGAAGATGTTCGGCGGGGCGTCAGACAACGTCCCTACCCTCAGGGTTCCATCGGTGATCAGGCCAAGCTTGGACTTATCGATCTTGTCCAACGGTGTCACGCTGGCGGTGGTGAATTTGTCAAGGGTCTTCTGGTCGCTACCGGCGAGGGCGTCGGTGGGGGAACCGCTCGGCTGTGAGGCTCCGCCGCCGCATGCTGCGAGGGAGAGCACCAAGGCTGCGGCCACCGGGGCGGCAGAGAGCCACTTAAAGGCTTTGAATTTCATGAAGAAATCACTTTCATCGGGTCACGGAGACGTTCGGCAGGGGGCCAGGAAAGTGGCTGCCGCGAAGGTTGGGCTGCGTCGCTGGGCTTCAACCTGCCAAACTTAATTATGACATCAGGGCCCAGCGGGCCCCCGAATCGAACAAATGAGTGCCTTCACTCAGTAATGCCGAATGATCCGCTGCCTGCGCGGCGTTTTGCCTAGTAGTCATTCCGACTTGCGGTCTCACCGCGGAATCCCGCCCATAACAAACTGAGCTTGGCGTTCCCTGACCCTACTGTGACTTACGTCGCAACGGGTGAACGCGCTGCGGCCTGGAAACTGCGCCCTGGAACCCGTGGCCCTAGAAGCCGCCCCGGCCCGCATCTTCCGGCGGTAAAACAGGCCACTGGCCTTCGATCACTGCTGTGGGCTTGCTGCGCCGCAGGTACTGTTGGAAATCAGCGGCTTGGCTCGCTGCCCAGTCCACCTGCAGGTGGTGGAGTTTTGAGGCGGGCATCTGCAACGTAGGAAACTTGCCTGCCATTGCGTCCAACACCCGCAACGTGGCGAGGGCATCGGCAGCGGAAGTATGCGCGTTGTCCAAGTCCACCCCGTACTCTTCGCACAGGGCGGTGAGGGTGCGCTTGCCCTTGCGGTAGCGGTCCACTTGCTTGTTCATGACATAGGGATCCAGCACCGGGAACCGGCTCAGCTGCGGGACGCCGTGGCGCGCCGATTCAGCTGCAAGCACGGTGAAATCATAACTGGCGTTGAAGGCGATGACCGGGGTTCCGGCGTCGAACAATTCCTGCAGGACTGCTGCAACTTCCCGGGTGACCTCAGCAGCCGGACGGCCATCAGCCCGGGCCATCTCGGTGGTTATCCCGTGAACTTCACTGGCCTCTGCCGGGATTTCGACGCCCGGATCAGCCAGCCACTCATGCTCGGAGATGAGTTCCCCCTGCTGATCCACAACAGTGATGGAGGCAGTGACGATCCGCGCTGAGCGGGAGTTCTTTCCCGTGGTCTCGAGGTCGAAGGCGGCGCGGGGGAGGGTATTCCAGGAACTCATATTTTTACGCTACCGGCCGGCTCCGACAGTATTGGGCACGACACTCCCTCAGGACACGACCTGGTCTGTTGAAGCGGTAGGTTGGACTGATGCGCATGGAGTACGTCACAGCGGCCCTCGCTGTCGTGGATCTCGTTCCGGCCGGTGCTGCGGTCGCTTATGGCGACGTCGCCGAACTTCTGGGCGCCGGCGGTCCTCGGCAAGTGGGTGCCGTGATGAGCCACTACGGGAGTTCGGGCCCGTGGTGGCGGGTCCTGCGCGCCAGCGGGGAGGCGCCGCCCGGTCACGAGGCGGAAGCGCTCAAGCATTACCTTGCTGAGTCCACGCCACTTCTTGGCTCCTATCAAGCGTTCCTCAGGACAGGCGAAGGCCGTTGGCGGGTCGACTTGACGGCCGCGCGGTGGGCTCCAAGTGAAGCCGACTTCGACTACCTCGATGTGATCTCCGACCAGTTGCAGCGTCAGCTCCATAAATTGTCAGTGCCGGATGATGAAATGACTGTGTGACCGCGACTCCTGCCAAACCCCGCTCCGCATCGGCATCATTGCGTCTGCTTCCGCCGCGCGAAACAAGCTTCGTGGCACCTGTCCTTTCCCCGGATCAGCGTGCCGTGGTTTCGCTCGGTCGGGGGAGCGGACCAATACTTGTCCCCGGTGGCCCCGGAACCGGCAAGTCGACCGTCTTGGTTGAAACCGCCGTGCGCCGGGTGCATCACGAGGGCGTGGACCCGGAGAGGATTCTCATCCTCGCTCCTGGCCGCCATGCTGCGGCGGCGCTTCGGGACACCTTTACCGGACGGTTGGATCGCAGCCTCAGTACCACGCCGGCACGTACCTGGGCGTCGTACGCGTTTGACGTCATCCGCCGCGCCAAGGCGGAGGGCGTCCTGCCGTTGCCTCGGCCACCCAAGCTACTCTCGGGCCCGGAACAGGACCTCATCATCAAGGAACTGCTCGAGGGGCACGTCAGGTCCGGGAATCAGTTGCCGTGGCCGGCGGACCTGGCCGCAGCCTTGCCCACACGTGGATTCCGGCATGAGATCCGCGAGCTTTTTGATCGAATTATCGAGTCGGGACGGACCGCGGAAGACCTTGTGGGGCTTGCCTATGAATGCGGACGTCCCGATTGGATGGCCGCGGCCGAGCTCTACAGCGAGTACAGGGACGTCTTGGATCTGCGCATGCCCGAAGCCTTCGACCCCGCCGGAATCATCACCACGGCCCGTCAGATTTTCCAGGATTCTCCCGCTTTTCTTGCCGCAGAAAGGGAGCGACTGCAGCTGATTCTGGTCGATGACGCCCAGGAGTCGAACCCGGCGGTATTCGAGCTCTTGGCCGACATCGCCGAGGGCAAAGACGCGGTGGTCACCTTCTCGCCGGACACTGTGGTGCAAGGCTTTCGCGGCGCCCGCCCGGATTTGGTAGCCGAACTGCCATCCCTTCTGGGAGGGAAGAAAGAATCAGTAACGCACTGTCCGCTATGGAACACCCACCGGCACTCGCCGGCGGTGGCAGAGGCGTGGGTGAGGGTGGCGGCCCGCACCTCCCAGCGCTTGGGCGGGCAACTCGCCAGGAGGCTGGAACAGCCAGCTGCCGGCGACGGGGACGCTGACCGCACTTATGGAGGAGCGGTGGAAGGACACGTCCTGCCATCGCCTGTCCATGAGTTGCGTTATGTCGCCCAGCGCATTCTCGAAGCGCAGTTGCGCGAAGGCCGGGAGTTCAGCGACATCGCCGTTATTGTGCGCAACGGCGGCCTGATTTCCCAACTCCAGCGCTACCTCGCGGGCCAAGGCATTCCGGTCCGGGTTCCTGTTGCCGACTCTGCGGTGCGGGATGAAGTCGCGGTCCGGCCCCTCCTCGAAGCCTTTGCCATCGCACTGGATCCGGACAAGTTGACCCCTGAGCTGGCGGTTTCACTTCTGACTTCCCGGATCGGAGGATCCACAGCAATCGAGTTGCGCAGGCTCCGGCAGTCGCTGAGGAGCGAGGAACTCCTCGGAGGTGGGGGTCGATCCAGCGATGTTTTGTTGGTCGAGGCCCTGCTCCAGCCTGGAGCCTTGGCCTCCCTGGGCATAGAAGGCACGTCCGCGCGCAGGTTGGCTCGAGTGATCGCCGCCGGAGTGGAGGCCGTAGGGAGGCCGGGCGCAAATGCGGAATCAGTCCTGTGGGCCCTGTGGCAGGCGACAGGTTTGTCTTCCCGATGGGCGGAGGCGGCCATCGACGGCGGTCCAGCCGGCGCCCGCGCAGACCGCGACCTCGACGCCATGATGGCCCTCTTCCATACAGCCGAGCGGTTTGTGGACCAGCTGCCCGGCTCAGGGCCGGAACAATTCCTGGACTACTTACTGAACCAGGAATTGCCCATGGATACCCTTGCGGCGAGAGCCCAGCTGGAATCGTGCGTTGAGATCATGACACCGGCCAGCGCCGCTGGCCGGGAATGGCCCGTGGTTATCATCGCCGGTCTTCAGGAAGGCGTGTGGCCGAACACTCGGTTGCGGGGAGAACTCTTGGGCAGCACTTTGTACGCGGATGCCGTGGAACACGGGGTGGAACACGCCCTCCAGCGCGGCCCGTTGAGCAGGTTGCGTGATATCCGTTATGACGAGCTCAGGAGTTTTTCAACGGCGGTCTCCCGGGCGCGTCAGGTTCTCATCTGCACGGCAGTATCCTCCGAGGATGAACAGCCCTCGGCATTCCTTGACTACGTAGCCCCGTTGGGACCAAGGGAGTACCAGCGGGACTACACCCCCGTGGACAGGCCCATGACCCTGCGTGCCCTTGTCGCTGAGCTGCGGCAACACGTCCAGTCAGCGACCGGTGCTGCCGCCAGCGAACCCGGAACGGCGTGGGAGGCTGCGCGCGTGCTGGGCCGCCTTGCCACCGCCGAACCGCCGGTACCTGGAGCTGATCCGGACACGTGGTGGGGTTTATTGGACCTTAGCTCAAGGGAACCGGTGGTACCCGTGGGAGGAACAGTTTCCGTATCTCCGTCCAAGGTCGAGACGGTGCACAAGTCCCCCTTGGATTGGTTTGTCCAAGCCGCAGGTGGAGAGGCTGCCACCGATTTCGCGCGTAGCTTGGGCAACCTGGTCCACAGCATTGCCCAAGAACTTCCTGAGGCCTCGGGCTCCGAGTATGTTTCCGAGCTGGTGAAGAGGTGGCACACACTGGGGATGAAGGACAACTGGGAAGGAAAGCTTGATTTCCAGCGGGCCGAGCTCATGGTCCGCAAGCTTGCCTCATACGTGATCATGATGCGCAGTGAGGGCAGGAGCTTGCTTGCCGTTGAACAGGACTTCCAAGTCCAGCTTCCCGATGTCACCGTCCACGGCGACGTCACTACCCACGGCGATGGCACCGTCTACGGCGACGCCAGTGCCCACGGCGATGCCACCGCCCACTGCGATACCACTGGAACGGATGAAAGCGCGGAAGTAGCCGCCCGCCATGCAGTCCTTCGGGGCCAAGTGGATCGTCTCGAAATCGACTCCGAAGGCCGGCTGGTGATCGTCGACCTGAAAACCGGCAAGCGCCAGCCCGGCAAGTCCGAGGTCGCCAGGCACCCGCAACTGGGCGCATACCAAGCTGCCGTTCTGATGGGCGCCTTCCGCGATGCCGTGGCCGGGGAATCCGGGCCAGAGGCAGTCACGCTTCCCACCGACGTCGCCCCAGGCGGTGCTGTCTTGGCCCAGTTGGGAACCAAAGCCAAGAGTCCCTCCGTCCAGCAGCAGGAACCGTTGGACCCCAGCGAGAACTGGGCCCAGGACCTTGTGACGGAGGCCGCGACTTTGATGGCTGGCGCCACCTTTGAGGCCCGTCACGACCCCGGCAAAGCAGGATACGGCGGTCATGGGTGTCGGTTGCCCGATATTTGCCCGCTGTGCGCACGAGGAAAGCAGATCACCGAATGAGTACCGAACTCCTGGCCGGCGTCGAAGGCGGACATGGCGATGCCGGTGGCCTTCCAGAGCCGCGGTTTTCGCCGTCGGACGTTGCGGACATGCTGGGCGAGAAGAACCGCCCGACGCCGGAACAGGCTCGGATTATCGCCTCACCCCTTTCTCCGCGCTTGGTCATCGCCGGTGCCGGTTCCGGTAAGACGGCCACCATGGCTGACCGTGTGGTGTGGCTCGTCGCCAACGGCTGGGTGCGTCCGGAGGAAGTCCTCGGTGTCACATTCACGCGCAAGGCTGCCGGTGAACTTGCCAGCAGGATCCGTTCCAAGCTCGCCACTCTTCAGCGGGTAGCGTCCGACGGCGGGGCTGCCATGGGGTTTCCGGGCGGGCTTCTGAGTGCTGACGACCTCGAACCCAAGGTTTCCACTTATCACTCCTACGCAAGCGCCATAGTTTCTGACCACGGCCTTCGACTCGGCATAGAACGCGACGTTGTTTTGCTCGGTGGCGCACAGTCATGGCAGTTGGCAAGCGAAGTCGTTGAATCCTACGACGGCGAGTACGAGCACTTCACGGTGGCGAAATCCACCTTGGTCAATGCCGTCCTGCAGTTGGCCGGCGAATGCGCGGAGCACCTTCAAGAGCCGGAAGGGGTGCGCAACTGGGTGCTGGAACGCGTTCAGGCTTTTGAACAGCTTCCCTATATGGCAGGGGCCCGGAAGAACCCAACGCAGGGTGCTGCGGACCTCGTGTCCATGTTGCGGACCCGTGCCAGCGTCGCGGACATGGTGGTTCGCTACCAAAGCGAAAAGAGGCGGCGTGGGGTGCTCGACTTTGGGGACTTGGTGGCTCTGGCTGCGCGGATCGCCAATGACGTTCCTTTGGCTGCCAGCACTGAAAGGGCCCGCTACAAGGTGGTGCTGCTGGACGAATTCCAAGACACGTCCCATGCTCAACTTGTCCTGTTTTCCCGGCTTTTCGGCCAGGGACATGCTGTTACGGCAGTCGGTGATCCAAACCAGTCAATCTACGGATTCCGGGGCGCCTCGGCAGGACAACTCTTTCACTTCGTTCAGGAATTCCCTGTGCGGCAGGTCGATGCCGAGGCCGGAACCGAGACGTACGCCGTGGCTCCGACCTCATACCTGACCACGGCATGGCGCAACGGCAGGAACATACTGGCCGCGGCCAACACCATCGCATCGCCGCTTAACCGCACCAGTACGCTGGCCGGACCGGCTGGTGAGCGGGGATCCGGGGATACCGTTTCTGTTCCTCCGTTGGTACCGAGCCCGGTGGCTGTGGAGGGGCGCGTGGTGATCGGCCGTTTCGGTACGGACGAAGACGAAGCAGCCGCAATTGCCCGCGATGTCCGCCGATACCGCCGGACCGTTTTCGAGGAAGAAAAAGATGGGTCAGCGGTCAGGCCCACCATGGCGGTGCTGTGCCGGCGTCGGGCGCAAATGGAGTGCATCCGCCGAGAATTCGAGCTTCAGGGCATCCCTTACGAGATCGTCGGTTTGGGCGGATTGCTGGACACACCGGAGATTGTGGACCTGGTGGCGACCCTGCGGGTTCTGGCGGATCCCGGCCGCTCAGATGCGCTGATGAGGCTTTTGGCCGGGGCCCGATGGCGAATCGGGACAGCGGATCTTATGGCTTTCGCGGATTGGTCCCGTCACTTGGCCCGCCGCCGCGCCGTCGCAGGAGGTTCCGTAGACGGTCCCGCTAACGAAGCGGGTGCTGGCGTGGAAGCCGTCACGCTGGAAAGTGACATCACCGATTCTGCAAGCCTCGTGGAGGCTCTTGACGTCCTCCCCAAAAAAGGCTGGTCGTCAGGACACGGCAGGTCTTTGAGCGACGCCGCCTTGGAGCGCCTCAGCAAGCTATCTTCCGAGCTGAGGTTCCTTCGAAGCTACATCGGAGACGATCTCAGTACCCTCCTGGGAGAGGTTGAGCGGGCAATGCTCTTGGACATCGAGGTCGCTTCCAAGCCCGGCATCAGTATTCATCAGGCTCGTCGGAACCTGGATGCGTTCCAAGATGCTGCAGCGGGTTTCCTGCAAACTTCGCAGCGCATTGACCTGCTGGCGTTCCTCTCGTGGTTGGAAGCAGCGGCCTCCGAAGAAGGCGGCCTGGATGTCGCCCCTGCAGAAACCAACCGCGAAGCTGTCCAGTTGCTGACAGTCCATGCCTCTAAGGGCTTGGAATGGGATGTCGTCTTTGTTCCCGGGATGAACTCGGGCTCCTTTCCCAGCAACAGGGACTCGCGCTGGAGCAGTGGCTCGGCTGCCTTGCCGTGGCCATTGAGAGGCGATCGAGCCGATCTCCCGCAATGGGATCTTGACCAGCCGGACCAGAAAGGGTGGTTGGACGCCGAAAAGGACTTCAAGTCGCGGGTCCAGGCTCATGGGGAAGCGGAAGAACGCAGACTTGCGTATGTCGCTTATACAAGGGCGAAACACGTTCTGTGGGTCTCGAGTGCGGCGTGGAACGGGTCGCGCTCCGGAATGGCCGAGCTATCTCCGTTCATTTCGGAACTAGCTCCGCTGACAGTTCAAGGCGATGGCCGCGACTCCGTGCTCCCGGCCTCCGACGGGAGCGCCGAGATTCACGCGGACTCGGTTGCTGAAGAAGCCCTGCCGGAATCCAGCCCGCTGACGACAATCCATGAAGTCGCCACCTTCCCATACGACCCCCTTGAGGGTCCGTCGGATCCCCGGACAGGGGCACGCCTGAGGCTCCTGCCTGGTCGTAGGGCCGCCATGGACAGCGGAGCAGCGATGGTCCGGGCTTTCATGGACGGGACGGTGCCGGACGCTCCCGTCGGTGGGCAATTTCCTGCAGTTACTGAGCGTTGGTCCCAAGAAGCAGAGCTGTTGTTGGATCGGCAGAGACAGGGCAGGGCAACCCAGGACGTTCACTTGCCCAGCCACGTCTCCGCTTCACTCTTCGTCGAACTTGGCGCAAACGCCGGAGACGTACTGTCCCGGCTTCGCAGGCCGGTTCCCCGCGAACCCGGGATCTCGGCGCGCAAGGGGACCGCATTCCACGCATGGGTCGAAGAGTTTTTCGGCACCACGGGCATGCTTGACCTCGATGAGGCACCGGGTTCGGACTCACACATTGATGAAGCCTACGGACTCGAGGAGATGGTCGCTTCCTTCAAGGAATCCGAGTGGGCCCAGCGCGCCCCCGTTTACGTCGAAGTACCCGTAGAGACCAAGATCGGGGACATCGTAGTTCGCGGCCGCATCGACGCCGTGTTCCAAGATGCCGACGGCCGCTGGCAGCTCATCGACTGGAAGACCGGACGACGACCCTCCGGGCAACAGCTCACGGAGCGAGCTGTGCAGTTGGCCGTGTACCGGCTGGCGTGGGCCCGGCTAAGGAAGGTTCCCCTTGAAGATGTCAGCGCCGCCTTCTACTACGTTGCAGAAGGATCGCTGGTGCGGCCGCACGACCTCGGCGGCGCCGATGAGCTCGAGCGGATCGTTTCCCAAGCACTGAGTAACAACGGTTAGGGAGGTCAGGAGTCTTTCGTGGCCTCGGTGCTCTTGACATCTTTTAGCTGCACAACGTTAATCGCGGCCGTGGAGGTCGAATCCTGGCTGCTGGTGCCGGCATCGGGCTCGCTGGCAGCCTCGTCAACGTCACCAGCCTCGTCAACGTCACCAGCCTCGTCAGCAACTACCGGCTCGTCCGGTATGGCTGCCACGGAAACTGCAGGGCCGACGTCGGAAATCGGGACAACCGTGACTGTCGGTTGCTGGGGAGGCGCCGCGGCGGCGTCCTCGGCAGCCTGCCGGTCCGCCTCCTCAGCTGCAGCACGCGCAGCCGCTTCGCGCTGTTCCTGCTTCTCGATATCTGCGGCCAATGATTGAAGCATCGATTCAGCTTCCGACGTCATCCCCTCGTGGCCCGCCGCCATGGCTTTGACCAGGTATTGTGCCAGCGCGAACTCGGCGAGCAGCGCGGCCCTTCGGAGCAAGTGTGAATCCGGTGTCTCGCGGCGGGCCTCGGTGTAGTGATTGAGCACGTCCTGGATGAAGGCTGATTCGTTGGACGCCACAAGCCAGGCAAAGTCATCCGCTGGGTCGCCGATCCGCAGATCGGTCCAGCCGGTAACCGCAGTCACTGTGTCGTCCTGCACCATCAGGTTGTCCTCATGGAGGTCCCCATGCACCACCGAGGTGTTGAAGCGCCACAGCGCCACATCTTCCATGGCGTGTTCCCACCGGCGTAGAAGGGTCGCCGGAATTTTGCCTGTTGTCGCCGCCTGGTCGAGCTCGTTGAGTTTCCGCTGGCGGAACTCGTTGGCTGAGTAACTGGGAAGGTCGGCATTGATCACCAAGGAGAGCGGCAGATCGTGAATTGCAGCCAGCGCCGAGCCGATTTCCTTGGCCAGGGCAGCGCTGCCCGCCGAAAGGTCCTCAATGGAGAACAACGAGCCCTGCAGGTGCGCATACACAAAGGTGGTGAGCTCGCCCTGGCGTACTGTCCCGGCGATGGTGGGGAGATGGAAAGGAAGCTCTGCCCGGATCGCGGGACTGAAAGCCCGCAGAACCATGAACTCCGTTTCCAACCGCGTGCTCGCTTCGGGATGGCGCGGGGAGCGGACGCGCCAGCGTTTCCCGTCGGCGTCGAGCAGGAGCGCCGAGTCGAAGTCGGCGTCGTCGTCGGGGGAGTAGGCTGTGCCAGTGGGCGCCAAGCCGGGCACTGCCGCGGTTGCGACGGCAGCTAGTTCAAGCGGAGTTCTTCTCACGCCTTCCACGGTAGGGTGGCTGGCGCCTGTGGCCATGATGCAGTGCGGCGAGTCTCCAGATCCGCAGGAAATCTACCGTGCCCACCCACAGAAGAACGCACGGAATGCCTTGGATATGTCCACAAGCCTTAGGCTGCCCAAATGTTTTTTGACGGTGGTAATCAGTACGGTAGGTATATGAGCTATACGGAACCATCGGCATTGGCAAACCACCTGACGGACACCGTTCTTCCCGTGCCCCCGGCCGTGGTGGATCGGGGGTCGGCTGTCAGGATGAAGCCGGGCATGGTGTCGGAGCTCATTTCGTCGGGAACGGCCAAAGCTGTGCTGATCTCCCAGCGTAAAGCGGTGGTTACTGCGGGCGGCCTGTGGTTTGGCGAGGCAGCAGAGCTGTGGGAGTCGCTGGCAGCCGCAGGGCGCGAGGCCATCTATCTGGGCAGAACTTTGCTGCCTTCGTCATTGGCGGTCGGTACGCCGGTGCTGTTGTTCACGGTCGCCGAGCCGGTTGCCCCGGGTACCGCAACACTACCTGCCCATGCCGAGTGGGCGGGTTTCCGCGAGGTCGCCGGACGTCTGGACGCCACTGACACGGCCTTGTTCATCGAGGCCAGCGCCATTTCCAACTGGCATGCCACGCACCGGCATTGCCCTCTGTGCGGTAGCCCTACGGAGGTCGAATCCGGCGGTTGGGTGCGACGATGCCCCCAAGACAACTCAGAACATTATCCGCGAACGGATCCGGCGATCATCGTTACCGTGGTGGGCCCTGACGGCCGCCTTCTCCTTGGCGGCGGAGGTCCGGTCGATGCCAAAAACTATTCGACGCTGGCCGGGTTCGTTGAACCAGGTGAGTCCCTGGAACAAGCGGTGGTCCGTGAAATAGGCGAAGAAGTCGGAGTCCGTGTCACCGCATGCCAGTACTTGGGCTCACAGTCCTGGCCTTTTCCGGCGTCCCTCATGTTGGGATTCACAGCAACAACGGAGGACACCGTCGCCAAACCCGACGGTGTTGAAGTTACGCGGGCCCGCTGGTTCAGCCGTGAGGAGCTGCAAGCTGCCGTCTTGAGCGGGGAAATCACCATCTCGACGCGGTTGTCCATTGCGCGTTCACTGATCGAGCACTGGTATGGCGGCGTCATTGAAGACCTTCAGCCGTGACGGAAGAAACGTTCGACGCCGGGAGCTCGCTTGAGGAGCGCATCCTGGGAAGCCTTGATGAAGAACAACGTGAGGTAGCCAGCACCCTGACGGGTCCGCTATGCGTACTTGCGGGGGCGGGCACCGGGAAGACGCGTGCCATCACCCACCGGATTGCGTACGGCGTCCACTCCGGCGTCTATAGTCCGCAACGGTTGCTGGCAGTGACCTTTACTGCGCGGGCGGCGGCCGAGATGCGGAGTCGGCTGAGGGACCTCGGTGTGGCGGCGGTTCAGGCCCGCACGTTCCACGCGGCCGCTTTGCGGCAGTTGCAGTTTTTCTGGCCACAGGCCATCGGCGGAACGTTGCCAAGCCTTTTGGACCACAAAGCCACCATGATTGCAGAAGCCTCCCGCCGGCTTCGGCTCAGCACTGATCGGGCATCGATCAGGGACCTCGCTGCCGAGATCGAATGGGCCAAGGTGTCCATGCTCACCCCGGCCAACTACTTGGAGAATGCGGTGGGCAGGGGAACTCCCGGTGGGTTCGACCTCACTGCCGTGGCGAGGGTGTTCCAAGCCTATGAAGACCTCAAGACCGATCGGAACGTCATCGACTTTGAGGACGTTCTCCTCATCACCGTGGGAATCCTTCAGGAGGACCCAAAAGTCGCAGCGACGGTGCGGGAGCAGTACCGGCACTTCGTCGTGGACGAATACCAGGATGTGTCGCCGCTGCAGCAACGGCTTCTGGACCTGTGGTTGGGCGGGAGGGACGAGCTTTGCGTAGTGGGCGACGCCTCCCAGACGATCTATTCCTTCACGGGAGCGTCACCAAAACACTTGCTCGGTTTCAAAAATCAGTTTCCTAACGCTACCGTGGTCAAACTTGTCCGCGACTACCGTTCCACCCCGCAAGTGGTGAAGCTGGCCAACGAGCTCCTCGGCTCGCGTCGTAGCGGCGGACCTGTGGCGGATGCTGCATGGGCGGCTCCCCTGAAGCTCGTGGCTCAGCGGCCGTCGGGCCCGGCACCCAGATTCATGGAGTGCCCGGACGATGAGGCGGAGGCTGCCGTCGTCGCCGGACGAATTCAGGAACTTCTCACCGCGGGTGTCAAGGCGAGCGAGATTGCGATCCTGTTCCGCACCAACGGACAGTCCGGAGCTTACGAGCAAGCTTTGGCCTCTGCGGGCATCGGTTATCAACTTCGGGGTGGTGAAAGGTTCTTCGCCCGGAAAGAAGTGCGTGATGCCATCTTGCAGTTGCGCGCGGCAACCAGGGCAGTAGCTGAGGGGCCCTCAGTGCCCCTGGGGCAGATCGTCCGTGACATTGTGGCCTCATTGGGTTACACCGATGCTGCGCCGCATAGCGGGGGAGCGCTACGGGAGCGGTGGGAATCGCTGGCCGCACTGGTTGCCTTGGCAGACGAGCTTGCCGTTCACCGGGGAGAATCCTTCACGCTCGCCGAATTCGTCAATGAGCTCCAGGAACGTTCCTTGGCACAGCACGCGCCAACTGTCCAGGGAATCACCCTCGCTTCGCTGCACTCCGCGAAAGGCCTCGAATGGGATGCCGTGTTCTTGGTTGGCCTCAGCGAGGGACTTATGCCGATCTCCTTCGCTGATACGCCCGAGGACGTTGACGAGGAACGGCGGCTGCTTTACGTGGGCATCACCCGCGCACGCGAGCACTTGAACCTCTCATGGTCCACCGCCCGCACGCCGGGCGGCCGTGCAAACCGGAAGCCCTCCCGGTTCCTGGAAGGACTGCGGCCGGACTCCGTCGCATCTGCCAGCGCTCGCAGTAAAACAGGGCCAGTGCGTCCAAAAGCTGCCACCCCGGCCTCATGCAGGGTCTGCGGGAGCATGCTCGCAACGGGTGCGGAGCGCAAGATTGGGCGTTGCAACCAATGCCCACCCAGCTATGAGGAGCAGACATTTGATGCCTTGCGGCAGTGGCGCAAGGACGTAGCGCAAGCTGCCGAGGTTCCCGCCTACGTTGTGTTTACGGATGCGACCCTGACTGCAATTGCTGAGGCGCGGCCCTCGTCGCTGGAGGAACTTGCGGGCCTGGCCGGTGTTGGCTCTTCCAAGCTTGAACGCTACGGCGAGGCCGTCTTGGAAGTTCTCAGCGAAAGCGCTGTCCTCTGATGGCCCGATCAACCAGCTCAGACTCACCCGTTCACCAGCTGACAGAGGATGGTGCACCCGTCGTCGTGCGTCGCTCTGCGCGACGACGCCGGACCGTAGCGGCCTTCTGGGAGGACGGCAAAGCGGTGGTCGCTATTCCGGCCAGTTTCACTCGGACCCAGGAACGGGAATGGGTGGGACGCATGCTGGCCAAGTTGAAGAAGCAGGGTCAAGGGGCCGGTGGGCGCGGCAAACGTCGTCCGGCCACCGATGAAGCCCTCGCTGAGCAGGCAACACTGCTGTCGCGGACTTACCTCGGCGGCCGCGCAATGCCGACGTCGGTACGTTGGGTTGGCAACCAGAACTCACGCTGGGGTTCGGCTACACCGGCTGATGGCAGCATCAGGTTATCGAGCAAGCTCCAGCCAATGCCGCAGTGGGTGATCGACTACGTCCTCGTCCACGAGCTGGCGCACCTCCTGGTGGCCGGTCATAACGCCGACTTTTGGAAGTTGGTTGAGGCTTACCCTGAAACCCAGCGCGCCAAAGCTTTCCTGGACGGAGTAGCTTACGCAACATCCCGGGGCCTCGGACCGGACCCCGGCACCGAGGCACCTACTCCCGAGCCTCCAGCACCACACTGAAGGCCGGGCCCCGAGTACCTCGTGCCAGGGCGAAAATGCCTAGTTGGCCGGCGGTTCGGGGTCAGTCCCGGATTCGGGCTCGCCCTTTTTTCCGTCGTCGCCTGAGCCGTCGTCGCCTGAGCCGTCGTCGCCTGAGCCGTCGTCGCCCGGTTCGGACGTTGTTTCAAAACCGCCGCTCAGCAGCTTTTGCAGGGCATCGTCAACTTCACCGTCGCTGGCTTCGGCGAGACGGCGTCGTTCCGAGAACCCCTTGGGATCGTCGAGGTCGGCACCTGTCGGCAGCAGATCCGGGTGGTGCCAGATAGCGTCCCGGCCTTCGATTCCACGCTCTTCCTTCAGGGTTGCCCACAACGTGGCGGCTTCCCTGAGTCGCCGCGGACGCAATTCCAAGCCCACCAAGGACGAGAATGCATGTTCGGCCGGTCCACCGGTTGCCCGACGACGGCGAACGGTCTCCCGCAACGCTGTGGCCGACGGCATCACCCGTGCCGTGGCTTCGGCTGTCAACTCATCCACCCAGCCTTCAACGAGGGCAAGGGCGGTTTCGAGCTTCTCCAGGGCAGCTGTCTGCACAGGGGTGCGTTCAGGCATGAACACGCCGTGGGACAGGGCCTCCTGAATGCCCTCCGGGTTGCTGGGATCCAGGTCCCGGGCAAGGTCTTCGATCCTCGACATGTCTATGTGGATGCCGCGCGCGTAGGCTTCGATCGCGCCCAGCAGATGGCCGCGAAGCCAGGGGACCTGTACAAACAACCGGGCGTGCGCGGCTTCGCGCACGGCAAGGAAAAGCCGGACATCGTTCTCCGGCAGGCTCAGGCCTTCTCCGAACTTCGCGACATTGGTGGGCAGCAAAGCCATTTCAAGGTCGGCCAGCGGAACGCCGATGTCTGTGCTGCTCACAACTTCCGCGGAAAGCGCGCCGATAGCTTGCCCCAGCTGCATCCCGAAGATGGCCCCGCCCATGTTCTGCAGCATGGACGATGCGCCGCCCATCATGGACTTCATTTCCTCAGGCATCTGCTGGGAAAGGGCTTCGGAAAGCGCGTTGGCGATACTGTTTGCCACGGGCTCGGTCAAACGCTTCCACGTGCCCAGAGTGGCTTCTACCCACTCAGCACGGGACCACGCCCGGCCAATGAGTCCGGTGGCGGAGAGATCCGTGACAGGATCCAGCCACAGCTCGGCAAGCCTCAGCGCCTCATCGATCTCCTTGGACTGGTGGGCGCTGACCGATGGATCGCTGCCCGACGCTGCCACACGGCGGGCGTTATCGTGGGCGAGCTGCCAATTTACAGGTCCTTCGGAGGTGGAACTCATCATTGCTTGGACCTGCGAGAACATTTGCTGAAGCAGTTGGGGATCGTTTGGCAGGCCGGCGGCCTTGGCCAGTTCGGCGGGATCGATGTTGCCCATCCCTTGTCCGCCCATCAGATTCTGCAGCATTTCGGCCAGCGGATCTTTGGGCGTGTCATCATCTTCTGACGGGTTGTTCGGGTTGGAAGTCATGGTGTCGCCGATCGTCGAACTGGCTGGTGATCCCTTTCACCGTACCCCGATGGGGGAGGGCTGTCTGCCCGGTTGGCGCAACGTTCGCTGTAGGCAAAGCAGCCTCCGAACTGGGGGACCGCGTAGTGTGGATGTCTGGTGCATCCTCGTCGTAGCGCCCCGGTACCAACGTCGCTGTGACGGCACAGAAAGGCCCCCATGCTTACATCGCCCCATTCAGAAGGCTCCGTGGATCCGCGCCAAGTGAACGACGCCGGTCCCGCCACAGATGCCACGGCACCTTCGCGTGACGTCAGGTACTCGATCATGGTCATCTCAGGGCTTTTGGCCTTGGGCCTCGGCGTTGGCGCTGCTGCCTTGCCGGTGCCTTACGTCGTGGAGTCAGCGGGGCCTGTTTTCAATACCTTGGGTAAAGATGGAGACAAGCCAGTCATTTCCGTTACCGGCCACGAGTCCTTCCCCGCCAAGGGAGACCTTGACTTGACCACGGTGGTCACCACAGGCGGTCCGCAAAGTCCCGCGACGATCCTGGATGTCTTTCGGGGTTGGCTGGATCCTTCCAAGGCCGTGTACCCCGAGGAATTGATTTATCCCAAGGGAAGCACTGCGCAGGACACCGCCAAGCAGGGGCAGGTTGACATGGCGACCTCCCAGGAAAACGCGGTCGCGGCAGCGTTGCGCCAACTGAAGATCCCGTTTGAGCAACGGCTTACCGTGGCTGGACTCTCCGATTCGTCACCCTCGGCGGGAAAGATCCAAGAAAGCGACCGCCTTGTTTCCATCAACGGAAAACCGGTGACGTCCTTGGCCGCAATACAAGCTGAACTCGGCGCCGGGGCAGGCGCTCCGGCAGTCGTCGTCGTGGACCGTGGCGGTAAGTCAGTGACTGCGACCATAACGCCGACCAAGAACCCTTCAGGCACGTACATACTGGGCGTGCTCCTGGCCAGCGGGTTCACTTTCCCCTTCAACGTCAACATCTCCCTGAACAATGTCGGCGGTCCCAGTGCAGGGATGATGTTTGCCCTGGGCATCATCGATACCCTCACGCCGGGTGACCTTACCGGCGGAAAGCACATTGCCGGCACAGGGACCATAACTCCCGACGGCGCAGTGGGAGCCATCGGTGGCATCGCCCAGAAGATGATCGGGGCCAAGCAGCAGGGAGCCACTCTTTTCCTCGCTCCGGCGGCTAACTGCGGGGACGTCGTGGGCCACATTCCAAACGGATTGCAGGTAGTTAAGGTTGAAACTCTGGCGGAGGCGACGGCCGCAGTAAAACAGTTTGCATCGGGAGGGGACGTTAAAGGACTTCCGACCTGCACAAACAACTAGACTGACCGTGGAACTTAGCTCGACTGCCACTCGTGGCACATATGACGGACTCTGCCAGGTTTCAACGGGCCGGGGATGTTAAGCACGCGCATACCGATTGTTCACTGACGACCCCAATGAGGTACAGAGTTTGTCTCGTCCCGCCAGCTCCAACCCGTCCGGAAGATCGCCGCTGAGACGGGGAGTCCTGACTCCCACGCTGATCGTGGTGGCGGTCGTCGTCGTCGGGTTCATCTTCTTCGCCAACGTGTGGACTGATGTCCTGTGGTACCAGCAGCTTGGCTTTTTCGAAGTGTACCTACGCGAAAACCTGGCCAAGATCATCACGTTCCTGATCGGGTTTGCGTTGATGTTCGCCGGTGTCTACTTCGCCATCCGCATCGCCTACAAAGCCCGGCCGGTCTACGCCCCGGACTCTGAAGCGCGCGAGAACCTCAACAGGTACCAAGCGCAGCTCGAGCCGGTGCGGCGCGTGGTGATGATCGGGCTCCCCATCCTCTTTGGCCTGTTCGCCGGAAGCGCGGCAGCAAGCCAGTGGCAAAAGGCCTTGCTGTTCTTCAACCAAGTGCCGTTCGGCCAGACCGATCCCCAGTTCAACCTCGACATCAGTTTCTATTTGATGTCACTTCCGTTCTTGGGATTCGTGACGGGCTTCCTCATCAGCATTGCCATCGTTGCTGGCATCGCCGGTATCTTGACGCACTACCTCTACGGCAGCATCCGCCTTTTGGAACGGGGCATCTTCACCAGCCGCGCCGCCCAGATCCATGTCGCGGTGATTGGGGCGGTTTTCCTTGTCCTGTTGGGCATCAACTTCTGGCTGGACAGGTACACAACGGTTCAGAGCTCTTCCGGTCACTGGGCCGGCGCGCTCTACACGGATGTCAATGCGGTTGTTCCCACCAAGGCAATCCTCGCTGTAGCTGCAGGTTTAGTGGCCATACTTTTCATTATCGCGGCCGTCGTTGGCCGCTGGCGCCTTCCTGTCATCGGAACGGCGATGTTGGTCATTACCGCAATTTTGGCCGGCGGTGTCTATCCGTGGGTCATCCAGCAGTTCCAGGTCCGGCCTTCGGAGAACACGCTGGAAAAGGAATACATCGGCCGCAACATCAACATGACGCGCTCCGCCTACGGCTTGGACAAGATCGACGTGTCGGCCTACAACGCGACGACGAACGCCACGAGTGGTGCGCTGGCGAAGGACGCGCAAACTGCGGCCAACATCCGGCTCTTGGACCCGAACCTCATTTCGTCCGCCTTTTCGCAGCTTGAACAGTATCGCCCCTATTACCAGTTTCCGCAGACCTTGAATGTGGACCGCTACACCGTGGGCGGGAAGGTCCAGGACACCGTCATTGCGGTCCGTGAACTGAACCCGGATGGCCTTAGCGCCAACCAGCAAACGTGGGTAAACCGCCACATCGTCTACACACATGGCTACGGCGTAGTTGCGGCTAAAGGCAACAAGTTCACCGTCGACGGCAAACCGGACTTCCTCGAGTCCGGCATCCCCTCCACGGGAGTTCTCGGTACGGACACCTCCTACGAGCCGCGCATCTACTTCGGCGAGAACTCGCCTGATTACTCCATCGTCGGAGGGCCGGAGGGTGCTCAACAGCGTGAGCAGGACCGGCCGGCCGGCAGCGGAGACACGCAGTACACCTTTAAAGGAAATGGTGGGCCGAGCGTAGGGAACTGGCTGAACCGGGTGCTGTATTCCATCAAGTTCCAGTCCTCGGACCTCTTGTTGTCGGACGGCGTTAACGACAAGTCCCAGATCTTGTACGACCGGAATCCGCGCGAACGCGTAGAGAAGCTTGCTCCCTTCCTCACCATCGATGGCAATGCCTATCCGGCTGTCGTGGACGGACGGGTGAAGTGGATCGTTGATGGCTACACCACCAGTCAGTACTTCCCGTACTCCCAGCCTCAGCAGTTGCAAAACGCGACGGCGGACTCCCTCACCACTTCGGGCCGAACAGTCGCTTTGCCCAACAGTTCGGTGAACTACATCCGGAACTCGGTCAAAGCCACTGTCGACGCCTATGACGGCTCGGTGACCCTTTACGCTTGGGACGACCAGGATCCACTCCTCAAGGCGTGGCAGAAGATTTTCCCGAACGTCATCAAACCCTATTCTGAGATGTCCGGCGATCTCATGAGCCACGTGCGGTACCCGGAGGACCTGTTCAAAGTCCAGCGCGAACTGCTGGGCCGCTATCACGTCACCAATCCGGACAGCTTCTACCAGAACAACGATGCCTGGAGCGTACCGAACGATCCCACAGTGTCCGAGGCAGTCAAGCAGCCGCCCTTCTACATGTCACTGCAGATGCCGGACCAGACCAAGCCTGCCTTCCAATTGACCTCTTCCTTCATTCCCCAAACGGTCAATGGCAACGCCAGGAACATCTTGTACGGCTTCCTCGCCGCAGATTCCGACGCCGGCAACGTCAAGGGCGTAAAGGCTGATACCTACGGCAAGCTCAGGCTCCTGCAACTTCCTACGGACACTCAGGTTCCGGGGCCGGGGCAGGCGCAAAACAAGTTCAACTCCGATCCCACCGTCTCTCAGGCACTGAACCTTTTGCGCCAAGGTGCATCGGATGTGCTGAATGGAAACCTCCTGACGTTGCCTGTAGGTGGAGGCCTCCTCTATGTCCAACCTGTCTATTTGAAGTCGACGGGGGAAACCTCGTACCCCACCCTTCAAAGGGTGCTGGTTGCTTTCGGTGACAAGATCGGCTTCGCGCCAACGCTCGACGCGGCGTTGGACCAGCTGTTTGGGGGAGATTCCGGCGCTAAGGCGGGGGACTCGGCAAACAATGGGCAAACAACCACGTCGCCGCCTGCCACGACCACCACGACTCCGCCGGCAAACACCACCGATGCCAAGGCCGAGCTCAAGGCCGCGTTGGATGATGCCAACAAGGCTATCCAGGATGGCCAGGCTGCCTTGGCCAAGGGCGACTTTGCTGGTTACGGGACCCAGCAGGCTAACCTGTCCGCAGCGCTGAAGAAGGCCATTGATGCCGAGACGCGTTTGGGTGTAACGCCCAGTACCCCGGCGACCCAAGGCGCCACCCCGAGCCCTACGCCTTCGCCCTCACCGAGCGGCTAAGCCACGGGCGGGTGAGCTGGGCCGGTGCGCGTTCGTTTCTTCGGACGGCACCGGCCCTTTTCGCTGCCCGGCAGCCGGTTGATCGCCGTCGTCGGTCCCTTAAGCGACTGCAGATCGCGTTCTCGTGAACCCTATGAGCGGGGGGAGACGCAGGTCACGTCACCAGGATTTGGTTCGCCGTTCACGGGACGGTAGTGTTGTTCTTGCGACGCGGGGTGGAGCAGTTCGGTAGCTCGCTGGGCTCATAACCCAGAGGTCACAGGTTCAAATCCTGTCCCCGCAACTGAAGAAAAGGTCCGGATCACATTGGTGATCCGGACCTTTTTGTTTGCCATCAAGTGCGGAAACCGCGACGCCGGAGGTCGCTTTGAGTCGGCAGGGGAGTCCCTTGGCGCGTTCGAGTGATCTCGAGCACCTTGCCCGCATATCGTCACCCGCGCCTCCCAGGGTGGGGTAGAGTAGTTCTTGCGACGCGGGGTGGAGCAGTTCGGTAGCTCGCTGGGCTCATAACCCAGAGGTCACAGGTTCAAATCCTGTCCCCGCAACTGAAAAGAAGGTCCGGATCACATTGCTGATCCGGACCTTCTCGTTTATCTAATCCCGGCTCCTTCTTTGCATCGATAGTGACCGCCAACCCAAAGCGCAGTGCTAGCATCGAACGCGGATTGGCGGCGCGCAGAATTGATGGGATCCAACATGGTCAGCGAAGACTACGAACTCGGCAACGGCCGGCAAGTCCTCCAGAGAGACGGCCCCATAGCTGTGTATCAGCAGGTGGCGGATGTCCTCATGGAACAGGTGAACCGTTTGGAGCCAGGCGCACGGCTTCCTACTGAAGAATCGCTGATGGATCTGTATGGTGTCAGCCGCACCACCGTCCGCAAGGCAATCGAGGGCCTGGTGGTGAAGGGCCTTGTAGTGCGTAGGCAAGGCAAGGGCACCTTTGTCATGGCCCAGCGCCCCGTGCGCATGCTCAATCGACTGGCGCCTTTCATGGAAACCTTCACCGCGGCTGGAATGAAGACCGTGAAGGGTCTCATTGAGTACAAGTGGATGGAGAAGGACCGGACGGTTCCTGCCAAGCTGGTGTCCGATGACAATCTGGTCTTGGTGATCCGCCGATCCTATTCGAGCGCGGGGTGGCCGTATGCCATTGCGGAGATCTTCATACCCTCGCACATCGGCCGGCACATCAGCCTCGCCGATGCAGAGCGGAACTCCATCTACCAGGTCATTCAAGATCGGACCCGCAAGCCCCTGCAGCGGGCCGAAATCACGGTGACAATGCAAGCACCTCCGGACCACTTGGCAGACGCCCTCAATGTTCGTGCATTCCCGGTGGTGCCTCGTCTGGAGCGAACCACCCTGGGCGCCCATGGCGAAGTCTTGGAGTGCACGGTGACGTACTTTCATCCAAAAGGGTTCGAGATCAGGGCCGAAGTGGCCACAGATACAAGCACCGGTCCGTCCGCTACGAGCGCTCCGGCTTAGACTACGAGCGCTCCCGCTTAGACAGGAGATGGTCGGACCCGAACAGGATCCGACCATCTCCTTCCTGCAGTGCGGGAATGCCTACGCAATTCCCCAAGCTGCCCTACAGCTTATCGAAGTCGGCTTCGTCGATGGTCGCCTCGGAGGCGGCGGGGGCGCCGGCAGAAATCGCGGGCTTGGAGCCGCCAGACTTCAATGCGGCCAGGCGGGCCTCGATCTCGGTCTGCTCTCCAAGATCCTCCAGCTGGTTGAATTGCGCGTCGAGGCTGGAGCTGGCCAGCTCCTGCTGGCCGAGTACCTTTGCCTCTTCGCGACGGATCTTCTCCTCGAAACGACCCACTTCGCTGGTGGGGTCCATGATGTCGATGCTCTTGAGGGCATCGTGGACCTGATTCTGTGCCGCGACCGTCTTGGAACGGGCCACCAGCTCGTTGCGCTTGGCAGTGAGCTGGTTCAACTTGTTCTTCATCTGGTCAAGGCCGGTTTTGAGCTTGTCCACAACCTCGGACTGGGAAGCGATGCTGGGCTCTGCGGTGCGCGCTTCAGACTCAGCGGCCATCTGGCGTTGAATGGCCACCTTGGCGAGGTTATCGAACTTCTCGGCGTCTACTGGATTTCCAGCGGAGCGGTACTCGTCCGCTTTCCTGGACGCCGCCAATGCCTTGTTGCCCCAGTCTTGGGCGTTCTTGATGTCCTCGTTGTAGTCCGCTTGGAGCATACGGAGGTTACCGATAGTCTGCGCGACCGCCGACTCGGCTTCGGCAATGTTGTTCGTATAGTCGCGAACCATCTGATCCAACATCTTCTGGGGATCCTCAGCCTGGTCGAGCAACGCGTTGATGTTCGCCTTTGCGAGCTGAGAGATCCGGCCGAAAATGGACTGCTTAACCATGGTGTTGCCTTTCGTCCTGCTCAGTTTTTTACTGAAGTCAGTGATCAGTTGTTGTACCGCGTCGAGGTGGGCGAAGGACCCACGTGGTCTGTTGGTTAGAAGCTGCCGGAGTCACCGCCGCCGAAGTCTCCGCCGCCGCCGCCGAAGTCGCCACCGCCGCCGAAATCTCCGCCGCCGCCGAAGTCTCCGCCGCCGCCGCCGAAGAAGCCTCCGCCGTCGTTGTGACCGCCGCCCCAGCCGCCACTTCCACCGTTGAGGATGGAGTTGATGAGGATGCCACCCAGGATCGCTCCGCCTAGGCCACCACCACCGCCCCCGCCGCCAAACATCCCTCCGCGGCCATAACCTTGGCCGGCGTAGCCGAAGTGGTCTACGTCTGCCTGGGCCAGTTGTGCCGCTTGCGCCGCTAATGAGTGCGCTTGTTGGGCATAGGTCAATGCGGTCACGGGGTCGTTGCGCGAGATGGACAGCGCGTAGTCGACGTTGCGTTGTGCCTCAGCAAGACGCGTGCGAGCTTCAGTGCCGACACCTCCACGCCGGGCCGCGATGTAGTCGGACGTTGCGCTGATCTGCGACTGCGCAGCCATGATGGTTTGTTGCATGGCGGCCTGCGCGCGCCGTGCCTGCTCTTGCTGGTCCCGGATGCCGGACAGCGCCTGATCCAAAGCCTGATGCGCCGAGGACACGCGCGCGAGGGTCGCAATGGGATCGATCTTGCCACCTTGAATCTCGGCCTTGACCTGGGCCAATGCAGCCTCGACGCCAGCAACAGGGCCGGCCAGTTCAGGGTGTTGCCCCGACTGAATCATTGCCCGGGCTTGAGCCAAGTCCTGGCTTGCCTCTGCCACGGCACCTTCGAGGGAGTTCCTTGCCTCATCGAGGCTCGCCGCTGTCTTGGAGATCGCATCGATCAGGACTGTGGTTTGATGCAGGCCCTGCTCTGCTGCACGGACGGCGACGGCGGCCAGGCTGTTCTCACCCGACGCCAGCTTCTCTTGGGCGGTCGCGGCAGCGTGCTGCACAAAGGCCAGACGCTCTTTGGCCTGCAGGATGTTGTCCGAAACTTGGGTCAAAGCCGACTCTGCGTATTTGGTACGCAGGTTCTCAAGGGATTGCTCTGTACCGGCGATCCTGGCCTCGGCGTCCCTGGCGCCGCTCGTCACGGCGGCGAGGGCTTGAGGAGCGTTCTTCTCCAACTCCCGGAGGGAGTCAAAGTCTGCCTTCTGGTCACGCAGCGAGCTGAGGGCGGCTTCCGAACGACGGATGATTTCACCGAGCCAGCTACGTTGCTGCTCTTCTGTGTCCGGGATGTGGTCATCAAGCTGTTGCTGCAGCTTGAAAGACTCCGTCATGTGGTCTTTTGCCTCTTGGAGGGCTTTGGTGAAATTGACGACGGAGGCATCACCGTATTGGGCCTGGGCGAAGCCCAGTTCCTGCTCGCTGGACTTGATGGCATCATCGGCTTCGATCAGGAGGGAGCCGCTCTTTTGGCGCAGCTCAGGAATGCTGAGGCCGGCAAGCGGATCGACTTGTTGCCCTTGGGGGCCGTAGCCGGCACCGGTTGCTGCGCCGTTCTTCTTGCGTCGGTTGCGCAAGTAGAGATACGTACCCGCACCGCCCGCGGCAACGACGCCGACGCCGACCAGCACTCCGACGCTTCCGTTTCCGCTGGGCACGCTTCCGCTTCCACCACCGGCCGCATCACCAATGGCTGCCGCTGTATCAATGGCCGCCTGGGCATAGTCCCTCTTGCCACCGCCCAGGTTTGCAGCAATAGCGTTCTGGGTGATGTTGGACCGCTTGGGATAAATGGCGCTGGCGGAGTTCGGCGCAAAATAATATTGGCCCGAGGTGGAAATGGCCAGAATGACGTCGGCCGGTCCCATGCCCTTCTTTGAGGCAACGGCCTGGCCCCACGCTTGCGGGGATGACGGGTTGTCGAAGGAGTTAACAGTTACAACATACAAGTTGTACTTGTGGTCCTTCAGGGTCTTTTGGATGGCGTCCTGGACCTCGGCCTTGCGGCCGCCCAGAACGTTGGCATTGTCAACGATGTTCTGGCCGGTTGGAATTGTCACCGGATCCTCTGCCCAGGCCGCAGCCGTTGGCAGTGCCAACATTCCAGCCAAGCCAATGACGGCGAGTACGCGTGTAATTATCGACCGCATGTGCAACCCTTCAGCACGTCTGCGACTGGGACAAGGCGTACCAATCGTCACAGAATGCTCAGCGCCCCCACGCATGGTGTGTAAAGCCGCAGGTCGCTGTGGCAATTCCTCTTGATTCTATGGTGCACCTCCGGGAGCGTCCACAGCGGTGAATATGCCACCAGCGAAACACTGGAGAGAAGTTGATGACTGGCTCGTTACTGCGGTTTGTTGCCATCGATCCCCTAGCGCCGAGACCTCGTACATGACTTCCAGCAAGCTCCCAGCGAACGTCCGCTTATGATCCAGTAATTGGGTACATAGTTATGGAAGACGAGGATGAAAGGAAGTCCCATGACGGAGAACCCAGCGCAGGGCAATGCACCAGAGAACCGCGAGGCGTCTGAGCCGCGGGACGTAGAAGGAACCGCGAACAGCGGTGCCGCTACGTCCCAGTCCGCCTGGAACTCCGGGCAGCAACAGGGTGGGCACGACGGAACCCATGCCGCCACCCCACTGCCGGCATTCCAGCCCCCGACCACCCAGATGCATCAAGCCGGCGGCGGAACACCGTATCCGGGTCCGGACCAGCAAAGCGGCCAGCCCCAGAACCCAGGGCAGCCCCAGAACCCGAGCCAACCCCAGAATCCGGGCCAGCCCCAAGCTCCCGGCCAGTTCCAAGGCCCCGCCCAGCCACAAGGCCCCTACGGCGCACATCAGGGTCCCGACCAGCGCCCGGCCTACCAGCAGCAGCAACCGTTCTACGGTGCTGCCAATCCGACCACCGGCCACACCGCCCCTCAGTTCCAGAACACCGGGCAGTACGGCGCCCAGCATGGTGGCATGCAGCAAGGCCACGGGCATTCCTCCGGGACGGCTCCCAAGCGCAAGCCGGCCTTCGGCGTCGGGACCCTGGTGGCGAGCATGCTCGCTGCAGGGCTCATTGGCGGCGGCGTGGTGGCAGGGGGCAATGCCCTGTGGGAGCACCCGGCACCCGCTGCCGCCACCGGTGCGCAGTCCAGCACGGTGATCGTCAATAACAAGGACGACGTCAATGCCATCACGGCCGCTGCAGCCAAGGCGTCGCCGAGCGTGGTGACCATCAAGGCCACCAGTGGTAGCCAAGGAGGTACGGGTTCCGGCATCGTTCTTGACGACAAAGGACACATCCTGACCAACACCCACGTAGTGACATTGGATGGCGCGGCCTCCAACGCAGCCATTGAAGTTCGGACGAGCGACGGGAAGGTGCTCAAGGGCACTGTGGTGGGCACCGATCCGTTGTCGGACCTGGCTGTTATCAAAGTCGACGGCTCCGGTTTGGTACCCGCCGCACTGGGTGACTCATCGAAGGTCAACGTGGGGGACACCGCCGTCGCAATCGGTGCACCGTTGGGCCTCACCGGAACGGTAACCGACGGCATCGTCTCCACCTTGAACCGGACCATCAGCGTGGCCTCTTCGGCAGCGCCGCAGAACGGAACCGATAACTCCCAGGGAGGCGGCCAAGGTTTCCAGTTCGCGCCCCCGAATGGTAGCCAAAGCCAGACGACGGCGGGCGCTGCTTCGATCTCCATCAACGTGATCCAGACAGATGCGGCCATCAACCCGGGCAACTCCGGTGGTGCGTTGGTGAACAGCAAGGGCGAGATCATCGGCGTCAACGTGGCGATCGCTTCGGCTGGAAGCGATACGTCAGGATCTTCTTCGAGCGGCAACATTGGCGTGGGATTCAGCATTCCGATCAACAA
Organism: Arthrobacter sp. SIMBA_036; assembly: GCF_046535135.1. NCBI lineage: Bacteria > Bacillati > Actinomycetota > Actinomycetes > Micrococcales > Micrococcaceae > Arthrobacter > Arthrobacter sp. SIMBA_036. Next base: position 314,745 of record NZ_JAWRXG010000001.1, read on the forward strand.
CGCCAAGCGGGTGGCTCAGGAGATCATCGACACCGGCAAGGCCAGCCACGCCCAGTTCGGTGTGTCGGTGCGGGCGAAGACCTCCACCGGAAGTGATTCGGGCTTCTCCGTCGGGGCCGAAGTGGCGGCAGTCACCTCGGGTTCTGCTGCGGCGAAGGCCGGGATCAAAGTGGGCGACGTCGTGACCAAGTTCGGCGATTACGCCATCAGCGACCCCGATCAACTGACGGCGGCAGTTCGCGAACAACCGGCCGGTTCCAAGGTCAAGGTGACCATTCAGCGCGGGGGGCAGTCCCAGGACCTCGACGTCACTTTGGACGCCGCACAGCAGTAAGGGCTCCTGAACAAGGAGACACATGTAAAGCACGACGGCGGGCCGCACCTCTTCGGGGGCGCGGCCCGCGGTGGTATCACGGTGCCCTCTACCGGGCCATGCCGGGAGCGCCGTCATGGCCCCGGTCAAGCACTTGGCTAAACGGTCCTTAATGCGGAGAGTGGATTTCCCGTGGCAATATGCTTAGCTAGGACGAGCCCACGCGCTGGGCAGTACATGGCCACGCTGCTGCGGTTGGCCGTCCACAAGCATGGAAGGCTGCTTCGAAGACAGTGGAAGAGACATTGAAGATTGTCGTTCTGGTCAAGCACGTCCCTGACGCGCAGTTTGACCGGCACATTAATGGGCCCGGAAACACGACTGACCGCGCCGAAAGCATTTTGTCCGAACTCGATGAATACGCTCTTGAGGCTGCACTGCAGTTAGCGGAAGAGCGTGGCGGCCCCAAGGCGGGCAATGAGGTCATTGCCCTGACCATGGGTCCCGCGAGCGCCGTTAACGCGGTCAAGAAGTCGCTCCAGATAGGGGCTTCCTCCGGGGTGCACCTCAGTGATGATGCGTTGGCCGGATCGGATGCGGCCGCTACGTCCTTGGCGCTGGCGGCAGCGGTACGCCACTTGTCTGCTGATGGGCGCCCCGTGGACCTGGTGCTGACGGGGATGGCTTCGACGGATGGTGAAACTTCGCTGGTTCCGGCTCAGCTGGCCGAGCGGCTGTCTTATCCGCAACTGACTTTCGCCTCCAGTTTGGAAGTTTCCGGCAGCACCGTGGTGGGCCGCCGTGACGCCGGATCCTTCTCCGAGACCGTCGAGGCCCAGTTGCCGGCAGTTGTTTCGGTGACTGATCAGATCAACGAGCCGCGGTACCCGAACTTCAAGGGCATCCTTGCTGCCAAGAAGAAGAAGATCGCGACGCTGACCTTGGCCGACGTCGGACTGGACCCTTCGCAGGTGGGCCATTCGGGTTCCTGGACTGTCGTCGAGTCCGCGGACCCCCGTCCGCCGCGCACGGCAGGGACCATCATCACCGACGAAGGCGACGCCGGCATCAAGCTGGTCGACTTCCTGGCCGCACAAAAGCTGCTCTAAGGGGACTCTCATCATGGCAAATGCACTTGTATTCATAGACACCCCGGGGGCCGTTCTTAAGAAGAGCAGCCTCGAGCTCCTGACGATCGCCCGCTCGCTGGGGGAGACGGCCGTCGCCGTTGCCGGCGAGCTGTCCGACGACGTCGCCAAGCAGTTGGGTGCCTACGGCGCCTCAACCGTTTACCTTCCCTCGGGCGGTGACCTCGGCGAGTACTTGGTTGGTCCAAAGGCCGCCTATTTGGCTGCAGCTACGACAGCCTCCGGTGCAACCACGGTCCTTCTGGACAATTCGCCGGAGGGTAAGGAGATCGCCGGGCGCCTCAGTATCAAGCTGAACGCAGGCGTGATCACGGACGTGGTGGGCGTCGAGGCAGACGGAACGGCGCACAAGTCCGTCCTTGCCGGCTCGTACACCACCACCGCCAAGGCAACCACCCCTGTGGCTATCCTTTCGGTCAAGGCCAATAACGTGGAACCCGAGCCTGCTGCTGTCGCCGCTTCCCCCGGGACCGCCAGCATTGAGGTTCCAGCCGATTCCTTGGCCAGTGCCGCACGCATCACGGCCAGGACCGAGAAGCCTGTCAGTGGGCGCCCGCACCTGAGCGAAGCAAGGATCGTCGTTGCAGGCGGCCGCGGCGTGGACGGCGACTTTGGCCCGGTTGAGGAATTGGCGGATGCCCTGGGCGCGGCAGTGGGTGCTTCCCGCGCAGCAACCGACGCCGGCTGGATCGGGCATGATGCCCAGGTGGGCCAGACTGGCGTGACCGTCTCGCCGCAGCTCTACATCTCCGCAGGCATCTCCGGTGCCATCCAGCAGAAGGCCGGCATGCAGACCGCGAAAGTCATCGTCGCCATCAATAAAGACCCGGAGTCGCCCGTCTTCGAGATCGCCGATTACGGCATCATCGGCGACCTCTTTGACGTCCTGCCCCAGGCAACAGCCGAGATCAAGAAGCGGAAAGGCTGATTCATTTGCCTCTTGACGTTCAGTCAGCAACGAGCCCGTTCGATGCCTCCAAGGAGCGCGTCGAGCGGGTCCTTTGCTTTACGGCCCACCCTGACGACATTGACTTTGGAGCCGCCGGAACCATCGCTGCTTGGACAGCGGCCGGTGTGGAGGTGAGCTACTGCATCATGACCGACGGCGACGCCGGTGGTTTCGATCCCGTGGACCGTGAGCGCATTATCGAGCTCCGCGAAGAGGAACAGAGGAGGGCAGCAGCGCTGGTGGGCGTCCACGATATCCACTATCTTCACGAGCGTGACGGATACCTCGAGCCCTCCCACGGTGTCATCAAGCAAGTGGTGGCCCTTATCCGCAAGATCCGTCCTGACATTGTCCTCACCATGCATCCCGAGCGGAATTGGGACCGAATCCAAAAGAGCCACCCCGACCATCTGGCCGCTGGTGAGGCTGTGACCCGAGCCGTGTATCCCGCCGTCGAAAATCCTTTTGCCTATCCTGAGTTGGCTGACGCTGGACTGGAGGCCTACAAGCTTCCCTGGCTATGGTTCATCTCCAGCCCGGAGGCCTTGGAGAACCATGCCGTGGATGTCACCGAGCACGTCGACGCTAAGGTGGAGGCCATTCGTGTCCACGCCAGCCAGCACCCCGACGTCGAGCGCATGGAACGCGTGGTGCGGGACATGCTGGGGGCAAACGGCCAGCGCGCAGGATTGCCGGCAGGGTCCAGTGCTGAGTACTTCCACGTGGTTGCTGTCAACGGCAGCGCGACGATTGCCGGCTTCTGAAATTGCCGATATGTAACCTGTGTCATATGCTGAATCTCGGTTAAATCATATTTATTCAGGAGAGGCAGTGTTTGATGGCGAAGACTGCGCAACAACCCGTTCTGGTGATCATGGGAGTTTCCGGTTCGGGCAAGTCGACCGTGGCCGGTGTACTGGCCGGCAAGCTGGGGTGGGACCTTGCAGAAGGAGACGACCTTCACCCAGAAGCCAACGTGGCAAAGATGCAATCCGGGCAGGCACTCAGCGATGAGGACCGTTGGCCTTGGCTTGAGATCATTTCCCGCTGGATCAAGGAACACACTGAGGCCGGAAAGCCCGCGATCATCACGTGCTCAGCACTAAAGAAGAAATATCGCGACGTGCTTCGTGGCGAGAACGTTGTGTTCGTTTTCCTGGAGGGCAGCCGGGACAAGATTTCCGATCGCTTGGCGTCCAGGCACGGCCATTTCATGCCGCCCTCCCTCCTTGAGTCGCAGTTTGATGCCCTCGAGGAACCCTCGGAAGAAGAAAATTACATGTCATTGTGTGTTTCTGCGTCACCTTCGGAAGAAGCGGACCAGGTCATTAAGCACCTCGGGCTCAGTCCCGTCGGTCACAGCCCAGAGGAATCGGCATCATGAGTTTTATGCAAGCAGCAACCAAGGCTGAAGCCTGGACGGGCCACGATACGCAACTCCTTGTTGTGGCGGCGATCGGTATCGCGCTCATTGTGGTGCTCATTGCCAAACTGAAGTTCCATCCCTTCCTGGCGCTGGTCCTCGGGTCGGCCTTCGTAGGCCTGGCCTCCAATGTGGAATTGGCCAAGGTCGTCAGTAACTTCGAGGACGGAGTAGGCGGTGTCCTCAAAGAAGTCGGACTCCTCATCGCCCTAGGAGCGATGCTCGGGAAGCTGCTGGCAGATTCGGGCGGTGCCAACCGTGTTGTGGACAGTTTGCTGGCCAAGGCCACTGGCAACAAAGTGGTGTGGATGATCACGCTCGTGGCAGTCATCATCGGCTTGCCCATGTTCTTTGAAATCGGGTTGGTCCTTCTGCTTCCGGTGATCGTCCTTGTGACGCAGAGGTCCCAGATGAAGCTGATGCGGATTGCCATCCCTGCACTGGCCGGGCTGTCCGTGCTGCACGGCCTTGTTCCGCCCCACCCCGGTCCATTGATCGCAATCAGTGCCGTCAAGGCGGACTTGGGAACAACCTTGGGGCTCGGCATCTTGGTGGCCGTTCCAACCGTCATCATTTGTGGACCGCTGTTCTCACGCCTTGCCGCGCGTTGGGTCCCCGTTGACGCTCCGGCAGTAGCTGGCGGCATCGATACCAAGCACACGGCGGACCTTAGCGACGTCAAGCGCCAGCCCTCGTTCCCGGTGACGCTCCTGACGATCATTTTCCCTGTTGTGCTGATGCTCTTGAAGGCACTAGGCGACATCATCTGGCCCGACGCCGGCTCGGCCCCCGCCATTCGGACCTTCTTCGACTTCGTCGGCCAGCCCCTGGTTGCGATGACGCTGGCAGTGCTCTTGGCCATGGTGACGTTTGGATACGCGGTCGGTTTCAAGGGCAGCTCGATCACCACAAGGCTCGGTCAGAGCCTTGGCCCCATTGCCGGGATTCTGTTGATCGTTGGTGCAGGTGGCGGCTTCAAACAAACACTGATCGGCGCAGGCGTCGGCGACGCAGTCAAGAAGTGGGCTGAAGGTGCCAACATGTCCGTGCTGGTGCTCGGCTTCATCGTGGCCGTTGCCCTTCGCTTGGCCACAGGCTCGGCCACGGTCGCCACCGTGACAGCGGCTGGTATCGTTGCGCCGCTCGCGAGCAGCCTTAGCCCAACTCACGCTGCCCTGCTGGCCTTGGCCGTCGGTGCTGGCTCGTTGTTCCTCTCGCATGTCAATGACGCCGGATTCTGGCTGGTCAAGGAACTCTTTGGGCTGACCGTGGGGCAGACGTTCAAAACGTGGTCAGTCATGGAAACGCTGATCTCCCTGGTCGGCTTCGCGTTCGTGATGCTGCTCTCGCTCGTCATTTAGCCGAGCGACACACTTAGGCAAAGCCCGAAAAGGAAGCCAAACCAAAGTACGACGGCGGCCGCGCACCGAAAGGTGACGGCCGCCGTCGGGCGTTAAGCCTGCCGCTGGTGGCGGGGTGGCAATCGGGTGAAACCGGTTAGGCGGCCAGCGTGACCACCAGGACCGGCGGCTGGGTTGGTTGTTTCGAGCCCCCGGCGGGCTCCACGGTGATGGCCACCGAAGAAGCGGAGGACAGTCCCTTGACTACGGCCGGTTTGGTGAGGCCCTCGGCGTCCATGGTGCCTTGCGAAACCGGTGCAGAACCGTCCTTGGGGAGAGTCCAGAGCTGGTAGACCTTGCCGACCGGTGCAGGGGCCACCCCCTTCATTTGGACTACGAAGGAATCCTTGGTTGAGGATTCAGAGACCGTGGCCGTGCCCCCGCCTGGCACTGGAGCGGACTTCGCTTGGACATCCTGTGCCTGCAGGACTTGGTTAACGGGGTCGCTCTGGGTGGAGACATAGGTACCCACGCCGATTCCACCGAGCGCAATTACCGCCGCTGCGGCTGCGCCAACAATCCAGCGGCGAGCAGTGGCCGGGCTCCGTTTTTCGGCACGCTTGGCACGGGCAGCCGCGAGGTCGGCAACCACCGGTTCCCGCCCCTGGATGGAGGGGGCAGGAGTTTCGACGGCGGCATCGGCAGCAATGCGCTCCACGATGTTATTGAAGAGGCTGGCCGGCGGTTCTTCTTCCGGAGCGAAGCTGACGGCCAGGGCTTCACGCGCCTGACGGACCCGCTCATGGAACTCGGGGGCATCCGGCGCGTCCTTGATGTAAGCGTCGATCATGTCCCGCTCTTGGTCAGTCAGAGCGTCGAGGGCATATATTTCTGCCAATTCGAGGACCCTGCCCTCGGAGAGGTCGGTAGCGATGTCATTGGCAAACATTCGTCGCATAAAGCTTCCGCCCGCGTTGTCGGTCATTTCAGCTCACCCCCAAGCAGGTCTTCAGCCGCAGGAGTCCATCGCGGATGCGGGACTTAATGGTGGGAACGGCGGCGCCCAGGCGCTCAGCGACTTCCCGATAGGTCAGGCCGCCGTAGTACGCGAGGCGGACCGATTCCCGCTGCGTGTCAGTCAGGGTGCCAAGGCATCTGCTGACGGCCTCGGCTTCCAATGCTGTATCGGCCTCTTCGACAACTAAGTCCCGATCCCTGTCCTGGCTTGCCGCTCCGTATTTCGCTTCCCGGTCCGTCGCGGCCTGGACTGCCCGCACGCGGTCTATGGCGCGCCGATGGGCGATTGTCATGAGCCAGGCCAATGGACTGCCGGCGGCGCGATCGAAGCGCGCAGCACCTTGCCAGACTTGGAGGTACACCTCTTGGGTGGCGTCCTCGCTGAGGTCGGGATCCACAAGAACCCGCTTCGCCATGCCAAATACTCGCCTGGAGGTGAGGCGGTAGAACTCGGCGAAAGCCCGTTGATCGCCTGTAGCCACCAGCCCGAGCAACTCCGTCAACTGGTTGTTGAGGTCCGCGGCTGGGTTGGGGGCCTCAAAGACTGCGGGGCCGGGATTGTTGGGGGTGTCCATCACTGTCCAGCATATGTCGTCGGCATCGAAAGCGGCAGCATGCCTACTTTGTGTTGCGGGCGGCTGGGGCATTGTGGTCGCTGCGGCACGCAGGTTGGCTGTTGCGGCCCTGACCTTCAATGCGCTCACATCGGCTCCCTCATTGACCAACGATGGACGGTGTATCCATGCATAGGGTATTCGGTGCGGCGGCGCTGTTGGATGGGCCTAGATCTGCGCTCCGGAAAACCCGTTTTGCCGCCATGCCTCGAAAACTGCGATGGAGGCCGCGTTAGCCAGGTTCAAGGATCGCAGGGTGGGCCGCATGGGCAGCCGCACCCGGGCCGTGACGTGGGGGTCCTCTTTCAACCACGAGGGGAGCCCGACGGACTCCGGTCCAAACATCAGAACGTCACCGGGCCGATAGCTGATGTCGGTGTAAGAAGTGTCTCCATCGGAGGTAAAAGCGAAGACCCGCTCAGGCTCCAGTGCCTTCCACGCGGCGTCGATGTCAGGATGCACGGTGACGACGGCGAGGTCGTGGTAATCAAGCCCGGCCCGCCGGAGCTTGGCATCGGAAAAGTCGAACCCGAGCGGTTCCACCAGATGGAGCTCCGCTCCGGTGATGGCGGCCAATCGAATGGCGTTCCCCGTGTTGCCGGGAATTTCTGGAGTGTGGAAGAGGATGCGGAACACCGTCCTATCCTAGCGAGCTACGGAGGTGCACGCCGACTCATCGTTGCCCGGCTGGTCCTTCGGAGTGCGTGACTAGTGCATTCCGCGCAGCAACCTGGCAAGGACCGGGACCACCACGGTGTTGGGTGCAGGACCCGAACTGAGGAACTGCTTCAGCCCCCGGGCCAACCCGGCTCCGTTGACCACTTCCACCGCCGCGGGACTGGACGAACCTTTGCCGTGCCAATCGATAACGGGTTGGTGGAGATTGCCGTCCGGGCTGTGCAACACCACCCAGCCTGTCACGTTCAGTTCCGGAAAGATGTCCTGCATATGCCGAACGGTGCTGGCCAATTGCGGGGGTGCGACGGACCTGCTGCCATTCCTCAGCGAGATACCGTCCCAGGCATAGGCGCCCTTGGGCAGCAACATGGAGTCGACCAAGGCCAGCCGGTAACCCGAGAGGACTGCATGGTCGATGTGGCTGTTGTCCGCTGGTGCGCGCAGACCATTGATGAGCCGGGCGGCAGGGATGGCGGAGAGAACCTGCCGACTGATCAGCTGTACCGTCCGCATCTCGCGCTGGATCCGCGCCTCCGCGCCGAACAGGCCACGCTTGCGCGGCAGCCCGTGAACCTGTGTCGCCGCCTCTGACGCCGGTATGAGCGGTACTTCCCGCGGGTCCTCGAACGATGGAACGTAGACCGGGGGATCACCAGCTGTGCTGCCCGTCCTGCCAGGAGTTTGATCGCGCCGGACATGGGCCGTGGTGCTAGGTCCCGGAGCCCGAGCGCCTTGGTAATCCCCGGGGCGTGACTGATGGTGTTGAAAGTCTCCGGCGCCATACCTGCGGTCATAGTCAGCGCGCCGTTCGGGGTCGATCAGTGTTTCGTACGCAAGGGTTACCCGCCTGAACATCTCGGCTTCACCGCCGTGATCGGGGTGTGAAACCCGGGCAGCCTTGCGATAGGCCGCTTTGATTTCTTTCTCGGTCGCCGTCACCGGGACCCGGAGGACCTGGTAATGCGAACTGCTGACGTCGGCCAAGCACAGGCCCTTCTCGTTGATGATCGTTCCCCGGCAGGGGCGGTAGTGGCAAGTTTATCCAGCCACCTACTGAACGAAGCATGCATAGGTTGTGGTTCCCGATCGCCGCAAGTAAAGCAGTAGATGTTGTTTTTAGAGATATCCTTGCCCTATGAGCTCCACCCGATCCGCCTGGCGCCAACGGATCTCGGCCATCGCTTCACTGGATGATGAGATGCGGAGGCGTCTCTTCGCCTACCTCCGCCAAGCTCAGGACGCGGTGGGCCGCGATGAGGCCGCCCGCGCTATGGGCATTCCGCGCAGCACGGCGTCTTTTCACTTGGATCGCTTGGTGCGGGCAGGGCTGGCCGTTGTCGAGTTCAGGAAGCAAGCTGACAAGGGTGGCCCGGGCTCGGGGCGGCCTGCCAAGTTCTACCGCCCGGCGTTGAACGAGGTAGTGGCGTCAGTGCCCGAGCGCCAGTATGACGTGGCGGGAGACCTGTTGGCCGCCGTCGTGGCACGTTCGTTGCCCGGACGGGTTCCCGTGGGTGAGGCGCTGCTGGAGGTTGCGGAGGAGAAGGGCCGGGAGTTCGGCCGGCCGGGGGATGTGGCGGGCGCCCTAGCGGACTTGGGTTATGAACCTGCCCCGCAGGAAGACGGCGGATATCGCCTCCTCAATTGCCCCTTCCATCAGCTCTCCCAGGACCACCCGGATGTGGTTTGTGCCATGAACGCTGCCTTACTGAAGGGGACGGCGACAGCATCCGGGTTGGCTTCGGGCGTTGTCCGCCCCGATCCCGGCCCGGGCCATTGCTGTGCACGGATCGATGCGCCCGGTCATCGTCCCGAGGATGCGCACAATTCCGCGGTACCGGATCACCGGGATCGGTAGAATTACAGGGTGCCTGTATACCTTGACCACGCTGCCACCACCCCGATGTCGCCTGAAGCTCTTGCCGTCATGACACGCGAATTGGCGCGGACCGGCAATCCGTCGTCATTGCACGGGGCCGGCCGTCGCGCCCGTCGGGCGGTGGAAGACGCCCGCGAAACATTGGCCGCGGCAGCAGGTGCCCACCCCTCGGAAGTTATTTTCACCTCGGGCGGGACAGAGGCCGACAATTTGGCGGTCAAGGGCCTCTACTGGGCCCGCCACGACGAAGACCCCCGCCGGACCCGCATCCTCTGCTCCGCCGTCGAACATCACGCCGTCATGGACACCGTTGAATGGTTGGAGCGGCATGAAGGCGCCGAAGCCGTATGGCTTCCAGTGGACCACAGCGGCACTGTGGCGCTGGAGACCGTACAACGTGAAATCGACAAGGACCCGGACTCGATCGCGCTCATAACCGTCATGTGGGCCAATAACGAAGTCGGGACCATCCAGCCCATCCCGGACATCGTCGAAATGGCCAAACCGCACGGGATTCCGGTGCATTCGGACGCGGTACAGGCGTTTGGGTCCGTTGCCGTCGACTTCCGGGCTTCAGGACTGGCCGCCATGTCGGTCTCCGGGCACAAACTGGGTGGGCCAGTGGGGGTCGGCGCGCTCTTCTTGGGGAGGGCCGTGAAGTTGACGCCCGTGCAACACGGCGGCGGCCAGGAGCGCGACGTCCGGTCCGGAACGCTGGATACACCGGCGATCGCTGCTTTCGCGGCTGCTGCGGCCGCGGCAACAGCGCATCTGGGGGAGGAACGCGAGCGCATCAGCGCGCTCCGGGACCGCCTGATCCGAGGCGTCGAAGAAGCCGTACCGGACGCTGTTCTCAGGGGCGCCGCAGGAAATGGTCGCCTGCCAGGAAATGCACACTTCACGTTCCCGGGGTGTGAAGGTGATTCCCTGCTCTTCCTGCTGGACTTGGCAGGTGTGGAATCCTCAACGGGCTCAGCATGCACCGCCGGTGTGCCGCGGCCCTCGCATGTACTTCTCGCCATGGGCCTGGATGAGGATACTGCCCGGGGAGCCCAGCGTTTCACCTTGGGTCACAGCTCCACCGAGGCAGACGTGGACGCGCTCCTCACGGCACTTCCCGGCGCGTGTGCCAAGGCCAGGCAGGCGGGCATGGCCGGTCACGAATCAACCATTCAAACGGCGGCAACCCTCGCACGGCAGGGTGTTGCGCCCTCGTAGGACGCGGGACGAGCCGTTTCGGCGAGTCTGGCCGCTACCGCGGCAGTAAGTCTTCCAAGGCGGTCCCGGCATCGATAAGGCGGGCACGGTCCACCTGCACGCGCCCCGCGATCAACGCCTTGATGGGCTTTTGCACTCGGCTTTGGTTGACGCTCATCCCTGCGACCACCTGCCCCTCCCTGACCCAGAAAGCGATAAAGCTCCCCTCCTCCAGCGAACCCCTGATCAGGGGAACCAAGCCGGAGGACAGCGCCGGGAATCCCGAGTATTCCATGCTGGTGCTGAATTGGTCGGTGTAAAAATAGGGCACGACATCCAGGACGGCATCTTGTCCGAGCATCGACCGAGCCGCCACTTTGCCGCCGTTGAGGGCATTGGCCCAGTGCTCGCTGCGTTGGTGCTCACCCGTGAAGGGATGGAGGGCGTTGGCGACGTCTCCTGCCGCGAAGACGTCAGGGGCGCTGGTTCTCAGGCTCGCGTCCGCCAAGATTCCATTGCGGAGCGCCAAACCGCCGGTCTCGGCGAGCGCCGTGTCGGGGACGACTCCGACGGCGATCACAACGACGTCCGCTGGCAGTATTTCACCGGTGTTCGTGCGCACGGCTGTTACCCGGCCGTCCGTGCCTTCAATCGCGGCAGCGCTCGCCGGTAGCCGGAAGCTGACCCCTTGGGCCGTGTGTAGTTGCTGGAAATACTTGCCCAACTCCGGGCCGATCGCCGCGCTCAGGGGAATGTCTTCGAGGCCTAGGAGCGTCACGTTGTTTTCGTAAGTACGTGCCGCCGCGGCAAGCTCCATGCCGATCCAGCCGGACCCGATCATGATCACGTTCCGGCCTCCGCCCTTGATGAGCGATTGCAGTTTCAGGCTGTCGTCAAAGGTGCGGAAGGTCATGGCACCGTCGAGTTCGGACCCGGGTAGCCGGAGGTGGCGGGGCTGGGAGCCGGTGGCCAGGAGTAGTTTCGAATACGGGAGGACGCGCCCATCCGCCGTCGTCACTCGGTGCGCTGCGGGATCGATGCCCGCGGCTCGGCTGCCGAGGAGAAGTTCGACGTCGTGCTCCGAGTACCAGCCTTCTGGAACTACGGGCACAGCGTCCTCGTTCGCCTTCCCAAGGAGAAACTCCTTCGATAGGGGAGGTCGAAGGTAGGGGATGCGCTCTTCAGCGCCCAAGAGGAGGATTCCGCCGTCGTAGCCGTCCGCGCGCAGGGTCTTGGCCGCGGTGGCGCCGGCAAGCCCTCCGCCAACGATGACCATTGGTTCCTGTGTCATGTCAGCTCGATTCTAAAACCAGTAGTTTTGACTTTAGAAGCCGCGCCCGCCTCCGTCAAGGGATTTAGCGCGGGTGTGGTAGAGCGAGCTAGAATGGATGGTCGCTTGCGTCTCGATTTAGACCGATGCGACCCGATATCTACCCATCTTGAAATAACACGAAAGACAGCATGCGAGTACTTGCAGCAATGAGCGGCGGAGTGGACTCCGCCGTAGCCGCCGCCCGGGCCGTTGAGGCAGGGCACGACGTCGTCGGGGTCCACCTTGCGTTGTCGCGGATGCCCGGAACCCTGCGCACAGGGAGCCGGGGTTGCTGCACCATCGAAGACTCCCGCGATGCGTGGCGTGCCTGTGACGTGCTCGGCATACCGTACTACGTCTGGGATTTCTCGGAGCGCTTCAAAGAGGACGTCGTCCAGGACTTCATCGACGAATACGCCGCTGGCCGGACGCCCAACCCCTGCATGCGTTGCAACGAACGGATCAAGTTTGCCGCGTTGTTGGAGAAAGCCATCGCGCTGGGCTTCGATGCCGTATGCACCGGGCACTACGCCAAGGTGATCGAAGACTCCGATGGAAACCGTGAATTGCACCGCGCGGCCGACTGGGCCAAGGACCAGAGCTACGTTCTCGGTGTACTGACCCACGAGCAGCTCAAGCACTCCATGTTCCCGCTGGCCGATACGCCCTCCAAGGCGGAAGTTCGGGCGGAAGCTGAGCGGCGGGGTCTTTCCGTGGCCAACAAGCCCGACAGCCACGACATTTGCTTCATCTCCGATGGTGACACCCGCGGTTGGCTGGCCGAGAAGATCGACATGACCACCGGGGACATCGTGGACGAAACCGGCGCCAAGGTGGGCGAACATCCCGGGGCCAACGCTTTCACGGTGGGCCAGCGGCGCGGCCTCAAGTTGGGGACGCCGGCCGCGGACGGTAAGCCGCGATTCGTCCTGGAGATCCGGCCCAAGGAAAACAAGGTGGTGGTGGGGCCCGAAGCACTCCTGGCCATCGATGAACTCCGCGGGATCAAGGTTTCCTGGGCAGGGCTCCCTATCGCCGAGGTTGAAACAGGTGCCGATTTCGAGTGCTATGCCCAAGTCCGGGCACATGGGGACCCGGTCCCCGCTGTTGCTCGGGTGGAACGTGTCCCTGATGCTTCAGGTGTGGACAGGCCGGAGCTTGTGGTCACCCTGACCGATCCCTTGCGCGGCGTGGCTCCCGGCCAGACTGTTGTCCTCTACCAGGGCAGCCGCGTTCTTGGACAGGCAACCATCGACGCTGCACGCTCCCTCCAGCGACAGGTCCTCTAGCGTCACCAGCCTGCCACGGTCGCACAAAGCTACCCGTAGGTAAATTTTGTGTCTCGAATCACCAAAACTGGTCTTGGGCGCCGGTGAAGTCTGATTGAATCGTGGAATCAAGAGTGCGCCCCGTCACAAACATCTCTGTGCGGTGCGCCGATTCCATTGAACAGAAAGTTCACCAAATGGCACTGAACAAGAAGGCTCTGCACGGCGTTATCGCGCTCGCGGGCATCTCCGCGCTTGGTTTAACGGCGTGCACCGGGCCCGCTGGAGGCGGTTCGTCCTCTGGCCCCGCCGCTTCGGGCCCCGTTGCCTACGGCACCACCGACAAAGTCACGTCCCTGGATCCCGCCGGATCGTACGACAACGGTTCATTCATGGTCATGAACCAGGTTTACTCGTTCCTCCTGAACTCCAAGCCGGGAGGCGCCGATCCCGTACCCGACCTTGCCGAGTCGTCGTCGTTCACTTCTCCCACCGAGTACACCGTGAAGCTGAAGTCCGGCCTCAAGTGGGCAAATGGGCACACCTTGGACTCCAAGGACGTCAAGTTCTCCTTTGATCGCCAGAAGACCATCAATGATCCAGCCGGTCCCTCGTCGCTGCTGACCAATATCGACAGTGTGTCGGCACCCGACGCCACCACGGTGGTCTTCAAGCTGAAGAAGGCCAACGACCAAACCTTCGCCCAGATCCTCAGCAGCCCGGCAGCGCCCATCGTTGATGATGAGGTTTTCCCGGCAACTAAAGTCCTCTCGGACGATGAGATCATCAAGGCGAATGCTTTCTACGGGCAGTACACCATCGATAGCTACAAGAAGAATGAGCTCATCAGCTTCAAGGCGTTCCCGGACTACAAGGGCGTACTGGGCAAGCCTGCAAATGATGCCGCCACGATCAAGTACTACGCCAGCCCCACCAACCTCAAACTGGACATTCAGCAGGGCAACATCGACGTCGCCTTCCGCAGCCTCAGTGCAACTGACGTGGATGACCTGAGGAAAGACAACAAGGTTAAGGTAGTCACGGGTCCCGGCGGTGAAATCCGCTACATGACCTTCAACTTCGACACCATGCCGTTCGGAGCCAAGGCCGCGGGAGCCGATCCCGCCAAGGCACTCGCTGTCAGGCAGGCCGTGGCCAACCTGGTGGACCGGCAGGCGATCGCCGACCAGGTGTACAAGGGAACCTACCTCCCGCTGTATTCCAACGTTCCCAATGGGTTCCTTGGCGCCAACCAGTCGTTCAAGGACGCATACGGTGACGCCGGGAAGCCCAGCGTAGACAAGGCCAAGAAGGTCCTCGCCGACGCGGGTATCAAAGACCCGGTATCGCTGAACCTGCAGTACAACCCGGACCACTACGGTGGATCCTCGGGCGACGAATACGCGATGATCAAAGAACAACTGGAAAAGTCCGGACTGTTCAAGGTCAACCTGCAGTCCACCGAATGGGTCACCTACAGCAAGGCGAGCCGGGCGGACGAATACCCGGTCTTCCAGTTCGGGTGGTTCCCCGACTTCAGCGACGCAGATAACTACCTGACACCGTTCTTCCCGGAAGGCGGCTTCCTCAAGAACCACTACAACAACCCGGCGGTGAACGATCTCATCGCCAAGCAGCTGACCGAAGCTGACAAGACCAAGCGCGAGGCGGACATCAAGGACGTCCAAAACGCATTGGCGAAGGATATCTCCACCCTGCCGTTGCTCCAGGGCGCACAGGTGGCGGTCACAGGAAGCGGCGTCAGCGGCGTCGACAAGACGCTGGATGCTTCGTTCAAGTTCCGTCTCGGAACCGTTTCCAAGTAACCACCCCTCCCAGAAGGGAAAGAAGGCGGGACACTGATCCGGTGTCCCGCCTCCTTTGCTGACCACGTAGTGGCACGCAAGACACAGTCCCGCGCAATCCACGGGGCAGGAAATGCAGGTAACCAATGA
This sequence comes from Arthrobacter sp. SIMBA_036, assembly GCF_046535135.1. NCBI lineage: Bacteria > Bacillati > Actinomycetota > Actinomycetes > Micrococcales > Micrococcaceae > Arthrobacter > Arthrobacter sp. SIMBA_036. The sequence goes on from NZ_JAWRXG010000001.1 coordinate 329,835, forward strand.
CAACTCTCATCGAAGTACCCGAGGCCGAACCCGGGCTCGTTGCTCCCAAGAGCAAGTCCAAGTCAGGCGGGGGCCTTGGCAAATACATCGTGATCAGGTTCTTCCTGATCATTCCCACCGTTTTTATCCTCGTCACGTTGGTCTTCTTCCTGATGCGGGTCATCGGAGATCCCATCACAGCGGCCCAAGGCGGCCGGCTTCCTCCCGACGTGCTGGCCCAAAGAATTCACGACGCCGGTTACGACCGGCCAGTCCTGGTCCAGTACTTCGAGTACCTCGGCCAGCTCATCACCGGCAACTTCGGCACCACGATCACGGACCGCCGGCCGGTCGTCGAAGTATTGACCACCTTCGGTGCTGCAACGTTGGAGCTATCGATCAACGCACTGATCGTCGCGCTCGCCGTGGGTATCCCTTGCGGGCTGATTGCGGCCCAGCACCGGGACAAGGTCTCCGATGCGCTACTGCGATTTTTCGCGATTCTTTGCTACGCGACACCGGTGTTCTTCTCAGGCCTCCTCCTTAAGCTGACGTTTTCCGTGTGGCTTGGATGGTTCCCTGTTGCCGGCCGCTCATCGACGCGAACAGAACTGACCATGGGAAGCCTCTCGGCGCCGTCGGGAATTTATTGGCTTGATGCGCTGCGCAGCGGAAACATGACCGCGTTGGGGGATGTAGCCTCTCACGCAGTCCTTCCCGCCGTTGCCCTCGGACTGCTGACGGCAGGGGTGTTCCTCCGGCTGGTCCGAACCAACGTCATCGGCACACTGGGCAAGGACTATGTCGAGGCCGGGCGTTCCAGGGGCGTGAGCGAATTCCGACTTGTGACCAAGCATGCCTACAAGCCGGCGCTCATCCCCATCATCACCGTCATGGGGCTACAGATCGCCCTAATGCTCGGTGGCGCCATCCTGACGGAGACCACGTTCGAATGGAAGGGACTGGGCTACCAGCTGGTTCAATACCTCAACGCCCGCGACTTCGTGGCTGTGCAAGGCATCGTTGTCCTCCTCGCCATCATTGTGGCCGTCACCAACTTCATCGTGGACATCATCGCCGCGCTGATCGACCCGCGAGTGAGGTACTAAATGAGCTCCGCAGCAGTGATCCGCACCAAACAGCCCCTGTCCTCCCGGCTGCCCGTGGTGTCCCATCTTAAGAAGAGCGTAGGGCTCCAGCGTGGAATGCTGGTGGTGGGCGTCGTGCTGAGCGGATTGTTCCTCCTTACCAGCATTTTCGCGCCACTCCTGGCGCCTTACGGATACTCCCAACTCAGTGACGCGTCAGGTTCATTCCCCACCCAGCAAGCGCCTGGTGCGCAGCATCTGTTGGGCACCACCGTGGGCGGCTACGACGTCTTGTCCCGTGTCTTGTGGGGTTCCCAAACGGCGGTTACGGTCATCGTCGTTTCAGTGACGATGTCCCTCTTCCTCGGCGTGGCGCTCGGACTCCTCAGCGGCTATTTCGGAGGCTGGCTTGACCGGATTCTCGTGGTGGTCGCAGATGCCATCTACGCATTTCCAACGCTGTTGTTGGCGATCGTGATCTCCATCGTGATCAGCAAGGGACAATCCAGTTTCTGGGGTGGCATCTTCTCGTGTGCCTTCTCGATCACCGTAGTGTTCGTTCCCCAATACTTCCGTGTCATCCGCGCAGAGACCATCAGGCTCAAGGCGGAGCCGTTCGTCGAATCGGCCAAGGTACTGGGCGCATCCAGCATGCGCATCATCGGTCGCCACATTTTCAAGAACGCCACCCGCACTCTGCCGCTCATGTTCACCCTCAACGCCTCCGAGGCGATTTTGACCCTCGCGGGGCTGGGCTTCCTTGGCTTCGGCATCGAACCGACCTCGGCTGCGGAGTGGGGCTTCGACCTCAACAAGGCCCTGGCTGACACATCGTCGGGGATCTGGTGGACGGGCCTGTTTCCCGGCATCGCCATTGTCCTGACGGTCCTCGGCCTGACCTTGGTAGGCGAGAGCATCAATGATCTCAACGACCCGCGGATCCGTGGGCGCAAGCGTGCCGGTGGCACCACAAAGTCACCGCGAAGAGCGTCCGGGACACCCACCACAACCGCTGAGGCAGGCAAGTGATGACAACCACCCCAACGAATACTCCGGACCGGGCCCGCACCGTGCCGTCGGTGCTGGCCATCGACCGGCTGCAAGTCACTTTCGCCACTGACGGCGGTGACGTCCACGCAGTCAAGGACGTCAGCCTCGATGTCAAGGCCGGGGAGGTAGTCGCCATTGTGGGGGAGTCCGGCTCGGGCAAGACAGTAACGGCCAAGACCATACTGGGTTTGCTCCCTGAAACAGCGGTCAGCTCGGGCGCCGTCGTCATCAACGGCAATAACGTGATCAGCGTCAGCAAATCGACACTGCGAAAGATCCGTGGGCGTGATGTGGCCATGGTCTTCCAGGAACCTTCCACCGCGCTGAACCCCGTCTTCACGGTCGGGTGGCAGATCGCCGAGGGGATCCGGGCGCACGCGAAGGACGGACATCGCGTCACAGCTAAGGCTGCGAAAGAGAGGGCCGTTGAGGCGCTCCGCAAGGTCGGGATCCCGGACCCCGGAACCCGGGTCAACTACTACCCGCACCAGTTCTCCGGTGGCCAGAAGCAGCGGGTGGTCATTGCTGCCGCCCTTGCGCTGAATCCGGGACTGATCGTCGCCGACGAACCCACCACAGCCTTGGATGTCACAGTCCAGGCGGAGATCCTCCAGCTGTTGCGGGACCTCCGGGATAACTACGGCACCTCGATCGTGCTCATCACCCACAACATGGGCGTAGTGGCCGATCTCGCCGACCGCGTGGTGGTGATGTACCAGGGGGACGTGGTGGAGGAGGCATCCTCGAGGATCCTGTTCGCCGAGCCAAAGCAGGAGTACACACGCAACCTCTTGGCCGCCGTACCGCACTTGGGCAGGAACTCAGCCTCCGAGGGGGCTCGAAGCCGCTTGCACCAGGACGGCAAGGTCCTGGTTGAAGCCAAGAACCTCACCATTGAGTACCCGGGGCGATTCGGCAGGAACGGGTTCAAAGCCGTCGACAACGTCAGTTTCACCATTTCGGAAAATGAGGTTTTTGGGCTCGTCGGTGAATCCGGATCGGGGAAGTCAACCATCGGACGCGCGATTGCCGGGCTTAACCGGACAACCGGCGGCAGCCTGAAGGTCCTTGGCTACGAGATGCTGGACTTTAAGGAGCGGACCTTCCGTCCCTTGCGGAAGGAGATCGGCTTTGTCTTCCAAGACCCGGCAGCCTCGTTCAATCCCCACCTCACCATCGGTGAATGCGTGGCAGAACCTCTGATCATCCACGGCAAGCCCACCGCGGCTGAGGCGAGGAAAAAAGTGGGGGAGCTGCTCGAGTCAGTCCAGTTGCCGGCGTCGTATTCGGAGCGCTATCCGCACGAACTCTCCGGAGGGCAGCGTCAGCGGGCGTCGCTGGCAAGGTCATTGGCACTGAACCCGCGCTTGTTGATCGCTGATGAACCGACGTCCGCGCTCGACGTCTCGGTGCAAGCCAAAGTCCTGGACCTGTTCAAGGACATCCAGGAACAATTTGGTTTTGCCGCCCTCTTCATCAGCCACGATCTCGCCGTTGTTGACATGCTGGCTCACTGGGTGGGCGTGTTGTACAAGGGTGAACTCGTGGAGCAGGGAATCGGCAACCACGTCATGGGTTCACCCCAGCATGACTACACCAAACGGCTGATCGCCTCCCTCCCGGTGCCGGATCCTGACGAACAGGCACGACGCCGGGAAGCGCACCGAGCGCTCCTAGGACGCTAAGCACGGCGACGTTTGTTCCCTCCAGAACCACGAAGGCCTGTTCCCTATGGAGCGGGCCTTCGTGGCGAGGGGAGTGTTGCCTGTGGATCCTTACTCGGACACAATGCCGATGTTGAACATCTTCCCTTCCGGTTGCTTCATGAAAATCCGCAGCCACAGAGGAAGCCACATCTCCATTGCACGGGCTGCGTCCAGCCCGCCCAGGTCACGGATGTTCCCGGTCGACCAGCCGAATTCCTGCAGCAGGCCAACCACCGTGGACTTGGCGTCGGCGTCGTCACCGGCCACAAAAATGTCATGGGCCCCGGGAAGCCGACCAGGGTCCACCATCACCGGGGCGCTCACTGTGTTCAGGGATTTCACCACCCGGGCTTCAGGGTATTTACGTTGGATGGTTTCCGCGATGCTGTCGGTGTTGCTGACCGTTAGGGACGGCGGGAATCCTCGGGAGAAATCCAGTGGGTTGGAGACATCCAGCAGGACCTTTCCCTGGAGGTTCGCCGGACCGGCCTCCGCCAAGGCGGCCAAACTCACTGTGCCCGGTGTGGCGTTCACCAACAGTTCCGAGTTGCTCGCGGCCTCGCTGAATGATCCTGCACGGGCAAGGGCGCCGGATCGCGCGGCCCACTCGACGCCCGTGGGATTGCCGGACTCCCGGGAACCCATAAAGACCTCATGTCCAAGGGAGACCAACGCGCTGCCCAACGTACGTCCCACCATTCCCGTGCCCAGAACAGCGATTTTCATGGTTTCTCCTTTGTCCGATCTGCCGTGGTCCTGCCATTGTGCTCCGATTCCCGGCTCGCGGCATGGAGTAGGCGTTTTGCCGCCAAGTCATACCCGCAGAGAGTCCGCCCAGCGCCCTAGACTGGGTTGCATGACCGAGCAAAACAAAGCCCTCCCTGATGACGACGATTCCTTTAACCCGGCTGCTAGTTCCTTGGCCGGGCATGTGGACCGCGCCGTCATGGACGAGCTGTTGTCCATCCGGTCCAGCATCGACAACATCGATGCCACCCTCGTTTTCCTTCTTGCCGAGCGCTTCAAGGCCACCCAGAAAGTGGGCGTGCTCAAAGCAACACACAAGCTGCCGGCCGGCGACCCTGGACGCGAAGCAGCCCAGATTTCCAGGCTGCGACGCCTCGCCGAGGACGCTCATCTTGACCCCGCGTTCGCAGAGAAGTTCCTCAATTTCATCATCAGTGAAGTGATCCGTCATCACGAAGCCATCGCAGAGGATCACCAAGTATCCAGCCGACAGGCGTAAGCGATGCAGCCAGTGAGTGAAATGCGGGCCAGCGCCACCGCCCTCGGTTCATGGCCGGGTATTGATCCGGTTGAGGCCGCAGAAGTCATCCGCGGCGAGTTGGGGGACCCCCATGCCCCCTTCCTGGCCGAACTTCCCGGCCGTGGAGTAGGCTCTGACCCCATTGGCAGGACGGGGTCAATGTTGGTGGACATGGCCATCGATGTCCAGCCGCACGGTTGGCGGCTGGTGGACAACCCCGGACGGGACGCACAGAGAGCGCGATCGGCGCTGGCAACAGACCTCAATATCCTCGCCGATACTGCCGGCGCCGAAGATTCTCGAGCCAGCGAACTGAAGATACAGCTGGTGGGACCCCTGACCATCGCAGCAAACCTCTACCTGCATAACGGCGAACGCGCGTTGCTGGACTACGGGGCAAGGAGGGACATAGCTGAGTCCCTGGCCGTTGGAGTGGCGGACCACATACGCCGCGTGTCCGGCGCCGTACCGGGAGCGGAAGTGGTGGTTCAGATTGATGAACCCGATGTTGCCGCAGTCATGGCCGGAACCATCCCCACCGCCAGTGGTTACAGGACGTTGCGATCTGTCCCGGGCGATGAAGTCTCGGGTGCGTGGCGTTTGGTCATCGACGCTCTCAAGGCGGCCGGCGTCGTCGAGGTCGTCATTTCGGTGCCCGAGATCGAGGCGCCCATCGAGCGCATCATCGGGGCAGGGGCCGACGGCGTCGCCTTACCACTGCGGGCCCTGACCAGCCGGCAGTGGGAACAGCTGGCTGCGGCAGTGGAAAGCGGTAAGCGGCTCTGGGCTGGGGCATTGCCCACGTCCGACGCCCAAGCGGAGCTGCCTAGGACCGCCGAGATCGTTGCCAGCATGGAGAGGCCGTGGCGTCAACTGGGCCTCCCGCTGTCAGGCTTGGCCGCTCTCCGGGTCACGCCGTCATCCGGGCTGGCGCACCTGACACCGGCGCGCGCCAAGGCTGTGCTGGCGAAGTTGACACAGGTGGCAGATGGGTTGGACCAGCTCGCGCGAGGTTAAACCCGCCTTTCCCATCGATCAGGCTCCGCATACCGGGGCAACGTGGTTCCGGGAGCAACCCCCGGCAAGTAAGGCACCAGCCGGTAGCTGAAACGCCCCGCATAGACCAGGACAAGGCCCACCTGCGGTTGAATGACTTTCACTTGGATGCGGTGCATGCCTTCAGCCCCGTCCCACCACTGCTCAGCGTATGCGCGCGCATCCACCGGTGCGGGCAGGGGGATCCGGAGCGGGCCCAAGAACAGCCGGCTCGCTTGCGAGACGCCGCGCAGCTTTCCGTCGGCGGTGGCACTGACATTGAGGTCGGTGACCATCCGTCGGTACCTGCCCACATGGTCAACCAAACGGGCCCTGGCGTGTGGATCGCCTCCGGAGGGAGACGGAACAATCGCGCTGGTGGTGTCATGGAACAAGCGGGTGCCTGAGGGGAAGTAGATTTCACGCCGAGCCGTGAGCGCCTGACGGCCGAACGGGTCCACGTGGGCATGGTTCTCGATTCGGAAAGGGATTTCCTCGCCGTATTCGGGAAAGAACGCCTCTTCTTTTCCGGTGAGGGCGAGTAAGGGCCTGAGCCACTTCTGCCGGCAGCCAACAACGTCAAAGATGCCTTCTCCGACGCCGTACCGGCCCGAGCCCGCAGCCAGCGAGAAGTAGTCCTGCACCTCGGGGGCCAGTTTGGCGAAGTCGCTGCCAAGGGCAAGTTGGTAGATCGGAGTGTTCATGGCGTGTCCTCCCTTTGAACCGCGGCAACTGAACTGCGACAACTGAACTGCACTCAGAAAAGCCTCAGCCTACCGTCACGTGGACTCCCTACATAGCAATGCGAGCTGGTCTGACCCACTCCACCACAGGCGAAAATACCCGACGGCGGTATCCTCGCCCGTGGTGCAGTACGGTGGAAGTGTCCTTGGGGCGCCATGCCGTGCCCCGCGCCCAAGAGGACATAGACTTGGTGATAAGGGAATATATAACTATGAAGGCACGCATCCTGGTAGTAGATGACGACGAAGCACTCGCGGAGATGATCGGCATCGTCTTGCGCAATGATGGCTTCGAGCCCGTATTCTGCGCAGACGGCGGCCAAGCTCTTGAGGTGTTCCGTTCCTCCAAGCCGGACCTGGTGCTCCTGGACCTGATGCTGCCCGGTTCCGACGGCATTGAAGTATGCCGGCAAATCCGCGGTGAATCGGACGTCCCCATCGTGATGCTGACCGCAAAGTCGGACACCTCCGACGTCGTACGTGGCTTGGAATCTGGAGCCGACGATTACGTGCCCAAGCCGTTCAAGCCCGCCGAACTGGTGGCCCGCGTCCGCGCGCGCCTGCGGCCGGGGGAGCAAAAGGCTCCGGAAACCTTGCGGATCGCTGATGTGACCATCGACGTCGCCGGCCACCTGGTCACCAGGGCAGGGGAACGAATCTCCTTGACCCCGCTTGAGTTCGACCTCCTCGTGGCATTGGCCCGGAAGCCATGGCAGGTCTTCACCCGCGAATTACTTCTTGAGCAGGTTTGGGGTTACCGGCATGCCGCGGACACCCGCTTGGTCAACGTCCATGTCCAGCGCCTGAGGTCAAAGATTGAACGCGATCCGGAAGCGCCCGAGGTTGTTTTGACGGTGCGTGGTGTCGGATATAAAGCAGGTTCCTGACCTACCGGCTGGCAAGTCCAGCCCGTCGGACCCGGAGCTCAGCTCCAGCACCCCCCAGCACGAGGGCCACCAGCAGGGCGCGCCCGGGGTGCCGGAGATGGTGTCCGCCCCGGAGGCTCCCGCCGCTCCACCCCGAAACCTCCGGTGGCTCCTGACCCGCGCCCGGATCTGGACCCGGCGCAGCCTGATCCTGGTCCTCCGGGTGTCCCGCTTGGTGGCCTTGGGCGTCCGGCAGCTCAGGCCTGCCCTTCGCTTCTTGTGGCGCTCGTTGGTGCGGCGCTGGCGGCGTTCCTTGGAGTTCCGCACGGTCCTCACCACCCTGTTGCTTGCTGTCACGTCCTTTGCCATTGTCGGTGCATACCTTTCCAACCAGATAGCGAACAACCTGTTCCAAGAACGGCTGTCACAGGCGGAATCCGAGACCCGCTACAACGTCAAACAAGTTCAAGACACGTTCGACGGCGCACAGGTCACCGATCAGTCGAGCGTCATCACCCTTGTCTATGACACTTTGAATGCGGTGGAGGGGCGTGGGTCCGTTGTTCAGCGGCGCTACGTGTTCGAGGCCATGCCGGAGCAAACCAAGCCCCGTAACCGTTGGGTTGAATCGCGGGCCTCGGACCAGCTGACCGTGCGCGTGATCCCTCCGGAACTTCGAAAGGCCGTGCAGGAGGGTGGCAAGCAGCAATTTTGGGCGTCAACGCAGTTTCCGGTCGGTAACGAGGACCACCCAGGCATCGCCGTCGGGAACAAGGTCACGTTCAACGGCACCGTCTATGAGCTGTACCTGATCTACGACCTCGACACTGCCCAAAAAACCCTGGACGAAATCCAAAGCGTGTTGTGGGCAGGCGGGGCCGTGCTCGTGCTGATGATCGCTGCCATTGCCTGGTACGTGACGCGGAACGTGGTCAGCCCGGTTAGCCACGCCGCAGTGGTCTCGGAAAAGCTCGCCGCGGGCCAGCTGCAGGAGCGCATGGTGGTTAAGGGTGAGGATGAAGTGGCGCGGTTGGGCGCCTCGTTCAATCACATGGCCGCCAGCCTCCAAGAGCAGATCACGCAGCTGGCCACCTTGTCCCAGATGCAGCAACGATTCGTCTCCGACGTATCCCACGAATTGCGCACGCCGCTAACTACGGTGCGAATGGCCGCTGAGGTCCTCTTCGATGCGCGCGAGGACTTCGATCCCATCAACAAGAGGTCCGCGGAACTGCTCTACCACCAGGTGGAACGTTTCCAGTCTCTGCTTTCAGACCTACTGGAAATTTCACGCTTCGACGCCGGTGCCGCTGTCCTCGACGCAGAACCGCAGGATATTTTCCAAGTCATCACGCACGTCATGGAGGGTGCTGCGCCGGTGGCCGCAGAATACGGCTCGGAGGTCCGGTTGAGTTCGCGGCAGAAGCACATCATTGTGGAAATGGACTCCCGCCGCATAGACCGTATCCTGCGAAACCTGCTGCTCAATGCGCTGGAGCACGGTGAAGGAAAGCCGGTCCAGATATCTGTAGCGGCAAACGCGGATGCTGTGGCCGTTTCCGTCAGGGACCACGGCATCGGTATGACTGCGGCTGAAGCTGCGCGGGTCTTTGATCGCTTCTGGCGTGCCGATCCAGCCCGAGCCCGAACCACGGGCGGCAGCGGCTTAGGGCTTTCCATCGCGGCTGAGGACACCAAACTTCACAACGGTTGGTTACAGGCATGGGGTCGTAAAGGCGCGGGCTCCAACTTCAGGTTGACGTTGCCGCTACAACAGGGCGGCGTCATCGCAAAGTCACCCTTGCTGCTCGAGCCTGCGGACATCGAACTCCCTGGAACGACGCCGGAACGCCAGATGCTCGTGTGGGGCAGCGGGTCGGGCAGCCTTGGACAAGTGGCCGGCACTGCCGGCCGGATGGCAACGGACCTTCACCCTAAGGACCTCAACACAGAGATAGGGGAGGAGAAGTGAGAACCGTTCGCCCCAGGGTTTTCATGGCCATCCTGGCGGTCCTGATGCTTTTCCTTGCTTCGTGCGCCCAGATCCCGCGGTCCGGGCCTGTGGGCAAGAGCAAAGACGAAAGTGCCGGAAATGCCAACGCGCCGGTGTTCTTTCCTGCCGCGCCACGTCCAGGGTCCACCCCCGAGGCCATTATCGAAGATTTCTACATGGCCGGCAGCGGCTATGAAGACGACTATCCCGTGGCACGGCAGTATCTGACCCAGGCCCAATCGGTGACGTGGAAGCCAGACGCACGGGCCATCGTTTTCCGGCAAGCGAAGGTGGTCAAAACCGCCGTCGAGAACGACTTCGTGTACGAGCTTGATCTGGCCTACTCGGTGGACGCCGACGGAATTGCCACGCAATTCCCTTCAGGGACCAAGGAGTCAATCCCCGTCTCCGTTGAACAGGTGGACGGACAGTGGCGTATCTCCAAAGTGCCGGACGGGACTGCGATTCCGGAGGAAACCTTCAAAGTTATCTACGGCGCCTTCCCGATCTACTTCTACGACCCCACCTTTACCTACGCGGTGCCGGACTTCAGATGGTTCATCAAGAAAAAAACCGTCAAATCGATGACGAGCGCCCTGCTGGCAGGCCCGGCACCCTACCTGCGCGGCGCCGTCGTAAGCGCTTTCCCTGCCGGAATCAAGCTGGCGCGGGAGTCGGTCCCGGTCGTGTCCGGGGCGGCGCAAGTGGACTTGTCCGCAAAAGAACTCATCGATGCTTCAGCTGAAGACCGGCAGCGCATGCAGAACCAGCTCGCTTTGACGTTCAGGAGCCAACCTGACGTGATCAACGTTGAGCTGCGCGCGGATCAAGACCTCGTTCGCGTTGACGACAACGGTTCCGTGCTGCCGCCCGTGCTGGACAAGAACGTCCCCGCACATGAGATCGCCGTCAGCAATGGAGATTTGGCGCGTTACGAGAACAACCGGGTCTCGCCCCTTCCGGACATGCAGTCCGTGGCTGCGTTGGGGCCTCGGTTGCCGGCGGAGTCGCCGGTCTCGCAGACGGTAGCGTTCCTCAATGGCGACAGGACTACCCTGTATTCCATGGAGCCGGGGCAGCCGGCACGTCTACTGACCACCCGGAGTACCCTCACCCGCCCGTCCTTTAGTCCTCGCGATTGGGTTTGGACGGCTGGCCCGGGTGCGAGCGGTGCCACGGAAGTGGTGGCGTTTCAGCCCACCAAGGTCGCACCAGGGGCCGCAGTTCCGAGCGTCACGCTGACGCCACCTTGGCTTTCCGGTAGGACCGTAACGGAGTTCAGGATTTCCCGGGAGGGCACAAGGGCCCTCGTTATCTCCAAAGCAAATGGCAAATCGGCCGTTCAAATCACGGGCATTGTCCGCAATCCCGATGGCGCCCCCAAGGACCTCACCACCCCGATCACCCTGCTAAGCAACACATCGCCTGACCAAGGAACCTGGGTGGACGGTTCCACCGTGGCGGTCATGGCCGCTTCTGCTACCACCGCTGTTGTTCCGGAGCTGTTATCGCTGGCATCCGGTGATCCACAGGAGTTGCCACCGTGGGACGGCTTGACCAGCCTCAGTGCCGGTAACGGGCCGGACCAGATTTTCGGGCAGTCACAGGCTGGGATCTTCCAGAGGGTCGGCAATGGTTGGGAACTCCAGCTGAAAGGGCCAACGGAGCCAGCCTTCCCGGGTTGATCCGTCTCCCCCCCGGGTTATTGTCCACATACGGAGATCAGCGGATTTACGATCCGGCCCTCGAGGCGCAGGCTGTTGGCATGAACCCGGCAATCTCAACTACGCCTCCCGGGGTCTCCGCTGCCCCAACTGGTCCACATGCAAGACCGGCGGCACGCCGGTTGGACCCCGACCTTTATGGTGACGATCCCGGAAGAGCACGACGTCGAGGCAGTCACCGCCGGCGCTGGGCGCGCCTTGTAAACGCAGCCCTCGGCGCAGCCCTGGATCTCCTCCACGTCTTGGTTCCTGTCGACTGCGTCTGCTGCGGCGCGGAGGATGCCGTGCTCTGCAGCGCGTGCGCAAGGCATGTCCGGAACCTATGCCGACGACCATTCAGGGCGGAGCAGGAATCGCCGGTCTTAGTCAACGTCGATGGCACGTCCAGGCTCGGGGTGGTTGCGGCAGGGCCGTATCGCGATGAGCTCGCGCAAGGCTTGCTGTCTTTCAAGCGGCTCGGACAGTGGCGATTGGCCGGCGTATTGGCCGGTTGCCTTAGCAAGGCGGTGCGTTCGGCAGTGGCCGCGCAGCCCGGTTATTACCTTGTACCCGTTCCCACCAGCGGCAAGGCGTATCGCAAACGTGGATTCAGCCCGGTTCACCTTATTCTCCTCAGCATTCGCATGCGGCACTTACTACCCGATTACCCCACGTTGCCCGCATTGAAAAAGGTGACGAACACCCATGCCGCTAGCACCCCCGCATGGTGGACACGGGGCATTGCAGATATGGCCCTTGCCGGAGCAACCGGCCAATCCGTGCGCAAGCGCGCAACCGGACAGAAGGGGTTGGGCCGGGGCGAACGTGCCCGCCGTGTCAGGGGGACGATTAAAGTTCGCTGGTTGTGGACCGGGCGGCTGGCGGGCAAGAGATGCCTCCTGATCGACGACGTTCTCACCACTGGAGCTACTCTGGCCGAGGCGGCGCGTGCGGTCACGGCGGCTGGTGGGGTTGTCTGCGGTGCAGTTGTCCTCGCAGCCACGAGGCCACCAGCTTACGACTCCACGCTTCCTCCGGCCACTTATTCGGTTCCGAGGGACTCAATCAAAAAATAAGGGTCTAAAGGATGAATAACTGGTGGCAATGAACTAACGTCGGGTGTGGGTACCGTGAACAGATGTACCTGTCGATAGCGGCTCGGAAAGGGGCTCGACTGTCCGCCAGACCAGCCCCCAACAGAGTCGTTGTCGTGTCACCTGAGTTATTTGGAGGGCACTATGGATTTCATGATCAGCGGACGAAATCTGACAGTTTCTGACCGCTTTCGGGAATATGCCGGCGAGAAGATCTCGAAGATTGAATCGCTCGGGGACAAGGTCCAGCGAGTTGACGCGAAGGTTTCCAAGGAAACCAATCCCCGGCAGGCGCCGGGCCAGCTCACCGTGGAAGTGACCGTCCTGGGCCGGGGCCCCGTTATCCGTGCTGAGGCAACCGCCGACGACAAGTTCGCTGCTTTCGATCTCGCGTACAACAAGCTTCTGGAAAGACTTCGTCGCGCCAAGGATCGGAAGAAAGTACATCATGGACGCCACACACCCAAGGCAGTGCGTGAGGCCACCGCAACGCTCGAGCCCGCCAGCACCACCGAGCCGATTTACGTCGAGGCCAGCAACCACCAGGAGGGGTCCTCTTCCGAACCCGATGAGCGTTCCCCCTATGAGATCGAGAACGACATTCCAGCGGGCGACTCGCCGGTCCTTATCCGTCGCAAAGTGTTTCCCGCAGCATCCCTGACGCTTGACGACGCCGTAGACAACATGGAACTCGTCGGCCACAATTTCTATCTGTTCATGGATAAGGAAACGAACGCACCCTCTGTGGTCTACAGGCGCAGTGGCTGGACCTACGGCGTGATTACGCTTGACTCCACCTGCGAGCCCGGTGAGGAAGCGGTCGAGGAAAAGATTCACGCTTACCGATCCGACGACCAAGCCGCAACCGCAGAATAAGGCAACCGCACACACGAAAGGGCTTCAATGGGCACACCGGTGAGCCTGTCCCAGGCTCGGCGGATAGCCTTGGCAGCCCAGGGATTAGCAAGAGTTCGGCCTACTGGCCCCGCAACCGCACGGGCAGTGGGCCGAACCTTTGCCCAACTCCACCTCGTCCAGATCGATTCCGTGAACGTACTGGCGAGGAGCCATTACCTGCCCTTTTTCTCCCGGTTGGGGGAGTACGATGCCGGGATTCTCCAGACCATGGCCAGCCGGAAGCCCCGCAGGATGATGGAGTACTGGGCGCACGAGGCGAGTTTCATTCGGCCGGAACATTTTCCCGACCTGCTCGTATGGCAGAAGCGATCGTGGGTGGGGGCCCATCACTTGGAACCCGCACTCCGACGGGACCTTGAGGAGCGTATCTTGGCGGTACTCGCCGTGGAAAGCCCTATGACTGCCTCCGAGCTCACTCAAAAACTGGGGCACGTGCCGGAAGCGGAGCGCGTCAATTGGGGCTGGAACTGGAACATCGTCAAGCGCGTCTTGGAGCACCTCTTCGAAGAGGGGCGCGTCTCTGCGGCCTCGCGGACACCGCAATTCGAACGAAAATATACGCTGACGTCAAGAGTTGTTCCGGAGGCGCTTTCGGATTTCGCCGGCGGGAACGCCGTCTTGGACCGGGACGCTTCACTCGATCGGCTGATGGAGGCAGCGGCGAGAGCCCACGGCATCGGAACCGTTCGATGCTTCTCCGACTACTTCCGGACCCCGCTCAAGGCCGGATCTGAATCGGTGCAACGTTTAGTGCAGGCCGGTCGACTGATACCAACGCCGGTCAATGGCTGGAACCGGGAAACATACATGCACGTGGAAGCGGCAAGGCCGCGGAAGGCCACAGGAAGGGCATTATTGAGCCCCTTCGATTCCCTGGTTTTTGAACGGCGGCGGCTTGAGGAGTTGTTCGGCTTCCATTACCGGCTCGAAATCTATACTCCTTCAGCCAAACGCAGGTTCGGTTACTACGTATTGCCCTTCCTTCTCGGGGAAAACATCGTCGCCCGGGTGGACCTGAAAGCCGAGAGGTCCGAAGGTCGCCTCTTGGTTCGCTCCGCGTTCGCTGAGCAGGGCGCGCCGGGGGACACCGCCGTCGAACTTGCAGCCGAACTGACGTTGATGGCGCGGTGGTTGGGGTTGTCCGACGTCGTGGTTTGGCCGGTGGGCGACCTCGCGCCGTCGCTGTCAGAAGCGGTAGCCCGCCAAGACGCATACGTTGTGTGAGGCTTCCTGCATCGGTGTCAGGAGGACGTGCCGTTCCTCAGTCCGCTCAGAGGGAAACCCGGCAACGTGGTGGTGGTCTCTCCCGTAGACTGAAACAGCCAGAATTCGGCAGCATGAGACTGGGAGCAATTTCACGTGGCATCAATAATCGAAAAACTTCTCCGCACGGGTGACAAAAAAACACTCAAGCAACTGCGGAACTATGCCGATTCCATCAATGCCCTGGAAGAGTCTTTCAAGTCGTTCACGGACGCCGAACTGCGCGAGGAAACGGACCGCCTCCGCGCCCGTCACCAAGACGGCGAAACTTTGGAAGCGCTTCTACCTGAAGCTTTCGCAACGGTGCGCGAGGCCTCTGCCCGCACGTTGGGCCTGCGGCATTTTGACGTCCAGCTCATGGGTGGCGCAGCGCTTCACCTGGGCAACATCGCCGAGATGAAGACCGGTGAAGGCAAGACCCTCGTAGCAACTGCCCCGGCTTACCTTAATGCCCTCACCGGCAAGGGCGTCCACGTTGTCACGGTGAACGACTACTTGGCCGAGTACCAGTCCGAGCTCATGGGCCGTGTTTACCGCTTCTTGGGCCTGACCAGCGGTTGCATCTTGTCCAACCAAGACCCGGCGTTGCGCCGTGAGCAGTATGCAGCGGACATCACTTACGGTACGAACAACGAATTCGGGTTCGACTATCTCCGCGACAACATGGCATGGGATGCCAGTGAGCTTGTACAGCGGGGCCACAACTTTGCCATCGTGGATGAGGTGGACTCCATCCTCATCGATGAAGCCCGAACCCCATTGATCATTTCCGGGCCTGCGCAAGGTGACACCAACCGCTGGTTCAGCGAGTTTGCCAAGGTGGTCCTTCGTCTCAAGCCCGAGGTTGACTACGAAGTTGACGAGAAGAAGCGCACGGTCGGTGTATTGGAGGCGGGCATCGAGAAGGTCGAGGACTACCTTGGTATCCAAAACCTTTATGAATCCGCAAATACTCCCCTCATTGGCTTCCTCAACAACGCCATCAAGGCCAAGGAACTGTTCAAGCGCGACAAGGACTACGTCATCCTTGACGGTGAGGTGCTGATTGTCGACGAACACACAGGCCGAATTCTCGCCGGACGGCGCTACAACGAAGGCATGCACCAAGCCATTGAGGCTAAAGAAAACGTCGAGATCAAGGCCGAAAACCAGACGCTTGCCACGGTGACCCTGCAGAACTACTTCCGCATGTACTCCAAGCTTGCCGGCATGACCGGTACGGCGGAAACAGAAGCCGCAGAGTTCATGAGCACCTACAAGCTCGGTGTTGTTGCCATCCCCACCAACCGCGATATGCAGCGAATCGATCAATCGGACCTTGTTTTCAAGAACGAAGTGGTTAAATTCGACGCCGTGGTGAAGGACATCGCCGAGCGACACGAAAAAGGCCAGCCCGTTCTTGTGGGCACTACCAGCGTGGAGAAGAGCGAGTATCTTTCCAAGCTGCTGTCCAAGGAAGGCATCCGACACGAGGTTTTGAACGCGAAGAACCACGCGCGTGAAGCATCCATCGTCGCCCAGGCGGGACGTAAAGGTGCAGTCACGGTGGCTACCAACATGGCTGGCCGCGGCACGGACATCATGTTGGGCGGCAACGCCGAGTTCACGGCCATCGCTGAGCTGGCCAAGCGTGGTTTGGATCCGGAGGAAAACTCCGAGGAGTACGAGGCCGCATGGCCTGAGGCCCTCTCCGCTGCGAAACAGGCTGTCAAGGACGAACACGAGGAAGTGCTGGACCTTGGCGGACTCTACGTCCTCGGTACGGAGCGCCACGAGTCGCGTCGCATCGATAACCAGTTGCGGGGACGTTCCGGGCGTCAGGGTGACCCAGGAGAATCCCGGTTCTACCTCTCTCTGACCGATGACCTCATGCGGTTGTTCAACTCCGGTGCTGCTGAACGCCTCATGAACAGCTCCGTGCCGGACGACGTCGCTCTGGAGTCCAAGCTGGTTTCCCGGGCGATTGCCTCGGCCCAGGGCCAGGTGGAGAGCCGCAACGCTGAGCAGCGCAAGAACGTTCTGAAGTACGATGACGTTCTTAATCGCCAGCGCGAGGCGATCTACGGAGACAGGCGTCGGATTCTTGAAGGGGATGACCTGCACGAAAAGGTTCAATTCTTCCTTGAAGACACCATCAATGCGCTCATTGATGCCGCGACGGCCGAAGGCAATGGCGACGACTGGGACTTCAACCAGCTGTGGTCCACTTTGAAGACGCTGTACCCTGCGACCGTCACTGCGCAGGACATCATCGAGGAGGCCGGGGGCAAGGCGAATGTCACCGCCGAGTTCCTGAAGGATGAGATCCTGTCCGACGCGAGGCTTGTTTACCAGGCCAGGGAAGAAGCCATCGGTTCCGAAAGCATGCGCGAGCTGGAGCGACGCGTCGTCTTGTCCGTGATTGGGCGCAAGTGGCAGGAACACCTGTATGAGATGGACTACCTGAAAGAGGGAATTGGCCTTCGGGCCATGGCCCAGCGTGACCCGTTGGTTGAATACCAGCGAGAAGGTTTCGTGATGTTCCAGAGCATGATGGAAGCGATCCGCGAGGAGAGCATCGGGTTCCTCTACAACCTCGAAGTCGAGGTCACTCCCGCCGAAGATGTGGTGGTAGCTGACGGCTCGGCGGCCGGTGGACACACCGAACATCACGATCCGCAGATCAAGGCCGCAGGCTTGCAGGCGCCCGAAAAGCCCGCCCAGTTGCAGTACACCGCACCAGCGGAGGACGGCGGAACGCAGACACGCATTGAGAGCCGTTCGTCCGGCCGCTCAGGGAACCCTGCGAAGGCAGCGAGCCAGGAGCAGCGGAAACCTGCAAAAAGGAAGCGGCGCTAAGTAGGTCAAGTACTTCCCTATATGCGCCCGACCCTATAGGCGCACGACGGAACAACCCCGGACAATTTGTCCGGGGTTGTTCCGTTTGGCGGCTAGCGGTCAGCCTATCTCCAGGGCGGTGACCCGCCACGTACCGTCCATGCGTTCCAGTCGCATGGCGACGGCGCGGGTCCGTTGCTCTTCTGCTACCACGATGCTGGCTTCACAGATAAGTTCAGATATATTGCATGCTCGCACGGAACGGACGGTGGGGCTTGCATGCAGGGTATTGCGCCCGCGATTGAGTTTCATGTGCTCACGTGTAAGGGCGGCACGATGTTGGAGCGACAAGTACGTATTCGGGTCAAGTGATCGCGACAGTTGTTGCACGGGCCGCGTTCCGGCCAGAACCTCCATGGCTGCCTGCGCAATGGTTCGGGCCACCAAGCGGACGTCGATGTCTTGCCCCGGGGAGCCGGAAACGGCGGCTGTACGTTTTATTCGCGAACGGTTAGCAGTTGCTGTGGTCACGGTCATACCTCTGGAATCACAACTTGAGCCGGACGCGGGGGTTCGCCTAGCTCGGTGGCTTCTGCTGGGAATGACTCTGGGATTGTTTTCGGGGATTGGACCTGGCCCCTGAGCGGGCTTGGTCCGGTGAGTCGGAAGATAGCGACGCTGTTGGCGCCTTGCTAAACGGTCAACCGTATGCGGGCGGCCGAAGTACTTGGCCTGGCAGCAGCACCGCCGGGTTGTCGCCGATGGTGGTGCGGTTGGCCGCGTACCATCTGGGCCAGGCCCGGGCGATGTCCACATCCGAGGCCATGGGTCCAAGCCTCGCAGCGACGATCGACCAAAGGGAGTCGCCGGCCTTGACGATCACCTCAAGGTCGTCCGTCGGGGCTCCGGACCGAGAGGCCTGTTTGCCTAAAAGACCAGGGTCAACCAAGGGTGCTTGAGGTTTCCAGCGTGGGTCATGAGCGTCGCTGGCAGAATCCACGGTTGCTGTGTCTGCCAGCTGTTCGTACGGGCCCCTGGCCCACGGCAGGGCAGGGGACTGGACCGGGTTCGAATGGCCCGCCTGCCATCCGGGATTTGGTGGGGCGGAGGATGCGTGAGCCGCCCCACCTCCGAGGAGGTCAAGGCTCATAAGGGCGACCGTGAGTCTCAGCATGAAGTTCGGGCTGAATTTGGCCACCACGGACGCGCCGTTGAGTCGTCCTGCCCGTTGTAAAGCTGAGGACACCAGTGCCAGCGACAAGGAAATGATCCACCAAGCCATGATCGCGGTGCCGGCACCGTACGCTGCAAAACCAAGCGCCCTGGAGAAATCCAGTTGCTGCTTATGGCTGACGGTGCTGAGCAATTGACCGAGGAGGACTTGTCCGACAAGGATCAAGAGTATTGCCAGGGCCAAGATGGACAGCGTAAGTGCTACATCGGTTTTTCTCTTACGCGCCATCCCGAAGCCCCCAAGCTTACATTTGATGAATTTTGATGCACTTTACTGCAATTGAGATCATTCTGACCACACCCGAGGTAGTTTGTCCAATCCTTACGCGTGCTGGGTGCAAAGGCTGGCGCACCTCCATCCTTGCACCTAGTCTGGCTTCATGAGATGGGACTCTCTCTTTGCGGATCTGGAATCACAGATGTGGGCTGACCGTGCACTGGCCATCGAGGCAGAGATTACTGACCGAGCGAGGGTGGAGGCCGCCGGAATTGAACTGGCCGACCGCCTGCGCGGCGCGGTCCTCTCGGAGGTAACGGTCGCCTTGAACGACGGCGGCGTTATCGCAGGGCGATTAGGGCACGTTGGAAGTGGTTGGCTGGTGCTGACCGAGGGCACCCGCCAGTGGCTCGTGCCGACGACGGCGGTCAGTTCCTACCGCGGGCTGGGGCGTCTCGCGCGTAAGCCACAAGCGCGCTTCGTTCAGCCGCTGGGGATAGGAAGCGCACTCAGAGTCTTGGCACAGAACCGAACGGACCTCACTATTCACCTGGCTGTGGCCGGAAGCGCTGGCCAACAAATCCACGGTGTCATCGACAGGGTTGGCCAAGACCATTTCGATGTTGCTGCCTATCCCGGCGGAGACGCACGGCGCTCCGGTAGGGTGATCTCCCTTGCCACAGTCCCTTTTGGAGCGCTCTCCGCCATCTCTTCCCGAGGTAATCAGCAGTTTTAGGCCGACCGATCGCGGCTTAGCCCTTGGCGGTCTTGGTCTTGGCCTCCTGAATTGCGCGGTTGGCTTCTGCATACCGGTCTTCGATGTACTGCTCGAGCATCTTTTCCTCAATGCGCCATTGGCCGCGCCCTCCTACCTGAATGGCTTTCAGTTCGCCGCTTCGAACGAGGGCGTATGCCTGGGGTGAGTTAATTTGGAGTTGTTCGGCGACGTCCGCCAGAGTCAAAAATCGGGGCATGGCTCTATTTTGCCACCCAAAAAGGCCGTTTGATGCACTTATCCACAGTTTTACCGCTTTTGTAGTCGTTCGGTTTGAAGAGACCGGGACCCTCAATGAAACTGATGGGGCAGGTCCACTGGACGAGTCGTCATTCTTTGGGGGAAGAAATAAATGGTTTCAAACTCACCCGTCGTAGCCAGCAGGCTGAAGAGGCCATCGTGGAAGGACCCACGCCTTCTGATGGGCATCCTTCTTGTCCTATTGGCCTTGGCTGGTGTGATTGCCCTAGTGGGGGCCGCTGACCACACCGCGCAGGTGTACATCGCGCGGGAAGACATTTCCGTCGGCCAAGTCATCACCGAGGCTGACCTGAGCGTAGCCAAGGTTCGCCTCAACGATGTCGCATCCAGCTACGTCAGCGTTGAGGATGGGTTGGCTTCCGGGAAGGTCGCCCTGCAAAGGATCGCCAAGAATCAGCTTCTCCCCAGGGCGAGCCTTGGGCAACCCGACGCATTGGACCGTAAGCCAGTCGCTATCACCATAGAGGAAACGCTTCCTTCACAGGCAGTGCCCGGGGCTCGGGTGGACGTCTGGGTCGCGATGCCGGGTGTGAAGAGCGCGTTCGACGAGCCTGAATTGTTGCTTCCGGGGGCTGAGATAGCGCAGGTGACCTCCGCTTCTGCCTCCCTTGGTGGGTCGAAGTCGACGGTGGTCCTGGTCCTGGTGACTGACGAACAGATGCCAAAGCTCCTCGGGGCGCAGGCGAACAAGGCCAAGGTGTCGGTGGTCTGGAATCCGTCAGGTTCCGTCCGATGAGTATTCCGGTCATAACGGTGGGCCCGCCCCACATCGATGTTGTCGGGGCACTTGAACGGTTACATGGCCCGGTGACCGTGGTTCGTCGCTGCTCAGAGCTTGCCGAGCTCATGGCTGCATGCCAAAGCGGACTCGCGTTGGCGGCGGTCGTAGCGGAGGGGTCGGAGGAGCTGACCGTCACGCTTGTTGACAGGCTAGGCGCTGTAGGTGTTTGCGTGGTTGCCCTCACAGACGATCCCCAGGAGGCCGGCCGCCTCCAGTCGATTGGCGCCGTGCCGGCTACCCCGGGTATCGAGCCCGAGGCGTTGGCGGAAAAGATCGCCGACGCCGTAGATCGGGTCGACGGGTCGGGGCGAGGGGCGGCGCATCGGGACGTCGGATTCGCGGACCCTGCTGCGGCCTTGCCGTTGCGGTCCGCCATCGAATCTACAGGTGCTGCCGAGGACCTGCCGGACGAATCAGGCCGAATCATTGCCGTGTGGGGACCGGCAGGCGCACCGGGAAGGACTACGGTCGCGGTTAATATTGCAGCGGAATTGGCGGCGGAGGGTAAGTCGGTAGTCCTCATTGACGCTGACAGCTACAGTGCCAGTGTGTCGTCAGTACTGGGGCTATTGGATGAATCTGCCGGCATCGCCCAGGCCTGCCGGCTGGCAGACCAGGGCCTCCTTGACGTAGATGCCCTGAAGGCCACCGCATCGGAGGTCCATATGCGCGCCGGCAATCTCAGGGTACTAACAGGGACCACGCGCGCTGACCGGTGGACTGAACTGCGGGCCGGGGCCCTCTCGGTCGTCCTACAGCGAGCTCGTCAGTTGGCGGAGATCGTCGTAGTGGATACGGGGTTTTGCTTGGAATCCGACGAAGAACTGAGCTTCGACACCATGGCGCCACGGCGGAACGCCGCAACTCTTCGAAGCCTGGAGCTTGCCGACGTCGTTTTCGCCGTGGGTGCAGCCGATTCCATTGGCATTCCCAGACTCGTCAGAGGGCTCGCCGAGCTCCGGACAGCCGTTCCGCAGGCCTCCCCGAGAGTCGTCCTGAATAAAACCAGCGCGCACTCCGTCGGGCGTGCGCCCAAGGAGCAGTTGCGGGATGCCTGGTCGCGGTACGGCCCCGATGTCGCAATAGATGCGTTCCTTCCCTTTGACATCGCAGTGTGCCAGGAAGCTCTGCTCCGAGGTTCTGTGCTTCTGGAGACGGCACCGGACTCAGCCCTGCGTCACGGCATCGCTCAACTCGTATGTGCGTCCGACCAGCGAAAAGCCAAATCCTTTGGCCGGTACACCAGAGCTCGGAGGTCCCTAAAGCGCTAGGCTCGGATTGTGGGCTGCAGAGTCGCAGCAATCAACTTGTGATGGAGGCGTTTGTCGATGTCGTCAGGATCCAGCGTGGAGGATCGGTCCGATGCAGCAGTTGTCCGTGAAGGGTTCTTCGGTGACTATTATGAGCATCTCGCAGAGGAGGACTCCCGCGGATACTCGCCCGAGCAGCTGATATCACGGGCGACACATCACCGGCAGGTTGCGCAGTCCCGCCGTCCCGGTCACGCGCTTGTGCAGATCGACAGCGAAGCGGACCGTAGCGTGGTGTACATCGTCACCGACGACATGCCGTTCTTGGTGGATTCCGTCAACGCCGAGCTAGTCCGTCAAGGCTGTGCCATCCGATTAGTGATGCACCCCTTGTTCGTAGTCAGCCGGGACCAGGCTTCCGGGGAACTCGGCAGTATCTCCAGGGTCCCGTCAAACGTGGGAATTTCCAGTGGTGATACTGCGGCACTTCCCAGCATCGCGCATCTTCTCGGCGACTCAACCAACGTCCCGCACATGGAGTCATGGATATCGGTCGAGATTGATCGGGTAAGCGATGAGGCCCGTGCGGAATTGATCGACGGTCTCCAGCGCGTCCTGGGCGATGTGCGTACCGCCGTCGAGGATTGGCCGAAGATGCGCAGCAAGGCGCTTGAGCTCGCTGAAGCGCTGGACAAGGTATCCCACCCAGAGCAGATTGCCGAGCTCCGCCAGGCGCAGGATCTTCTGCGCTGGCTGGACAAAGGTAACTTCACCTTTCTGGGATACCGGGAATACGACCTCGTTGATGTCGACGGCGAGGACGTCTTGGAACTCCGTGAGGACAGCGGCCTTGGGTTGCTTAGAACGGGCGACGACACCCGCCAGATCCAGCACCTCACGGACGCGGGTCGCAAACGTGCTCGTGAAAAGCGCGCTTTGGTCATCACAAAAGCGAACTCTCGATCCACCGTTCACCGGCCGGCCTATTTGGACTACATAGGTGTCAAGAGCTTCGACGCCTTGGGCAACGTGAACGGGGAACGCCGTTTCATTGGCTTGTTCGCCACGAGCGCCTATACCGGTTCAGTCCGAAGCATACCGATCGTCCGGGACAAAGTAGATGCCGTCCTCCGCAACGCCGGATTCCCTATCGATTCCCATTCAGGGAAGGACCTGCTCGGTATTCTGGAGACGTATCCGCGCGACGAGCTGTTCCAAATCGAGATTCCGGATCTGGCAGCAACCGCGACTGGAATTCAGCGCTTGCAGGAGCGTCGCCGCACCAAACTGTTCCTCCGGCCGGATATCTACGGACGCTTTATGTCCGCCGTCGTCTACCTGCCGCGTGACCGCTACACCACAAGCGTCCGCCTCCGGATTGAACAGGAGCTCCGCGAAACGTTCCAGGCGGAGAGCATCGACTATGAAGCTCGTATAACCGAGTCAGCATTGGCCCGCGTGTTCTTCCGAATCAGGTTGCCCCGTGCAGCGGAACTGGCAGAAGTGAACGTGCAGGAGCTTGAACATCGGTTGATGCGTGCTTCGCGGTCCTGGAGCGAAGGCATCGCGGAGGTTTTGCGGGAAAACCTTCCGAGTGAAACGGCGGAGGCTTTGTCCGGTCTTTGGGCCGAAGCGTTCCCCGCCGGGTATCGGGTTGACTACGAAGTTGAAGATGCCCTGCAAGATATAGAACGCTTTGAAAAGTATGGTGCGCAGGCAGTCCAGGAAGGTGTGAACCCGAGGGAACTGAAACCCGGTGTTCACGTCTACCTGCCCTCGGGTGCCGGTGAGGCACTGGAAGAAGACGCCCGCGTCAAGCTGTACCTGATGGAACCTAAAAGCCTCAGCCAAATCCTGCCCTACTTCCACAATCTCGGTTTGGAAGTGTTGGATGAGCGACCTTTCGAAATTGAAACCGCAGACCACCGGGACTTCTTCCTGTACGACCTGGGCCTGAAGTACCCGGCCGACGTCGACCCGCTCACCACAGGCGACCTGCTGGCCGATTCCTTTGGTGCTGCCGTTACGGGGATGGTGGAGTCGGATAAGTTTGATCAGCTGGTGCTTCGGGAAGCTATGCACTGGCGTCAGGTAGTGGTGCTCAGGGCGTACGCCAAATACATGCGCCAGATGGGCAACACGAACTCCTTTGGGTTCATCGCAGATACCCTTCTGGCTAACCCGGACGTTGCGCGCGGGCTCAACGCCCTCTTCGCTGCGCGCTTTGATCCCTCAATCGCGGAGGACCAGCGCCAAGAGAAGCAGGCGTCGGCACGGGCAGGGCTTTCGGAGTCAATCGAGCAAGTGGCCACCCTCGACGCGGACCGTGTCCTCAGGACCTTCGTCAACCTCATTGAATCGACGCTTCGCACCAACTACTACCAGGGCAAGGACTACGTCAGCTTCAAACTTGACCCGACCTCCATTGACGGGTTGCCCTTCCCGAGGCCGATGTACGAGATCTGGGTCTACTCCCCACGGGTCGAAGGCGTCCATCTCCGTTTCGGCAAGGTGGCTCGGGGCGGTCTCCGCTGGTCGGACCGGCGTGAGGATTTCCGGACCGAAATCCTCGGCTTGGTCAAAGCGCAGACTGTAAAGAACGCCGTCATTGTTCCCACGGGTGCCAAGGGTGGATTCTTTGCCAAGAAGTTGCCCAACCCGTCGGTCGACAGGGCGGCATGGATGGCTGAAGGTATCGAGAGTTACAAGACCTTCATCCGTGGTCTTCTGGATATAACGGATAACTTGGTTGCGTCGCCGGACGGCGAACGGCTCGTACCGCCGTCGAACGTGGTCCGCCACGACGGCGATGATTCCTACCTTGTGGTGGCAGCAGACAAGGGCACCGCTACGTTCTCAGACACAGCTAACGGGCTGGCGGCAGAATATGGGTTCTGGCTAGGCGATGCTTTTGCTTCGGGTGGATCGGTCGGATACGACCACAAGGCCATGGGAATCACGGCTCGTGGTGCCTGGGAATCGGTCAAGCGCCACTTCAGTGAATTGGACCTCGATACCCAGACTGAAGAGTTCACGGTTGTAGGCGTCGGCGACATGTCAGGCGACGTCTTTGGCAATGGCATGCTGCTTTCCAAGCACATCCGGCTTTTGGCAGCTTTCGACCACCGCCATATCTTCCTGGATCCTGCTCCGGATGCGGCGACGTCCTTCACTGAAAGGCAGAGGCTCTTTGAGCTGCCGCGATCCTCATGGGACGACTATGACCGATCGCTTATCAGCGAAGGGGGCGGGGTCTACCCTCGTCAGGCGAAAGCCATTCCAGTCTCGGACCAAGTACGGAAAGCGCTCGGACTGCCGGACGGGACCACCCAGCTCAGCCCTCCGGAGCTGCTCCGGGCGATCCTGCTTGCCCCCGCAGATTTGCTCTACAACGGCGGTATTGGCACTTACGTGAAGGCCAGTACCGAAACGCATGCGGTTGTCGGCGACAAAGCCAACGATGCGATCCGTGTCGATGGTCGGGACCTTCGCGTGAAAGTGGTTGGCGAAGGTGGCAACCTTGGACTCACCCAGCGCGGACGCATTGAGGCGGCATTGCAGGGGGTCATCCTCAACACCGACGCTATTGACAACTCGGCCGGTGTGGATTGCTCGGACCACGAGGTCAATATCAAGATCTTCATTGACCGCATGGTGGCTGCGGGCAAGCTTGAGCCGTCGGAGCGGGCTTCCTTCCTGGCCGATATGACCGACGAGGTTGGACGCCTTGTCCTGCAGGACAACATCGATCAAAACATCCTGCTTCTCAACGATCGCACGCGTGTTGCGGAATGGAGCCCGAGCTACGAACGGCTCATGGACTGGCTCGAAAAATCGGCTGACCTCAAACGTGAGCTTGAAGCGCTGCCCACTACTGCGACGCTTCGCGCGCGGCTGGAACAGGGGCAGGGCCTGACCTCCCCGGAGCTTTCGGTGCTTGCCGCTTACGCCAAGATCGAACTGGGATCTGCCCTCCGTGACAGCAATCTCGCCGACGATCCGTGGTTTGCGGAAACTATCCGGAACTACTTCCCGAAGCAACTGCGGGAACGGTTCGACGCCGAGCTGGACACCCACCCCTTGAGGCGGGAAATCATCGCCACCGTGGTAGCCAACGACATCATCAACCTCGGCGGAATCACGTTCGCGTTCAGGGCCATCGAAGAAACCTCAGCCAATGAAGTAGCTGTGGCCAAGGCGTTCATAGCACTGCGGGAAATCTACGAGCTCGACTCCATGGTGGCTGAGCTGAATGCACTACCGGCTTCGTTCCCAACCGAACACTGGAGCGAAATCCACCTTGATATCAGGCGGCTTCTAGACCGGGCCGTCCGCTGGGTGCTGGGCCAAGGCGTCACCTCCCAGCCGATTGCCGAGGTGGTAAACGCCTTCAAACCCATGATGACGCCCCTCCGGGCAAAGCTTCTCGAGTACCTGCGGGGCGAGGACAAGGTCAGGATCAGCGCGTGGCTGGAGCAGGCACGCAGTTGGGAACTGCCCGAACACCTGGCGCACAGGTGGGCGGAACTCTTCGAGAGCTACGCACTCCTGGACATTGCGCGGATTGCCCAAGGCGGGACCGGTGGCGTGGAAGACATCGCACACGTGTACTACACGGTCTTCAACCGTTTCCACGCAGACTCCTTGCTGGAGCGGATCAGCTCCTTGCCGCGCGATGATCGGTGGCAGGCACTGGCCCGTGCTGCACTCAGGGACGACCTCTACTCAACGGTCGCAGACATGACGACGTCGGTGCTGGAGTCGACAGAGCCGGGGAGTAACGCAGAGGACCGGCTGACGGCCTGGGAGGCACAGAACGCGGAGCAGCTCGGCCGCGCCAAGACAATGTTTGACGAGGTGAATGCCCTCGAGGCCGATGATATGGCATCACTGTCGGTAGCATTAAGGCTCTTGAGGTCAATCGTTCGACGCTAGGGACACTTCCCGGCGCCGCAAATGGAGGTGCAGTGGCAATCTTTACAGACCCCATCAGGGAACACGCTGATTTCGGGCCTGGCGATGCCGAATGGCTGCACCTCCTTGTGGGCGATTGGCAGATGGTGTCCGATCTGGCTTTTGCGGACCTGGCACTTTGGTTTCCCCACCCGGAGCTGGGCTATATTGCCCTCGCCCACGTTCGTCCGTCGACCTCTCATACGGTCTTCCATGCGGACTTCGTGGGTGAGGGCATTCGCTCCGATCTGCGGCCGCTCGTGGAAAAAGCATGGAACAGCCGCTCCATCGAGCGTTCCAGCGAAACCAACTGGAGCAGCGAGATGGCGCTCCGGGTTGAGGCGGTGCCCATGGTCCGCAACGGACGGACCCTGGCAGTCGTCACATCCCATATGGATCTGTCCAGTTCCCGCATGCCCTCCAGGCTAGAACTGACCTACCGGCAGTGCGCCTATGATCTGTTGCGCATGGGGACCTTGGGGTTGTGGCCGGACTTTGCCTCCCCGACGGGGTCGCGCCGGGGAGCGCCCCGTGTTGGTGATGGCCTGATCAGGCTCGATGCTGAGGGCGTCGTGCAGTATGCGAGCCCGAACGGCGTTTCAGCGTTCCGCCGGCTGGGCGAAGTCGAGTCGCTGGAAGGGCGCTCGCTCGCGGAAGTTACGGCGGGCCTACTCAAAGACCGGCGAATGGTGGACGAGACCCTGCCCTTGGTGGTGACTGGTCGAATGCCTTGGCGAAGTGAGATTGAGTCCAGGGGCGTCAGCCTTTCGCTGCGAGCCATTCCATTGCGGGACGAGCAGCATCGTTTCGGCGCCCTCGTCCTGTGCCGGGATGTCTCGGAACTACGGCGCAGGGAAATGGAGCTGGTTACCAAGGACGCCACCATCAGGGAGATCCATCACCGCGTTAAGAACAATCTCCAAACCGTGGCTGCACTCTTGCGGATGCAGTCACGCAGGATGGTCAGCGACGAAGCCAAGCAAGGACTGGAGCAGGCAATGCGCCGGGTGGCTACCATAGCGCTCGTCCATGAAACCTTGTCCCAAGGACTGACCCAAAGCGTCGATTTCGATGAGTTGATCGGGCGGCAGTTCCGCTTGTCGGCCGAAGTCGCCTCGCCCTCCCAGCATGTGCGAACAGAACGAGCAGGCAAATTCGGTGAGTTGCCCAGCGACTTCGCCACACCCCTTGCCCTCGTGATCAACGAACTGGTGACCAACGCCGTCGAGCATGGGTTGGAGGGGCGGACGGGAACAGTCTGGTTGCTGGCCGACCGCAGCGACGGTGAGGGCAATGACGAGTTGCTGACAGTGACCATCGCTGACGACGGCGTGGGACTTCCTGACGGGCCGTACAACGAGGGCTTGGGGTTGCAAATCGTCCGCACCCTTGTGACAAGTGAGCTCGGTGGGTCCATTAAGTGGTCGCACCGCGAGGGAGGCGGAACGGCCGTGGAGATCGTCCTCAACCTGGCGCGGCCGTAGCGCCGCGAGCGAGGTATGGAGCCGCGGCGAAGGCTCGACCGCATGGGCAAATATAAGGGCCGCGAACCGAATCGGTCCGCGGCCCTTATATTTGATATTTTGCTGAGCGTTTATGCCGAGGTGTGAGCTGGCCTCAAGAGGCCCGACGTGCTCGGGCGGCGCGACGCTTCAGGGCGCGGCGTTCGTCTTCGCTCATACCACCCCAGACGCCGGCGTCTTGTCCGGATTCCAGCGCCCATTGCAGGCACGTGTCAACTACGGGGCAGCGACGGCATACGCTTTTCGCTTCCTCGATCTGAAGAAGTGCTGGTCCGGTATTGCCGACTGGGAAGAAGAGCTCCGGGTCCTTGTCGAGGCAGGCTGCGCGATTACGCCAATCCATGCTGATCAGTCACTCCATTCGTGAGAACTAGGAAAGCCTTTTGTGAAAAACTTCACGAGAGGCTACAAAGGAAAGGGGCCCGCATGGGCCCCCTTGGTCGTCTGAGTCAAGCGTTTCATGTTAACGCCTTGTAAACAAGGGGTGTTGGTGGTTGAAATGCCCGAAATCCGTGAGCGATGCATCACATCAGTTGCCCAGGCCCTCACTGCTAGACGACTATGTCCGGTAGTGTGCCAGTGTGTCAAGACCTCCTGCAAACCCCGACCAACCGTCGTCGGATCCCGATAAAAGCGATTCGACCGGCTCCCGCGTGCCCGCCGCCGCTCGTCCTGCGGACCGAAGCCGTCGACCCCGTGGCGTGGTTTTTGCCGCCGTCGTGGTCGCCCTTGAAGCTACAGCGCTTCTTGCAGCTGCTGTTTGGTACGCGTTCGAATTGTTCAGTGGAGCGCCTGTACTGACATTTTGGGGAGCGGTTTTTACTTTAGCGTTGCTGCTGGCGTTCTCCGCCTGGTTGTTTGCCGTGGGCCACTTCCTGTTCCGAGGCTACCGTTGGACGCGCGCTGCCGCACTTGTGGCACAGCTATTCGTGCTCATCATCGGAGTGCCGACAATGACCGGCGGCCTGGTGCTGCAAGGCGCGGCTATGGCCATTCCCGCGTTGGCAGTTGTCGTTATTCTTTTCAGGAGGGACGTCATAGCTTATGCCTCTCAGACTGCCGGAGCGTCGGCCGCACTCTAGCCGGTGACAACGGATTACCGGATCAACGGGAAAGCCGGGAACCGTCCGGGGAACTGGCCGCGAGTGCAGCTTGAAATGGCGTGGCTGCAGCCGCCTCGATCAAGAAACCGCGGCCACGCGGCGCTGGATCGTCAACGATCAGCCTGACCCCTAACGGGTCTCCATCAAAGGCTGACTTCGGTGTCAGGACAATACCGGTGCCGCTCCCTTGTACCTCTCTTGCCAAGGGAAGCTGTCGCAACACTGTGGGTCCTGAGCTTGCCGCCATGACGATACCGCGGACATTCCCTGCCAGGGCAGTGATGGCACGTTGTCCACCAAGGTCCAAGAGGTCGGCGTCGTCTACAAGCAGCACGCTTTGTGGGTCTAAGAGCCCAGCCTCAGAAGCCTCTGCTGCCTGTATCCAAAATGCACTCAAGGGTGTTCCATGACTCGGGAACACCCATGTTTGGCGGGGATTAAGAACACGGAGCGTCTCCAGGATCGAAGTCTTTCCTGAACCCCGGGGCCCAAGTATGGCACTCACTCCGGACTCGGGGAGGGGGAGCGCAACGGGCAAGCACTCATCTCCACCGACTCCAATCCACAAGGGCGGAATTGCTCCCTCCGGCTGGGTAGTTTCTTTGAAGCGCTCCCTAAAGTCCTCCACGGTGAGGAACTCGGGGATCGGTCTGACGCGAAAAGGCGGATTCGTCGAGGTGGTTGAACCGTACGGCCACGGTCCTTCCTCGGGAGACGCACGGAACTGAGCGACCGCCCCTTGCTCGGGCGCAAGGCCGCCAAAGACGACGGCGCGTCCCGGTATGGACTCAACGCTTGGCAGCCGCGGCCAGTGGTACCTCGACTCCTCGCTCGAACCCAACGGAAAGTACGCACGGTTGCTGATCAGGCCCATGAATCTCGCGCTGACCAGTTCACGTTCACCCGAAATCAGAACCGTAATACCCAAGGAGATGCCGTCCCGGATGATGTCGTGCACAGTGCTCTCCGCCGACGCAAAGGGTCCGCCACGCAGTGCCGATACCCATGAGCACCATCCGGCAATGATCAGTACGAGCGGGGCCGTGTTTTGCGACGCGTGGGCCACCGTGCGTCGGCGGTCCATCTCCGCCGAGAGGAGCGTCAGAATACGCGCAGCCAACGGCATTTGGTGCAGACCTGCGACGGATCTGTTCGCCGGGAGGTCAGAACCGGCAGCCATACCCGTCGCGTCCAAGATATAGAGGTGTGGTTTTGGTTCCTGGGTAGCAACCATTGCCGCGGCTGCCATGAAGCAGGCCTGCATCCCGCTGGAAGCGCCTCCGATCATTGCGAGGTGACCGTGTCCACGTGGGGACCATAGCAGAGGCTCAACTCGCTGCCGCTTAGGCAAATCGAGCAGCCCTAGCGGTCCGACGACCCAGCTGCCATTTGGTTCTACTACATCACCGAGCCGGCGCGGTTGGCCGTCCAAAACGCCGCCCCATTCCACGATGTCGTCCCATTTCACCGTCTCGTGCCATTCCACGGATACGGGCAGCGGGGGCGGAACGGGTCGTCTCGCGTCAGCACGACCGAGTCGGCCCCAAGCCTCCTTGATAGCCGAAACGGCCGCATAGGTGCCGGAATCCGGCAGCATCTCTTCTTCGGCAGGCCCTCTCGACTGCTGCCGAGGTTGTTCCAGTGACTCGACGGCACTCTTGACTGCAGGTTCGCCCGATGTCAGCGGATTCAGCGGTGTTTCGTCTCCGATTTGAGCGGCCAACGACGCTGTTTGAAATTCCACGGGGCTGCTTGACGCTCTGGCCAGATAGGCCCGACCGGGGGATTCTACACTAATGAATGCGGCCGACTTGGCATTGATAATGTCTACTGATTCCATTTCTGTTTGTACGCGAAGAGCGATGCTTGATGTCACGTTTGCTCGGATATCGGCAGTCAAGGCACCTTGCGGTCTTTGGGTGGCCATCACTAAATGGATGCCGAGCGACCGGCCAACGGTTGCGACTCGCATGAGCTCGCGGAGAGCGCCGGGGGCCTCGTCCACAAGCATGCGAAATTCGTCAATGACAACAAAGAGGTGGGGGATTGATTCGTTGGAAGGGACCCTTGCCTGCTGATAGGCAGACAGATCGGATGCGCCGACCGCTTGGAACCTCTCCTCCCGATACCGGATCTCGGCCCGGAGGGAAACCAGCGCCCGATCCAGTTGATGTTCAGACAGATCGGTGAGCAAGCCAAGGCAATGGGGCAGCCCGGTCAGCGGACGCAAACCTGACCCGCCCTTAAAATCGAAAAACAAGAACGTAACGTGTTCTGGTGGATGGTTCAGAGCCAGCGATACCACCAAGGATCGAAGCAGCTCGGATTTTCCCGACCCCGTGGTCCCTGCTACCAAGAGATGAGGACCGTCCAAGCCGAAATCGAAATCCATGTGCCCTTCGATGCCCCATCCCAGAACTGCTTGGAGCCTTTTCTGCAGGCCCACGGCATCCCATCGTCGAAGAATGCTCCGCTGCCCATAGGAACGAAGCTCTACCAACGAACAGCGTCGGGGGATGCCGTCTTCGGCGGGGGACGGTACTTGGCTAGTTAAGCCCGATATCCGGCAGAATCCATCGAACACTTCGCCGGGGAGCAGATCCGGAATGAAAGCTTGGTGATGGCCACCGGCATCCAACGTGGCCGAGATACCTGACGTTGAGATTTCTATGACGGCCGGTCCTTCGGCGGATTGGACGTCGGAACTGCTTGGACTGCCGCCACGAATGACCCTCCACTTTGCTAAGTGTGCGCTGTCCAGAAGCGTTGCAAGCCCCTGGTTGTCCTCCAGGGAGGCGTCATCGAAAAGGATAAGATGCCCGCTTTCCCCGTTGCGCAGTCGGTGGAGGGTGGCCAGCGCCGCCGACGGGGAGGCGGCAAGGTACGTGCCGGGCAGGAATCGGGCGGGCAGCGGTAGCCGGTCCACGGGCCCAAGGAGAATGATCGGTGACAAGGCAGATGCCTGAAAACTAACAAGCTGCATCACGATGAACCGAATCATGGCGTCAACATGTTCCGAACGCCCTCGAAGGATGACTAACGGAAGCCGCGGGTCAAGGGTAAGTGCTGCGGATCCGATAGTTGGAGCTTGGAAGTGCCGAACACCCGGGACCAAGCAGACATTGGCCTGCGCATGCCGCACACCCAGCCGTACCCACACCGCGGATTCCTGAGCCACGCTTCCACGCAGAGCGCGACTCTGGTTGGCCGTTGTTCCCCTTCCACGCTGCGCGGGCATCGCACTCCCGGCTTTCCAACGGCCCCGCTCGGAGTGCAGTGCGACCAATATGCCCGCTGCAGATGGCGCCGTCCGCCGTCGTCGCTGGGTGTCATCCTTTACTCCCTCAGCCAACGCTGCCTTGAACTCCCGTCGGCTCTTTAGACCGGAGAACATAGGGATCAAAAGACTGGCAGCGGACATGGCAGAGAGCCCTAAGTACAGCCACATCCCCGACACGACTGCCAGCCCAATGCCCATGACCAGCGGCATTCCCGCAGCCAAGGTCACGGCGAGCACGTTGCGTGATGCCGGGGCATGGGCAACCTCGATTGGCGTTTCTACCGACTGGCCGGCCTCCTTGGGAAGCCCGGGGGTTGGCCCGTTGTCCGTGATGACACTAAAAAGGGTGCTACCGCACTGGAACGTAGTCTCAGGGGTAAGCCGTGCTTGCCCGGCAGGCTGTCCATTTACCAGCAACGGCGTCGACTTGTCGCGTCGAGTGATGGTTACCGAGGTGCTGGAGACGTCAATGACGGCATGCTCACGGGACATTCTTGGATCAGGTACGGTGATGTTGCCAATGCCCCTGCCCACCCGATACCTGCCCCGGTAAAGAGGAAAGACCATGCCGGCAGCGGGACCTGAGTGAACCAATAAAAGCAGGGGAGAAGACTTCGGGCTGTTCTCGTGCCCTGGCACAAATCCGTCCACCAGTACGGCACCTGCCACCAAGGGGGGACGCCCGACCGTGAGCAGGGAGATGTCTTCACCTGCAACGTAGATCCGCCCGCTACCTCGGGCTTCTTTCAACAGCGACTGGACGTCAGTTCCGGGCGTTCCGTCGGGGACGGATATAGACAATTCCTCAGGCTC
This sequence comes from Arthrobacter sp. SIMBA_036, assembly GCF_046535135.1. Classification (NCBI taxonomy): domain Bacteria; kingdom Bacillati; phylum Actinomycetota; class Actinomycetes; order Micrococcales; family Micrococcaceae; genus Arthrobacter; species Arthrobacter sp. SIMBA_036. Next base: position 363,546 of record NZ_JAWRXG010000001.1, read on the forward strand.
ATGAGCAGCTGAAGCTCCTGGTCCAACTACCAGCGTGCATTCCAAAGTCATCTGCCATTCCCTCCGTGCCCGTCGGCGTCCTGTCCTGACGCTATTGGTGCGATGAACGGATTTGTTTACCGTGCACGCTCTATGTGGACAACTTTCGTGATCACGCTTCCGTCGCCCCCGGGTGACTGGTCTCAGCTAAGATGAATCTCGTTGTCGCGTGTGCTCAATGAGGAAGGACCTTCACCGGTGATAGTGGTTGCAGAGAGTGCCGATGTTTCAGACCAGGCTGTAATTGGCGATGGGTCGAAGATTTGGCACCTGGCCCAGGTGCGCGAGCAGGCCGAATTGGGCGTCAACTGCATCGTGGGACGAGGCGCTTACGTTGGTACCGGGGTCAAGATGGGGGATAACTGCAAAGTTCAGAACTATGCCCTTGTCTATGAGCCAGCGGAACTGGAGGCTGGAGTCTTCATAGGCCCGGCTGTTGTCCTGACGAACGATACTTATCCCAGGGCCGTCGCTCCGGACGGCACCTTGAAAAGCGCGCACGATTGGGAACCCGTGGGGGTCACCATTCGGGAGGGTGCCTCGATAGGTGCCCGGGCCGTTTGCGTTGCACCCGTGACGATTGGACGGTGGGCCACAGTGGCCGCCGGAGCCGTCGTCGCGAAGGACGTTCCCGATTTTGCCCTGATGGTCGGCGTCCCGGCCAAACGTGTCGGTTGGGTCGGCAGGGCCGGTTTTCCTCTGAAGCGAGACGGCGACAACTGGGTCTGCCCCGAAACAGGCGCTACATATGTTGAACAGAACGAGACTCTCCGAGAGGTACAGGCATGAGCCCAGAATTCATACCCCCCGCTAAGCCCATTATCGGCGAGGAGGAACGCCAAGCCGTCGACGCCGTTTTGGCATCAGGCCAGCTCGCCCAAGGCACGGAAGTAGCATCCTTCGAACAGGAATTCTCGCAGGTTCTCCTTGACGGCCGCGGTGCCGTGGCCGTCAACTCCGGCACTTCGGGACTGCACCTTGGCCTGCTGGCAGCCGGGATCGGCCCCGGAGATGAAGTTATTGTTCCCTCGTTCACGTTTGCCGCGACAGCCAACTCCGTCGCACTGACCGGGGCGACCCCGGTATTCGCCGACGTCGATGCCGACTACTACACTCTCGATCCGGCTTCGGTCGAGTCGAAAATCACTGACCGTACCGCGGCAATCATGCCCGTTCACCTCTACGGCCATCCGTTCGACGTCGATGCCATTGGGGCGGTCGCTGCCAAGCACAACGTCAAGGTTTTTGAGGACGCTGCGCAGGCGCACGGTGCTGCCGTCAACGGCCGCAAGGTGGGTACGTTCGGTGACTTTGCCATGTTCAGCCTCTACCCCACGAAGAACATGACTTCGGGCGAGGGCGGCATGGTCAGCACTGGCTTGGCCGACGTCGAGCGTCGCTTGCGCCTGCTCCGCAACCAAGGCATGGAGCGCCAGTATGAAAACGAACTTGTTGGATTCAACTGCCGCATGACCAACATCCATGCAGCTATCGGTCGGGTGCAGTTGACCAAGGTCGAGGCGTGGACGAAGACCCGCCAGGAGAACGCGGCCTTTTTCGACGCCAACCTTGAAGGTGTCATCACTCCGAAGGTCGCCGAGGGCTACGAGCACGTCTACCACCAGTACACCATTCGCATTGGTGACGATCGCGACGGGTTCGCCAAGGCCCTGCGCGAGGAGTACATGGTCGGCTGCGGCGTTTATTACCCGATCCCCAATCACCGCCTCGCCCCATTCCAAACCTCGGACGATCTGCCCGTCACGGAGGACGCCGCCGCCAGTGTCCTCTCGATTCCAGTCCATCCGTCACTGAGCCAAGATGATCTAGAACGAATCGTTTCAGCGGTCAACGCAGTCGCGAAGGCAGGCAGCTAGTGGCGAATTTGCGTGCCGGACTCATCGGTCTGGGCATGATGGGCCGCCACCATGCCCGCGTTATCCGGGAGCTTGATGGGGTCGACCTGGTTGCCGTGGCGGATTCCTTCGGCGATCCACACAACGTCGCTGACGGGCTGGAGGTTTGCAGTTCCGTCGAACAGTTGATCGCGCAGGGCATCGACATGGCCGTGGCAGCCGTGCCGACGATCCTTCACGAAGAGGTTGCTTTGCAGTTGGCCGAAGCGGGCATCCATTGCCTCGTGGAAAAGCCGATCGCCAACGACTCGGAATCCGGTCGTCGTATCGCCGAAGCCTTCGACTCACGAGGCCTGATTGGAGCGGTGGGGCACATTGAGCGGTTCAACCCGTCTCTGCAGAGCCTCCGCGAACGGCTTGGTAATGGCGATCTGGGAGAGGTCTACCAAATCTCGACCCGTCGTCAAGGCCCTTTCCCCGCCCGGATCGCCGACGTCGGGGTCGTTAAGGATTTGGCGACGCACGACATTGATCTCACAGCGTGGTTGGCACAGAGCAACTTCGTCAACGTCGTTGCGCATACCACATGCAGGAGCGGCCGCGAACATGAGGACATGGTCACCGCTATCGGCCATCTCCGCAGTGGCGTGGTGACCAACCACATCGTGAACTGGTTGTCGCCTATGAAAGAGCGGACCACCGTGGTGCTTGGCGAGCGTGGGGCGTACATCGCGGACACCATTTCAGCGGATTTGACGTTCGTCGAGAACGGAACGTTCCAGACTGACTGGGACTCTGTCGCAGCGTTCAGGGGTGTGTCCGAAGGTTCTTCGACGAGGTTCGCGCTGGCCAAACGCGAACCCCTGAAGATGGAACACGAAGCCTTCCGGGACGCAGTCCTCGGAAAGTCCATGAACATCGTCACAATGGCAGAGGGCTTGGAGACACTTCGCGTCGCCGAGGCTGTTCTTCAGTCGGCGAGCACTGGGGCTGTCGTCACGCTCTAGTTGCAAAGTTTTGCACAAAACCGGGAGCGGGAGGCTTGGCCACGGGCCAGGCCTCCCGTTCCCTTTTCGGTTCCAAGTCACGCCGAGTCCGGGCCCCTCGAATCGGGGAACCGCTGGAACGTCGGGTAGCCTTGAGCAGTAGACGTGGGCATTTTGTGTGCCCGCACGCCAATACACAGGAGAGTTTGTGAACGCTGATCTCGTCGTCGTCGGCTCGGGTTTCTTCGGCCTGACCATCGCAGAACGCGCCGCTACCGAGTTGGGGCTGAAGGTCGCGGTGCTTGACCGCCGCCACCACATTGGAGGAAACGCCTACAGCGAAAACGAAGAGAAGACGGGAATTGAGGTCCACCGCTATGGTGCGCACCTCTTCCACACCTCGAACGAACGGGTTTGGGAATACGTCAACCGATTTACCCAGTTCACGAGCTACCAGCACAAGGTTTACACCAGCCACAAGGGCGAGGTGTACCCGATGCCCATCAACCTGGGCACCATCAACCAGTTCTTCCGCTCTGCCATGAGCCCGACCGAAGCCAAGGCCCTGATTGCCGAGCAGGCAGGCGAACTGGCGGGGACGGATCCCCAGAACCTGAATGACAAGGGGATTCAACTGATCGGCCGCCCCTTGTATGAGGCGTTTATCAAGCACTACACGGGGAAGCAGTGGCAAACGGATCCCAAGGATCTGCCGGCCGAGATCATCTCTCGCCTTCCGGTCCGCTACAACTACGACAACCGGTATTTCAACGACACGCACGAGGGACTGCCTGTTGACGGCTATACCGCGTGGATCGAACGCATGGCGGATCACCCAAACATCGAGGTGATCCTGAACACTGACTTCTTCGACGACGGCGAATATGGCCGGTCCTCGGTCCTCGGCCAGGTCCCCGTGATCTACACCGGCCCTGTGGACCGCTACTTTGACTATGCTGAGGGCGACCTTTCCTGGCGGACCATCGACCTCGAAGAGGAAGTTGTTCCCATCGAGGACTTCCAGGGGTGTGCGGTGATGAACTACCCCGACGCCGATGCGGCTTACACACGGATCCACGAGTTCCGGCACTTCCATCCGGAACGCGACTACACCAAAGACGCTACGGTCATCATGCGGGAGTTTTCCCGCTTCGCCGAAAAGGGCGACGAGCCGTATTACCCGGTGAATACCAGCGACGACCGGCAAAAGCTGCTCGCCTACCGGGATTTGGCTCGTGGGGAGAAGTCGGTCCTCTTTGGTGGTCGACTCGGAACTTACAAATACCTTGACATGCACATGGCCATCGGGTCTGCGCTGTCCATGTTCGACAACAAGATCAAGCCGCACTTCACGGGCGGCGCCAAGCTTGAGAGCGGTGGAGTGGACGCGTGACCACGACAAAAAATGAAGGCCAGGAGACTGCTGTGACGGCTGAAACCTCCCAGGATGTCTCAGTACTGACCGAAGAGAGCCTGCGGATCGTTCAGCGGGTCGTCTTTCCGGCTAACCGCGACTTGGACACGCTGCCGCTGTATGTCGACCCTGATACCAGCAAGGTACGCAAAGAAGGTGACAGCGGCGCCGTCGTTCAGGCTGTCGGCATTGAGCGCAAATTGCACCCCGAAGACATCCTGGGCCGCGGTTCGGTCCAGGTCAGGCGCGGTGAGCGGCTCTCCTTCGGTTCCTATTTCAACGCTTTCCCGGCCAGCTACTGGCGCAAATGGACCATCGCAACCAAGACGGTGCTTCACCTGGAAACAGAGGGTGAAGGAACGGTTATCGTTTACCGTTCGAATGCCCGCGGTGCTGCCCAGCGTGTTGACTCCGTGTTGGTTGATGGCTCAGCCGTCAATGACTTCGAGCTGACGCTCGCTCCGTTCGGCGACGGCGGCTGGTACTGGTTTGACCTGATCGCCGGGGGCGACGGGATGACCCTGAAGAGCGCACACTGGGCTGTTCCCGACGAAGGCCGCGCACAAGGTCGGGTAACGCTCGGAGTCACAACGTTCAACCGCGCTGACTACTGCCTCGAAACAATCAAGGCCATTGATGGCGATGCCGGCCTCCGTGAGATCCTGGCTGAGCTGATCATCGTGGACCAAGGCAACAAGAAGGTCGCCGCCGAGGACGGATTCGACGACGTCGCGGCGTCCATGGGGGATCAGCTTCGAGTGATCAACCAGGGCAACCTCGGTGGATCCGGTGGCTTCGCGCGCAACATGTACGAGATGGTCGTGTCGGACAAAAGCGACTACGTCATGCTGCTGGACGACGACATCGAGCTTGAGACCGAAGGTGTCCTGCGCGCAGTAGCTTTCGCAGACCTCTGCCGCAAGCCCACAATCGTGGGCGGACATATGTTTGACATGTACAACAAGTCTGTACTTCACGCATATTCTGAACTTGTTAATTTCTATCGCTTCCTGTGGGGACCGGTCGAAGGCCTCGGTAACCACGACTTCTCCGCTGCGGGCCTCCGCTCCACTCCCCAGCTGCACCGCCGGTGGGACGCCGATTACAACGGCTGGTGGATGTGCCTGATCCCCAAGGCAGTCGTCGAGACCATCGGACTCTCGCTCCCTGTCTTCATTAAGTGGGACGATGCCGAGTATTCGTTGCGTGCACGCGCCGCTGGCTTCCCCACGGTCACTCTTCCGGGTGCTGCAGTATGGCACGTCTCGTGGGCCGACAAGGACGATTCGGTGGACTGGCAGGCGTATTACCATGAGCGCAACCGCTTGATCGCCACCCTTCTGCATTCGCCGTTCCCCAAGGGCGGCCGGATTCTGCGGGAAAGCGTTAATACCGACGTGAAGCACTTGGTATCGATGCAGTATTACCCTGAGCAGGCTCGGATCATGGCCCTTCGCGACGTCCTCGCCGGACCAGGGAAGCTGCACGAGCAACTGCCGACGACGATGCCCAAACTCCGTGCCATGCGAGACGAGTTCCCTGACTCGCAGGTCAAGACGGACCCCGCGGCTTTCCCCGAGGTGTTCCGCAAGCGCCCGCCGAAGAAGCCACAGTCTTACAAGCAACCCGGCGCACTTGGACTGCTCCCTTGGGCAGTGAAGACCGTACTGAAGCAGTCGCTCGCCCCTGTGCGGGATTCCGCAAAGGTACACCCGGAGGCCCAGGTTGCCCACCAGGACGGTAAATGGTGGAGCCTGGCGCACTTGGACAGCGCAATTGTTTCCAATGCTGACGGCACCGGGGCGTCCTGGCATTTGCGCGACCCCAAAGTGGCACGTCAACTGTTGGTTGAGTCCGCCAAGCTTCATGCTCAGCTCTTCTCCAATTGGGAGACGCTCCGGGCACAGTACCGCGAGGCTCTTCCGGAGATCACGTCCATGGAGTCATGGCGCAAGACCTTTGACGCCTCGGAGCCCGCTAAGTAACGATGTCGAATTCCACAGATACTTATGCTGTTCCCGGGGTCGGCGCCGGGCTGCTTGACGTTTATCGCCGCCGTTATTTGCTCAAGCTGATTGTTCGTAAAGAGCTCCGGGTGCGCTACCGCGGTTCAGTGCTGGGCTTGGCGTGGTCTTATGTGAAGCCGCTGGTTCAGTATGTGGTCCTGTTCTTCGCGTTGGGCATAGTCCTGCGGGTAGGGGACCAGATTCCCAACTACGCGTTGTACATGTTCTCCGGTGTTATCGTCATCAACTTCTTCACCGAGGCATTCTCGAACGCCACGCGGTCGATCGTCTGGAACGCGGCGCTGGTCAAGAAGATCTATCTACCCCGGGAGCTTTTCCCGGTTGCCTCGGTGTGGGTGGCAGCGGTTCACTTCCTCCCGCAATTGGTGGTCCTGATGGCAGCGGCCTTACTCACTGGCTGGCACCCGGACGTGATGCAACTCTTCGGAGCGGTCTTGGGCTTTATCATCGTGGCGGTGACGGCCACGGGGCTCGGTCTGTTGGCCGGGGCCATCAACGTGTTCTTCCGTGATGCGGAGAACATCGTGGACATGCTAATGATGATCGTCACATGGACCTCCCCGGTCCTGTACGACTGGACGATGATTCGCCGTCTTGCAGCCCCTTGGGTGCTGACGGTCTACCAACTCAACCCCATCACGGTGGCGGTGGAACTTTTCCACTGGGCATTCTGGTACCCCACCGTGACCAGGCCGGTGGAATTGCCGCCGCATCTTCTCCTGACAGGCTTTGCGGGACTGGGAATGGCGGCAGTATTCCTTATCATCGGTCAGCTCGTGTTCCGACGGCTCGAGGGCCACTTTGCGCAGGAGGTCTAGATGGGCGCCGCAGTGATAGTCAAAGGTTTGAAGAAGACCTTCAACCTCCGACACTCCCATTCCATGAAAGAGACGCTTGTTTGGCTCGCGAAAGGCCGAAAAGGAGATCTCACCAAGAGGTTTGACGCCCTCCATGACGTGAGCTTCGAGATTCAGCCGGGCGAAACCGTGGCCTTGTTGGGCTTCAACGGCTCGGGGAAGTCCACACTCCTGAAGCTCATCTCCGGAGTCATCCTGCCGGATAAGGGAACAGTGCGAACCAAAGGTCGCGTAGCGGGCTTGATCGAGGTCGGAGCCGGCTTCCACCCCGACCTGTCGGGTAGGGAGAACGTCTATCTCAACGCCGCGATCCTTGGGATGTCCGAACAGGAGATCAACGAGAAATTTGACGACATCGTTGCTTTCTCCGAGATCGAGCAGTTCATCGATACGGAGGTGAAGTTCTATTCCTCTGGAATGTTCCTTCGTTTGGCCTTCGCAGTCGCGGTCCATACGCAACCCGATATCTTTCTCGTCGACGAGATCCTTGCTGTTGGCGACGAACCCTTCCAGAAGAAGTGTTTGGCCAAGATCAAGCAGCTCTCTGATGAGGGACGGACGTTGGTGGTGGTTAGCCACGACCTGGATATGATCTCGCGGATCTGCGACAGGGGAGTGGTTCTTTCCTCCGGCACTGTCCAGTTCGAAGGTCCCGCAGACCAGGCTGTGGCCTGGCTTCGGGAACGCAACTAACCGGTATTCAAATGCAAGAGTCGTCTGTCAACGGATGGCTGGTGTAAGCATCTAAGAAAGGCGATCGTGGGAATGGGTATCGGCCCCCTGCTGTTGTGTGTACTGCTGATCGTCCTGTTGTGGTGGGGTCCCGGTTGGCTCCTCGGGGAGGCGCTTGGTGTCCGGCGCATCCTCTTGCCCGTGGTGGCACCCTTGCTTGGCATGGGAGTCTTGTCAGTTATTGGAGTGCTGGGGCACTCGGTAGGAATGAGCTGGCAGTTGCTCCCGGTGGTGGCGGTCCTGCTTGTTTTGTGCGCTGTTCTCTTCGCCGGACGCATGCTGTTGCGTCGATACTTCCCCGATAAGTTCGGTCGGCCCGGAGCGGCTCGAGCGAGCATTTTCGGGAAGCAGCGTATGGCTGGATCTTGGTGGATACTGCTGGCGGGCCTCGTCGCCGGAGGCGTGGTGGCAGGCGTTTCCTGGACAGTCGGGACAGAGGGCCTCCTGGGGATTAACCAGGACTGGGATATTCCTTGGCACGCAAACATGATCCGGTTGATATCGGTAAACCATGAGTGGGACCCGAGTGTTGCCGGCAATTTCGCTTATTACGACACCTCCATCGCTGATGCTCCCATTCGGAGTTACCCTATAGCTTTCCACGCTGTTCTGAGCCTGTTTTGGCCGCTGAGCAACGTAAGTATCCCGGTCTTCCTCAACGTGTTCGTCATGGTGATGATGGCCGTGCAGTTGCCACTGAGCACCATGGCCCTGACGATGGTGGTAACCCGCAGGCCCTTTGCCGTCGCGGCGGCGGCAGCTGTATCCGGCTGGTTCACCGTGTACCCGTACGACTTGCTGTGGCGCGGCCCCCTTATTCCCTTTTTCGCCGGCATGGTATTGGTTGGACCGTTCGTGCTCCTCGCGGTGAAGGGCGCGTTGGAACGTCAGAAGTTTTGGGTGCCTGGCATCGCATTCGGAGCTGTGGGCCTGATCGCCGTGCATCCCTCGCTCGCGTTCGTTGTCCTTCCCGTGCTGTTCTTCTGGTTGCTGGCCGCCCTGGTGCGCCGACGGGGCAGGATTCTGGGCATTGTCGTCTACCTGGCCGTTTCCGGTGTGCTCGCGGCCATCATCGGGTGGCCGATCATCGCGGAGATGCTGGGGGAATCCGCCCGTGTCTCCAAGCAGGTGTGGGCGGCGGACACTGATCGCAACGGTGCCATTCAGAACATCATTTTCCTGAACCACGGTTCCATGGCCATGCCGATTCTCACGGCATTTGTAGCTATCGGTTGCCTCGCCGCGATAGTCCGGATCCGCATGTGGTGGTATTTCGGTCCCGTTCTCGCATTCGCATTCCTGTCCGTCTACACGATGGGTAGCAACAACCCCCGTTTCTTGACCTTGACGGCTCCTTTCTACGATGACCAATGGCGCGTTTTCGGGATCCTGGTCATGCTGTTGGTACCGCTGGCCGGGCTGGGCATTGCCCAAGTGGCGGAAGCCGTTGAGTGGATTGTCTGGAGGATTCGAAGCCGTCGCCGCTCGACTCCCGAAGCTGGTGAAGGTTCACGACGGCGGCCGAGTCACGCCGTCGTCGCTGGCGCGGCCGCAGCGGTGCTGTTGGTGACCGGCATTGCCGCCGTCCCGTACTTCAAACAGAACGCGGAACGCATCAACATCAACACCAAGGTCAGCGGCGCTACGTTGAGTTCTTCGGAAGTGGATCTGCTGACCAGGATCGGCCAGTATGTGCCGCAAGACGCCACCGTCCTGAATGATTCCTGTGATGGGTCGGTCTGGATGTACGCGCTGGGTAACCGTATGCCAATGATCCGGCACTTCGAGATCCTGCCCACCAACCGTCAACTCTTGGTCCTCCAAAAGCTTCCGGAACTGGCCACGGATCCCCAAGCCCGCGCAGCGGCGTCCGAACTTGGAATCGAATGGGTCTATATTGCCGATGGTCGGATTCGGGCATGGGACGAACCCAAAGCAGGGTTGACCCACCCGCAATCCATCCCCTATCTGAATCTCGTGGTGCGCGAGGGCAACGCTGCGTTATACAAGATCGACTGGTCCAAGCTGCCAGGCGGCAAGACTGCATTCGACGCCGATGCAAAGGATCGCGTGCAGATGGATGGAGTTGCCGGGATCCTGGAGAACAAGAACCCCGATGGCATTGCTCCACTCGGAAGGATTTGCTAGGCATGAAGACTTTCATTACCAACTTTCTTTCCTCGAGTCTCTTCAGGTTCCTGGTGATCGGCGGCTTGAGTTTCCTCTTGGACCTTGGGCTCTTGACGCTCTGCTTCCAAGTGTTCGGGTGGCCCCTTTGGTTGGCCACCGGAGCTGGCTTCTGGGGGAGCTTCTTCTTCAATTACTTCCTCCAGCGATACTTTGCCTTCGGTGGCGGTGGAACTGCACTCGGTGGAGTCCTCCGGTACTCGGGTCTCCTGGCTTTCAATACCGTAGCCGTCATGGGCATCGTTCAACTGTTCCAGTTCATGGGCCTCGGATTCGTTGCCGGTAAAGTGGTGGCGACGATCGTGACCATGGGATGGAACTACTTCATCTATAAGCACTGGATATTTCCGCAAAAGAAGCAGCCGAAGAGCGCCCACGAACAGTCAGACGGCGCGTCGGGCACGGGCTCGCCGGCATCCAAACTCACCCCTAACAGCAGCGAAGGATAATCGATGTATCGAGGCGTTCGAATTGCCGCGGTAGTACCGGCCTACAAAGAAGAAAACCACATCGCGCAAGTCATCGAAACGATGCCTGATTTCGTCGATGACATTGTCATTGTTGATGATTGCAGCCCAGATGATACGTCCGGAGCCGCGATGCGCGCAGACGACGGAAGGGTGACCCTGATCCGGCATGAAGTCAATCAGGGTGTCGGTGGCGCGGTTCTGACCGCACACAAAGCGGCAATGGAACTGGGCTCGGACATCAACGTGGTCATGGCCGGCGATGCGCAGATGGACCCTGAGTACCTTCCCCAGCTTCTGGATCCGGTGGTGGAAGGGTACGGCTTCGCTAAGGCAAACCGCTTCTTCTCCGGTGAGTCCTTTGCAGGCATGCCGGGCTACCGGATCTTCGGAAACATCGTGTTGTCATTCATGACCAAGCTGGCATCCGGTTACTGGCACATCTTCGATCCCCAGAATGGCTACACCGCAATTCGGACCGAAGTTCTGCGCCGTTTGCCGATGAACAAAGTAGCAGCGCGTTACTCTTTCGAGAACGACTTGCTGATTCACCTGAACATCCTCGATGTCCCGATTGTCGATGTCCCGATTCCTGCTGTTTACGGCAATGAGGTCTCGAGCATCAAGCTCCGTAAGGTTATTCCCGAGCTGCTCGCGATGCTTTTCGGTGGTTTCTGGCGCCGGGTGTGGTGGAAGTACATGGTCTGGTCCTTCTCGGCCGTGGCCCTTTTGCTGATTGCCGGGCTCGTTCTCATCGTCATGGGCCTCGTTGTTGGCGCATGGGTTCTCGCTGCGAGCGTTGGATCTCCGACGGCAGGGTCGGTGATGTTGGCTGTGGTGCCCTTTGTGCTGGGCGTCCAAATGCTTTTGGTATCCCTGCAGTTGGATATCCAAGCGAGTCCCAATACGCCAAGCATGCATCCCTTGCGTGAACGAGCCTAGCGGGTTCCAACAGGCGGGCCGCAGTTAAGCCGCAGTTAAAGAGACTGCAGCAGGAACTTGCTTACGGGGAAGGGTCCGAGCGCCACGGCGCTCGGACCCTTCCCTTTTTGCTGCGTACCTAGGGGAGCGAGGTGAACCCTCCCCAGCCCCATCCCACTTGGCTTCGTGGCAACCAGCCTGAGGTTCCGTTGCCTGGGTAAAGGAACAGGTTTCCACTGCCGTCACGGGCCAAGACATCGTTCTTTCCGTCGCCATTGAAGTCGCCGGGCCCAACGATTGCGGTCATTGCGCTCCAGCCGCTTCCAACCTGGACTCTTGCGAGCCATCCACCCTTTCCGTTACCCGGATAGAGCCACAGGATTCCCGTTGTATCCCGGGCGAGGACGTCCGTCTTGCCGTCGCCGTTGAAGTCCCCCGTGCTGAGGATGGCCGTCATCGAGTTCCAACCGGTCCCCGCTTGGGTCACGGAAGAGAAGCCGCCCGTCCCGTTCCCGGCGTACAGCCAGAGGACTCCGGAGGAATCCCTTGCCAGAAGGTCGCTCTTGCCGTCGCCGTTGAAGTCACCCGGTGCCACAACCATGGTCATTGCGGTCCAGCCGGTTCCGGCCTGCACTCGTGTCTGCAGCCCTCCTGCTCCGTTTCCGGGGTACAACCACAAGACGCCGCTGGTATCACGTGCCAGGATGTCGCTGCGCCCGTCACCGTTGAAGTCCTTGGTGGGAACAATGAGGTTCAGCGTATTCCAGCCGGTGCCCATCGATCGCTGCGTCAGCCACCCGCCCGTCCCACTGCCGGGGTAGAGCCAGAGGGTCCCGCTGTTATCGCGGGCAACGACGTCGTTCTTTGCGTCCCCGGTGAAGTCCTTCCACGTGGCGACCTGGGGCGCTTGCACCGTGTACGCCTGTGTGAGGACGGCCGAACTGTTGTTCGACGCGTCGACGGCAAAGTACTTCAAGGTCATCGCCGCTGTCAGGACGATGGGCGTCGAGTACTTGTTCGCCGCGGTGGCGGTGGGGGTAGTGCCGTTGGTCGTGAAATAGATACTGGATCCGGCCTCGTTGGAGGTAAGCGTGATCTGTTGGTTGGCAGGGTACGCACCCGCCGGCGGCGTCACGGTGACGACCGGTGGGGTGGTATCGAGGACGGTATACGCGTTGGTGGTGATGGCAGAGGCGTTTCCGTAGTTGTCGATTGCCAGTGCCTTGACGGTGGTGTTGCCGGTTAAGGCGAACGGAGCCGTGTAGGCCTTGGTACTTCCGCCGGCGGCTGTGCCTGGGGTTGTGCCGTCGGTTGTGTAGAGGATACGCCCCGCCTCCGTGGAGGACATGGTGACCAACTGCCCGGATGCGTATGCGCCGGGAGCTGGAGCAACCGTCAAGGTGGGAGCCGTGTTGTCGAGGACGTAGGTTTGGCTGGCTACCGCTGACGTATTCCCGGCCGTGTCTTGGCCAAGATACTGCAGGGTCATGGACGCCATCGGAATCGGCCCCGAGTAGACCGGGCTCGACGTCGTCGGCGTCGTGCCGTCCGTTGTGAAGTGGATCGTCGCCGGTTCATTGGCGTTGAGGACGATGGACTGGTTGCCGCCGTATGTTCCGCCAGCTGGTACAGCGGTGATGAGTGGTGGGACGGTGTCTTGTACCGCCACGGTCACATTCCGGGTGGCAGTGGAGGTGTTTCCGGCTGTGTCCGCAGCTTCGACGGTGAACGTGGCCGGCCCGTTGGGCACGTTGTCGTACGACTTAGGCGAGGTACAGGCCGTGAAAGCGTTGGAACCAAGCTTGCATCGATAACCCGCTACGTCCGTGGACGTCGAGGAGAAAGCGAACGACGGCGTTGCACCGACGGTCGCGCCTTCGGCGGGTGAATCTATTGATACCGCAGGCGGAGTAAGGTCAGCGGTTACTGTCACGGACGCCACGGTGCTGACGTTCCCCGCCATGTCGGTGGCCCGGACCCTAATGACGTGCTGGCCCGCAGTAGTCAGGTTCAACGTTTGGCCATCGCTGCAAGCCGTGAAGCTCGTGGTCGAGTCCACCGAGCAGGACAGGACAGAGCCAGGATCAGTGGTGACTCTCAGTACTGGAGAGCCGTTCACCGTCGCTCCAGCAGCAGGCGAGGTGATGACCGGTGCATTGGGTGCGGTGAGGTCCACCGTGAATGCCCGGGAGACCGGAGTCCCTGACGGCGCAGCGCGGACAGAGAAGGTGTACGCCCCGTTTGCCAGTGCCGCAGCAGGAGTGAAGGTGCCATTCGTGCAGCTCTGCCACACAGGCGCTGCGGTGCTGAGCTGCAGGCTGCAATCCAGGGCGCCCCCTGGCGGTGTGGACGCCACGGTGAAAGTCGGCGTCGAGTCGTTGGTGAAGGCCGGGTTGGGGGCAGCGGCACCGCTAGCGGCTGTAGGTCCGCTGACGATGGAGGGAACCACCCCGCCCAACGAAAAGAGCCTGCCTTGTTGCGTCGGTTTGGCTGGATCGAGCTGGCCCGGGTCATCTGTAACCAGTAAGTTGCCGTCCCGCATTGACAGCCCACCGATCATGCTGAAGCCCAGCGCCCATTGGTTGTTGACCTGGTCATTACTCAGGTCGATGCGCGAGATCGTGTCCTTGCCTGCATCGGCTGTACTGGTCCCGTTGCTGGTTCCGGTGTAGAGGACCAGGGGCGATTGCCAGTCGTAGTAGATGGCGGTCGGCTTGCCCACGTTGTAGAGCGGCGCCGGAATAACGTTTGCCAGAACACCGTCATCCGGCGCCGTGAAGACCGTGAGGCCTGAGGTTTCGGCGATATACACCACAACGTTGCCCGCGCTGTTGCGGTGTGTGGCTGCCAGGCCGAGAGAGCTTGACTGGACTGAAGCGATCGACTCGATGCTCGGGTTTTCCGATGTGGGATCCACAACCTTCACGATCGAGCGGGCATTAGCAAATGACAGGTAAATGTTGCCATCCGGACCGTCGCTGGCAGCGTTTGGTCGGAGGTCGCCATCGAAGATGGTCAGGGCGCCGTTGTAGTCGAAAACGCCGCTGGCAGGATTCCACCCAGCACGCACGACGTCGGAACTTCCGACGGCGGCATCCGGAATGAACGCGATCTCATCGCCACTGTTGGGGCTCCCGGGCGAAGGATCAATCATGGCGGGCGCCCCTGCTCGGGCGGGTCCATCTTTATGTCCTGCCAAGGTTCCGCCCAGGCAGGTGGCGGCTTCTAAACCGCCGGCAGTGCTTCCGGAGGCCTCGGTCACACGGCAGAATCCTGCACGGGTATCGGAAACCCAAATCCGACCCTTCGGATCCACGATCGTCCCGGCAGCTTCCGTTAGCCCCACCGCCACCGTTTGGCGGGCTTGGTCAGCCAAGGCAGCCGGTGCCGTGAGCACTCCCGTGAGCGCTGCCGTCGCAAGACTGGCGGTAGCTACGAACACCGTGACTTTGTTCTGCCTGCGTCGGCTTGGTGTCCCCGCAACGGCAGAGGACTCAGAGTTGTGTTGAGAGGTTCTTGAGCGACCGGCGACGGCAAAAAACGCCAAACCATGCTGAAGAACACTGCGATTGCGCGTGTCCACCGAGGAATCCCCACTTCATTCGGATGCTCCCCAGCTCCGCATGCATTGGTTATTCGCCCCAAGCCGTCTCCGGCTGCGTCTACCTACATCTTCCACCAAATCTGGAATTTGTCACTAGCAATCTTTTTATCGCTCCATGAAGATCCAGGTTTTCCACACTCGGCCAAGGAGCCTTGACCGGAGAACCCGCCGCTTGCACGATTGGAGTGGAGGTACCAAATGCGCAGATTTTTTCCACTGTTTGTGGCGATCGCATTTTCTTTGGTTGCCTGCACCCCCTCCACGGCCCAGCCGTCCGACGGGAAGAGCAATCCGCCGTCGAGCGTCATTGCCACACCGTCTCATGTGGCAGGAACTCCGTCGGGTGCCCCCAGCGTAACAACTGAACCCAGCCAGCCGCCGTCGTCCGCTGTTGAGAGCAGCGATCCCGCTCAGAGTGGAGAGCAGACCGGAGACGGTGATGAACCTGGCCGCTACGCGTATGACTGCACCAGCTTGGACAATTCACCTGAAGTGCAGTTGTCGAGCCTCGCAGAGGTGTGGGCAGCGCCGAACTACACCAGAATGGCGTCGTGCGATGTCGCCTATCAAGGCACCAAACCGTTTCAGCCGACGCCACGGGAGTCGGATTCGATCTCATTGGCTGCACCCCAAGGTGCGGGCGAAGACAATGGCCTTGCTGTGATGCTCGGTGTTCTTCGGCTTTGTACCAGGATCAGCGATGAGACAGGTCCGGGTGGATTCAAGGATGCGAGTCAGGGCATGTTGCAAGGTGCGGCGTTCTTCTGCCCGGACGCTCCGCAGGGAAAGATTATCGCTGGGTGGGCGAATCGGAGCAGAGTGGGGGACGGAAGCTACATCGTCGGTGACACCATCCAAGCGGGGTCCTACCAGTTGGTCCGGCCGGCACCTTCAGCCAGTCAGTGTTCGTGGTCAATCTCAGATGCAGGAGGGGTTCTTGTCTTCAAAGGAGGGCTGCCAGCGGCAGGCGATACGGTGGATTTGACCACCGGCCACAAGTTTACTAGTGACAAATGCGGAATTTGGGGGAAGATGTAACCAGACGCAGCCGGAAACGGCTTGGGGCGAATAACCAAAGCATGCGGAGCTGGGGAGCATCCGAATGAAGTGGGGATTCCTCGGTGGACTTGCGCAGGCGCAGTGTTCTTCAGCTCGGCGTGGCATCAATTGCCTTGGCCGTTTGCTCAGGAGCCAAAATTAGTACTTCCCAACCATCCGCCGTGAATATGGCGCCCGCCGCCCCAATCGATGGCGAAATCCCGAAGGAGCGCCCGGAGCCTTCGATCAGATACCAGTTCACCTGCACGGGCAGGGACGGCAGCCTCATTGGCAAGTTTTCGAGCTTGGAGGAACTCTGGGCGGCTCCACGGTACCTGCAGGCGACAGACTGCCAGGTTGCCTACGTTGGCAGTGGTCCACTCGTGCTCACTCCGGAGGAGGCCGCTGCGGTCAATGCCGCCATAGCCGCCGGGGCCACCAGAGGACAGGACGCCGCCCTGTGCCTGCAGATCGTCAAGGCGTGTACAAGGACCGACCCAAGGAATCTCCCAGCTGCCCTTGCTTCGTACGGAATACCCGTGGTCAAGGGTGCCCTCACCTTGGCTCCGATGGCACCGCAGGCGGCCGTCTTTACGAGGTGGCTCAAGACCGCGGTCTAGGGACGCGAGTGGGGAATCAATATCAGCTGTGCCACCACAAACGTTGGCAATAGCATGAAAGGGTGCGGACCACATTGGTCCGCACCCTTTTTGCTGCTTCTGCTGCCATCGGATCAGGCGAGCATGGCGTTCATTGCATTGATCAGCGTTGTTTCCACTCCATTTGCGCCGGCTTTGAAGTGACCTAGATGGCCATAAACAGTCATGGCGCCACCGGCAATTCCAGGGTAATCGGGCTCCCAGCCGCCTTCGTAGCTTCCAAGAGGCATGTTCGGAGGAAAGAATTCATTGCTGGGTATGTAACAGCAGGACTCGTTGGCGTAGCCGCCGATGATGATTCCGTTGCTCCCACCGTTCTGGTTCCGGAAGTAGGCACCGTAGCCACTGACGAGTTCCCCTCCGACCAGGGCAATTTTCAGTTGCGGGCTCCCATTGAATTTCCAGACTTGGAACGGGGACGGCACGGACTTGCTGTAACTGTTGCTGTCGATCCGGGCGATCATGACCTGGGCGTGGCGCTGGTACCACTGCGGCTGGCCGTCGGGATTAGGCAGTCGCGCTACGTAGTCCGCGCGCACTGCGGCGAGGTTGGCCGGCGTGGCCGTAATCTCCAAAGGCAGCTGGACTTCCTTGTACTGCGTGCTGATAGGGCCTGTGAGTGCTCGTCCCGCGGTCTGCATGTTTGTACTGACGGTTGCGCCTAGGGCATCGGCGTGTTGGTCACGGAGCGCCCAGCTGCGGACGCCCCCGGGGTCTTGGTCCCCAGCCGGTCCTTGGAGGAACATGGCGAAGCAATTTGGGTTGTTGTTCTCGATATAGTTGCATGCTCCGGCCGCGAAGTCGCCGTCGAACAAAGTGCGCAGCCCGGCGCTGATCGGGTGGCAGCCGTAGCTGAAGATCACGGCCACAGGCTTTCCGTTGGTGCCTCTGGCAACGAGAATCGGAACTGCGGTCTCCGTGTACGGAAGGCCCGCTCTGTTGGCGGCGATGTTCTGGCTTGACACCTTGTAGTCAAAAGTCACCGCCACTTCGGTGGCATTAAGTGCATCCTGCGCAAGATTGACGATGGTGTCTTCGAGGTCTGCGCTGTAGGAGCGGATAAGACCGAGATCCGAAATACCGTAAGCCATGTATGGGTGCAGGGTGTCAATCAGCGCGGGCCCGTTGTGGGTGTGGGTTGCCTGGAGGATGATATCGCTGCTCGCCCAATCCGCCAGGTCAACAATGCGGCTCCGGATCCGCTGATGCATGGCCCTCGGTATTGCCAAGACATCCACGCTGATGATGAGTTGGGGGCTGGCGTCTTCCCATATGAGGATCGCGCGGGCGTAAAGCGGCTCATACGGTGAACTGCTGGTCGCCACGCGGCCGCCGTCGGTGGTTCCATATCCGGCCATATACGGATTGGTGCTTAGCGACGGCGTGATGTCAGCGCTCGCGGTTCCAACTCTAAACGCCATAAAAGATCACTCCTTGATTGCGTGCAGTGGATGACCTTCGCTTACCCCTAAACAAAGTCCGATTCCCGGATGCACTGAACAGCCAATACGTGAGACCAACTTCATTAGACCATGTGGGGCGGCCATTTAGGGCCGGTAACCCGCGAAAAAAATAGTCACGGTGTACGGGAATCTGCTGCGAAAAGACCGAAGGCCTGCCCTCCCGGGAAGTCCAGGGGAACAAGCCTTCGATCGATGAAAGCGGCGCCGAGCGCCACAGTAATTACTTCGCTGCTGGTGCCAGTATTTTCAAGCCGTTCCATCCGGTGCCGATCGGCGTCGGCGTACCCCATGCCTTGTTCTGTCCGACGGGGTAGTAGCGCAGCTCGCCGGTGGTGGTCCGGGCTACCAAGCCAGTGGAACCAGGGTTCGAGAAGTCACGGATGGCTCCGAAGCTTGAAATGATGTTCCACCCGGTTCCAACCACCGCGGGCGTTTCCGGGATGAAATTACCCGCACCGTTTGAGCGGTAGAGCTTCAGGTCACCTGTTCTGGTCTTGGCGAGGAGGTCAGGCTTTGAATCCTTGTCGAAGTCCATCTGTACTATGTCCAAACCTGTCCAGCCGACACCGATGGCGATACCAGCGCTGACTGTTCCACCGCTGAGGTTATTGAAGTAGAACAAACGGCCGGTGGAGTCGTACCCGACTATCCCGGGGTGGCCGTCCGTTGTCTTCCAGGTCCCGACCGTCAGTGTCCATCCGGCCCAGTTGGTACCCAAGCTGATCGGAGCTCCGAAGCCTCGGCCGTTCCTGCCCGGGTAGACGCTCAAGCGGCCGTCAGACCATTGGGCCACCACATCGAGCGTGCCATCGCCGTTCCAGTCGGTCACAAATCCTGCTTTGAGGCCAGCCCAACCGGTGCCGACCAGCTCTTGGGGAAGGAGGCTCGTGGAACCGGAACCGGGGTAACGATAAAGGTTCGCGTCGGGCCTGATGGCCAAGACGTCCCGCGGGTCGACGCCGAGTGTTGACTCGACGTCGACCGGCGCCCCGCTGATCAGGGTGGCATCGTTCCAACCCAATCCAATGAGACTCTGGCTACCCCATGATCCGGAAACAGCCGGGTAGTAGTTCAGGTCGCCATTGGCCGCCCGCGCCACAAGCCCTTGGGATGCGGCGCCGCTGAAGTCGGTTGAGGAACTGACAGCGGTCATGCCGTCCCACCCGGATCCGATGACGCGAGCAGGCTCGGTGAGGAAGTTGCCCAAACCGTCTGACCGGTAGAGCCGGAGGGTGCCGTCCGTTGTTCGAGTGACGAGGTCCTGGCTGCCGTCTCCATCAAAGTCAATCTGGTTGATCTGGTGGCCGGTGAAACCTGAACCGATCTTGACTCCTGCCCCGAGTGCGCCGCCCCCTGCGTTTGAGTACCGGTAGATATCGCCGAAGGGGTCCTGCCCGATGACCCCGGGATATCCGTCCCCGGCGTTCCACCACCCCACGGTCAGGGACATCTCCTGCCAGCCCTTCCCGACCTGAATGGGAGCATAGAAGCCGCCACCGGGTGCACCTGGGAAGACCTTGAGGGATCCGTCCGGCCATTGCGACAGGATGTCTTGGACGCCGTCCTGGTTCCAGTCCACGACGTAGATGGATTTGGCGCCTGCCCAACCGGAACCAATGGTTACGGGTCCGGTGATATTGCCTTGGCCGTCGGCAGGAAAGTTGTCCAATCGTCCAGAGGCGTTAGTGACGACGATGTCGGCCTCGGACTTGATGGACGGGTTGGAGGGATAGCCGACTCCGCGGGCATACGTCCTCAGTTGGTCGTAGCTGCCGTTGAAGATATTGGAATCGCCCTCAAAGGGTCCCGTGCTGCTGTACTGCCACATCGTGTAGCCGTTCCAGCTGGTAGGCAAGGATCCGGGGGAGTTCGTCGGGTTGTTCCAATAGGAAGCGATCCAGAGGGGATAGCTCCCAAAGGTGGAGTTGCCGACGCACGTGTTCCACCAGTCTGTGGTGCTGTAAATGACAGGGAAGCGCCCAGTGAGCGCTTTGACGGTATTTCCGAAATCTGCCGCCCACTGGCCAAGTTGCGCCTGGGACATGTCGTAGCACGTGTTGCCGAAGTAAAAGCCGTTGATGGTCCGTCCGGCGTACGGGTTGTACTCAATGTCCAGAACGGGAGGCAATGTGTAGCCGTCGGCTGTCCATCCTCCGCCATTGGCCACGAAATAACGAGCCTGGTCTGCACCGGATGACCAGTTCGGGATAGCGAAATGGTAGGCACCCCGGATCATGCCGGCATCTCGGGAACCGTTGTACTGCTGGGTGTAGTTCTCGTTGACGTAGTAGTTGCCCTCAGAGGCTTTAACGTAAGCCCAACGGACGCCTTGGTTCCACTGGCCCTGCCAGTCCACGTTGCCTTGGTGCGCGCTGACGTCCTGACCCTCGACCCCCACGCTTGGCCGCCAATGCGAGGTGTCCGCCGTCATCGGTACGGTGGCATTGACAGCTCCGCCAACCGCCCGCCCACTCGCAGGCGCCGCAGTGCCGTCCTGCTTGGTGGCGAGGACCCGTGAGGAGCGTTGTCCCATTTCGGCGCCGCCAGCGGGAATCGATGACCGCATTGCGGCTTTCTTCGTCTCCGCATCGGGCGCATTTCCCGGCATGGGTGCGCTGCCGGAGCCTTGAATCGATGCATCGGGCGCCGGGCCGGCTGCCGCGGCCGCCGGGTTCGGCGCGACGGCGGGGGCCAGCTCGTGCTGCTGGTTGGGCAACTCGTTGGTTTGCGGTTTGGTCTTGGCCGCAGGCCTGGGTCCCTGACCGGGCGCCGGGAGCGGTGCTGACGGCCCCACTGCAGGGCTATGTTGGGGAGCCGAAGATAGTGCCATGGCAGGCACGCCAACGAAGCTTCCCGAAATAAGGGCGATGGAAACCGCGATTCCTGCCCGAGCCAAGGACCTCAGGCGGGTACGTTCAGTTGGACTCTTACTTGTCATCATCACATCCGGCCCTGCGCCGCGGGTCAGCGGCGCATGGTGTGGCTTGCGGACAAGCTCCGGGGCGGGCGCCTGCGCATGGGACCAAAGGCCAGCTCCTAACGGCCTTTACCCTAACATTCTGTGACTGGAGTGACTAGTGGGAAGCAAGATGCAGCAGCAACACGTGGTACGCCTTGCTCCAAGGCGGTTATCCACATAGGTCCTTGGAGGACTTTGTTCCCCACTCGGGCTCGCCTAGCGTAAATCCAGCGGGAGTGCCTCCCGCTATAAGCTGGAAAGCACTCTTTGGGGGAACCGTGGACGCTGTAAAAATCGTGGAAGGAGAAGTCCGCGAGCTGATCAGGCGGCGCGGATTGGATCCGTTGGAGCAATCCGTGGACGTGCGGAGCCTCGTTGATGCTGCTATCAGCGATTACGATGAACGGGCCCTTCTGGCACCGCTTCCTCCGCTGGGCCATCTCGACACGGCCCGCCGCCACATCTTTGACGCCATTGCCGGATTCGGACCCCTTCAACCACTTCTGGATGATCCCTCGATAGAAGAAGTGTGGATTAATACACCCCAGGAAGTTTATGTGGCTCGAAACGGAGAATCGGAGCTCACGGGCATAGTACTGAGCGACCAACAGGTTCGGGACTTGGTCGAAAAGATGTTGAAAAGTTCCGGCCGCAGGCTGGACCTATCCTCCCCATTCGTCGATGCTGCATTGCCCGACGGTTCCAGATTGCACGTGGTCATCCCTGATATCACCCGGAAACACTGGGCCGTCAATATCCGAAAGTTTGTCGCGCGAGCTAGCCGGTTGGAGCATCTGGTGGACCTCGGCAGCCTGACGCCCCAGGCGGCCAGGTTCTTGGGAGCGGCCGTCGCCAGCGGACTCAATATCCTCGTCTCTGGAGCGACGCAAGCCGGAAAGACCACGTTGCTGAACTGTCTCGCCGCGAGCATTGGTTCGCGTGAACGTGTTGTCACCGTAGAGGAAATCTTTGAACTGCAGCTTCCACTACGTGATGTCGTGGGACTCCAGTGCCGTCAGCCAAATCTTGAAGGGGGCGGGGAAATCCCCTTGCGCCGTTTGGTGAAGGAAGCACTTCGAATGCGACCGGATCGCCTTGTGGTGGGGGAAGTCCGTGAGGCCGAAAGCTTGGACATGCTGATTGCTTTGAACTCAGGCCTTCCTGGTATGTGCACCGTACACGCCAACTCTGCGCACGATGCCGTAACGAAGATATGCACCCTTCCTCTCTTGGCGGGGGCGAATATATCAAGCGCCTTTGTGGTGCCCACCGTGGCGTCGTGTATTGACCTCGTGGTCCACTGTGGCCGCCATCCCAACGGCAAGCGGCAAGTCACGGAAGTGCTGTCCTTGGGTAGAAGGGTTGAGAACGGGATCATTGAATCGTCCGGCGTTTTCGGGCTGATGGATGGCCGGTTGCAACCACGGGCAAACTCCATGCCTGCGGCCGAAAAGTTTGCGCGGGCAGGATTTGATGTTTCGGCGCTCCTGGAGCTCAACTGATGGCGCCGTTTCTCGGTCTGCTGCTGGGCGTTGGTGGATTCCTCGTATGGTGGTCTGCCTGGGACGAGCCGCCCAAACAACCGAAAGAACCTAAAGTCGGCCGCCTGAAACTTTTGCTGCAGGCTGCAGGAATCGAGAGGGTGTCCGCCGCGGGACTCGTGCTCTCCTGTGCATGCTTCGGAGTAGTTACAGCCCTTGTCTTTCTCCTTCTGACACATTCGGTGCCAGTTGCCGCATGCTTCGGGCTTTTCGGCTCCTGGCTGCCCTTCGGAGCTGTTCGCTGGCGGGCGAGGAAACGGCGGGCTACATTGCGTCAGCTATGGCCCGACGTGGTGGACCACTTGCGCTCTGCCATACGGGCTGGACTGGCCTTGCCGGAGGCGTTGATTCAACTAGGGCACAACGGACCTGAGGAACTGCGCGAATTATTTCTGGAGTTTGGTGCCGACTATAGGTCCGGCGGTCACTTCGAAGCCGCCTTGAACAAGCTCAAAGCCCGGTTGGCGGATCCGGTAGCGGATCGCATCATCGAGGCACTCCGCATGACACGTGAAGTTGGTGGTTCGGACCTCGGCAAGATGTTGGGTACCCTCGCTGAATTCCTACGGGAGAGCGCGAGAACGCGAAGCGAACTTGAGGCGCGACAATCGTGGACGGTCAATGCGGCCCGTCTTGCCGTAGCGGCGCCGTGGATTGTCGTGGTGGTCATGGCCGGTCGTCCCGAAGCGATGCTTGCGTACAACTCGGGGCTCGGAGCCGTAGTGCTTCTAGGCGGCCTAGTAGTGTCCGTTCTCTGTTACACCGTGATGCTCCGGATCGGTGCCCTGCCCGAGGATGAGCGGGTGCTCCGATGAATACTTTGATGGTTGCAGCCGTTCTTTGCGGCCTGGTGCTTGGAGCTGGTTTTTGGCTAGTGCTGGCCCGCTTGCCTTTCATGCGAGGAACCACCTTCGCCGATCGGATCGCTCCCCAGCTCAGATCACATAACTTGGAATCACGCCTCTTGCGTTCCCCGGTCCATAACTTGACACCGTTTGGGCCTCTGGAACAGATCGTGCGTCCGATCATCGGTGACGCTGTATCCCATTTGTCGCGATACAACCTGGGCGCGGCCTTGCTGGCAAAGCGTCTCTCTCGTGCTGGCTCATCAACGTCGACCACGGACTTTCGGGCTGAACAACTGTTGTGGGGGGCCGGGGGTTTTCTGCTGTCCCTCATTGCAGTGTCGCTGGGCGCCGCGTCGGGCCGGTTCAACATTCCCTTTGCACTCGTCTCGGTGGTGGGCGCTACACTGTGTGGCTTTCTGCTTCGGGATTTCCTCTTGAGCCAACGGATAAAGCGCCGTGAATCCCGGATGCTCTCGGAGTTTCCCAGCCTTGCCGAACTGATGGCGCTCGCGGTGGCTGCTGGCGAAAGCGCGATGGGAGCCATGGACAGGGTATGTCGAACCTCACGGGGAGAGCTGGCGGCAGAGTTTGCCACAGTTCTCGCGGACACAAGGTCGGGCAGACCGTTGACGGAGGCTCTCGGTGCGTTTTCCGGAAGGACCGAGTTGCCGCCGCTCGTCCGGTTTGTTGACGGTCTCGTGGTCGCCGTGGAACGGGGGACTCCACTCGCGGATGTCCTTCGGGCCCAGGCTTCTGATGTCCGGGATGCTGCCAAGCGCGAGCTTATGGAGTCTGCGGGACGGAAGGAAATCGCGATGATGGTGCCGTTGGTTTTTGGGGTTCTCCCGCTGACTGTCGTCTTCGCGGCCTTTCCCGCTATTGCAGCGCTGGAGATGTCCTTCTAGACCGTCGCACGCCGGACCACGGCTACAGCCATAAAAGCTCGTGAAATACGAAGTGTATGTAATTCAAGTAAGCGAAACATTGGGGGAAAAATGAAAACAATCGCTCGCCTCGGGGGTCGCCTGCCCGCTCTGCTGCAGCAGTCGTGTCTGGGCCTTAACCTCTTAGTGGTAATCCGGTTAGCGGTACTCCGGGCGCTCCCTACCGAAGAAAGGAGGGAGCGTGGTGACGTGCCCGGCTGGGTCATGATCACCTTGATGTCGGCGATATTGGTTGCAGGTCTTCTGGCGATTGCATCGCCCGCCTTGGCGGACTTGTTCAACCAAGCAATGGCGAAGGTGGGCAAGTAGGCCATGGGGGCGGCCCGGATCTTCATATGTAGCGCCATTGTGACTCTGCCGTGAAAGACATCGACGAGCAAGGATCAGCAGTCGTTGACTTCGTTTTGGTGGGCGCGTTATTGACCATGTTTTTTGTGTCCATTGTTCAGCTAACACTGATTCTTCACGTCCGGAATACCCTCATCGATGCTGCTGCGTCCGGCGCCAGGTATGGCGCTTTGGCTGATCGAACATCCGCTGATGCCAGTGCCAGGGCGGGGACTCTCATTGCCGCTGCATTGAATCCGGACTATGCCCAGGACATCGAGTCCAGCGAGGTGACGGTGGGGGGTGTACGCACCATCGAGGTCACTGTGCGGGCACCCCTCCCTGTCATTGGCTTGCTTGGCCCAAGCGGGACGCTGGAGGTGAAGGGGCATGCCGCGCTTTTGGTTTAGGGAGCTGAGTCGCGTGTTGCGGAGGCTCGGGAGCCACCTGAGCAGACGACTCGGCGAGGCGGCGTGCCTGCCCAGCGGCACGTCATCGAAGGCGGCTTTAACAACGGACGCCGATAACCCGGAGGGCGGCAGCGCCGTCGTCGAATTTACGTTTTTGGCATTACTGCTCATGGTTCCGGTGGTCTATTTTGTGGTGTCCGTCGCCCAAATCCAAGGCGGCGCCTTCGCCGTCGTGGGTGCCGCCGATCAAGCGGCTAAAGTCCTTGTCCTTCAAGATGATTCGGGCAGGGGACGGACTGCGGCCGAGCAGGCCGTACTCGTTGCGCTGGAAGACTATGGTTTCGAGGCTGACCAGGCACGCGTGGACATCAGCTGCGACGGAAACGACTGCGCCGTGCCCGGAACGAAAGTGACTGTCAGCGTGCGCCTCGCCGTTCCGCTGCCGATGGTGCCGTTCGGGGATGGGCTTCAACTGAACGCAGCCCGGGTGAGTGCGTCCGCTACTCAAGTGGTGGGACGGTTCCGATGACTGGATTGTTGACGCCAGTCTCCTGTCGGCGGAGTGATGGACCGGGTGTGGTGCGAGCCGGCGAACGAGGCCAAGTGACGGTGCTGATTGTTGGTTTTGTCCTGCTGTCGCTGCTACTGGCGACCGTGGTGATGGCAGCCTCAGCGGTCTACCTTGAGCAAAAGAGGCTCCTGTCCTTGGCCGATGGCGCGGCCCTCGCCGCTGCTGACTCTTTCATCGTGGGGGACATAAGTGGTGAAAGTGCTCCCGCAACGACGCTGGTGGACGAGCGCGTGGCCAGCTCTGCGAATTCGTACCTCGCATCCGTCGATGCGTTCGCAGCTCATGACCAGCTGAAAATCGGCCCGGGCACCGGCAGTGAGCCCGGCGGGACGGCCGTTGTGGTGCTCACGGCTGTCGCCCACCCGCCGGTAGTGAGTTTCCTCGTCCCCGATGGCGTTGTCGTAGAGGCAAAGTCGACAGCTCGATCCCGGCTGACACAGTAGCGACCGGCCAATAGCGTACGCTGGAACAACCATGGCTGAAATAGATTTTCCCGCAGAAATCCGCGCGCTTCGCGGCACTTACATGTCCATCGAGAACGTCACGGATGTTGATGCTTTGAAGGCGGAGATTGCCGAACTAAGCGAGCAGGCAGGCGCTCCGGATCTCTGGGATGACCCTGCTTCCGCTCAAATAGTTACTTCACGTTTGTCCCATCGGCAATCAGAAGTAGAGCGGCTTTCCAAGCTTGCTGCGCGGATCGATGACCTTGAGGTACTCGTGGAGTTGGGCGAGGATGAAGGCGACGAGGCGTCAATGGCCGAAGCCGCGAAAGAACTCACGTCGATTCGAAAAGCGCTGGCCGAGCTTGAAGTTGTGACGCTGCTCTCGGGTGAATATGACGAACGAGAAGCGGTAGTTACTATCCGTGCTGGAGCCGGTGGAGTCGATGCTGCCGATTTCGCCGAGATGTTGATGCGCATGTACCTGCGGTGGGCCGAGCGCCATGGTTATCCGACCACTGTTATGGATACCTCCTACGCCGAAGAAGCGGGCCTGAAATCGGCTACTTTCGAAGTCAAAGCGCCCTACGCTTTCGGAACGCTAAGTGTGGAAGCAGGGACGCACAGGCTGGTTCGGATCAGTCCTTTTGACAACCAAGGACGGCGCCAGACCTCGTTCGCGGCTGTGGAGGTCATCCCCCTGATCGAACAAACGGACTCGATCGAGATCCCCGATAACGAAATTCGGGTGGACGTCTTCCGTTCCTCGGGACCAGGTGGCCAGTCGGTGAACACCACCGACTCCGCCGTACGTTTGACGCACATTCCCACCGGCATTGTGGTGTCGATGCAGAACGAAAAATCCCAACTGCAAAACAGGGCGGCGGCCATGCGTGTGCTTCAGTCCCGATTGCTGCTCGTCAAGAAAGAGCAACAGGACGCAGAAAAGAAAGCCTTGGCTGGCGACGTCAAGGCATCTTGGGGCGACCAAATGCGTTCCTACGTGCTCAACCCGTACCAAATGGTCAAGGACCTGCGGACGGAGCACGAAGTGGGGAACACGTCAGCCGTGCTGGACGGTG
This sequence comes from Arthrobacter sp. SIMBA_036, assembly GCF_046535135.1. Taxonomy (NCBI): domain Bacteria; kingdom Bacillati; phylum Actinomycetota; class Actinomycetes; order Micrococcales; family Micrococcaceae; genus Arthrobacter; species Arthrobacter sp. SIMBA_036. Next base: position 390,921 of record NZ_JAWRXG010000001.1, read on the forward strand.
ACATCGACGATTTCATCGATGCGGGCATCCGCTGGCGCACCGGCAACCGCAACGCTGCAGCCAACCAAGACTGACTCGCCGGCGGCGTTGCGTACGGACCCGATTACGCGACACGCTGCCGAAAGCACCCAAAACCCGGATCACCCGTGCGTATAGTCGAGAAGCCGGTGCCCTCACTTCCCCCAACGAAAGCCCGCGCTCCGGCTGTTGGACTGGGCACTCATGTCATGTCCGGCGGGGTTCCTAAGGGCCATGATCAGATTTGAGAATGTCACCAAGGTCTACGAGCAGAATGCCCGCCCGGCACTCGACTCCGTCAGCCTTGAGATCAACCGCGGCGAATTCACCTTCCTGGTGGGTGCATCGGGCTCAGGCAAGTCGACCTTCCTCCGCCTGATCCTGAAAGAGGATAAAGCCTCGTCCGGCTCCGTGTACGTCGCGGGCCAGAACGTCGCCAACATCTCGAGCTGGCGTGTCCCGAAACTTCGCCGCGGAATCGGCGTCGTCTTCCAGGACTTCAGGCTGCTGCCGCAGAAGAATGTGTTCGCAAATGTCGCCTTCGCGATGCAGGTCATCGGCAAAAGCCGGTCGATCATCCGCGAGACAGTCCCTGAAGTGTTGAAGACCGTGGGCCTGGAGGGCAAGGAACGCCGGATGCCGCACGAACTCTCCGGTGGTGAGCAGCAGCGCGTGGCGATCGCGCGCGCCGTCGTCAATCGGCCAGGCATTCTTCTTGCTGATGAACCAACCGGAAACCTCGATCCCATTACGTCGATGGGCATCATGGGGGTCTTGGACAAGATCAACCAGAACGGGACCACTGTGGTCATGGCAACACACGATGACGACATCGTCAACGAAATGCGACGCCGTGTGGTGGAGCTCAAAAATGGCAAGGTCATCCGCGATGAAGCCAAGGCTCTCTACACGTCCATGATCCCGGTAGTGGGGGAGTCTCGGCGGTTGAAGGATGCCAGTGGCGAGGAACTTAACCGCGCGCAAGGGGTCCAGCTGTGAGGTTCTTGTTTATCCTCGGCGAAATCGGCAGCGGCCTTCGGCGCAATCTGTCGATGGTGATATCGGTGGTCCTGGTGACCTTCATTTCATTGACGTTCGTAGGCGCCGCCGGAATGCTGCAAATGCAGATAAACCAGATGAAGGGCTATTGGTACGACAAAGTCCAGGTGGCGGTCTTCTTGTGCAATGACGGTTCGACGGCGGCTGGTTGCGCCTCCGGCCCGGTGACAAAGGAACAGCAGGCCAACATTCGGGCCTTGCTGGACTCGCCTGCGGTCAAGCAGTACATCAACGACTACCAGTTCGAATCCCAGGCTGAGGCGTACACGCACTTCAAGGAGCAGTTCTCCAACTCTCCCATTGTTGATTCCGTGTCCCAGGACCAGCTGCCGGCGTCGTTCCGCATCAACATGAAGGACCCCCAGAAGTACCAGATCATTAGTGAAACATTCTCAAGCCAGCCCGGGGTCGAGACGGTCAGCGACCAGCGGCAAGTGCTGGAGCGGATCTTCTCATGGATGAACGGCGCCTCGGTGGCTGCTGTAGGTGTTGCTGCGGTGATGATTTTCTGTGCGGTGCTGTTGATTACGACCACCATTAGGCTTTCGGCCTTCAGTCGACGGCGCGAAACCGGCATTATGCGCCTGGTTGGAGCCTCCAAGATGGTCATCCAACTGCCGTTTATCCTCGAAGGCGTCATTGCCGCCGTCGTCGGTGCCTTGCTTGCCTCGGTCACGCTATGGCTGATGGCCCATTTCTGGCTCAACGGTGACCTGTCCAAGCAGTTCCTTAATACTCCGTTCATTTCTTCGACCCAGGTCTTGGTGATCGCGCCTGTGCTGATTGCGCTGGGTGGCGGCTTGGCCGGGATATCATCCTTACTGACCCTCAGGCGTTACTTGAAGGTTTAGACGCGAACGCTTGGATTGTGCACGTAAAGATGCTGATATGCGAAAAGGACTCCTGATGACCACAATGGAACCGGCACTGGCGCGTCGACGCGCTGCCCTGGGGCCAGCCCGGATGGTCGGCGTCGTGGCTCTCGGTCTCGCCATCAGTCTCCTTACGGGCGCACCGGACGCGCGGGCGGATAATCTTGACGACCAACAGGCGGCACTTCAAGCTGAGTCCGACCGGGTGCAGGCGTCCCTCGAGTTTGTCGACTCCGGAATTGCGAAAGCCGCCGGTGATTTGGTGATTTACCAGGGACGCCTTCCCGGCGCGCAACAGGCCCTCCTCGAAGCGCAGGGCAAGGTTGCCAGCGCCGTAAAGGATGTCGATGCTTTAGCCGCCAGGGTTGAGTTGGCCCAGCAGAACAAGGCAACGATCACCAGCCAGTTGGAGAGCGACAAGCAAAAGATCACGGACACCAAAAAGCTGATTGGCCAGATCGCTTCGCAGGCCTATAAATCAGGCGGCGTTCCGACAAATGTGGCTTTGTTGTTCGGGTCCAATGAAACCGGAAGCCTGACCGAGTCAATGGATTTGGCAGACCAAGCAATGCGCAGCCAAAACGCTGCGATGACCAAATTGACGCAGCAAAACGCGACCAACGTCAATTCGCAGGCCCGGCTCGCTGCCGTGGAGCAGGAAATTCAGGACCTTAAGGCCAAGGCGGACGCTGCCCTTGAGCGGGAAAAGGCCGCTCGGGACGATGCCGCCAGCAAGAAGGCCGACGTCGATAAGCTCATCGATGACACGACCCGCCTGAACGGGCAGCTCCAGGCTGCCAAGCCTGGGATCGAAGCCAACCTCGCGAAGGTGAAGGCTGCACAGGATTCCGTTGCTGCCGAGATTCAAGACCGCGACCGAAAGCTGCGGGAAGCATGGGAAGCCGAGCAGCGCCGCCTCGCGGAACAAGCTGCTGCCGCAGCCCAGGCCGCAGCGGCTGCGCAGGGGAGACCGGCGCCTCCGCAAGCCCCGTACGTCGCACCTCCGGCGGGGTCGCCGTCGGCGTTTGGGCTGATTCATCCGTTCGCCGGCCAGGTTCCCATCACGTCGGGGTTCGGATGGCGGGCAACGCCTCCGGGCACCATCGATTTCTATGGCACGGGTGGCTACCTGCACACGGGTATTGACTTCGGCGTGGCATGTGGAACGCCGGTCTACGCGGCAGCGGCCGGCACGGTTTTCAACTCGGGTTGGAATTCGGCCGACGGCGGCGGGTGGCGGGTTAAGTTGTCCCACGGCGTCAACCAGGGCAATTCGCTGACAACCATCTACTACCACAACAGCAGCATCGTGGTGGCCAACGGACAGCAGGTTGCCCAAGGCCAACTCATCGCGTACTCCGGAAGCACAGGCAACTCGACCGGCTGCCATGCTCACTTCGAGACGTGGCTCAACGGCGTCGCTGTTGACCCGATGACCCTCCTCTAGGGCGGGAACCGGCTCCGGGATTGACGTAGACTAGTTCGAATCCGTATACAACATTCGCATCTAATGAGGAGTTCTACCGTGCCTAAGGAAAGTGGCCGTAAGGTAGTGGCCACCAATCGCAAGGCCCGGCATAACTATCTGGTATTGGATACCTATGAGGCGGGCATCGCTTTGATGGGTACCGAGGTCAAGTCGCTGCGCGAGGGTCACGCCTCGATGGTTGATGGGTTCTGCACCTTTTACAACGATGAGTTGTGGATGGAGGGGATCCATATACCTGAGTATCACCAAGGCAGTTGGACCAACCACGCCGCCCGTCGTCGTCGTAAGCTCTTGCTGCACCGGGACGAACTCGACAAGATCTCGCAGAAAATCCGCGAGTCGGGCTTCACCGTGGTACCGCTCCAGTTGTATTTCCTTGACGGCAGGGCCAAAGTGGAAATCGCGATTGCCCGCGGTAAGAAGGATTACGACAAGCGCCAAACGCTGCGGGAACAACAGGACAAACGCGAATCCTTGCGCGAGTTGCGCGAGCGGAACCGCCGCTAAAGGCGACCAGCCACTGCGCCGGCTGGCGGCCGGCAGGCACGCGTCCGACGTCGTGGATCGCCCAGGTGGGTTGGGGAATGCATGCCCGTCCCCATGCGTTATGATTAATAGTCCGGTGGCCATCGACCGCATGATTGGGTAGGTAGCCATCGGGTTTGATAACAAAATACGGGGATGATCGGTTTCGACGATGTTAGTCGCGACAGGTGAAGCGGGCCGAGGATGCAGAATTATCTCGTAAACGCTGTCTGCAAACCAATAAGTGCCGAATCTAAGCGCACTGACTTCGCTCTCGCTGCCTAAGCAGTAAGACAGTCCGTCAGCCCGGGGTTGCTATCGCCCCGGTTCCTGGCGTCATTTAGATAGCCACTGCTGTTTGCCTTCGTCACCGAGGTAAACGGGACTCTTAGATGACTGGGCCCGGATCAGCTACCTGTTTGCAGGATAGCTGGGGCCGAGAAAATCCGACGCAAACTGCGCCCGGAGAAGCCCTGACAACACGACATCGGACGGGGGTTCAATTCCCCCCATCTCCACTTTTGTGATGAGTCGAGACATCCTTCACGGATGAGTCGAGTCATCGGATACACCCCGGTCTTCGGACCGGGGTGTTTTTCTTTGCCCGGATTCTCTAGGTTGGTAGTTTTTGGCACCAGGACCCTAGCCATCCGGAGCCTTTACGCGTTCACCCACGGCGTACCGAAATCCGGACTAGCTGCTCCCACGTGATCGTTGTACTGGGTAAGCGCAGGCCGACAAAGACCCGGCGGCTTGGCCAACGGTGGCAGGAGAAATGTGATGAGCGTGGAGCCGGAGTTCACAGAGCCGGAGCAGGACGACGATCTCGCTTTGGACGCGTATTCCCGCATAGTCATTCGTGTGGCAGAGACTGTAACCCCCCACGTCGCGGCGATCGAGATGACCAGGGTTGGCCGCCGCGGGGAGATGCGCGTAGGAAGCGGCTCCGGTGTCGTCTTTACGAACGACGGGTTCCTGTTGACCAATGCACACGTGGTCGCCGGCACCCGATCCGGCCGGGCCGTGTTCGCCGACGGGAAGCACACAGATGTGGAGCTTGTGGGAGCGGACCCTCTGTCCGACCTTGCAGTGCTCCGTGGCCACAAAGCCACTCCACCGCCGGCATTCCTGGGAAACGCCGACACTTTGCGGGTCGGCCAGTTGGTAATCGCCGTAGGCAACCCTCTCGGGCTCGCCGGATCGGTGACAGCCGGAGTAGTGAGCGGCTTGGGTCGATCGATCCCGGTGCGGGCAGGAGAGCACAGGCGGGTCATTGAGGACGTCATCCAAACTGACGCCGCCTTGAACCCGGGAAACTCAGGCGGAGCATTGGCCGACACGCGGGGCCGCATCGTCGGGATCAATACCGCCGTCGCTGGCCTCGGGCTGGGACTGGCGGTGCCGATCAATTCAACAACACAACGGATTATTGCCTCGTTGCTGAAGGATGGCCGGGTGCGCCGCGCATACCTTGGTCTGGTGAGCACCCCTATACCGCTGGATGCCAGCGCGGTGGTTCGGACCGGCCAGAAGGAGGGCTTGCGGGTGGTTGAGGTGATTCCCAATTCTCCGGCGGAACTCTCCGGACTCCAGCCGGGCGACCTCGTACTCCGCGCCCAAGGCCGGGCGGTGTCAAGCGCAGAGAGCCTTCAGAAGCTTCTGTTTGAAGACGCAATCGGCGAGCCGTTCCCGCTAACTGTGCTGCGGGACGGCAGGAACCTGCAACTTGTAGCTGTTCCGTCAGAGATGGGCCCGATCGGCTAGGCCCGGCTTTCAGGAACGTCCACGACGCCGACGAAACGGCTACCGATGCCCTCATATTCACTGCGCACTTCGCCGCGGAACAGCTCGGGCAGTTCACTGTTGCGGTGATGGCCGCAGAACACAAAGGAAAATTCAGGCCACCACTTTTTAGGGCGTGCGGCCTCTGAGTAGCCACACACGGCACAGGTTAACTGGACCCAGACCGGCCGCTTGCCGGTACGGTTGGCACGTGACTGCACCAACCAAGCCGGGGGATTGTCCTGAAGATCCCGCAGCTCAGCCTCGGTAAGCCTGGAGGGGATGCCGTGGCGCTGGGCCATTTCCATGGGTATGTCGAGGGCCAAAGCGGCGTCACGTCTGCTAATCACCATCCAACGATACGGGACTGCGGCGGCGTAGGCTGTGCACATGACAGACGCAGCGGCCGTGCTGCCGAGGACCCCGCTCCAAAAGCGCGTACTCGTCGTGGCAATTGTGGCCTCATTCATAGCCATCCTGGACGGTTTTGTGGTCAACCTCGCTTTACCCGCGATTGGCCGGGAGCTGGGGGGCGGCTTAGTCATTCAGCAATGGGTTGTGGACGCTTACCTGCTGTCCTTGGGGTCGCTGATCCTCGTGGCCGGTTCCCTCTCTGACCATTTCGGGAGGGCGCGAATTCTTGAATGGGGTTTGGGGGGCTTCGCCCTGACATCCATGATGTGCGGCTTTGCATGGAACGGTGAAGTCCTTGTGATTTCCCGGGCACTGCAAGGAATCGCCGGCGCCCTTCTGGTTCCCAGTTCGCTGGCCATGATCATCACCTCCTTTGCCGGGCCCGCTCAATCGAAAGCAATTGGTCAATGGTCGGGGTGGACCAGCGCGGCAGCCATCGTGGCACCCCTGATCGGCGGGGTCTCCGTGGACTTGGTGTCTTGGCGGGTCATTTTCTTCATCAACGTCATTCCTGCGGCTGCCATCTGGCCCGTGCTCGTTCGACTCCGGGCATCGGATACCGCACGGGACAAACACACGGGAATCGACTACACGGGCGCAGTCTTGGCGATGATCGGACTGGGCGGCCCTGTGTATGCGTTCATTGAACAGGGCCGTTTGGGATGGGGGAGCTGGCAGGTGTGGGGGCCGCTCCTGGTGGGAGCCATAGCATTGGCGTTCTTCCTGGTCCATGAAGGGAGAACAACCGACCCGATGCTGCCCCTGAGGCTCTTCGCTATCCGGAACTTCGGCTGGGGAAACCTCGCCACCTTGGCTATTTATGGCGCCATTTCCCTCGGTTTCTTCGTGCTGGGCATCTACCTCCAGCAGGTGGGCGGCCTGAAGGCCACAGTGGCCGGCATCGCTCTGCTCCCGGGCACGGTCATCCTGATGCTCACTGCATCCTATTTCGGCGGGCTGGCCGGAAAATATGGCCCGCGGTGGTTCATGACCGCCGGCCCCGTGTTGTGCGGTATCGGCTTCCTCTTGTGTTTGTCGGTTCAGGAACCACTCAATTACTGGACCCAGGTCCTCCCGGGACAGATAGTCTTCGGCGTCGGTTTGGCAACCCTTGTGGCTCCGCTGACGGCGGCGATCCTCGGCGCTGTGCCTTCGGAAGAGGCAGGAATAAGCTCGGCCGTGAACAACGCGGTGGCCCGCATTGCAGGATTGATCTGTATCGCTTTCGCCGGACTCATTGTGGGGCCGGTCTTCACGCGGCAGGGCCTCCTCAACGCGTTGGTTGTGACTGCCGTGCTGTTCTTCGTGGGAGCTGCGGCTTCCGCCGTCGGGATACGAAACCCAGCTCCCGGTCCGGTGACTGCCGACGGCGGTGACGCCGCTGCCGCCTGAGCGCCGGACGTCCGACGTCGGCAGCGCTCAGCGAGCGGGAAGAACGCATCCTTCGTGTGGCTCAAGGCTTTGGACCCAGAGGGCCGAGGTTACCTCATCTGCCAAATCGAACTCGGACCGCTGCGCGCCGTCACCGATGCGCACCACCATAGCGCCACCGAAGGGTTTTCTTCCCACCACTTCGACGCGTGCGTCCAAGGTGATCCCCTCGGCTGCCAGGTAACGCAGCAGATCGGGGTTCTCATCGCTGATCCTGGTGATACGGCCCGTATGCCCATGGTCTAGTTCGATCATTCGCATGGCAGAGGGGAGTTCAACGGAGCCGTCCGGCCCCGGAATCGGGTCACCGTGCGGATCCCGCGAAGGGTGGCCCAGCTTGGCGGACATGCGCTCAATAAAGGTATCCGACACCGCGTGCTCCAGCAGTTCGGCTTCGTCGTGTACTTCGTCCCAGCTGTACCCGAGCTCCTCCACCAGGTATGTCTCAATGAGCCGATGCCGGCGAACCATTGATAAGGCCAAGCGCGTGCCTTGCGGCGTTAGAGTGATCGCACTGTAAGGCTGGTGGTCCACCAGGCCTTGGTCTTTGAGCTTCCGGACCATTTCCGAGACTGAGGAGTTGGCCACGCCCAGACGCAGCGCGAGCTGCGAGGAAGTGATGGGGGTGTCCTGCCACTCCGTGTAGGAATAGACCACCTTGACATAGTCCTCGATCGAGGAGGAGGGCGCACTGGTCTTCACGCATCCAGCCTACAGCGGTCGCGTGCTGTCCAGCCTGTGCGCCCGCCACGAGTGGGTGAGGTACGGCAGCGGTAACGTCTCTTCCCGCCGGTGGCCCAGGTGCTCGTAAAGGTACCACTCAAGGTTGGCCATCACCTTTGCACGGGTGGCAGCGCCAGCGCGAAGGTAATAGCTGCGTGACTTGGTCAACTCCATGATGTCTTCCGGCGTCACCCTGTCCTCCCACATGGTCAGATGGCTTTCGAGACCAGCAAATTGCGGCCCGATCACGGGCCGAAATCCGGGTTTGTGAACGTCTCCGGCGTGCATGATCCGGGAAAGCCGGTGGACCCAAGGGACAGACGTGTCCAACTGGTTCCAGACCAACCCCAAGACCCCCTGCGGCCGCAAAATCCTGGCGATCTCCGCACTGGCCGCAATAGGGTCACACCAGTGCCAGGCTTGGGCAACGCTGACGACGTCGAATGTTGAGTCCGCCAGCCCTGTCGCCTCGGCGGTTCCTTCCACTGCTGTGACCGAGGGATGCGATTTCCGGAGTTGGTGGAGCATGTCAGCCGAGGGATCCACCGCGACGACGTCCAGCCCGCGTTCCAAGAGGAGCGCAGTGAACTTCCCCGTACCGGCGCCGATATCTGCCGCCGTTCCTGCCCCTTCGGGAAGCAACCACTGGAGCGCGTCCTGCGGATAGCCGGGACGAACACGATCATAATGTTCGCCGCCGTCCTGGAAGCTCAAGCCCATCTCCTGCCGGCGGGCGGCGGCGAGCTTCGGGCCGCCCGGCCCGGCAGGACCAACTGAGCCGCCGGTAGCGCCGGTGTGAAGCACGGCCACGCCTATCTCCTTCACAGGATGTAAAAGTACCCTACGAATTTACCCTAGGACGGTCCGTGCCCCGGAACCGGCTCAGTCAACGGAACCGGCTCAGTCACGGAACCGGCTCAGTCAACGCTGCAGGGTGCAGCGCCCGCGGTTCCCGGAGTGTTGGGTGCCCATTCGGGGTAGGTCCGGTGGTCGTTCGCGGGAATCCACCGGCCTTCGTCAACCACGTAGTCCCAGCCAAGGCCGTTGCGTTTGAGTTCCCTGATCCCGGCAAGGAGCCGCGCGGCATCCTCGAGCCGGGAGCCGACGCCGAAGCTTGCGCGAAGGGACCCGGAGGGCAGGCCGAGGCGCTTGAGCAGCGGGTGCGCGCAGAACCTGCCGTCGCGTAGGCCGACGCCGTGCTCGGCGGCCAAGAATGCTGCCACAAGTCCGGCGTCGAACCCTTCCACGGAGAAATTGACGACGCCGATGGTGTCCTCGGAATCACTGAAGATCCGATGCACGGTGACGCCATCGATGCCTTCCAGCCCCTCTATGAGGTATGAGCGGATTGCTGCCTCATGGGCGTGCCATGCGTCTTGGTCCAGGTCCGCTAACACCTGCGTTGCACGGGCGAGCGTGGCAGCGCCCAAGACATTGGGGGAGCCGCCTTCGTGGCGTGCCGGACCGGTGGCCCAACTGACCGAATCCAACCGGGCTTCGCGTACCGCCCCGCCACCTGCGAGGTGAGGTGTTCCGGCGTCGAGCCAATCAGGACGGCCCACCACAACGCCTGCCCCAAAAGGCGCATAAAGCTTGTGACCGGAGAACACAAGGTAGTCCACATCCGCTTGGGTGATGTTTATGCGCCGGTGCGGAGCCAGTTGGGCAGCATCAACCACAATCCTGGCGCCGTGTTCATGGGCAAGATCCGCAAGTTTCGCGACGGGAAGGATCTCGCCGGTCACGTTCGATGCGCCCGTCACGGCAAGCAGCGATACCCCTCCCTGGCTGAGCTCGTTCCGGAGCTTGTCCACGGTGGCCGCAAGCGTTGCCTCGGCAACGACACTGCGGTGCGGAACACCTTGCCATGGGAGCAAATTGGCGTGGTGTTCTATGTCGAGGTAGAGGACTTCCCCAACGAATTCACCATCCACTTGTGGAAGGCAGCCTGCCAGCAGGTTTAAGGAATCTGTGGTGTTGCGCGTGAAGATGACGGAATCGTCCGGGCGTCCGCCAACGAATTCTCGGACCACGTTCCGGGAGTTCTCGTAGACCGAAGTGCTGATCTGGGAGGCGTAGCCGGCGCCCCGGTGGACGCTGGCATAGTACGGCAGAATCTCATTGAGATAGGCCGAGACAACCGTCAAGGCCGGCGCAGAGGCGCCGTAGTCCAGGTTTGCATACCGTGCGTGGCCGCCCTGAATCAGCGGCGCCTGCAATTCTGCCCCTGTGACTGCGGCGAGGGGGCGGGCTGCGAGGACGTTGCCAGCTGGGGTGTTGGATGGGGCTGCGGGATTTAACGTGACAGTACTCATGGGACCTCACTCAAGAGGGACCCCGGTTGGGGTCGCGCTTGCCGAATCCGTTCCGGACCGGCCAGGTCGTCACCCGGGGCACCCCACCGCGAATGGAGGGTTGCCGGCCAGCAAACCGGGGTTTTGCGCTGGCACTCGTGACCTCTCTCTAGGCTAGGGCACCCCGCGCAGGGCTGACAAAGCCACCGCAATTGTTAAGCGCTTTGTTACGTTTAGGACGAAAAATGGGACGAACGGCGAATATTACGACGGCGGACGCCCGCTAAGTGGGGCGCCCGCCGTCGAATATTTGGTCAAAGCCGTGTGCTACCGCCGGAACGTACTCCGGTAATGAGCGCTCGCTAGAGGAGATCGTCCAGAGCCGGGTTCAGCGTTTTGAGGACCTCCGAATGCAGGATCGAGTTGGTGGCTAACGCGTTGCCGCCAAAGGGCCCGTCCTCACCTTCCAAGGAGGTGAAGCGACCTCCGGCCTCGGTAACGATCGGAACGAGCGCTGCCATATCGTAAAGGTTCAATTCCGGTTCGCAGGCGATATCAACGGCGCCCTCCGCTACCAGACAATAGGACCAAAAGTCGCCGTAAGCGCGGGTGCGCCAAACCTCCTCGGTCAACCCAAGGAACTCATCAAGGTTGCCTCGCTCTTTCCATCCGGACAGACTCGAGTACGACATGGAGGCGTCGGCCAGTCGTGAAACGTTGGAAACCTTCAGGCGCGTGGCAGCTGCCAGGGAGCGCCCCATGTAAGCACCCATATCTTTTGCGGCCCACCAACGCTTGCCGAGTGCCGGTGCGCTGACGACGCCAACTACCGGTTCCCCCTCATCCACCAGGGCGATCAACGTTGCCCAGACCGGCACGCCGCGGACAAAATTCTTGGTCCCGTCGATTGGATCGATGATCCAACGGCGCGATCCATGGCCGCTGCTGCCGAATTCTTCGCCCAAAACCGCATCACGCGGGCGGGAGCGCGACAGTTGGCCGCGGATAGCTTCCTCAGCGGCCTTATCGGCGTCCGTGACGGGCGTGAGATCGGGCTTGGTTTCGACTTTCAGGTCCAGGGCCTTGAAGCGGGACATTGTCTGGGAGTCGACGGAATCCGCGAGGACGTGCGCAAGGCGCAGGTCGTCGTTGTAGGTGGAGACGGGTTGGGTCATGCCACCAAACTATCCTGAAACGGGTCCTCTCGCCGGGATGCCGTGACGGACTCGGGCGGGATTAGTTGACGGTACCGAGTTCCTTGGCTTCTTTCGCTTCCAACCGGGGGTCTGCGCCCAACAGGCGGCGAAGGGAGGACAAACGGGCCGGACCCGAAGGTCCGGCATTGCCTTCGCTAACCCATGGGTCGAGGCCGCAGTTGATGGCTGTCGCATCATGCTTGCAGCCCCGCTCACAGGCCTCAGTACCCGGTTCCAGGTCCGGGAAGGAGTGCAGTATCCGGTTCGGGTCCACGTGGGCCAGCCCGAAAGAGCGGATGCCGGGGGTGTCGATGATCCAACTGCCGGAAGGAGCGTCGCTGAGCCGCAGCGCCAGGGCTGACGACGACGTGTGCCTGCCCCGGCCCGTGACTGCATTCACCCCGCCGGTGGCACGCTCAGCGCCCGTCAACGCGTTGACCATGGTGGATTTGCCTACGCCCGAGTGACCCAGCATCACCGTCACCTTGCCGTGGAGGTGGGTCCTCAGCTCGGACACGGCGTTCCTGTCCAAGCGGGCAGACAATCCGTCGTCAGACCGTGCGTCGATGCCTCCGGCAGCCGAGTCCGCCGTCTTGCTGATGATGACCGGAAAGCCAAGGCTCACGTAGTTGGCCAGAAGTTCAGTCGGGTCCTTGACGTCTGCCTTGGTGATCAGCAGCAGCGGCTCGATCCCGGCGTCGTACGCAGCTACCAGGGCGCGGTCGATAAACCCGGTACGGGGCTCTGGGTTGGCCGCGGCGACCACCACCACCAACTGGTCGGCGTTGGCCACCACTACCCGTTCGATGGGGTCGGTGTCGTCGGCGCTGCGGCGCAGTAGGGTTTTGCGCTCCTCGACGCGAACCAGCCTGGCCAGGGTGTCCGGCAGCCCGGACACGTCGCCCACCAAGGCGACAAAATCCCCTGGCACTACCGGGTTGCGGCGGAGCTCCCGCGCGCGGGCGGCGATGACGATGCGTTCCTCAGGGGTGTCTTCACCAACGATCGAGGTATACCGTCCCCGGTCCACCGTGATGATCCTGCCGATGACCGCGTCATCGTGGCTGGGACGGTCTTTCGTCCGGGGCCTTGAACCTTTTTTGTTGGGACGGATCCGGACATCGGACTCGTCCCAAGAGCGTGCATCGCGGCCCATAGTCAGTTGCTGGCCCCGTTCGAACCAGCAGACTCAAGCATCGCGGCCCACATCGTGGGGAATTCGGGCATCGTCTTGGATGTTGTGGCGATGTCCTCCACCTGGATGTCCTCGACGGCGAGCCCGAGGATGGCACCGGCGGTGGCCATACGGTGGTCCGCGTAGCTGTGGACAATTCCGCCGTGCAAAGGGGCGGGCCGGATGATGAGCCCGTCCGATGTTTCCTCTGCGTCACCGCCCACGCGGTTGATTTCAGCCACAAGGGCAGCCAACCGATCTGTTTCGTGCCCACGGAGGTGCGCGATACCCGTCAAGCGGGAGGGGGTGCTTGCAAGGGCGCAGAGCGCGGCCACCGTGGGGGCGAGCTCGCTGGTTTCGTGCAGGTCCACGCCGAGGATCCGGGGGCCGCCGGTGACGGTCAAAGTTCCGTCGTGGAGGGATACGGTCGCACCCATGGATGCGAGGATGGAACGCCATTGGTCGCCGACTTGGGTGGTACCCGCGGGCCAATTGGGAACCCGGACGGTTCCCCCTGTGGCCAACGCCGCTGCCAGGAAGGGGCCGGCATTGGAGAGGTCTTGTTCGATCCGCCGGTCAAACGCCTGGATGCTGCCCGGCGAGACGCGCCAGTGGTTGGGCACGGAATCATCCACGGTCACTCCCACACTCCGCAGGACCTCGACGGTCATCGCGACGTGGTCAAGGCTGGGCACGGGCTTTCCGACGTGCTCAAGGTGCAGGCCCTCCGTGAATCGCGCACCTACCAACAGCAATGCCGAGACGAATTGTGATGAGGCGCTGGCATCGATGACCAAGTGACCGCCGCGGACCTCACCAGTGCCTTCCACCGTAAACGGCAGTGCCGACGGCGTCCGGCCCTCCACAGGGGCTACCTGCACGCCAAGGGCAGCAAGTGCTTCGATGATGGTTTCCATGGGCCGCTTGCGGGCATGGGGATCGCCGTCGAATACGGTCTGGCCCGCGCGAAGTGCGGCCAGGGGTGGCACAAACCGCATCACGGTTCCGGCCAAACCGCAGTCGACGGCGCGTGAGGCGGCAGCCGTTGCGGGATCCATCGGCGTGACCTCGAGGTCAGGGCCGTAGTCGCCGTCGCCCGGTACTTCGGTGACTACGGCACCCAACTGCCGGAGGGCCTGGATCATGAGGGCGGAGTCCCGGGAATGCAGGGGAGAGCGTAACCTCGACGGACCATCCGCCAATGCCGCCAACACCAAGAACCGGTTGGTGAGGGACTTCGAACCCGGCACGGTCACCGTCGCATCCACAGGCCGTTTTGCAAAAGGAGCCGGCCAGAGCGGAAGTTCTGCGGAAGCTTTCGAGGTTCCGGCGTCAGCCACGCCGACGCCGGTTGCGTCCGGGTTCGTTGTATCGGATTTAGCGGATGTGGTGCCGGTCATGCTTCCTTATGCTCCAACTGCGTTGTCAACGACTCGACGGACAGCCTTGTCTGTGCGCTTGAACTGCTTGCCGGTGGCTTTCCGGGCATCGGCTGCCGCGTGCCCTGCACGCCAAGCCAAGCCTGGACGTCCCGCTGTGTCTACGGACGCCAGGAGGGCCCCGCCGGTCAAGGACACGTTGCGCAAAAGCTGTGACTTGCGGGCGCTGCGTCCTTCTTTGGTGCTGATGTCCGCCGAACGCCATTCGACGTAGGAGTTAAGCGCCGACGTCACAGCCAAAAGGGTCGCGGCAAAGCGGGAGACCTTGCCAAGTCCCAGCAGCGCTCCGGCGCCGAGCTGGGCGCCCCCGAGAACCCGTGCGAGGGTCTTCTCGTTGGCTTTGAAGGGCAGGGACTCTGATGCCCGGCGAAGAATGGGCGAGAGTTGCTTGGCGGTGTCGTCCGCGTTCTTGAGCTTGTCCAGGCCGGCGATGACGAAGCTGGACGCGAGCATAGGCCGAGCGAGAAAACGGATAACAGACATATCTTGCCTCCTGGGTGGCGTGCCACACGGTTCGATGAGTGGTGTGTTCATGGGGTGCAGTCCGCTCTAGTCTTGCACCTTTGAGGAATATTTACCCAGCCCACGCGGTTGTGATCATCAGGTGCGGTGAAGACCGGACTGCGGCGTGGTGTTGCCGCCTTGGTGAATGGAGTTGGTTTTTTGACTTTGGTTAAGGACCGCGTGGTGCTTCCGGAGCAGGTGTACATGCGTCAGCCGGTTTCTCCGCAGCTGACAGTAGACTTGGCATCGATGAGCACCATTGAACCGGCCGCAGCGGCCACCTATGAAGCAGCCGACTCGTCGTCGGAAGACAACTCTGCAGTCGAGCCTTCCCAAGAGGGCTCCGCGGCGGTCGACGTCGCCATGGAAAGCCCCGAACAACGCCGGGCGCGCTTCGAACGTGACGCCATGCAGTACGTGGATCAGTTGTATTCGGCAGCGATGAGGATGGCCCGCAACCCGTCGGACGCCGAGGACCTGGTCCAGGAGGCTTACACCAAGGCATTTTCCGCTTTCCACCAGTACAAGCCAGGGACCAACCTCAAGGCCTGGTTGTACCGCATCCTCACCAACACCTATATCAATCTTTACAGGAAGCGGCAGCGCGAGCCGCTGCAGTCCAATTCGGACACGATCGAAGATTGGCAACTGGCCAAGGCTGAATCGCACACCTCGGCAGGCTTGCGGTCAGCCGAAGTCGAAGCCTTGGATCATTTGCCGGATTCAGACGTGAAAAACGCCCTTCGGTCGATTCCGGAGGAATTCCGCCTCGCCGTCTATTTCGCCGACGTCGAAGGATATGCGTACAAGCAGATTTCAGAGATCATGAATACCCCGATCGGCACGGTGATGTCGCGCTTGCACCGCGGCAGGAAGATGCTGCGGGACATGCTGGCGGACTACGCCGCCGAACGGGGCTTCAGGGCCCAAACCGAAGATCAGGCCGCGACCGGAAGCAACAATCAGGAGAAAGAGCAATGAGCGACTGCCAGGGATTGGGCGATTGCGATGATACCCGCATGCAGCGGATCTACGAGTACCTCGACGGTGCATTGACCCGCGAGGATCTCGGGGAGATCAAGCAGCATCTGGACACATGCGCCGAGTGCGCCGAGCAGTACGACCTCGAGTGCCTCATTCGCACCATGGTCAAGCGTTCGTGCACGGAGTCGGCGCCGGAGAACTTGAAAAACTCCATTCTGGATAGGATCCACTCCATCAAATCAGTGGATGCTTAGCCCGCACTTCCCGCCTAAACGTCAAGAGCCCCGGAAACCGTATGGTTCCGGGGCTCTTGCTTTAAGCCTGAGACGCTAAGCCGTTGGCTTAGGTGTTGGGACGCTTGCCGTGGTTCGCGCCGCCGCGCTTACGGTCACGACGCTTACGTGCACGCTTGCTCATAGCTGGCCTCCTTCAAGGATTGATACTCAATAAAGCTGCCCTCCAGTTTCGCACACCCGGGTGCTGCGCCGCGAACCGGCGGTGGTTGGCCTGCCGCGCTTAGGCACTTACCGCAGGTCGAAAGACGCCAGCGTGCTATTCCGGTTGGGCGATATTGAGCCACTGGAACCAGCCTCGGTGCAGCACGAGCCAGGCAATCAAGCCATAGCCGGCCTGGCCTGGCGTTCCGCCGTTGGCAGCCAGATCCGTCCGCCATTGCTCATGGTTGAGTAATGGCGAGAACGTATCCACGTAATGGTGGTTGCGCCTGGTGGTGACATCGGCGAAGGCGGTGTTAAGTTCCGCGAGCCGCTTGTTCCGTGCAGGATCCAACGTGGGCGGGGGACCCACCACGAAGACTTCCACACTGCTGTGCGACGCGCCGTCGAGGATGTTTGCCAAGTTCAACCGGCTCCGGGCAGTGGACAAACCGAACTCGACATCGCGGCCGGAGAGGCCGATCACCAATCGGTTCTCGTGTCTGTCGCTGAACCGCCGTCCGGCTTCATCCTGCCATCGCGCGGCGAGGCCTTCGGTTCCTTCCATGGGGCAGGGGAGGGAAAAGCTCTCCACGACAACAGAATCCTGGGGTGTACGGGCCAGTACTCGCCCGAGCCAACCCAAGGCACGGGGATCGCCCAAGCCCGCCAGCAGTTCATCTCCTACAGCTGCGATGCGCAGCTTCCTGTCTTCCACGGTTACCTCTTCACCCTCGTTACGGTCCTTGCGCGATCCCGGGATCACCACCCAAGCCTGAGCCGGGTACCTGTCCCATTAAACAGAACTGCCCGGCCTGAGGCGCGCTCATCGCTCCTCCGGCCGGGCAGTCTCGTTTTTACTTGTGGTCGAATGCCTGCTTGATCAGGGCATCCTGTTCAGCGGCGTGCCGCTTCATGGACCCCGCAGCAGTGGACGCCGACGCCGGACGCGACACCAAGCGAAGCTTGCGATCGAGCTCGGGAGCCAAGTTCAAGCCCATGAACGGCCAAGGGCCCTGGTTGGCAGGCTCGTCCTGTGCCCACACGATGTCCGCGTTCGGGTACTTGGCCAGCTCGGCGTCGATCTCGGCCTTTGGCAGCGGGTACAGCTGCTCCACCCGGATGATCGCGGTGGACGTGTCGCCGGACTTCTGTCGGTTGGACAAGAGGTCGTAGTACAAGCGGCCCGATACCAGGATGACCCGCTCCACGTTCGCGGGCTGCACCTCGGGATCGGCAATGACCGGCCTGAATCCACCGTTGGTGAAATCTTCGACGGCGGATGCGGCACCCTTGAGGCGGAGCAGCTGCTTTGGCGTGAAGATGATCAACGGCTTGCGCGGGCGGCTGTAAGCCTGGCGGCGCAACAGGTGGAAATGCGAAGCCGCGGTGGTGGGGTTGGCCACGATCATGTTGTCTTCGGCGCACATCTGGAGGAAGCGTTCGATGCGTGCCGAGGAGTGGTCCGGACCCTGTCCTTCGTAGCCGTGGGGCAGCATGAGCACCAGTGAGGAACGCTGGCCCCACTTCTGTTCAGCCGAAGAGATGAACTCATCGATGATGGTCTGGGCACCGTTGACGAAGTCACCGAACTGCGCTTCCCACAGGACCAATGCATCCGGACGCTCTACCGAGTAGCCGTATTCGAAGCCCATGGCAGCGTATTCGGACAGCAGGGAGTCGTAGATCCACAGTTTGGCTTGGTCATCTGAGAGGTTGCCCAGGGGCAGCCATTCATTGCCGTTGGCGCGGTCATGGAACACGGCATGGCGCTGAACGAAGGTGCCGCGGCGAGAGTCCTGCCCGGCAAGGCGTACCGGGACGCCTTCCATGATGAGGGAGCCAAAGGCAGCAATTTCGCCGAAGCCCCAGTCGATGCCACCCTCACGGGACATCTGCTCACGCTTCTCCAGGAGCTGCTTGAGCTTGGAGTGCACGGTGAAACCTTCCGGAATCTCCAAGTGGGCTTTGCCGATGCGCGCGAGCGTCTCGGCGGAAATGGCCGTGGAAGAAGGCGAGTTGGTGCCAAAATCGGCCTGCTGGGCGATGGGGCGCTCAATATCCGAGACAGCCGCCGAGTCTCCCGTGATGATCGGAATCGGCGAGGTCTGGGCTGCGTGTGTCTCGGCAAAGACCCGCTCCAAGCGTTCCTGGTAATCGCGGAGCAGCTGCTCGGCTTCTTCTTCCGTGATGTCTCCACGGCCGATCAGTGACTCTGTGTACAGCTTGCGGACCGAACGCTTCGCTTCGATCAGGTTGTACATCAGCGGCTGGGTCATCGAGGGGTCGTCGCCCTCGTTGTGGCCACGACGACGGTAGCAAACCATGTCGATAACGACGTCCTTGTGGAAACGCTGACGGAACTCGTAGGCGAGCTGTGCAACGCGGACTACCGCCTCGGGGTCATCGCCATTCACGTGGAAGACCGGTGCCTGGATCATCTTGGCGACGTCCGTGGAGTAGGTGGATGAACGGGAGGACGACGGCGCCGTGGTGAAGCCAACCTGGTTGTTGACGATGACGTGGATGGTGCCGCCGGTGCGGTAGCCACGAAGCTGTGAGAGGTTCAGGGTCTCAGCGACAACGCCCTGACCGGCGAACGCAGCGTCTCCGTGAACCATGATGGGAAGCACCGGGAAGGACTCGCCCTGGTCCAGGCGGTCCTGCTTGGCACGGACGATGCCTTCAAGGACGGAGTCCACTGCTTCAAGGTGGGAGGGGTTCGCGGCCAGGTAGACCTTGGTCTGGTTTCCGTTGTCCGAGGTGAAGGTGCCCTCGGTGCCCAAGTGGTACTTGACGTCGCCCGAGCCCTGAACCGAACGCGGGTCCTGGGTGCCTTCGAATTCACGGAACACCTGTGCATACGTCTTGCCGGCGATGTTGGTCAGCACGTTAAGGCGGCCACGGTGTGCCATGCCGATGGCAACTTCATCCAGCCCGTCGTCCGCGGCGTCAGAGATGACGGCGTCGAGCAGCGGGATCAGGGATTCGCCGCCCTCGAGCGAGAAGCGCTTCTGGCCCACGAACTTGGTCTGCAGGAAGGTCTCGAAGGCCTCCGCTGCGTTGAGCTTGGAGACGATGCGGAGTTGCTCTTCGCGGCTTGGCTTGGAGTACGGGTGTTCGAGCTGGTCCTGGAACCACTTGCGTTCTGCAGGCTCCTGGATGTGCATGTACTCAATGCCCGTGGTCCTGCAGTAGGCATCACGCAGTACGCCGAGGATGTCACGGAACTTCAGCATCGGCTTGCCGCCGAAGCCACCGGTGGGCCATTCGCGGTCGAGGTCCCACAGGGTCAGGCCGTAGGTCAGGACGTCGAGGTCGGGGTGCTTGCGCTGGACGTACTCCAAGGGGTCGGTGTCAGCCATCAAGTGGCCGCGTACCCGGTAGGAGTGGATCAGCTGCTGGATCCGGGCTACCTTGTTGATCTCGTCAGCGGGGTCCACCTGCAGATCGGGGCTCCAGCGGACGGGCTCGTAAGGAATGCGGAGGGCTTCGAAGATCTCGTCGTAGAAGTTCTGCGCACCCAGCAACAACTGGTGGACGAGCTTGAGGAACTCGCCACTGCCTGCCCCCTGAATCACGCGGTGATCATAAGTGGAGGTCAGTGTGAGGATCTTGCTGATGGCGTTCTGGGCGATGATTTTCTCACTGGCACCCTGGAACTCTGCCGGGTAGTCAAGGGCGCCGACGCCGATGATGGCCGCCTGCCCCTTGGACAGGCGGGGCACTGAGTGAACCGTGCCGATCCCGCCGGGGTTGGTCAGGGAGACGGTAGTGCCGGCGTGGTCGTCCGCGGTCAGCTTGCCATTGCGGGCGCGCTTGATGAGGTCCTCGTAGGTGTGCCAGAACTCGGCGAAGTCCATGGTCTCGGCCTTCTTGATGTTCGGAACCATCAGGAGGCGGGTGCCATCGGGCTTCGGCATGTCAATGGCGATACCGAAGTTGACGTGAGCCGGCTGGACAGCGCTGGGCTTGCCGTCGATTTCGTCGTAATAGACATTCATCGAGGGGAAC
Source organism: Arthrobacter sp. SIMBA_036 (assembly GCF_046535135.1). Taxonomy (NCBI): domain Bacteria; kingdom Bacillati; phylum Actinomycetota; class Actinomycetes; order Micrococcales; family Micrococcaceae; genus Arthrobacter; species Arthrobacter sp. SIMBA_036. Next base: position 411,273 of record NZ_JAWRXG010000001.1, read on the forward strand.
TGGGAGAGCGCGCGAATGACGGCGTAGCCGATCAGGTGCGTGAAGGAAACCTTGCCGCCGCGGGCGCGGGCGAGGTTTGAGTTGATGACCACGCGGTTATCAATGAGCAGCTTCGCCGGAATTGCCCGGACGCTTGTGGCGGTGGGAACCTCGAGGCTGGTCACCATGTTGGTGGCGATGGCTTTCGCAGGACCCCGGAGGACGGAAACAACATCTTCCTCGGGCGCGGTGGGCGCTTTGGTGTTTTTGGGAAGCTGCGCCGGGATCGGGGCCGGAGCCGGGGCGTTGGCGCTTGCGGGTTGGCGTGCTCCGTCCTTGGCGGCGGTGGCGGGTGCCTTCTTCTCCGACGCCGGCGCGGCGGCTGGTTGGCTGGGAGCAGCGGCCGGTGTGGCAGCGGCAGCCGACGGTGCTGCGGCCGGTTGGCTGGGAGCGGCCGGGGGAGCTGCAGCCGGAGTTACCACGGGAAGCACTTGGGTGGTCGGGTTGGCAGCTGCTGGAGCTGCGGAGGTTCCGTTGGAGGAAGGGCCGTCTGCGGCAGCGAAGGATTCGAAGAGCGGCCACCATTTGCTATCGACCGATTTCTTGTCCTGCTGGTACCGCTCGTACAGTTCGTCAACGAGCCACTCGTTTCCGCCAAATTCCTCGGGTAGACGGTGGCTTGGCTGCTCTGGCACTTGAAATACGCCTCTTCCATGAGTGTTATTTTCCCGCTGGCCAAAATTGCTCTTCCACAACCGTGCGCCAGGGTCCGGGTCCCGCGAACTCAGACCCATGACAGTCTAGTTACGATCTTTGGTTATCTGCCAATAGTGGTGATCTAAATCATGCGTCTATCCAAATTTGGGGCTCGTATTGGTAGCGAGCCACCGGATGCTGGCCTACTTCGTGGGTGCCGGAGCGCCCGGACTGTAGACTGAAATCCTTATGGACAGTAAATCTAGGTGCCGGCCTGGGTACTGTCGGGGGAGCCTTCGGGGCACCTCCGCGCAGCGTGCCCCCCGTGCCGGCAACACCCGTTCACATGCCCATCACAACGCGCCGCCCTTCGCCGCGGCGCAGACAATATCCCTGCCGATGACCGCCCAAGAATCCGGTGGGGTGCGCTAAGTGGAGTGGTTCCTCCTTCTGGCCGGCTTTGCCTTGATTATTGGCACCGGATTCTTTGTGGCCGTCGAATTCTCCCTGGTCGCACTTGACCAAGCGAGCGTACAGCGTGCGGTAGACAACGGTGACGAGGCTGCGGCTCCCCTGCTCAGGTGCCTTAAATCCCTCTCCACCCAGCTTTCCAGCTGCCAGCTCGGCATTACCTTGACCACCCTGTTGACCGGTTTCGTCATGGAGCCTTCCGTGGGCCAACTGCTGACGGGCCCCCTTGCGCTGCTGGGCCTCACTCCCGAGGCGGCACGTTCCATTGCCCTCGTGGTCGCCATGGCCATTGCCACACTGCTGTCCATGCTCTTGGGTGAGTTGGTCCCCAAGAACATGGCGATTGCCCTTGCGTTCCCTTTGGGCAAGCGCTTGGCGCGTCCGCAGCTCGTGTTCACTGCCGTCTTCAAGCCTGCCATCGTGGTCCTGAACGGATTCTCGAACAGGGTTTTGAACCTCTTCGGCCTGGAGGCCAAGGAAGAGATTTCGGGTGCACGGACGCCTGCGGAGCTTGCCTCACTCGTGCGGCGTTCGGCAGAAATGGGAACGCTCGACGCCGGGACGGCAACGTTCGTCGCCCGCACCCTTAACTTCTCCGGGCGTTCAGCTGCTGACGTCATGACGCCCCGCATCCGGATGGAAACGATCGACGCCGACGAGCCGGTTGCGGAGATCCTGAACGCCGCACGACGTACCGGCTATTCCCGTTTCCCGGTCATCGGCGATTCCGCGGATGACATCCGTGGCGTGGTCCACATCAAAAAGGCCGTCGCAGTTCCGGCCGAACGTCGAGGAAAGCTCGAAGCCGGGGCCATCATGACCGAGGTACTCCGGGTTCCGGAGACGATTCACCTCGATGCGCTGTTGTCTGAACTTCGCGAAGGTAACTTGCAACTCGCCGTCGTGCTTGATGAATACGGCGGAACCGCAGGTATCGCCACGTTGGAGGACTTGGTGGAGGAGATCGTCGGCGAGGTGGCAGACGAGCACGACAAGGTCCGCCCGGGTGTGCTCCAGAGCGCGTCGGGGGACTGGTATTTTCCCGGGCTTCTGCGGCCGGATGAGGTGTCCGAACAGATACCCAATCTCACCGTTCCGGACGACTCCGCTTATGAGACCGTTGGCGGTTACGTCATGAGCCGGCTGGGGCGTATCGCCAAGGTCGGGGACGTCGTGGAGGTCGACGGCGGCACACTCGCGGTCACGCGGATGGACGGCCGGCGTATCGACCGTATTTGCTTCCACCACATCGAGCAGGAAGATCCGCCGCCTTCAGAAGGCCGCGACGCCGATCCACAAGAAGGTGCGGCATGAACGACTGGGCCGGAATTTTTTGGCTGGTAGTCCTGTTGCTCGGCAACGCCTTTTTCGTGAGTGCTGAATTTGCGGTGATGTCGGCACGCCGGAGCCAGATTGAGCCGTTGGCCTTGGCTGGTTCCAAGAGGGCGCAAACCACTCTTGTGGCCATGGAAAACGTTTCCTTGATGCTGGCCTGTGCCCAGTTGGGCATCACGGTTTGTTCCCTGCTCATCCTCCAAGTGGCTGAACCTGCTATCCACCATCTGCTGGCGGCACCGTTGGAGCTTGTGGGCGTCCCTGTCGAGCTGGCCGACGTCATTGCTTTTGCGATCGCGCTGCTCTTTGTCACGTTCATGCACGTGACGTTCGGCGAGATGGTGCCCAAGAACATCTCAGTGTCCTTGGCGGACAAGGCCGCGTTGATGTTGGCGCCCCCTCTGATGTGGATCGGCCGCTTCGTTAAACCCGTCATTTGGTCGTTGAACTGGCTGGCAAACCACATCCTGCGGTTGATGAAAATCGAACCCAAGGATGAGGTTGCGTCCTCGTTCACCCTGGAAGAAGTGCAGTCCATCGTCCAGGAGTCCACGCGCCACGGCTTGGTGGATGACGACGCAGGGCTGCTTAGCGGCGCCTTGGAGTTCTCCGAACACACGGCGGCCCACATCATGGTGCCGCTGCAGGACCTGGTGGTCCTGAGGACGGCCTCGACTCCCATCGATGTGGAGAAGGCCGTCAGCCGGACCGGCTTCTCGCGTTTCCCTATGGTGGACGACGACGGCGAACTCGCCGGTTACCTGCACGTCAAGGACATCCTGTCCATCCCTGAGGAGGGCAGGAGGCACCCCATTGCCGAGGGCCGCATCCGGTCCCTGGCCAATCTTTCTCCGGAGGATGAAATCGAGCGGGCGATGTCAGTCATGCAACGCACCGGCTCCCACCTGGCCCGCGTTGTGGGCCCGGGCGGGGCAACGCAAGGAGTGCTGTTCCTCGAAGATGTCATCGAGCAACTCGTCGGAGAGATCCGGGATGCCACCCAGGCGACCGGGATCAGGCGCTACGGCGTTCCCGAGGCTTAGCCCGTCTGGCCCTAAATAGGAATCATTCCCATTTAGGGCTAGACTCGGAACGTCAGTAAACGTGTTTGATTCTCATTGTGAGTAGATCCGAGGTTCTGTGCGACGCCCAGCCGCCCACCTGTCCATCGTTGCCGCTGCCGGCCTGGCAGCCCTCATGCTCAGTTCCTGTTCGGGGAATGCCAGTGGAGCGGCCCAGTCCAGCCCGGGAATGGTGGACGTCGTGACCTCCACCAACGTCTACGGCGACATCGTCCAGGCGATCGGAGGCGACAGGGTCAACGTGAAGGCCCTCATCACCAAGACCAGCCAGGATCCGCACTCTTATGAGGCCAGCGCGCAGGATAAGCTGGCCCTCTCCAAGGCTGGCCTCGTGGTGGAGAACGGCGGCGGATACGACGACTTCGTCCAGAAGATTGCGGACGAGACCAAGATCAGTTCCGATCACGTGGTCAAGGCCGTCGACGTCTCCGGCCTGGAGACGACGACGCCGTCCGCGGCCGCATCTGCAGACGATGGCCACGGGCACACCAACGGATTCAATGAGCACGTTTGGTACAACATCGGTTCCATGAGCAAGCTCGCCGATGCCGTAGCTGCCAAGCTGGGGAAGCTTGACCCAGCATCGGCATCGGCATTTACAGCCAACTCGGCTGCGTTCAAAGCCAAACTGGCAGGACTCTCGGGAAAACTCTCGGTCCTGGAAAAGCGCTACAACCACGCGCCCGTGGCGATCACCGAACCGGTTCCGCTGTATCTCTTGGAAGCCGCAGGTTTGGAGAACAAAACCCCCGCAGCATTCAGTGCCGCGGTGGAAGAGGGCACGGACGTCCCAGCCTCCGTGATGAAGGAAACCACTGGCCTCATGGCGAACAAAGGTGTCCGGTTGTTGGCTTACAACGACCAGACCGAGGGCCCGCAAACCCAAGCGGTCAAGCAGGCTGCGGAGGCTGCCGGGATACCTGTTGTGAACTTTTCCGAAACGCTTCCCGACGGCAAGGGCTATGTTCAGTGGATGACTGAGAACGTGGAATCCCTGACGGCCGCACTTGGAAAGTAGCCCTGCCATGACCGGACAACTTTCGACGCCGGCCGTGAGCCTGCGCGGAGCCTGCCTGCAGTTCGGAAAGAGGACCTTGTGGCGGGACCTTGACCTTGACATCAACCCCGGCGAGTTCCTGGCAGTTCTCGGCCCTAATGGGAGCGGCAAGACGAGCTTCCTGAAAGTCCTGCTGGGCCTTCAGGAACTCCATGCGGGCACGGTTTCACTGGCTGGCCATCCGGTGGAGCGGGGAAGCAGGAGCATCGGCTACATCCCGCAGCAGAAATCCTTCGCCCCGGACACTCCCTTGCGGGCCAGGGACTTGGTGGGCCTCGGCCTCGACGGGCACCGTTGGGGCCTGCGGGTGGCAGCCGGAAAGACCAATCGCCGCATCGATGAACTGCTTGAGCTCGTGGGAGCGAGCGACTACGCCAAGGTGCCGGTAGGGCAGCTCTCAGGTGGGGAGCAGCAAAGGCTGAGGGTGGCCCAGGCACTGGCGTCCGAGCCGCAAGTGCTGCTCTGTGACGAACCGCTCCTGTCTTTGGACTTGCACCACCAACAAGCCGTCAGTTCCTTGATCAACAGGGAATGTCACGAACGCAACAGTGCAGTAGTTTTCGTGACGCACGAGATCAACCCGATCATGGATTATGTGGACAGGGTCCTCTATTTGGCAGGCGGCCGGTTCAGGGTGGGGCCGCCCCATGAAGTCATGACCACCGAGGTTTTGTCCGATCTCTACGGCAGCCACGTGGAGGTCATCCACGCAAACGGAAGGATCGTCGTCGTCGGGCTTCCGGACGCCACCACGCACTTCCATGACGACGCGCACGCGGCGGAAGGGCTCTAGATGGATTTCAACAGCATCCTGCACACGGTGTTCAACTTCGAGGACTACGGGGAGCTGCTGGGCCTGGTCCAGAACTCCCTATGGGCCGGAGCGGTCCTGGGGCTTCTTGGGGGCCTGATGGGGACCTTCGTGATGAAACGCGACCTGGCTTTCGCCGTCCACGGCATTTCGGAACTTTCCTTCGCCGGTGCCGCCTTCGCCCTGTTGATCGGTGCTGACATCATCCTGGGTTCCCTGATCGGCTCCGTGGCCGCAGCAGTCCTCCTCGGATTCATGGGCGTGCGCGCGAGGGACAAAAACTCGATCATCGGCGTCATCATGCCCTTTGGGCTGGGCTTGGGCATCCTGTTCCTGGCCTTGTACGAGGGGCGGGCAGCTAACAAATTCGGCCTGCTGACCGGGCAGATCGTGTCCGTTGACACCGTTCAACTGCAAGCGCTCGTGGTCACCGCCCTGATCGTGATGATCGCGCTCACGGCCATTTGGCGGCCGTTGAACTTTGCCAGCGTGGACCCGGAGATGGCGGAGGCCCGGGGTGTCCCTGTGCGGGCCCTCGCCATCGGATTCATGGTCCTGCTGGGGATCAGCGTTGCGTTGTCCATCCAGATTGTGGGAGCCCTGCTGGTGTTGGCCTTGCTGATCACCCCTGCCGCAGCGGCACTGAGGGTGACCACCTCACCGAAACTGGTGGTACTGCTCAGCGTGGTCTTCGCCACGACGGCGACCGTGGGCGGCATCTTGCTGGCACTGGGCAGCAGGATACCCATCAGTCCTTACGTGACAACGTTGTCTTTCCTTACCTACGTGGTGTGCCGAGTGATCGGGAAGGCGCGGGCGAACCGGGGACTTAACGGCCGGGTTTCCCGGGACTTGCCCACAGCAGCGGCCTAAAGTTCCCCAGCCGCCTTTTTCGCCGAGCACTCCGGGCAGAGCCCAAAGATCTCAACCGTGTGCGCAACTTCAGTGAAGCCATGTTCGGCCGCCGTCCGGGCCGCCCACGTTTCGACGGCGGGCGCTTCTACTTCCACGGCCTTCCCACAGTTGCGACAGAGCAGGTGATGGTGGTGGCCGGTGACCGCGCAGCGCCGGTATACGGCTTCGCCTTCGCTGTTCCTGAGAACGTCGATGAGACCGTCGTCGGCCAATGATTGAAGGATGCGGTAGGACGTAGCCAGCGACACCGAAATGCCTTTGTTCTGCAGCAACCTGTAGAGCTCCTGGGTGCTGACGAAGTCATCCAGCTCGTCCAATGCGGCGCTGACGGCCAGGCGTTGCTTGGTGACGCGCTGCTCCTTGGCAGCTGCGGCCACCGGCACTGTGGGCCCGCCCGTGGCGGAATGGGTGCCGTGTGGCATTGGAGGACTCACTTCCCGAAAACCGGCAAACGCCGAACTGGCAAACGCCGAATACTGTGAACCCCGATTTTACCAGCAGGAGCGGTCTGGAAACTGTCAGGAAGCGTCCCTAGGCTGTGCACATGAAGCTCACCAAATACACCCACGCCTGTGTCCGCCTGGAGAAGGAAGGACATGTCCTGGTCATTGACCCAGGGACATTTTCCGAGTCGAAGGAGGCCCTGGCAGGGGCACACGCGGTACTGGTTACGCACGAGCACAACGACCATATAGACCGCCCCGCAGTGATTGCCGCCTTGCGCGAGAACACAACGCTGGAGGTCCATGCTCCCGCTGGCGTAGCGGCTTCATTGCGCGAAGACGCTGGTTCGGATGAGGCTGTCGCTGCCCGTGTCCACACCGCAGAGCCCGGTACGGAGTTTGATGCCGGCGGCTTCAACGTGCGCACCTACGGGGGCCAGCATGCCCTGATCCATGCCCAGATTCCTGTGGTGGCCAACGTTGGATACCTCGTGGACAGCAACGTGTTCCACCCCGGCGATTCTTTCGTGGTGCCCGATGGAATCCAGGTCAAGACGCTGCTGGTACCCATTCACGCGCCATGGTCCAAAGTGTCCGAGGTAGTGGACTTTGTGGTCTCCGTCAGGGCACCTCGAGCCTTCCCCGTCCATGATGGGCTGCTCAACGAGTTGGGTAGGGGAGCCGTCGAGGCACACGTGGCGCGCATCGGCTCCCGCTATGGCACGAGCTACGAGTCGATTGCTCCCGGCGGAAGCGTGGACGTCTAAACAGGCCACACACCGGTGTCGTGGAACTGGTCCAGGACTGCCTCGTAGGGCACGGGGTCCAGTCCATGCGCGGCGAGCCAACCGGCGTCGTTATAGCTTCCTGCGTAACGGACGCCGGCGTCGCAAATGAGCGAAACGATGCTGCCCCTCCGCCCCTCGGCCACCATTTGGGCCACCAGTTGCCAGACGCCCCAGAGGTTGGTGCCGGTGGAGGGGCCGGCGTGGATGCCGGTGAATTTCCGCAGGTGGCGCATTGCAGCTATCGACGCCGCGTCCGGTACCTGGATCATGTGGTCGATGACCGCCGGCACGAAGCTTGGTTCGGACCGCGGCCGTCCGATGCCTTCAATACGCGACGGTAAGCCGCTGACTGCGGCAGCATTGCCGTCACGCCATGCCGGATAGAAGGCTGAGTTTTCCGGATCCACAACAGCGAGCCTGGTGCTATGGCGGTTGTACCGCAGGTACCGGCCAATGGTCGCGCTGGTACCGCCGGTGCCGGCGCCCACGACGATCCACTCCGGGACAGGGTGTTCTTCCATGGCGAGTTGTTCGAAGATTGATTCGGCGATGTTGTTGTTCCCGCGCCAGTCCGTGGCGCGTTCGGCGTAGGTGAACTGGTCCATGTAGTGCCCGCCAGCCGTCCGGGCTGTTTCCTCAGCAACTGCGTACACCTCTGAGGCGTGGTCCACGAACAAGCAGGAACCGCCGAAGTCCTCGATCAGCGCGATCTTCTCCGGGCTGGTGGTCTTGGTCATGACGGCGATATACGGCAGACCAAGGAGCCGGGCAAAGTATGCCTCGGAGACCGCGGTACTTCCGCTGGAGGCCTCCACGATGGTGGTCCCTTCCGTGATCCAGCCGTTGACGATGCCGTACAGGAACAACGAACGCGCCAAGCGATGCTTGAGGCTACCGGAGCGGTGCGTCGACTCGTCCTTCAGGTACAGTTGCACGCCCCAATGCTCGGGCAACGGGACGGCGTAGAGGTGTGTGTCCGCAGAGCGGTTGTTTTCAGCTTCGATCTTGCCGATCGCCTTGTTGGCCCACGCTCTGTCCTGAATACACGATTTGCTCACCGGATAAGCCTAGGCTGGAAATCGGCGGCCCGAACACAGTTTCCTGACCGGGGACGCTGACTATTAACCGCCGAAGTGGAGGAGACCCATGACCACCCTGATGGACGCCGCTGAAGTCCACCGCCGCCTCGCAGCAGGGGAGCGGACCGTACTCTTGGACGTCCGCTGGGTCTTGGGCCGCGCCGACGGCCATGACGAATACCTCGCAGGCCACCTTCCAGGGGCCGTTTACGTTGACCTGCCCACCGAGCTGGCCGATCCCGCGCAGCCTGGCCTCGGACGGCACCCCTTGCCGTCGCAGGAACGCTTCCAAGCGTCCGCGCGCCGCTGGGGCATCAACGCCGGCGACACCGTGGTGGCGTACGACAACAGCGGCAGCATGGCTGCTGCCCGTGCTTGGTGGATGTTGCGGAATGCGGGTATGGAGTCGGTCTACCTGCTCGACGGCGGCCTTCCCGCCTGGCGCGCGGCGGGCTTCCGTGTTGAAACCGGTGACCGGGACGTGGTCCCAGGGAGCGTCAATCTCGCGGGCGCCGGAATGCCGGTCATCACCGAGGAAGAGGCATCGCGGTGGCACAGCAAGGGCGTGCTGCTCGATGCCCGTGCCGGTGAGCGCTACCGGGGCGAAGTGGAACCTATAGATCCCAAGGCCGGCCACATCCCCGGGGCAGTAAGCGCGCCCACCACCCTCAATCTCGACGCGGACGGCCGGTTCCTCCCTGCACCGGCGTTGCGGACGGCCTTCGCGGATTTGGGGATCGATGGTTCCTGCGACGTTGCCGTCTATTGCGGTTCCGGAGTAACGGCCGCCCACCAGATTGCCGCCCTTGAAATCGCCGGATTCCAAGCAGCGCTCTTTCCGGGGTCCTTCTCGCAGTGGTCCCAGCATGCTGCGAACCCTGTGGTTGTTGGAAGCTGGCCCTTTGGCGCACCCGGCGTAGTGGACGAGGTTCCGCTGAGCAGCGGTTCAACTGGCACTGGTGCATCAACCGGGAGTAGCGTCGAAGCATGACCCCCGGACGCCCTGTACCCCCGCCCCTTGCCAAACCCATCACTGTTGACACCAGCGAGTCCGCCCCCGGCACACAAGCGCTCGCTGCGGCCTACGGAGGAACGTCTCCAGATAGTGGACTCGTTCCGCTGACGGTGGCCCGGCGCGCCCCGAAAGAAGACGACGTCGAGATCGCCATCGAATTCTGCGGACTTTGCCACTCCGACGTGCACGCGGTCCGCGCCGAATGGCGTATGCCTACGTACCCCCTTGTTCCGGGGCACGAGATTGTCGGACGTGTGACGCGTGTCGGTGCCGCCGTCGAGGACTTCGCTCCCGGAGACCGCGTGGGCGTCGGTTGCATGGTGGACTCCTGCCGTGAATGTGAGAGCTGCCTGGACGGACTGGAACAGTATTGTGAACGCGGCAACACCGGTACGTACGGTGCTGCCGACCCCCGGAACGGAGGCGCCGTCACCCAAGGCGGCTATTCGACGTCGGTAGTAGTGGACCGTCGCTTTGTGCTTCGCATCCCCGAAGCGCTCGACCCCGCTGCCGCAGCGCCACTGCTGTGCGCCGGAATTACCACCTTTTCGCCGTTGCGGTATTTCGAAGTGGAAGAGGGTGACTCGGTAGGCGTTGTTGGGCTCGGCGGGTTGGGCCACATGGCCGTTAAGATCGCCAAGGCCATGGGCGCAGAGGTCACTGTCTTCACCACCTCGGAGTCAAAAATCGAGGCTGCCCGTGAGCTGGGAGCTGATCGGGTGGTCCTGTCCAAGGATGCCGACGCCATGGCTGCAGCGAACCGCAGCATCGACGTCATCATCGACACTGTGGCCGCGCCCCACGACCTCAATCCCTACTTCCTCACGCTTCGCTTGGACGGCGCGCTCTTCCAGCTCGGGCTGCCCGCCGGGGACATGCCCCCAGTAAGCCCGGGCCTGCTCATCAGGCGCAGGCTCGCCTATGCAGGTTCCCTCATAGGTGGCATCGCCGAAACCCAGGAGATGTTGGATTTCTGTGCCGATCATGGGGTGGCCAGCGAGACTGAAATCGTTGCTGCCGACCAGTTGAACGAGGCGTATGACCGGATGGTTGCCGGCGACGTCAAGTACCGTTTCGTGCTCGACGCCTCAACCCTGCACCAACCATCGGAGAAGGCGGACGTATGAGCACGCTGTTCACCAAGATCATCAATGGGGAGATCCCTGGCCGCTTTGTTTGGAAGGATAACGACGTAGTGGCCTTCCTGACCATCGCCCCGCTCACCCAAGGCCACACGCTGGTGGTGCCCCGGGAAGAAGTCGACTCCTGGACGCATGCGAGCCCGGAGCTTCTGGGGAAGGTCATGGATGTGGCCCAGAGCATTGGAAAAGTCCAGGAAGAGTTGTTTTCCGCAAAGCGTGTAGGCGTCCTGATGGAGGGCTTCGAGGTGGACCACCTGCACGTGCATGTGTGGCCGGCCTATTCCACAGCGGACTTCGAGGTGCATAACGCGGACCACAATCCGGACCCGGCGGTCATGGACGCCACGGCCGTCAAGCTGCGGGCTGCCCTGCGTGCGGCAGGCCACCACGAGGCTGTCCCGGCAGACTGAGCCGTGCATGTGAAATATCCCGGCTGAGATATCCCGGCGGTGCTGATCCAGCACCGCCGGGATTTTTCGTTGTCCCTCAGGCTCCGTTGTCCCTCAGGCTCCGTTGTCCCTCAGGCGGGGTTTCCCGTCAGGCGGGGGCCAGCGCGTGGTTCAGTGCGGTCCTGATGCGCTTCTCGGAGACGGAGTACGCCGTGCCGAGCTCCACTGCGAAGAGGCTCACACGCAGCTCTTCGATCATCCAGCGCACCCGGGTTAACTCGGGGTCTGTCCGGCGCCCGGGCAGCAGGGCCGACACCGCGTCGTCGTAGTCGTCCTCCAAAGCTTGGACGACGGCCATGTTGAGGCTGTCACGTTGGACGTTCCCCGGAAGCTTCTCCAGCCGCTTCTCGACGGCCTGCAGGTATCGCGGCAGCTGGCTCAACTGGGCGTAGCCCGTCTGTGCCACAAAACCAGGGAAGACCAATTGCTCCAGCTGGCTTTTCATGTCATTGAGGGCGCTGATGAGTGGCAGGCTTGAACTGGCCTTAAGCTGCTTCTGGATTCTTCGCGTACTGGCCAAAACACGCTCGACGACGGCGGTTACCGTGAACACGGTATCGATCAGTTCCGCACGGACAGCTTCGTACAGGTCATCGAACGCCTGTTTGTCCCAAGGGAGCGCCTGTGGGGTGAGCTTGTCGATGGCGGCCAGTGCGCAATCCGCGATCAACGCACTCACGGAGCCGTGCGGGTTCTGGCTGAAGGTGAGCTTTTCCATATTGCTCAGGTGCTCCAGCACGTACCGGTCCGGTGAAGGAATACGAAGGGCCAGGAGACGGATCACGCCGCCACGCATCGCAGCCTCCTGTTCCTGCCTGGTCTGGAAAACCCGGAGGGCCACGGACTTGCCTTCATCCACGATCGCGGGGAAACCGGTGACGTCGTGTCCTTTCACTGTCCGGGTGACCTGGCGGTCCACTGTGCCGAAGTCCCATGCGGTGATGCCTGTGCGCTCGGAGACCACACCGTCAGTGCTGGGCCCGGTGCTGGCCGTGGCAGTCGTCGGGGGTTGGGAGCTCGAAGCACCGCTTCCCCGGCTGGCCTTGGCCCGCGTCGTCGTCGCGGGGGTGGCGCCGAGGGATTCAGCAATGGCACGGCGCGTAGCGGGGGCCAGCCTTTCCTGCAGGGCTGATAGGTCTTTGCCCTCGTCCAGAACCTTGCCCTTGCTGTCCACCACCTTAAAGCTCACGCGCAGGTGTGGGGGCACGGCCTCCCAGTTCCAGGAGCCGGGTGGAATAACGTGGCCGCGGAGCCGCCGCAGGACAAGCTCCAAGGATGGTTCCAGCTCGTCTGTGGCCGGGTCGAAATCCGTCTCCAAGGCCGCCGTCGCCTGCCGTGCAACGTCCGGGGCCGGCACGAAGTTCTTACGGATCTGCTTGGGCAACGATTTGATGAGCGCCGTCACCAGTTCTGTTCGCTGCCCGGGGATCTGCCAGCGGAACGGCGCGTCGTCGAGTTGGTTCAAGAAAAGCACCGGAACTTCCGCCGTGACGCCGTCGGACGGATTGGGCGCCGAGCCCGGTGCCACGGGTCGGAATTCGTAACTGAGGGGGAGTTCAAAGCCCTTGTGCAACCAGGTCTTGGGATACGACGACTCGTCCAAGGACTCGGCGTCTTCGCTCATCAGGAACGATTGGTCGAAGTCCAACAACGCGGGATCTGCTTGGCGGGCGTCCTTCCACCATTTGTCGAAGTGCCTTTCTGACACAACGTCCTTGCCAACCCTGGCATCGTAGAACTCGAAGAGCGTTTGGTCGTCAACGAGGATATCGCGGCGCCGCATCCGGGTTTCGAGTTCCTCGATCTCCTGCAGCAGGGCCCTGTTCCGGTGGAAGAACTTGTGGTGGGTCTTCCACTCGCCCTCCACCAACGCATGGCGGATAAACAGTTCCCGGGAGAGCTCCGGGTCGATCCGCCCGTAGTTGATCCTGCGGCTGGGAATGACCGGAACGCCATACAAGGTGACTTTTTCGTGGGCCATGACCGCGCCCTGGCGGGAGGACCAGTGGGGCTCACTATACGAACGCTTCACCAAATCCGGAGCCACCTGCTCAACCCACAGCGGATCGAACTTCGCGGCAACCCTCGCCCACAGCCGGCTGGTTTCCACCAGTTCGGCGGCCATGACGAATGCGGGGGACTTCTTGAACAAGGCCGAGCCTGGGAAGATCGCGAACCGGGTGCCCCGTGCACCGGCATATTCGCGCTTTCGTTCATCCAAGAGACCGATGTGGCTCAGCAGCCCCGACAACAGGCTGATGTGGATGCTTTCGTGATGGCCCACTGGATCGGCTTCGCGCTTGGGGTCGAGCGTAATGCCCAACGGCTTGGCCAGTTGCCGAAGCTGGGTGAAAAGGTCCTGCCACTCACGGACACGCAAGTAATTGATGAACTCGTTGCGGCACAGTTTCCGGAATTGGGTGGAGGACAACTCACGTTGCTTCTCCTGGACGTAGTTCCACAGGTTAAGGAACCCCGTAAAGTCCGAGTTTTCGTCCCGGAAACGGGCGTGTTTCTCGGCGGCGAGCTGCTGCTTGTCCGTCGGCCTCTCACGCGGGTCCTGGATGGTGAGCGCGGCGGCGAGGATCATAACCTCGCGGACACAGCCCCGTTTGCCAGCCTCAACAATCATGCGGCCCAACCGCGGGTCCACTGGAAGCTGCGCGAGTTGATGTCCGACGGCGGTCAGGCCGCTGCCGCTGCCTGGCCGACCGTTAGGGCCTCGGCCGCTCTTGCCGTCCTCGGGTCGATCCAGGCTTGTGGGGGTGACGCCGGTGGTTTTCGGCGTGGTCAGTGCGCCCAATTCGCGCAGGAGCGTCACGCCGTCGTTGATGGCGCGGGAGTCCGGTGGCTCGACGAACGGGAAGTTCTCCACATCCTTCGGGCCTCGTGCTACGCCCATGGCGGTCATCTGGAGGATAACGGCGGCCAGGTTGGTCCGCAGGATTTCGGGGTCGGTGAATTGGGGGCGGGATTCGTAGTCCTCCTCCGAGTAGAGGCGGATGGCGATGCCCTCCGACACGCGCCCACAGCGGCCGGAACGCTGGTTTGCGGAGGCCTGGGACACGCGCTCGATGGGCAGGCGCTGGACTTTGGTCCGGTGCGAGTACCTGGAGATCCGGGCGGTGCCTGTGTCGATCACGTATTTGATCCCGGGCACGGTCAGCGACGTCTCGGCTACGTTCGTGGCAAGGATGATGCGGCGCTTGCCGTTGGGGTTGAAGACCCGGTGCTGTTCTTGGAGGCTGAGCCGGGCGAAGAGGGGGAAGACCTCGGTCCCCGCCAGCCGCCTGTTGCTTTGGATGCGGCCATTGATTGCTTCAGCCGCGTCCCTGATTTCGCGTTCGCCCGAGAAGAAAATAAGGATGTCCCCGGGGGCTTCCTTGGCGAGCTCGTCCACGGCGTCGCACACGGCATCCAGCGGGTCCCGGTCCTCTTCCAGCTCATCGTCCGAGCCGGCGTCGTCCGCTCCGGCTTCGTCCGTGCGTGCGGGCTGGGACAGCGGACGGTAGCGGATTTCCACCGGGTAGGTGCGGCCGGAGACCTCGATGATCGGAGCGGGCTGATCGTCGCTGCCGAAATGTTTGGCAAATCGTTCCGGGTCGATCGTGGCCGAAGTGATGATGACCTTGAGGTCGGGCCGCTGGGGCAGGACGCGCTTGAGGTAGCCCAGGATGAAGTCGATGTTAAGGCTGCGTTCGTGGGCCTCATCGATGATGATGGTGCTGTACTTGCGCAGTAGCTTGTCGCGCTGGATCTCGGCGAGGAGGATGCCATCGGTCATCAACTTGATCTTGGTTGCCGCGCTGACCTCGCCAGTGAACCGGACCTGGAATCCGACCTCCTGGCCCATTTCGACGCCGAGCTCCGAGGCTATGCGTTCGGCAACGGTGCGTGCCGCGAGCCGGCGGGGTTGGGTGTGCCCAATGAGGCCCTTCTCTCCCAGCCCAAGTTCCAAGCACATTTTAGGTATCTGCGTGGTCTTACCTGAACCGGTCTCCCCGGCGATGATAGTTACTTGGTTGGCGGCGATGGCCGCCATCAGATCCTCGCGGCGCTCTGATACGGGCAGCTCGGCAGGGTAGGAAATTTGAAGTGTCATGGCTGCTGTCAGTCTACTGCTGCGGCCGCATGGGTGCCCCACTCGGGGTCGCTACCCGGTGTCGCTACGTCAGCGCCTTCGCCAACGCCCTCGCCGGAATCACCCTGTACCCCAGCCTAAAGTCGGCCACCGATCTGGCCGCGCGACTCTGAGCCCTCGGCCTGGGCGCATTCAATGAGCTGCTGC
This sequence comes from Arthrobacter sp. SIMBA_036, assembly GCF_046535135.1. Classification (NCBI taxonomy): domain Bacteria; kingdom Bacillati; phylum Actinomycetota; class Actinomycetes; order Micrococcales; family Micrococcaceae; genus Arthrobacter; species Arthrobacter sp. SIMBA_036. Next base: position 426,823 of record NZ_JAWRXG010000001.1, read on the forward strand.
CATGGCCCCGTGACTTCGTGCTCGGGAAGGGTGGCCCGGCGTTGCCCTGCCCGGATGGAGTAGGTGAAACGGTCCGGCTGTCCGGGTTCTCCCCGTGGTTGCCGCTGGCTCACAACTTCATCCCAAGGACACGCTTCGACAATCGGCAGCCAGCGCTGCTTGTCGTCAGGTGAAACGGCCTCCACACTCCAGAGAAGCGTCATGGCGGCGAAGCCCCCACTGCGTTGAACGGTGATCTTCATGACCCGACTACTTCTTGTTGATTACCTGGCGCCAGTTGGGCCGCGGGGTAGTGAAGCCTCGCAGCGCAGCGACGACTAAACCTTGACCTTCACAGTCTCCCACGCCTTCATGACGGCGTCATGCTCCTTGGAACCCTCGCCAAAGATTTCCGTAGCCGTCGCAGCAGTGACCTTGGCAAACTTGCCGAACGTGCTCGTTGCAGGCAAGGATCCGCCGGTCAGGGACTGGTACCAGATCTGCCCGGGCGACTCCCATGCGTTTCCGCCCAATTCCGAGGCCACCAGGTAAAAAGCCCTGTTGGGAATGCCCGAGTTAATGTGCACGCCGCCGTTATCGGCACTGGTTTTCACATACGCATCCATGGAGTCCGGCTGCGGATCCTTCCCGAGCACGTCGTCGTCGTAGGCAGTTCCTGGGGCTTTCATGGACCGCAAGGCTGCTCCTTGGACCTGATCGGTGAACAAACCCTCACCGATCAGCCAGCTTGCCTCTTGGGTTGATTGCTTTTTTGCGTACTGCTCCACGAGGACGCCAAAGACGTCGGACATGGACTCGTTGAGCGCCCCCGCTTGGTTACGGTAGGCGAGGTTTGCCGAGTATTGGGTAACGCCGTGGGTGAGCTCATGGCCGATAACGCTCACGGATTTGGTGAAGCGTTGGAAGATCTCTCCGTCACCATCGCCAAACACCATTTGGCTTCCATCCCAAAAGGCGTTGTCGTAAAGCCTTCCGTAATGGACGGAAGCATCCAACGCAAGGCCGGCATCGTCGATGGAGTCCCTGCCGTAGATGTCCGCGTAAAGGCGGTGGGTGTCACCGAGGGCGTCGTAAGCTTCGTCCGCAGCGACATCGGCGACCGCCGGCTCACCCTCCTTCCGCAGGAGGCGCCCCGGCAGGGTTTGCCCGGATTCGGCGTCGTAAATGGTCCGATTCGGTGGCCCGGGCTTCGATTGCCGTGCGCTCGGAGGCGCTGGGGGGAGAGGCGCCGAGCGGACTGCTTGCAGGTTCTTCAGGTGCAGCAGTGATTCCTTTGCAGCCTGCGCCACCGCCTGCAGCCGCGGTTCGTTTTGCACAGCAAGCTTGCGCAGCATGTATGGCGGGACAATTGAACACATCACGGCGGACCCCTATGGCTATCGAAAACGACCAAGTGCCAACAGCCTAGGAGCGGTCACCGACAATTTGCCGCTCTTGACCCGGCAAGCCCGGAATTCGTTGCGGCGCAGAAACGCAAATACCCCGCCAGCAGGACTGGCGGGGTATTTTCGGTGCCCTCGATAGGATTCGAACCTACGGCCTTCTGCTCCGGAGGCAGACGCTCTATCCCCTGAGCTACGAGGGCATTCAGGGTTTCCCTCCGTTGCCGGTGGGACGTCCTAGAGCTTAGCAGCCGCCGCGCCGCACAGGAAATTCCACGGCATGGAAGCCGGGCTCCAAGGCACCGGCGGATCGCTCTCTGTGTGGTCAGTATCCTGCGAAGGAGTCAACGTGGACCTGTGCGGCGCCGGCCGTTCGGGCTGTTGCCCGCAAGGCGACAACATTAGCCGGAGATCCCGAGACGTATACCGCCCGGTCCCGGATGTCCGGTACCAGCTCAGCCAGGCGCGTGGAGTCTATCCGTGCGGTCCCGGCGTCGAGCATGAACTCCGGCGGGGTGGAGCCGTCCGCCAAGCGGGCAATGACTTTCGCTCCGGACGCCCGCAATTGCTCAACGCCGGCCAGTTCCTCCCGGCCGGGAGCCAAGTACAGGAGCACGATGTCACGGCCGGAGTGGTTGGAGGCCAGGTGCGAGAGGAAAGGCGTAATGCCGATTCCCGCAGCGATCAGCAGTACCGGCTTGGCGGCGTCACGTGGCAGGAGGAAATCTCCGCCCACTGCGGTAGCCGAGATGGAGTCACCAGGACGAAGGGCAGACAAAGCCCGCTTCGCCGGTGAAAGAGGCTCGGTGGTTCCCACACCAAACGTTATTTCGGGGGCACCAGGGGCACTGCTGATGCTGAAGACACGTCGCCGTCCTTTCCCGTCGAATCCGGAATGAGGCAAGTTCAGCTCCATGAATTGTCCGGGCGAGAACCGCACAGGACGGGCCGGCTCGAACGTGAACTCCGTGGTGGCCGGCGTTAAGGCGCGCGAGCCCCTGAAAATCAGTTGCACACGCCCACGCTGCCCCATCAGGAAAGCAAGAAGGTTACCGAACAGCAGCGCCAGTTCGGGGGAGTTCGCCACGACTCCCAGGTTGTAGGGGACAGCAAAAACGATTCCGACGACGGCGGCAAGCCCCAGTTGTTGCCACCGGCGCGGAGGCAGTGTGAGGGGTTCCACGAGCATGAACCCGGCGAAAAACAGCAGTGGACGCTGCGCCAAAGGCTGCCATAGCCCTTGGCCAAGAGTCATGCCCCTGCTCACAAGTTCCGTGGAGATGATGCTGGTGGCGACGACAAGGAAGACAAGCGCCATCAGCTTTTTGCGGGTCCGATGAAGGACCAGGGCCACCCCGGGAAGCAGGAGCCACAGCATGGCTGGAGTCGCAGCCCACCATGTTGCGATATTGAGCCCAGTGAGCCCCGTGATGAAAGCTCCGGCTGCTGCGGGATTGAAAATGTGCCGCCCCCGGAACGCCAGCGCGTATTTGGAGACGCTGGCCATCACACAGGCGAGCGCCACACCCGCCATATCCGTAGTGGCAAGGCTGGGCCAGAACAGGAAGTAGAGGAGCAACCCGGTGATGAGCGAGGACTCCGAGTGGGGACGTAGACCGAAAACCAGCCCCAGCAGGCGGTTGGATACATAGGTCACGCCGAGGCAGAGGAGTAGATGGACCGCCATTTCAGGAAGGCCGAACGTCAACCATCCCAACGCGTTCAGCACCATACTGTAGACCACCAAAACCAAGAGGACCCAGAAAATGAGCCGGTACATGGTGAAGCGGCCTAACCAGGTATCCAGCCGTGACGTCAAGGCATTCATGTGAACAGTCTCCCCTCAAATGCGCTGGAAAAGGTGGCAGCTCCGCCGGAAGATACCCGCAGCCAGGAGAACGCGAAATGTTCTTCCAGGACGGTCGGTTCAACCATGAAGAGCGCTGTGGCCAAGGCATCGGCTTCCATGGTGCTCGCGGCCATCGTCCACGTTGCCACGGTGGTCTGGATGGGCTGGCCGGTGGTTCCATCCAGGACGTGATGGAGTCCGACTCCCCAGGCACGCCGATTATTTGCTGATGCGCACAGTGCGGAGTTGTGCAATACCACGGTCCCGATCGCCTGCTTCGGGTTGTATGGATGTTCCAACGCGATGGTCACAGGATGGCGCCCGGAGTGGAGCATGTCCCCGCTGGCATCGACGAGGAAGTCGGAGAAGCCCGCCGAGACCAGGAGCCCGCCCAGGAGGTCCACCAGCTGCCCTTTTCCGGCAGCTCCTATATCGAGGACCAGGGGCTCCTTGGCTGTGAGGGACGTGCCATCCCAGGCCAGGACGTCTTCCCATGGAGGCGGGGGCAAGGGACCGCCTGTGGGCCTCAGGCTGTATTCGGAATCGTAGCCGAGCCGCTCCAAACTCGCGCCAATGAGGGGAGTCATGGCTCCGCCGGTGACCCAATAGAGCCTCGAGTAGAGGTTCCGGAGGCCCACGGCGTGCTCCGGCAGTGTGATGGTTCCCGGGCGTTGCGAAAGGGAAGCAACCAAGGAATCAGCCCGGAATCGGGAGTACGTCTTGTCGTACTTGTCTACCTCAGCACGGAGCTGTTCCCTGATGTCGGCACCCAGGACCTGCGGGGTGGAAATTTCCCAGTGTGTTCCAATTCCTTCGAAACTGAAAGCACTCCAGCCCGGGTGCGGCATGGTGGCTACTTGGCCTCGGACTTGATCTTTTGGACCGCGTCATTGAAACCGCCTGAGGTCAACGAGGAACCGGCGACTTTCGAGACGTTGAGCGAATCGATGTCCTTGCCCACCACCTGCGCGGCGATGCCGCTGGCGAACTCACCTTGGAACTTCTTGGTGTTGGGATTGGACGGGTGGGTGGTGATGTTCACCGCGGAGACCTTGCCGCCTGTGAGGGTGAGCTGGACCCCTACCGTCTCCTGGCCGTTGGGCGATGTGTAGTTTCCGTCCGCACTGTAGGTTCCGTCTTTGTATGTGGACCCCGATGTTGACCCCGAGCCGGAATGTGACGTGGCTGCCGAGCCGGCCGGTGTCGGCTGGGTCGGCTGGGAGGGTGCTGCCGACGACGGCGCGCACCCTGCCGCCGACCCCACGATGGACAGGCCGGCAATACCGACGTAAAAACTCTTGCGGAGTGGCGTAGTCATGGATCTGCTCGTTTCAGCTGGACAAGAATCGGTAACTTGTAGGGTTCGGAACTGGATGGCGCTCGCAGCCAACTCTTACGTCATTCATAACGTCGAATCATGTGTAATGGTTCAGCCCCTGATCAATTTTTCCACATAAACGAGCATCAATTCCGCGTCTCTGTGGGCCCCCGGTAGGCTAGATGCGTGACTCCCGAAGAACTCTCTGCTGCCATATCCGCCTGCCTAAAGGACGCCATCACCGCCGGCGACATCGCCTTGACGGAAACTGCCGTGCCGGATGCCGTGCGCGTCGAGCGACCCAAGAACAGGGAGCACGGGGACTGGGCCACCAACATTGCATTGCAACTGGCCAAGCAGGCCGGAATGAGCCCCCGGGAGTTCGCAGGCATCCTTAGCAACCACCTGCAAGCCATTCCCGGTGTTACACGCGTTGACATCGCAGGTCCGGGATTCCTGAACATCACCGTTGACGCGGCCGCCGCGGGCGCCCTCGCCAAGGCCATTGTTGAAGCGGGAGCGAGCTACGGCACCAACCAGGCGCTCGCAGGCCGCGTGGTCAACATGGAGTTCGTTTCGGCCAACCCCACCGGTCCGCTGCACATTGGACACACGCGCTGGGCCGCCTTGGGCGATGCCATTGCCCGTGTCCTGCGCGCATCGGGGGCTGACGTCACTGCCGAGTACTACATCAACGACGCCGGCTCGCAGATGAACGTATTCGCCAACTCGGTGCTGTCCCGCCTTCACGGGCGTGGGGTTCCGGAAGGCGGCTATCCCGGCGAATACATTCGCGAACTCGGAGACGAGGTCCTCAAGGCCCACCCCGGTATTCGGGAGTTGACGGACGAGGCCGCGTTGCCGGTTATCCGCGCCGCAGCCTACGAGGCACAGATGGCGGACATCAAGACCACGCTTGCGGAGTTTGGCGTTGAGTTCGACGTCTTCTTTTCGGAAAAAGAACTGCACGACGCCGGTGCGATCGAATCTGCCGTCTCGCGCCTTCGCGAACAAGGCCATGTGTTCGATGACGGTGGGGCCGTATGGCTGCGGACCACCGACTTTGGCGACGACAAGGATCGCGTCATGATCCGGGCCAACGGAGAGCCCACGTACTTCGCTGCGGACGCTGCGTATTACCTGTCCAAAAAGGACCGTGGCTTCACCGAGAAGATCTATCTGCTCGGAGCGGACCACCATGGGTACATTAACCGCCTCAAGGCCATCGCGGCCTGTGCCGGCGATGACCCAGAGGTCAACATCGAGGTCCTGATCGGCCAGCTGGTATCCGTCAATGGCGCCAAGCTCTCCAAGCGCGCCGGCAACATCATCGAACTCAAGGACCTCATTTCCTGGCTTGGCAAGGATGCGGTGCGCTACTCCTTGGCCCGCTTCCCGGCCGATTCGCCGTTGACCCTTGACCCGGAACTGTTGAAAAAGAACAGCAACGAGAACCCGGTGTTTTACGTCCAGTACGCCCATGCCCGTTCACGGGGCACAGCGCGGAATGCCGCCGAGGCGGGAGTGCACCGGACAGTTGACGGAACCGATGTCTTCGATGCTTCCTTGCTGGACCACCCCACGGAGAATGAGTTGCTGTCCTATCTCGGTAGCTACCCCTCCATCATCGCCAAGGCGGCCGAGTTGCGGGAACCCCATCGCGTGGCCCGCCACCTGGAAGTCATCGCCGGTGCGTATCACCGCTGGTACGATGCCTGCCGGGTTTCACCACTGGGCGACGAGCCAGTCCAGGACGTGAACCGTACGCGTTTGTGGTTGAACGATGCCACCAGCCAAGTGCTTGCCAACGGACTCGAACTGCTGGGCGTTTCGGCGCCGGAACGGATGTAGGCCATGAACACAGACGCTGCGCAGCCTTCTCCGCTCGCGCCCGAATGGCTTGCCGTCCCCGAAGATCTCAATGCACTTCAGTCGCCCCTGTGGGCTGAGGGCGTGGGCAGGAACGACGACGGTGAACTAACGGTCCACGGAATCGCCGTGAAGGATCTCAAGGAACAATTCGGCACTCCGCTCTTCGTCATGAGCGAAACGGATTTCCGGTCGCGTGCCAAGGCGTTCAAGGAAGCCTTTGATGCCGCCTTTTCGGACATCTGCGGGGGAGTGGACGTCTATTACGCCGGTAAATCCTTCCTCTGTACGGCAGTTGCCAGCTGGGTGCGGGAGGAAGGGCTTCGCCTGGACACCTGCTCCGGCGGGGAACTGGCCGTTGCTGCGCGCGCGGGGATCGACGGGCCCAACCTCGGCCTGCACGGCAACAACAAGTCTGACGCTGAGATCAACCGCGCTCTGGACATGAAGCTTGGCCGGATCGTTGTGGACAGCCTCGACGAACTCGAACGCGTGGCCAAAATCGCTTCCGGCCGCGGAGAAACGGCCAAGGTCATGTTGCGCCTGACACCGGGCGTCCATGCGCACACCCATGAGTTCATCGCCACGGCCCATGAGGACCAGAAGTTTGGCCTTTCCATGGCAGGGGACTCCACGGATCAAGCAGGCTTGTCGGCAGCCGAGGAAGCCGTGGCCGCTGCCACCTCCTATGCGAGCGTGGAGCTCTTGGGACTGCATTGCCACATTGGTTCACAGATCTTCGAGCCTGATGGCTTCGCCCTTGCAGCGGAAAAGCTCTTAGGTTTCCTTGCCGCAATGCAGGCGAAGTATTCCATCACGCTTCCCGAACTCGATCTCGGCGGGGGATACGGCATTGCCTATACACCCGTGGACACGCCCCGGCCTGCCGCCGAAATCGCTCAGGCGATGGCCGCCGTCGTCCGTTCGACGTGTGCCGGACTTGGCATCACGGCGCCCCGTATTTCCATCGAACCGGGCCGGGCAATCGTTGGCAGCTCCACCTTCACGCTGTACGAAGTGGGGACGCTCAAAACGGTCCGCGTGGATGCTCCCCGGTCGGGCGCCGGTCCGGACAACGTTACGTATCCCCGCCGCTATGTGTCGGTGGACGGCGGCATGAGCGATAACGCCCGTCCGGTGCTTTACGACGCGGATTATTCGGCCATTCTGGCTTCACGCACCTCGACTGCAGCTCCCCACTTGTCCCGAGTAGTGGGCAAACATTGCGAGAGCGGCGACATAGTTGTTAGAGATGTATATCTGCCCGCGGATGTGACAGCCGGTGATTTGCTCGCAGTACCGGGTACCGGCGCCTACTGCTGGGCCCTCTCCAGCAATTACAACTACCTGGCCCGGCCTGGCGTTGTCGCTGTACGCGACGGAGCCGCCCGGTTGATTGTCCGCGGGGAAACCGAAGAAGATCTCTTGAACCGCGACATGGGAGTGGCGAATGTCTGAAGTGCGAACCTTGAAGGTGGCCCTGCTGGGCTGTGGCAACGTTGGGGCCCAGGTCGCACGGATTCTGATTGACGACGCCGAGGCCCTGGCTGCCCGTAGCGGCGCGCGCCTGGAACTGACCGGCATCGCCGTCCGCACTGTGGATGCGCCGCGGGATGTCGAACTGCCGCGTGAACTGTTCACCACCGACGCCGACACCTTGGTCAAGGACGCAGATCTGGTCATCGAGTTGATGGGCGGCATTGAGCCCGCGCGTTCGCTGATCCTGACGGCCATCCAAAACGGCGCATGCGTGGTCACCGGCAACAAGGCCCTCCTTGCCCAAGACGGGCCCACCCTCTACGAAGAGGCGGACAAAGCAGGGGTCCAGCTGTCCTACGAAGCCGCGGTCGCCGGGGCCATTCCGATCCTGCGCCCGATCCGCGACAGCCTCTCCGGGGACCGCATCACCCGCGTCTTGGGCATCGTCAACGGCACCACCAACTTCATCCTTGATCAGATGGACACCACTGGCGCCCAGTTCGCTGACGCCCTCGCCGAGGCGCAGCGCCTGGGTTACGCCGAAGCCGACCCCACCGCAGACATTGAGGGTCACGACGCCGCCGCAAAGGCCGCGATTCTGGCGGCACTTTCCTTCCACACCCGGTTCTCGCTGGATGACGTGTACTGCGAGGGCATCACCAAGGTCAGCGCCGAGGACATCGCCGCTGCCAAGGACGCAGGGTTCGTCATTAAGCTGCTGGCCATCGCCGAAAAGATCAGCAGTGCCGGAGACGCCAACGGGATCTCGGTGCGGGTGCACCCCACGCTGCTTCCACGCGAGCACCCGCTCGCCGCCGTCCGCGGTGCCTTCAATGCTGTCTTCATCGAAGCGGAAAACGCGGGCGAGTTGATGTTCTACGGCCAGGGCGCAGGAGGCACTCCCACTGCATCGGCAGTGCTGGGAGACCTCGTCTCCGCTGCGCGCCGCTTGGTTCTGGGTGGCCCGGGCCGCACGGAAACGACCACCGGCCATGTTCCGGCGCTCCCGATCGATGCTTCCACCACCAGCTACTACATCGGCCTGGACGTTGCTGACCAGGCAGGTGTGCTGGCACGGATCACCCAAATATTTGCGGAGCACGGTGTCTCCATCGAAATCATGCGCCAAACGATCCACCGCGACACCAACTCGAAAGTGGAGTCGGCTGAGCTGAAAATCGTCACGCACCGAGCATCCGAAGCTGCACTCGCAGCGACCGTTGAGGCCGTGAAGGGTCTGGACGTCATCAATTCTGTAACATCCGTACTGCGGGTAGAAGGAGTCTAAGTGGCTCACCAATGGCGCGGAGTCATCCGCGAATACGCCGATCGTTTGCCCGTGACCGAAGCTACGAAGGTCATCACCCTCGGGGAGGGCGGAACACCACTGGTGCACGCCCTGAAACTCTCCGAGCTGACCGGCTCCGAGGTCTACCTCAAGGTTGAAGGCATGAATCCCACGGGTTCCTTCAAGGACCGTGGGATGACCATGGCCATGACGGCTGCTGTCGAAGCCGGCGCAAAGGCAGTTGTCTGCGCGTCAACGGGCAACACCTCAGCGTCCGCAGCTGCCTATGCCACTGCGGCAGGCCTTAAGTGCGCCGTGCTGGTTCCGGAGGGCAAGATCTCCATGGGCAAGCTCAGCCAGGCGATCGCCCACGGTGCCACGCTGCTGCAGGTCGACGGCAACTTCGACAACTGCCTGGACATCGCCCGCAAGCTCGGTGAGGCCTATCCCGTCTTCCTGGTTAACTCGGTTAACCCTGCTCGTATCCAGGGCCAGAAGACTGGCGCCTTCGAGGTTGTCGACACCTTGGGTGACGCACCGGATATCCATGTCTTGCCGGTCGGTAACGCAGGAAACATCAGCGCCTACTGGAAGGGTTACAAAGAGTACGCGGCTCCCTTCGAGACTCCCAACGGAACACTTCCCGCCGTCGCCACCAAGACTCCGATCATGTGGGGCTTCCAGGCTGCAGGTGCCGCTCCCTTCGTAGCGGGCCACCCCATCACGGATCCGGACACCATTGCCACAGCAATCCGGATCGGTAACCCTGCGTCGTGGGACACAGCCGTTGCCGCACGTGATGAGTCCGGTGGGTTGATCGAAGCCGTCACCGATGAGGAGATTCTTGACGCCCACAGGTGGCTGTCCGCCAAGGAGGGCGTGTTCGTGGAGCCCGGTTCCGCCGCGGGCGTGGCCGGATTGATTAAGAAGCACGCTGCCGGTGATGTTCCGTCCGGTAAAACCATCGTCATCACTGTCACGGGCCACGGACTTAAGGACCCCCAGTGGGCACTCCGGACCGAAGACGGCAGTGACGTCCAGCCGGTGAAGGTACCCAACGACGTCGTCACCGTTGCAGCGGAACTGGGACTGGAAGAAAACTAAGAGTGGAATCAACGCAGCCCACCGCGACTGGTCGTGCACTCGTCGCGCCAGGCCAGCGGCTGACCGTCACGGTCCCCGGTACGAGTGCCAACCTGGGCCCCGGCTACGACAGCCTCGGCTTGGCCTTGTCCATTTACGACACCCTGACCGTGGAAACACTCAGCACCGGAGAACTCGAGTTCGAACTCTCCGGTGAGGGTGCCGATACGCTCCCACGCGACGCCAGCCATTTGGTGGTTCGTGCCATTGATCTCGCGCTCGATCGGCTGGGCTTTCGGCAGGACGGCCTCCGCATTACCGCCGACAACGTGACGCCCCACGGTCGCGGCCTGGGTTCCTCGGCGTCCGCTGTTGTAGCGGCGGTTACTGTGGCTAATGCTTTGGTACCCGTGGAGGCGCAGCGGGACCGGGACTGGATCTTGCAACTGACCAGCGAAATCGAGGGCCATCCGGACAACGTCGCACCGGCCATTTTCGGCGGACTGGCGCTGTCGTGGCAGGACAGCGAGCAGTACAGCAGCACACGGGCGGACGTCGTTTCCTCAATTGTGCCGGTGGTTGCAGTCCCTGACTACGAACTGTCTACCGAAACAGCCCGGGGACTCCTGCCGGCATCGGTCGGACACCATGCTGCCGCCATGAACTCAGGCAGGGCCGCGCTGTTGATCCATGCCTTGACCGCCAGGCCGGAGCTACTGCTGCCTGGTACGGAGGACTACTTGCACCAAAGCTACCGGGCGGAGGCGATGCGCCCCAGCGCCGAGCTCATCGGAGCCCTTCGTTCCGCCGGTTACGCTGCAGTGGTCTCCGGTGCAGGACCGACCGTTTTGGTCCTGGCTAATGGCGGGAACGAAGCATCCGGGGTGGTTGAGTTCATTGAAGCGTTCACGGCGGGCGACACTCCCGGAGTTACTTGGCGCGTGATGACGCTGGCAGTAGACATTGAAGGTGCTAGAGTGGGAGTGCACCGGCGGTAAAGCCGCGGGCAGTTCCCTGATTTTGGATCTCGGCGGATTCGCCGTACCTTTCGTCTACTGTGCCAACGTCTGGCGGTGCCGTCTCTTTCCGGCCTGTCTCAGGTGCCGCAGAAATCTCTCTGTTTCCTGAAGTTCAGTCGGCTGTCCGGGTCACCGGAGCCAGTGAAGACGATCATTATCCGGCCCTGTTGGCCAAAATCCTTCAGGCACGGCCACATCACCGGTTGCAGATCTGAACTGCAGCCCAGAACAAATCATCGCGTCCGGCTCTCGTTCTGGACGCCGTCGAGGGGGAAGGATCCTTCGTGACAGAAACCACTGAGCTGGCTTCAGCTGTGGACACAACATCTTCTGTTGCTGAATCGTCTTCAGCAGCAGCCACCAAGAGCAGCGGGCTTGCGGGCCTTAAACTCGCCCAACTCCAGGCTCTCGCCAGCCAACTGGGCATCTCCGGGGGCTCGCGGATGCGCAAGGGAGACCTGGTGACGGCGATTTCGGCCCATCGCGCAGGTACCCCGAGCGCTAAGGCGCCAGCCAAGGCAGCCAAGGCCTCAAGCGTTGCCAAGGAAGCTCCCGCCGTGGATGCTAAGAAGGCCGACGACACCATTGGCTCCGCGCAGGTTGCCACATCCGCGGATCTTGCCAAGGACGGCGCAACGGCCGAGGCACCTCGTAGCCGTGGCCGTGGCCGCAGCCGTCGCGCTACAAGCGATGGCGTGGTAGCTGCCGCCGAAGCCGCTGCTGCAGCCGCACCTGCTGCTGCGGAGACTCCTGCTGTTGACGCCCCTGCTGTTGCAGAGGCAAGCGAGGCTGCTACGGAGCGTCGTCAGCCGCGAACCCGCAACCGCCGGCGTGGCGAGGTCGCTACGGCTCCTGCTGAGAGTGCGGAAGCACCGGTCGCGGAGCAGCGCGCAGACCGAACCGAGCAGCGCGCAGACCGTACCGAGCAGCGTGAGCAGCGTGCGGACCGTAGCGAGCAGCGCGAACAGCGTGCAGACCGTACCGAGCAGCGTGAACAGACCGAATCCGGTGAGCAGCAGCGTGACCGCCGGGATAACTCCCGTGGACGCCGCGAAGACACTGCCGAGGTTGAAGAAACCGGCAACCGTCGCAACCGGAGGAATCGCCGGGACCGTAACGACCAGAATGACCGGAGCGACCGTCGTGGCGGTCAGGACAACCGTGACGGAAACACTCGAAGTGACCGTTTCCGCGACCGCAACGAGCGTCGTCGCGGCCGCGCACAGGGACCGGACGTCGACGACGTCGAGGTCACCGATGACGACGTCCTGCTCCCCGTAGCGGGCATTCTGGACGTCTTGGAAAACTACGCGTTTATCCGCACTTCCGGCTACCTCCCGGGCGCCAACGACGTCTACGTTTCCTTGGCTCAGGTCAAGAAGTACAACCTCCGCAAGGGTGACGCCGTCGTCGGAGCCATCCGTGCTCCGCGTGATGGTGAGGACCGCAGCCAGCAGTCCGCACGCCAGAAGTTCAACGCCCTCGTCCGGGTCACCTCGGTCAACGGCAAGACGCCGGAAGAGCTCAAGGATCGTGTTGAGTTCGCGAAGCTCGTCCCGCTGTACCCGTCCGAGCGCCTGCGCCTCGAAACGGACCCCAAGAAGATCGGCCCGCGTGTCATCGACCTCGTGGCACCGATCGGCAAGGGCCAGCGTGGCCTGATCGTCTCCCCGCCGAAGGCTGGCAAGACGCTCATCCTGCAGTCCATCGCGAACGCAATCACCACCAACAACCCTGAGGTCCACCTCATGATGGTGCTGGTTGACGAACGCCCCGAAGAAGTCACGGACATGCAGCGCACCGTCAAGGGTGAGGTCATTGCCTCCACCTTCGACCGCCCTGCTGACGACCACACCACGGTTGCCGAGCTTTCCATCGAACGCGCCAAGCGACTCGTGGAAATGGGCATGGATGTTGTTGTCCTCCTGGACTCCATGACCCGCTTGGGTCGTGCCTACAACCTGGCAGCACCGGCCTCGGGCCGCATCCTGTCAGGCGGTGTGGATTCCGCAGCGCTGTACCCGCCCAAGCGCTTCTTCGGTGCAGCCCGCAACATCGAAAACGGTGGGTCGCTCACTATCCTTGCAACTGCTCTCGTTGAGACCGGCTCCAAGATGGATGAGGTCATCTTCGAAGAGTTCAAGGGCACCGGCAACATGGAGCTTCGCCTGTCCCGCCAGCTGGCAGACAAGCGCATCTTCCCTGCCGTGGACGTCAACGCGTCCGGTACCCGGCGCGAAGAGAACCTGCTCTCGCCTGAAGAGGTCAAGATCATGTGGAAGCTTCGCCGCGTCCTTTCGGGCCTGGAGCAGCAGCAGAGCCTTGAGCTGCTGACCAACAAGATCCGGGAGACCCAGAGCAACGTGGAGTTCCTCATGCAGGTTCAGAAGACGACGCTCGGAGCGAAGTCGGACAACGACAAATAGCTGTGCTCTAACCGCTCAAAATATGCCGGACCCGCCCCCTACGGCGGGCCGGCATATTTTGAGCGGTCTTTGTTTAACGGAATCCTTGACCCGACACCACGTGAGGTCATACCGCGCACGTAGGCCCCGCCGGATGGGCTGCACGTGAGCCCACGATGCAGTTATTAGACTTGTAGAAGTCGAAAGAGGTTTGAAAATGTTTGAGTCCGTACAGGGATTGCTTGATGAGCACGCTGCCATTCAGGCGCAGTTGAGTGATCCTGCTGTTTATGCCGATCAGTCCGCGGCCCGTAAGTTGGGGCGTCGGTCTGCCCAGCTTCAGGGGATCGTGGAAGCGTATAACAAATGGCGCGGGCTCAATGACGATCTTGAAGCTGCAAGGGAAATGGCTGACGAGGATGCCGAGTTCGCCGCTGAGGTGGCGCAACTCGAGGAACTGATTCCCAAAGCCCAGGAGAAGCTCCGTCGCCTGCTGATTCCGCGTGACCCGGACGATGCCCGCAACGTGATCCTTGAAGTAAAGGGTGGCGAAGGTGGAGATGAGGCCGCTTTGTTCGCCGGCGATCTCCTCCGCATGTACATGCGCTACGCGGAATCGCGCGGCTGGAAGACCGAACTGATCTCGGCCACCGAGTCCGACCTTGGTGGCTACAAAGACGTCGCTGTTGCCATCAAGGGCAACTCGAACGATCCCGCCCAGGGCGTTTTCGCCAGGTTGAAATTTGAAGGCGGAGTGCACCGCGTTCAGCGGGTGCCCGTCACCGAGTCCCAAGGCCGCATCCATACCTCCGCTGCTGGTGTGCTGGTGCTTCCTGAAGTGGATGAACCCGAAGAACTTGAGATCAACCAGAACGACCTCAAAATTGACGTCTACCGTTCATCAGGGCCTGGCGGTCAGTCCGTGAACACCACTGACTCCGCCGTCCGCATCACGCACCTGCCCACGGGCATCGTGGTGGCCATGCAGAACGAAAAATCGCAGCTGCAGAACCGCGAAGCCGGCATGCGCGTCCTCCGCGCCCGTCTCCTTGCCCACCAGCAGGAACAAATCGATGCCGCCAACTCCGAACAGCGCAAGTCTCAGATCCGCACCATGGACCGGTCCGAGCGAATCCGGACCTACAACTTCCCGGAAAACCGGATCGCGGACCACCGTACCGGCTACAAGGCGTACAACCTTGATGCGGTGATGAACGGCGATTTGGAACCTGTCATTCAGTCGGCCATTGAGGCTGATGAGCAGGCCCGCCTGGACGCCATCGGCGAATAGCATGGCGTTCCACCAGGGACAAAGCCTCGCGGATGCCGTTCGCGATGCTACGGACATCTTGGCCGATGCCGGCGTTCCCAGCCCGCGGGTCGACGCCGAACTGTTGGCCGACCACCTGCTGGGCGTTGGCTTGGGGCGCCTCCGTGCGATGCTCCTTGGGGACTCACCCGCTCCGGAAGGATACGCGGAACTGGTTTCCGAACGCGCCGGGCGGGTCCCCTTGCAGCACATCACCGGCGTCGCATATTTCCGTCATCTTGAGCTGCGCGTGGGTCCAGGTGTCTTCGTTCCCCGGCCCGAAACCGAATCGGTGGTCCAGTTGGTGATCGACCACGTTGCGGGGATGGCCCATCCGAAAGTGGTGGACCTGGGCACAGGATCCGGTGCCATAGCCGGTTCGATCGCGCAGGAGGTACCGGGCGCTGAGGTACACGCCGTCGAATACAGCCCGTTCGCACACGCGTGGGCAATGCGGAACCTGGAACCCCTCGGAGTAACCCTTATCCAGGGCGATCTCCGGGATGCCCTCCCTGAACACAACGGAACTTTCGACGTCGTCGTATCCAACCCGCCCTACATCCCGGCAGAAGCGATACCCACAGAACCCGAAGTTGCGCTGCACGATCCACCGGAGGCACTGTACGGTGGGGGAGCGGATGGCATGGAACTTCCGACGGCGGCCGCCGCTTCAGCGGCAAGGTTACTGAAATCCGGTGGTTACTTCGTCATGGAACACGCTGAAGTCCAAGCGGCGTGGATCGCCACGATGCTCAAACGCACCGGACGTTGGTCCAACGTCACCACGCACCTCGACCTGAACGGCAAGGAACGCGCAACCAGCGCGCTGCTGGCCGGGACTGTTCCGGATGAATGAAAGAATAGCGCTGTGACAATTACTTACAACTGCACTTCCGATGACCAGCGCGCTGAGGGGCTCCAACACGCCAAGCGCGCCATCAGTGAAAAGAAGTGCATCGTGATCCCTACGGACACCGTGTACGGCATTGCCGCTGACGCCTTCTCGCCGACGGCCGTGACATTGTTGCTGGCCTCCAAGGGCAGGAGCCGCCAAATGCCCCCTCCGGTGCTGATACCGCGCATCAACGCACTTGATGGCCTGGCCACCGAAGTGCCGGCCGATGCCAGGGCGCTTGCGCAGGCGTTGTGGCCCGGGGGCCTGACCCTGATCCTCCACGCACAGCCCTCGTTGGACTGGGATTTGGGCGAAACCAAGGGCACCGTCGCCCTGCGGATGCCTGATGACCCTATCGCCCTGGACCTTCTCGGGATGACCGGCCCCTTGGCCGTCTCCTCCGCCAATCGCACCGGCCAGGAACCGGCACAAACCGCCGCGGAGGCGCGCCTTCAACTCGCCGAGTCCGTGGAGGTTTATCTCGAGGGCGGCTTCCGGCCGATCGAAGGGACGGCCGCAGTGCCGTCGACCATCGTCGACGCTACGTCCACCCCTTTCAGGGTTGTCCGCCAGGGCGCCATCGAATTGGAACGGCTCCGCGAGATCGTCCCTTCGATTCTCGGTTTCGGTGAGGCAGTGGGCCAAGAGGCACCAGTCGGTGAGGCGCCAACCCAGGAACCGCCAGTCGAGGAACTACCCGGCCAGGACGTCGCGGGACCCGACGTCGAAGGTCCGGTTCATGGTTCGGATCCTGTGGCCGCCAATGACGAAGTAAAGCCGGATGATTCCTGAGCGACAAAGCGTCCCCGTCCTCGACGTCGACGTCACTCCAGTGCGCGTCAATGAATTGATGAACGCATTGGGTGGCTTGATAGCCGGGGGGACCACAGCGACCGTGCTCGGCCACAATCTTCATAGCATTACGCTGTTCCACTCCCGGGATGACGTGCGCGCGCTGTACCGCGAAGCGTCGATCATCCTTCCGGATGGGGCGCCTGTGGCCATACTGTGGGGGCTTTCCCATCGCCCCCAACGGATCGGCGCCGAGGCCATGGCTTACAGGTTGGGCTCCATGGACTGGATTCCGGAGCTTGGAAGGGTACCGGGACTTCAACGTGTGGCAATAGTGGGCGCCGGTCGCCAAGCCAATACAACGGCAGTAGCCCGGTTGCGCTCGATCATCCCCGCAGCGGCGGTGGAGGGAATGCCCGGTGAAGGCTGGGATGCGTCCTTGGAGGAGGCTGTGGTCCAGTGGCTGATAGCTTTCCGGCCACAGTTGGTCCTGCTGGGTCTGGGCATGCCGTTGCAGGAAAACGTCTTGCACCGAAGGCTTAACGACCTGCCCCCAAGCGTTTACTGCACGGTCGGCGGCGCCGTCGAGCAGGTAGCCGGGGTCCAGAAACTTGCCCCGCGATGGCTCGGACGCCTTGGCCTTGAATGGGCATGGCGGCTTGCGCTCCACCCGGGCCGAGTCGCCTATCGAGTTTTCGTTGAACCCTGGAAGTTGGCCGCCTTGCTCCTCCGCCGCCATCTCCGACCGTCCCTGACTGAAGGCAAATAGATGACGTCCAAACCCGTGGTGGTTGCTGTTGTGGTGACCTATAACCGGCGAGAACTCCTCGAAACCACGCTGAACGGGATTGCCGCCGGAACCGCGGTGCCCGAGGTCGTCATCGTTGTCGACAACGCCTCAACGGACGGGACGGCGGACTTCCTCCGGACCTACCAGGGACCCCTCGTGATGGATGTGGTCACGTTGACCGCAAACGTGGGGGGTGCCGGAGGCTTTGTGGTGGGGATGGAACGGGCCGTCCTGGACCACGGGGCGGACCACGTGTGGATCATGGACGATGACACCGAGCCCCAACCCGCCGCGCTGAGTGAAGCCCTGGAAGTTTCGCTTGCCTACGAGCAGGAAACCTTCGAGGCTCCGGCCTTCATTGCCAGCCGCGTGGTCTGGACCGACGGCCGCGACCACCCCATGAACCGGATGCGGCCACGCATGGGCGCCCGCGAGGATGCCCGGAGCGCAGCCGCGCGGCTCGGGGCCACCCAAATCCGCAGCGCGTCGTTTGTGTCGGTGCTCATCCGGGCCGGGGAGATTCGGCGGCATGGGCTACCGATCGCCGATTACTTTATCTGGAATGACGATCTCGAGTACACGGCCAGGATTTCCCGGAGAGGATCCGCGCTGACCACCGCGGCGTCCATCGCCAACCATCACACCAAGGTTTTTGGCGACGCAGGAGCGGACCCGGGTTCCCGCTTCTACTATGAAGTCCGGAACAAGCTGTGGGTCTACACTCGCTCGCAAGCATTGGCACCCTGGGAAAAGGTACTTTTCACCGGCGCCTCCTTAAGGAACTGGGCAAGGACCATCGCCGCGTCGCCCAACAAAAAGCTGTTGCTGGACGGACTGTTCAAGGGCTTGCGACACAGCCTGAAGGCCCCCCGCAGCAATGCCCAGGTGTTGCAAGGAATTTACGCCTTGCGGGATGTCCAAGAGGCATCACGCTAGCTACCTGCTGCAAACGACCCCCGGCAAGGTGGGTCCGAGGACAAGAAAACAGACTCCGCCACCCGGCTGCGTCACGGGTCGGTAACGGCGGTTGGCATTAGTATCGTGACTAGAGACCACAGTAATCCCGCAACATTCGGCACAGCCGGTGCAGGCATGGCGACGGAGTAGTTCCATTTATCGACAGACAGAATTCCCCACCTTGAGCTGCCCGCATCGAGAAGGCAACCACGCATCACGCCGATACCAACGGCACCTCCAGGTTTCTGGTTTGGTCAACGGGCAGTTCTTGGGAGCCGCCACATGATCATGTACCTGCTGATGGCCTTGACAGCTGCCTTGGTTGCCTATGCAGGGACGTGGGGGGCTCGCGTGCTGGGAAACAAACTCCGGCTTTACCGGCCTATCCGCAGCCGGGACATGCACTCGGTCCTTATCTCCAAGCTCGGCGGCCTCGGTATCTTCGCCGGCTTCTTCGTGGCCCTGGTGGTTGCCAGCAATTCGTTCTTCGTGAAAGACATCTTCCGTCACAATGGCGGCCCCTGGGGGATACTCATCGGGGCGCTCGTGATCGTTGCAGTGGGTGTGGCCGATGACATCCTGGACATCCGTTGGTGGATCAAGCTGATGGGCCAGGCCGCCGCAGCGCTGATTGTGGCTATCTGGGGCGTCCGGATGTCCGTAGTGCCGTTCATCCCGGAACCCATAGTCCTGAACTCCGACGTCGTGGAGATCGTCCTTACGGCCGGATTGATTGTTACCACCATGAACGCCGTGAACTTCATTGATGGCCTTGATGGGTTAGCGGCGGGGGTGGCCACCATCGGCGGAGGTGCCTTCTTCCTGACGGCCTACTGGGTGCACCGGAACAATCCATCCACGGACAATTCAGATCTGGCCACCCTCCTCATGGCCATTCTGGTGGGTAGCTGCCTCGGGTTCCTTCCCCACAATTGGTATCCGGCCAAAATCTTCATGGGGGACTCCGGGGCCATGCTGATCGGATTGCTCATGGCCTCAGCCGGCGTAGTGGCAACGGGCCAAATCGGCTCTGGACTTTACGATCGAGCCAACGGCATACCCACGGTTGTCCCCATCCTGCTGCCCTTCGCCGTTTTGTCACTTCCCCTGCTGGACTTGGGCATGGCGGTCATCCGAAGGACGGCGCGCGGACAATCTCCGTGGTCGGCGGACCGGGGGCACCTCCATCACAAGCTGGTTGACCTCGGCTACTCGCACCGCACCGCCGTCGTCATGCTTTATGTCTGGACCTGCATCCTGGCATTCGGTGGGGTCGCCTTCGCGGTCTTCCCTTGGCAAATCGTCATCACCATGGTCGCCGCGGCAACCTTGGTCATGGCCGCCGTCACCGCATGGCCGTACTTCACCCGGAATTCCAAATGGCCGGGAAGTAGTTAAAGGTCCGTTTTCAGCACAGTTCTATCTCATGTAGAATTTGGGGAGCGGACAGTCACTCGCCCGTATCCCCTTTGAGAACTTGTCATATGCGCCTGCACATGTGTCACGACGATTGGTATCCCCATGACATCCAACGCCGGAACCGGACGCCCGTCCGGAAGACGTCGTCTTGGACCCGTTGGGGAGACGTCCTCGTTGTGGCTCCGTCTCTTGGTACTCAGCGCCGGAGCGGCCTTGGTGGCCACCGCCATCACCTGCGTGATCGCAGGGTTCATCAATGGCGGGCTGGGAGCCCTTTCGGTTGCTTTTGGTGCTGCCCTGGTCATGGCGTTCTTCGCCATCAGCCTGTTGATCGGGCACTTCGTCGGCCGAAGCAATCCTTCCGGTGCCGTCGGCTTATTTGTTGCAACCTACTTCGTGAAGGTCATCGGATTCGCCGTGGTCCTCTTCGCCATCGGAGCACCCTCTTGGCTGCATGGCCGATGGTTCCTCATCGGAGCCGTGGTTTCGGTGGTTTTCTGGCAAGCGGCGGAAATCTACGGTTTCAGCAAAGCCCGGCTGCAGATATTCAATGATCCTCCAAGCCCGAAGGGCGGTCGCGATGACACCGCGTAAGCCTGGTTCCGGCGCCTCTGGCGATTCCTCCGGCGGGATCAACCCGCACGAGGTCTTTGAGGACAGAAACGACGGCGGATACAACGCCGGCATCGCCGTCTTCAGCTACATCGTTGGCGGGATCATTGTCTGGAGTTTGATAGGCTGGGGTTTGGATAATCTGTGGGGGACCCGCTGGATTGTGCTCCTCGGCGCTCTGCTGGGAGCCGCAGGAGGGTTCTATCTTTCCCATATGCACGGCCTCACCAGTCATAGATCCCCAACTGGCGAGAGCAACGCAGACGGCGGTCCGCCTACGGACGGGGACAGTAATGCCAAATAATTTAACACGGAGTTTGGATGCGTTGAACGCGACCGGATTTCAACCAATGCCCAATGATGGACACAGCAGAGAGGAAACGCGTTGATCGCGCTTGCGCTCCCCGCCCAGGATTCGGGGTCATTCACCCCACCCGGAATCGACGAACTGCACCTGCCGGCAATCCTGCCTTGGGGTGCGCACGACGGTTTCTCCAAGCAGATGCTGCTGGTGATTCTTTCGGTCGTCATTATCGCTACATTCTTCATCCTCGCCGCTCGTAAGCGGCAGCTGGTTCCCGGCAAGCTGCAGTTCGCAGGCGAAATGGCTTATGGCTTCGTCCGCAACAGCATCGCCAAGGACATTATTGGCGGTAAGGACTTCATCAAGTACGTCCCGCTGCTGTTCAGCTTGTTCTTCTTCATCTTGGTGAACAACATCTACGGCGCAATCCCGGTGCTCCAGCTCCCCAGCTTCTCGCACGTTGGCGGCGCCTACGTCCTTGCCGGCATCGTCTTCATCACGTGGATCGCCATCGGTGTCAGGAAGAACGGCTTGAGGTACTTCAAGCTCGCAACGGTTCCCTCGGGTATCCCGTGGTACATCCTGCTGATCGTCGTACCGATCGAAATCATCTCCAACTTCCTGGTCCGCCCGGTCACCCACAGCCTTCGTCTGTTCGCCACCATGCTGGCCGGCCACCTTATCGTCATGCTCGCCGGATCCGGCATCGAATTCCTGGTGATGCAGGAGAACGTCCTTCTCAAGGGCGCCTCGGTCCTGGTCTTGGTGGGCGCAATTGCCATGTACATGCTCGAGGCGTTGATCATGGCCCTGCAGGCATACGTGTTCACCTTGTTGACCGCGATCTACATCGAAGGCGCCCTGCACGCCGATAGCCACTAGGCTCCGAAAACTTCCCCTTGCGGGGATGAAGCAACCCAAACAACCTGCCGCACGGGCGGCATCTTGAAAGGAAGAAAAAATGGAAGGCTCCATCAACGGCTCCCTCAACCTCATCGGCTACGGTCTCTCGGCCATCGGCGGTGGTATCGGTGTGGGTCTCGTGTTCGCCGCGTACATCAACGGTGTTGCACGTCAGCCGGAAGCCCAGCGCGTGCTCCAGCCGATCGCGTTCCTCGGCCTTGCACTGACTGAAGCCCTCGCCATCCTCGGCCTGGTCTTCGCTTTCGTTCTCAAGTAAACCGAAGAACCAAGCGAATTCCACACACGAGTAGATAGGACGGGTGAAATATGAAGCAGCAAATCATCTCAGCCGCCACCACCGACACCGCGGCGACTAACCCGCTCGTTCCCAACGTCTGGGAAATGGGCGTCGTCCTCGTCGGCTTTGCAGTCCTTCTGTACATCGTGGTCAAGTTTGTTGTCCCGATGTTCGAAAAGACCTACGCAGAGCGCGCCGAAGCGATCGAAGGTGGCATTGCCAAGGCTGAGCAGGCACAGGCCGAAGCATCGGCAGCTCTCGAAGAGTACAAGCAGCAGCTCACCGATGCCCGCGCCGAAGCCAACCGCATCCGCGAAGAAGCACGCGCCGAAGGTGCGCAGATCCTCGCGGACCTGAAGGCGAAGGCCGCTGCAGAGTCTGCCCGCATCACGGAGCAGGCGCACGCCGCCATCGAATCGGAGCGCCAGGCAGCTGTTGTCTCGCTCCGCTCCGAAGTCGGCACGCTTGCCACCACGTTGGCTGGCAGGATCGTCGGCGAAGCACTTACCGATGACGAGCGGGCTGCACGGGTTGTTGACCGTTTCCTGGCAGATCTGGAGACCCAGAACGCAGGTGCAGCTAAGTAATGGCAGGTATATCGAGCGGATCGCTGACCACAGCCCTGGCGCAGTTGGAAGCGAAGCTTCCTTTTGCCTCGCTGCAGTTGGCTAAGGACCTCTTCGGCATCCTGGGTACGGTGGACAGCTCGGCTGGCTTGCGCCGCGCTTTGACTGACCCCTCCCGTAGCGGAGACGAGAAGTCGGCGCTGGTCAAGCAGCTCGTTGGCGGGAAAGTCTCCGCTGATGCTGCTGAAATTGCAGGCGGATTGGCCAGCTCACGCTGGGCATCGGCCCGTGATATCGGCGATGCACTCGAGACTCTTGCCGCCACGGTTGTCATCGCGGTAGCTGAAAACAAGTCGGCTGTTTCTGCCTCCGGTATCACGGGGCTGGAAGAGCTGGAAAACGATCTGTTTGCCTTCAACCAGATTGTCGCCTCCAGCCACGAAGTACAACGTGCTCTGTCTGAGCCGCAAGCATCGGCCGCAGCCAAGGTTGCGCTGGTGGAGAACCTCGTCCCCGGCATCAGCGAGGAAGCTAAGGTTCTCATTGAACAGGCCGTAACCCAGCCGCGAGGTGTCAAGCCGAGCAAGCTGGTCGAGTCTTTTGCCAAGCTTGCAGCCAAGCGTCGGCAGCGCTGGATCGCAACCGTCAGCGTCACCCGTCCGTTGACGGATGCGCAGGCCAGCCGCCTGCATGCCGGGCTGAACGCACTTTACGGCCGTGAGCTCAAGGTCAACGTCAATGTTGACCCTGCCCTGATTGGTGGAGTACGTGTCCAGGTGGGTGACGAAGTACTTGATGCTTCGGTTGTTGCCCGTCTGGGTGAACTCCGCCGTCAGCTCGCTGGCTAGTCAAGGCAAGCACAACTTAACTGATATAAAACCCGGTCATCGTGAGCAACGATGATCACGAAAACAGGAGAGCAGGGACTGCAGATGGCCGAATTGACCATCAACGCCGACGACGTCCGTAATGCGTTGAACGAGTTCGCGGCGTCCTACGAACCCGGAAACGCTGAGCGCGTAGAGGTTGGTCGTGTGACCGCCGCAAGTGATGGCATCGCCCGTGTTGAGGGACTTCCCTCGGTCATGGCGAACGAGCTCCTTCGCTTCGAAGATGGCACGCTGGGCCTCGCCCAGAACCTTGACGTCCGCGAGATCGGTGTCATTATCCTCGGTGACTTCACCGGGATTGAAGAAGGCCAGGAAGTTCACCGCACCGGTGAGATCCTGTCCGTGCCGGTAGGCGATGCCTTCCTCGGTCGTGTCGTTGACCCCTTGGGCCAGCCGATCGATGACCTTGGCGAGATCAAAGCCGAAGGCACGCGTGCCCTCGAACTACAGGCTCCCGGCGTCACTGAGCGCAAGTCTGTTCACGAGCCGATGCAGACCGGACTGAAGGCCATCGACGCCATGATCCCGATCGGCCGCGGCCAGCGTCAGTTGATCATCGGTGACCGCCAGACGGGTAAGACCGCCATTGCCGTGGACACGATCATCAACCAGAAGGCCAACTGGGCTTCGGGAGATGTGACCAAGCAGGTTCGCTGCGTCTACGTTGGTGTTGGCCAGAAGGCTTCCACCATCGCGGCCGTCCGCCAGACCCTTGAGGACCACGGCGCGCTGGAATACACCACGATCGTGGCATCACCGGCATCTGACCCCGCGGGCTTCAAGTACTTGGCACCGTACGCAGGTTCGGCCATTGGCCAGCACTGGATGTACGGCGGCAAGCACGTTTTGGTGATCTTCGATGACCTGTCCAAGCAGGCCGAGGCTTACCGCGCCGTGTCGCTCTTGCTGCGCCGTCCGCCGGGACGCGAAGCATACCCGGGTGACGTCTTCTACTTGCACTCCCGCCTTCTTGAGCGTTGTGCAAAGCTCTCCGACGAGCTTGGCGCAGGTTCGATGACCGGTCTTCCGATTGTCGAAACCAAGGCAAACGACGTTTCCGCCTACATTCCGACCAACGTGATCTCCATCACCGATGGCCAGATCTTCCTGCAGTCGGACCTCTTCAACGCCAACCAGCGCCCTGCTGTTGACGTTGGTGTCTCGGTATCCCGCGTTGGTGGCGCTGCACAGGTCAAGTCCATGAAGAAGGTCTCCGGTACCTTGAAGCTGGACCTGGCACAGTACCGCGACATGCAGGCATTCGCGATGTTCGCCTCGGACCTCGATGCTGCTTCCCGTCAGCAGCTCACCCGCGGTGCGCGTCTGATGGAACTGCTCAAGCAGGGCCAGTACTCGCCGTTCCCTGTCGAGAACCAGGTTGTTTCCATCTGGGCCGGCACGAACGGTTACTTGGATGACATTCCGGTTGAAGACATCAACCGCTTTGAGTCCGAGTTCCTCGAGCACCTGAAGCACCAGTCCTCCATCCTGACCACGCTGGCACAGACCAACGTCCTGGATGACGACACCGCTGCAGCTTTGAAGCAGGCAATTGTTGCCTTCAAGAAGGGCTTCTTCGGGCAGGGTGACGACCACTTGGTTGGCGCCGGCCATGAAGAGCACGCAGCGATCTCCGGCGGCGACGTCGACCAGGAAAAGATCGTCAAGCAGAAGCGCTAGTTTCGATTGGCTGCCCCGCCGGAGTCCGAGAGGGCTTCGGCGGGGCGGCATATCGGGAACTTAGGAAAGGAAAAGTATGGGAGCCCAGATTCGGGTCTACCGTCAGAAGATCAGCTCGACGACGTCGATGCGCAAGATCTTCAAGGCGATGGAACTGATCGCTACCTCGCGCATTGGTAAGGCCCGCGCCCGCGTAGCAGCTTCACTGCCCTACGCGAACGCGATTACCCGCGCCGTTTCTGCTGTCGCAACTCAGAGCGAAGTCGACCACCCCCTGACCACCGAGCCGGAGCAGATCCGCCGGGCCGCAGTCCTGATCATCACATCGGACCGTGGCCTTGCAGGATCCTACTCGGCAAGTGTGCTCAAGCAGGCCGAGGGTTTGACGGAGCTACTTCACGCAGAAGGCAAGGAAGTCAAGGCATACCTGGTTGGCCGCAAGGCCCAGGCGTACTTCGATTTCCGTGGCCGGTCCTACACACGTGTGTGGACCGGTGGCACGGACGCGCCGGAATTCGCCACAGCCAGGGAAGTCGGAGCCGCTCTTCTGGAAGACTTCTCCACTGACTTTGAAGAGGGCGGCGTGGACGAGATCCACGTCGTATATACCCGCTTCAAGTCCATGGTGACGCAGGAGCCGACGGTTATTCGTCTTCTTCCGCTCGAGGTCGTTGAAGAGGAAGCACCCTCGGAGACCGATTTGCTGCCGTTGTACGAATTTGAACCGGAAACGGAGCAGGTTCTAGATGCCCTGCTTCCGCGTTACATCGAATCCCGCATCTTCGCAGCAATGCTGCAGGCGGCGGCTTCCGAGCTCGCAGCCCGCCAGCGTGCTATGAAGTCGGCCGGTGACAACGCTACCGATTTGATCAAGAAGTACACGCGTCTTCGCAACACGGCCCGACAAGCCGAGATTACGCAGGAGCTTTCCGAAATCGTTGCCGGCGCCGACGCCCTAGCGTCCTAGCCAGCCGCGGATTCGGTTCGAAGCCGCACCTGCACCAAACAGATAAACTTAACCCCACGCCATCTACTGAGTGAAGTGAGAGAGATGACTGCCACTGCTACCGAACACGTAGCAACGGCCGGTGCCACCGGCCGCATTGCCCGTGTTATTGGTCCGGTTGTCGACGTCGAATTCCCGGCTGACGCAATCCCCTCGATTTATAACGCTCTGACCACCGAGATCACCCTCAACGGCCAGACCAAGACCATCACGTTCGAGACCTCCCAGCACCTGGGTGACAACCTTGTTCGCGCTATCTCCCTGCAGGCCACCGACGGACTCGTCCGCGGGACCACCGTGCAGGACACCGGTGCTCCGATCTCCGTGCCCGTTGGCGACGGCGTCAAGGGCCACATCTTCAACGTTCTCGGCAAGCCGCTGGACGTCGAAGAGTCCGAGATCAAGGCTGACGCCTACTGGCCGATCCACCGCAAGGCTCCGGCTTTTGCCTCCCTCGAGGGCTCCACGGAGATGCTCGAGACCGGCATCAAGGTCATCGACCTTCTCACCCCCTACATCAAGGGTGGCAAGATCGGTCTGTTCGGTGGCGCCGGCGTTGGCAAGACCGTTCTGATCCAGGAAATGATCACCCGTGTTGCCCGTAACTTCGGTGGTACTTCGGTATTCGCCGGTGTTGGCGAGCGTACCCGTGAAGGCAACGACCTCTGGGTTGAAATGGAAGAGGCAGGTGTTCTCAAGGACACCGCGCTTGTCTTCGGCCAGATGGATGAGCCGCCGGGAACGCGCCTTCGCGTTGCGCTTTCGGCGCTGACCATGGCGGAGTACTTCCGCGATGTGCAGAACCAGGACGTACTGCTCTTCATCGACAACATCTTCCGCTTCACGCAGGCCGGTTCGGAAGTTTCCACTCTGCTCGGCCGTATGCCGTCCGCAGTGGGCTACCAGCCGAACCTTGCGGATGAGATGGGTCTTCTCCAGGAGCGCATCACGTCCACCAAGGGCCACTCCATCACGTCAATGCAGGCCATTTACGTGCCCGCAGATGACTACACGGACCCGGCACCGGCCACGACCTTCGCACACCTGGACGCGACCACGGAACTTTCCCGTGAAATCGCTTCCCGTGGTTTGTACCCGGCCGTTGACCCGCTGACGTCCACCTCGCGTATCTTGGACCCCCAGTACATCGGTAAGGATCACTACAACACGGCCGTCCGTGTGAAGCAGATCCTGCAGAAGAACAAGGAACTCCAGGACATCATCGCCATCCTCGGTGTCGATGAACTGTCTGAAGAGGACAAGATCGTCGTATCCCGCGCTCGTCGCATCCAGCAGTTCCTGTCCCAGAACACCTACACCGCCAAGCAGTTCACCGGCGTCGAGGGCTCCACGGTATCCATCAAGGACACCGTCGAAGGCTTCACGGCAATCTGCGACGGCGAACTCGACCACATCGCAGAGCAGGCGTTCTTCAACGTCGGTGGCCTGGATGATGTTGAGCGTAACTGGGCCAAGATCCAGGAACAGACCAAGTAGTATGGCCGAGCTCGAGGTTGAGATTGTTGCAGCAGACCACTTCGTGTGGTCTGGCGCGGCCAAGATGGTAAAGGCCCGCACCAGCGATGGTGAAATCGGAATCCTGCCGGGCCACTCGCCGCTCTTGGCCATCATGGCCGCTGGCGAGCTGGCAATCCAGCCGGTTTCCGGTGACCGAATTGCGGTAGTCGTGGACGGTGGATTCTTCTCCGTTGACAACAACCGTGTGGTCATTGTCGCTGACAACGCCCAACTGGGCGAAGCGGCTACAGCGGGGATCCGATAGCAAGACCTTGATGGACGATTCCCTCATTCCGTTCATCGCCTTGGCGACGGCGTTTACGTTGCTGATTTTTACACTGTGCCTTTTCGGGGTGCGCCGCTTCAATTTGCGGCGTGCCCTGGGCACGGTCGATGCCTCCATTTGCACAGCTGGTAACAGTTGGCAGATGGGGGTTTGTCGTTATCAGGACAGTGAACTTGAGTGGTTCCGCCTGATGTCGCTGAGCGTGATTCCGAAGCACAGGTTCAAACGCAGTTCACTTGAACTCCTTGGCCGCCGTAAACCAACGGAAGACGAACTCGTCAAAGTCCAGCCCGACGTCGTGATCGTGGAGCTTCAGTACGAAGGCAACAAGTTCATGTTGGCCATGAATTTTGATGCTTACGCCGGACTGTCCTCGTGGTTGGAAGCCGGACCCGTCATCGGGGTTGGAACCTGGCGCTAGCATTGTTTTCGAGCGGGGCTCCGGCCAGGGATTGGAAATACCATGTGCTTGGAGAAGAGAATCGCACCCTTTAGCATCCACCTTCCGCATGCTGTCCCGAGGTGGATTTCGTCGTCTCACGCTCCATCTGACGTGGGGTCGGGACGGTGAGCTTGGCTTTCAGGAGCCTCATCCGGCCGGCATGGTTCCGGATGGGCCGCCATCTGCGGAAATCGCCTTTCACCTTGCTCGTGCTGGTGGTGTTCGTATCAGTGTCCCTGGCAGCGGGCACCTTCTTTGCAGGTCCCCCTGAGTCATGGTTGCCGTTCGCCGGCGCAACGCTGGAGGGCCTGAAGGCCGGGCAGTGGTGGGCCATTTGGACGTCGTTGTTTTTCACGACGAATCCCTTGGCCTATGTCACGTCGATCTTGATGATCCTGTTCCTGCTAAGTCTCGCTGAACGCCGTTTCGGTGCGTTGAAGACCGCGGCCATCTTCTTAGGTAGCCAATTCGCCTGCGTATCCGCTTTCCTGATGATCACCCAGGTGGCGGTTTACGCCGATGATGGTTGGCTGTCGCGAATGGCCGACACAGCGCTTATCGGGCCTTATGGGGCTATCCTCGCGACCACTCTTGCTGCCAGTGGCCTCTTCTCGACCCTGTGGCAACGCCGCTTGCGTACCGCGGTCCTGGCCCTGTCCATTCTCTTGGTCCTCTATGTTGGCCATGCGGAGACGGTCATGGGTCTTATTGGCGCCCTTATAGGCCTAATTGCCGGGCTATGGACCCAGAGCAGCCGGGGGAGTCTTCAGTTGCGGCGTTCCACTGGCCGGGAGGTCCGGAATCTGCTCTCTCTCGTCACGGCGATTTTCGCCGTCGGTCCCTTGGTGGCTGCGGCGGCGAGCAGTCCATCCGGGCCGTTGGCCCTCCTGCGGGATGTGATTCTCAACCCGCTGCCCACCTTGAGCCAAGTGGAGGGCAATTGCGGCGGCACGATCGATGTAGCCTGCCTCGAAATAGCACGGCAAGGCCACCCCGGTCCTTTCGGCCTCGCCCTGGCAGTGGTACCGGTAGTACTGCTTCTTATCTGTGCTGACGGCATGCGTCGCGGCCGGCGGATGGCGCTGGGCATCGCGATCGGCGTGCAACTGTTGGTGGTGGCACTATCTGCGACGTACCTCGGTCTGTTTGCAGGCATAGCCCTGTCCCAAGGACGTCCTCGCGTGGGCGCGATGGACACCGCCATCGTGCACCTGATGCCGGTGGTTCTTGTTCCGTTGGTACTCGCCTCCTTGCTGTTTGCCTATCGTGGCCATTTCAGGGTGGAGTCTTCCTCCCGCTTACGACGCCGGGTCTTCTGGCTGGTTGGCATGACAGGCGGCATCCTCATCTTGGCTTATGCCGATGTTTGGCTTGCCTCCGGGGGAATGGCGCGCGACGGCGGTCTGTTGGGTTTAGCGGCTGAACTCGCCAGGCAGTACCTGCCGGTCCCGTTGCCGGCAGCGTATCGAAAGGTATTCGCGGACCGTGATGCCTTTGAAGTCTTCCTTTTCTCCTATTCGGGGACAGTTTTCTGGCTGGTGGCCTTGATAGGGGTCTGGGTGCTCCTGGTTCGGCGTCATCCCGTGGGAGCTATGGATCACCACGGCAGGGAGCGTGCGCGCGCCTTGGTCAAGGTTGGCGGCGATTCGCTCTCCTGGATGGCGCTTTGGGCTCCGAATAAATATTGGTTCAACCCCGAAGGTACCGGGGGAGTGGCGTATCAGCAGCACGGCCATGTGGCTCTTACCTTGGCTGGACCGTTTGGATCGCGTGAACAGCAGCAGGCTACCGTGGACGGATTCATGGAGGATTGCACGCGTCGGGCGCTGATACCGTGCCTGTACTCATGTACCGAGGAGCTATGGCCCGCGTTGGAGGCCAGGGGATTCCGCCGGGTGGCTGTGGCCCAGGAAACTCGGTTGCGTGTTCGGGAACTCGTCTTTCGAGGCAAAGAGTGGCAGAACGTGCGGACTGCCCTGAACCGCGCAGCCAAGATGGGGATCGAAGCTGTATGGGGCGCGTACGCAGACTTCCCGCACGGCATCAGGGCACAGGTGAGCGAGGTTTCGGAAGAGTGGGCCGCGAAGAAGCGCATCCCTGAAATGGGCTTTACGCTGGGCGGCCTCGACGAGCTCGAAGACCCTGATGTTCTGTGTTGCGTCGCGGTGGACGCCTCTGGCCGTGTTTATGGGGTGACAAGTTGGTTGCCCGTCTTCGAAAACGGCAGGGTGGTCAGTTGGACCTTGGACTTCATGCGGCGTCGCAGTGGTGCCTTTCCAGGAGTCATGGAGTTCATGATCGCTTCGGCAGTGCTTCATCTGCGGGAAACGGTGGAAGTAATCTCGTTGTCAGGCTCGCCCCTGACGCCGGAGAAGAACGACATTGAACAGGCAGAGGGGTTGCCTGGAATATTGGAGGTGGTGGGACAAGCGTTGGAACCCGTTTATGGATTCAGGTCCCTTGCCTCGTTTAAATCACGGTTCCAACCGGAGTATCGGACCTTGTACATGTATTATCAGGACCCTTTGGACCTCCCTGCCGTGGGGCGGGCCCTCAGCCGGGCTTACCTTCCCGGATTGTCGGTCCGGCATTCAGCACGGTTGCTGCGGACCTTGGTTGGTTGAAATCTCAACGTTTATTCGCGTTGCTTAATTCTAATTCGACACGCATGGCGGTTGCTATCCGATTCAGGTGGCGGGATTAAACGCATTGGCCCCGGAGTTTACCGGGGCCAATGAGTTACCAAAGTCTGCGGGTGCAGAAATCACCACATGGAACTAGACGACGGTGACACCTGTGGCCTGGGGACCCTTGGCGCCCTGACCGATCTCGAACTGAACCCGCTGGTTCTCGTCGAGGGTCTTGAAGCCGCCGGTCTGGATCTCGGAGTAGTGGACGAAGACGTCGCCATCTGCGTCATCAGGGGTAATGAAGCCGAAGCCCTTTTCAGCATTGAACCACTTGACGGTTCCCAGTGCCATGTATTTCTCCTCATTATGGAACATTAGTCCGGTACACCTCGTACCGGCCTTGTTGCTCCGCGAGAAGACCTGGATTCCATAAAGGCCGGGGCCCGCCGGGATTCGCAGAAGCTTCACGCTCGCAACACGTCTTGCGAGCATGAAAAACCACCTACACAAAGACTGCTATAACACTTTCATGTGCTCTGCCGGAGGTCAACGGTCTCTAGGGTAATTCAAGAAAATTTAGGGTAAAAAGAAGGTAACGGTGCACTGGCTATCCGAATCTGCATTGCTATGAGAACGCTTGGATTGCTAAGAGAGCCATTGGCCATTTCGCATGACGCCTGTGAGTTCAAGGTCTGCGTCTGTCACTATTATGTCCGCGCGGAGGCCCCGGCGCAGGCCACCTATCTCATCCGAGAGACCGAGGACAGCCGCTGGGACAGCAGTGGCTGAGCAGAGGGCATCTGTCAGTTCGACGCCGGCAGCAACAGTCTTGCGGACCACATCGAGGAGGGTGGCGGTTCCCCCGGCTATGGAGCCGGTGGCATCCAGCGTGGCGATGCCGTCGGTGACCGTGACGGAGGAAGGCCCCAGCACGTATTTTCCGTCCGACAGTCCCGCTGCTGCCATGGAATCGGTCACCAGGACGATATTGGCTGCTCCGACCAACTGGAATACCGTGGCAACGGTGCTCGGATCAAGGTGGACGCCGTCCGCGATCAGTTCCACCACCGCTTTTCCTTCTTGCGCGGCCCGAAGGCATGCAGCCACCGGGCCCGGCGCGCGGTGATGCATCGGAGGCATCCCATTGAAGAGGTGCGTGACGGTCGGCAGCGAGCTGACGCCGTCGAACCCTGCGGACTCCATTCCTTCGCGGGCGGCGGCCAGGGACGCCGCCGCGGTGGCGTCGTCGCAGTCCGTGTGGCCCAAGGAGGGCGTCACGCCGTGCGAGGTCATCAGGTCCACCAGCGCTGCGGCACCGGGCAGTTCCGGCGCGTAGGTCATGGTGGTCAGTTTCCCGCCCGCGGCGCCAGCGAGCTCCGCCATGAAGTCGAGATCCGGCTCGAGCAGGAAATCGGGGTTTTGCGCCCCGCATCTGGCATGGGAAAGGAACGGCCCTTCGAGGTGGATTCCTGCCACCAAGCCCTCATCGGCCAGCTGGACGTACAGCTCTATGCCGCGGAGGAGGTCCTCGCGCGGGGCCGTGACCATGCTGGCCAGGAAGGTGGTTGTTCCGGACCGGTGCAGGAAATCGACGGCCTGGCGGGCGGAACCCTCTTCTCCGCTGGGAAAGTCGCCGCCGTTACCGCCGTGACAATGAAGGTCTATGAGGCCCGGCAGAAGGTAACTTCCGCTCGGCACGCCCAGGCGGATCGCGCTCTGGAATCCGTCGAAAGCCTCAGGGTCGAAGCCGGCGGCTGGCCCCGCATACGCGATGCGGTCGCCGTCGATGGCGATCAAGCCGTCCTCCAGCACCTCACCGTCACTGACCAGCGTCCCCTTGACGATCTGATGGCTTGGCGCGGACGGAGAGGCAAAATGATCTGCGGCAGTCATGGTCTGAGTCTAGTAGCCTGCAGCCGCGGCCCTGGGAAAGGGCTTAGAACAGCCTTGACCCACTGTCATCCACACCACGCATGGCGTCATAATCCAGCGTGACGCAGTCGATGCCCCGGTCGTTGGCCAGCACCTTGGCCTGTGGCTTGATCTGTTGGGCAGCGAAGATTCCGCGCACCGGGGCGAGTAGGGGGTCGCGGTTGAGCAGTTCCAAGTAGCGGGTCAGCTGTTCGACGCCGTCGATGTCGCCCCTGCGCTTCAACTCGATGGCCACGGTCGCCCCTGTGGCGTCCCTGGCGAGAATATCCACGGGGCCGATGGCAGTGAAGTACTCACGCCGGATCAGCGAGAAGCCCGTGCCCAGCGTTTCTATCTGCTCGGCGAGGAGGCGTTGCAGGTCTGCTTCGACGCCGTCCTTGATGAGTCCCGGATCGGTCCCGAGTTCGTGGGAGGAGTCGTGCAGGTGCTCATAGATGTTGATGATGAGGCGGTCGTCGGCTTTGGCTGACTGGACTGTCCACTGCTCAATCACCCCGGATTCGAGGTCAGTGTCCTCGGGCGTGCCCACACGGAGCTTGGCGGGCGGACTCATCCAGTTCAGCGGCTTGTAGGACCCGCCGTCCGAATGCACCAGGACCGAACCGTCGGCCTTGACCACAAGGAGCCGCGTGGCCAGGGGGAGGTGGGCCTTCAAACGGCCGACGTAATCAACAGAACAACGGGCTATGACGAGTCGCACGCGGCCAACATTACCGTGTGGATGGCACATGCTGGGGCAGAATGGAACCATGCCCCGCTCCAACCGACCCCGCCGCAACACGTCCACTGGGCGAGGCGCCAAGCCGGCGGGCAAGTGGATGGAACCTCCCGTCGAACTGGATCTTGAGCGTGCACGGGGCGGCATTGTCCGGCGGGAAAGTGCCCCGGACGGCGAATGGGTAGTCCGGACCATGACGGCCAAGAAAGCGGAGAAGCAGTACATCTGCCCGGGTTGCTCCACGGCCATCCTGCCCGGCGTTGCGCATTTGGTGGTGTGGTCCGATAGCCATCTGTTCGGACAAGCCGCCGGCTTGGCCGAACGTAGGCATTGGCACACGAACTGCTGGGCTTCCCGGACGTACCGCTACCGCTGATGCCCGTAGGCTTGGAAGCATGACTTTCGACCCCGCATCGTTCGTTTTCGCTTCCCAGGATGCTCCGTCCGGCATCCGCGCGTCCACGGTATTGCCCGCCCGGCGGGAAAATGTGGAGTTCACCACACAGGACGGGAAGGTCTTGGTGGGGGAGCTTGCGCTGCCCGAATCAGGGGAGATCAGCGCCACCCTCATCACGCTTCACCCGTTGCCGACGCACGGGGGGTTCATGGACTCTCACGTCTACCGGAAAGCCTCGTGCAGGCTTCCCGCACTGGCCGGGATTGCTGTTCTCAGGTTCAACACCCGCGGCACGGCATCGCCTCGAGGAGTCAGTGACGGCGAGTTTGAGGAGGGTATCGGCGAGCGTTACGACGTCGAAGCCGCCGTGCGTTTCGCAGTGGAACGGGGCCTGCCAAACCGCTGGCTGGTTGGCTGGTCCTTCGGCACCGAACTTGCCCTGATGTATGGGGCTTCGGAGCCAGTCGCATCACAGATCGAAGGTGCTGTGCTGTTGTCTCCACCGTTGCATCGGGCCACCGACGTCCACCTGAAAGAGTGGGCAGCCTCGGGCAAACCCCTGACCGTCCTGGTACCGGAGCACGACGACTACTTGCAGCCAGCCGAGGCACACCGCCGCTTCAGCGTGGTTCCCCAGGCGAGGGTGGTGGGCGTCGACGGCGCCAAGCACCTTTGGGTCGGCGAGAAGTATGCGGCGCGCGTGTTGGACGAGATTGTCGACGACGTGACGGCGGAGGGCGCGGGAGTGGACGGACTGCCCCGGGAGTGGGCGGGGCCGGTTGCGACGGCATAGCCCGGTCGCGACGGGCTAGTGGCGGTCCTGCCGCACAATGAAGACTTCCTTGATCAGCAGCATGGTGGCCGCGGCCGTTGGGATCGCGATCAACGCCCCGAGGACGCCGAGCAAGCTGCCGCCGGCGATCACGGAAATCACTGCTACGGCTCCGGGCACTGCGACTGCCCTCTGCATGATGCGTGGGGAGATGAAGTAAGCCTCGAACTGCAGGTAGGCAAAGTAGGCAATTGCGTAAACCACTGCGGTCTGCCAGCCGGCCGTGAGGGCCACCAAGATGACCACCACTGCTGCGATGAGCCCACCCACCAAGGGTATGAACGCCAGCAGGGCCACCACGAAGGCCAACAGAACACTGAAGGGGATGCCTAGGATGGTCATGACAATGAAGGCAAATGCGGCGTTCAAGAGCGCAACACAGACTTGGCCGATGACGTAGTTACCCACGGAATCGGTGATGGCCTCGGAAAGCGCCTCTACCCTCGGGCGGCGCGATCGAGGTGCCAGGCGGTAGCCCCATTTCTTCATGGAGGGCAGTGCTGCAAGGAAGTAGAGGCTGAGGACCAAGACGATCAGCGAGCCGAACAGGCCGTTGGCCACAGTTGAGCCGAAGCCGACGACGCCGCCGAAGATGCCGCCCATGGCTTGCGGATCCTTGACGAACTTGTCCAGTTCAGTGGTGATCCGGTCCCTGATCCCGAACTGGCTATCGACGCTACGGAAGAAGTCAGAGTTGAGGAAGCTGCGAATCCACTCCGGCCCTTGGCGGACGATCTCCGAGACCTGTTCGACGATGGTCGGGATCAACGTGGCAAAGAACCCGGCCACGGCCAGCACCAGGACGGAGACGGAAATAAGGATGCCGGCCGGCCGCGGGACTTTGTGGTTCTCGAGCCACCGGACCACGGGATCCAGCCCCAAAGCGATGAAGAGCGCTGCGACAATCCACAGGATGAGCTGCGTGGTGTTGCTGGCGATGTAAAAGACGGCAAGGGCAGCACCGACGCCGGCCGTGCCCAGGAATCCTACGTAGAGCGGGTGCTGCGATGAGATCCGCGGGCCGGGGGAGCCGAAGCCGTGATCATCCTCGGTTTCGGTGTCCGTGCCGTAGCCCTCACCGGTCTCCTCCGGGGGCATCTCGAAGCGCATGCGGGTCCGCGCTCCCGGGATGGGCTGGCGCAACCGGCGGCTGATCGCGGCCAGTCGCCCCGTCCTCACCGGCGGGGTGGCGGAGATACCGTCGACAGGAGCATCCGCAGCACTTGACCCGGTCTCATCGGCGGGACGGGACTCCAGATGGTCTTTCACGCGGTATCAGCCTTTTCTTCGATGGAATGGGGTGGATATTGGGCGGCAACACGGAACCAATTGACGCTTAAGTGCCCGAATGTCCTGCGGATATCATGATCATCGCCACACTATCAGCAGCCGCGAATCACGCAGCGGCTGTGCCACGGCGCGGTTTCGAGGGCCTTGACAAGGACCCCCGATCTGACTCCGTGATAACAAAACGGTTACCCTTAAAGTTCAACGACCGCTGATGATAGGTGATCCTGTGCGTTTGAAGACTGCAGCCTTGCTGGTGCTGCTGGGCCTGCTGACGATGTTGGCCGGCATCGGCCAGCTGACTTTTTGGGCCCCTCCAGAGACCGTGACAGCTTCGGTTCCCGGCGACACCAAGGCCGCCCCGCTGACTGTGATCGATCAAAAACTGATTTCCCAGCACGATGGGCCGGTGAAGATCAAGATCCAAGGTGACGGTAACTTCGTTGTCGCTACGGGTCGTCCCGACGACGTCCAAGCTTGGGTTGGCAAAACCGCCCACAATACCCTGACTGGTGTTTCCGAGGACCAGAAGTCGCTCCAGGTGACCTCCTCCGACGGCGAAGCCAAAGCTCCATCGCCTGCCGGATCGGATCTGTGGGTGAGCACCGAGAACGGCAGTGGCGAGCTCGACTTCACGTGGAACCCGCCTGCTGACGGAGACTGGTCACTCCTGGTGGCCAGCGACGGTACCAAGCCGGCGCCTTCGGCAATTTCCATGACGGTTCCCAACCACGCCACCACGCCCTGGGCTGTCCCCTTCATCGTCTTGGGCATCATCATCATGCTGGCAGGAATCGCACTGCCATTCATCACCAAGACGCTGTCCAACCGGAAGAACAACAACGACGGCGAAGGTCCGGACGGGGGAGCGAAAACCAGCACGCTTCCTGCCCAGTCGGGCGCCCTTCCGGCCACGGATGCCAGCCGTCGTCGTGGCTCCGAAACTGACGGGCCTGCGTTGAGGGTGACGGCAGTCGCTGCCGCGCTTGCAGCTGTCATGGTCGGTGGCACCGCTATTGCAGCGCAAGCTGATACGTCCCCAGCCCCGGAACCGAGTTCCACCAGCACCGCGAGCCCGAGTTCCACCAGCACCGCGAGCCCGAGTTCCAACAGCACGGCGAGCCCAAGCTCCAGCAGCACGGCGAGCCCAAGCTCCAGCAGCACCGTGAGCCCGTCGGCCGATGCTTCCTCTCCGGCGGGGAAGGGCACGCCGGTCATTCTCGAATCACAACTGCAGCGCATCCTCGAGCAGGTAGC
Source organism: Arthrobacter sp. SIMBA_036 (assembly GCF_046535135.1). Taxonomy (NCBI): domain Bacteria; kingdom Bacillati; phylum Actinomycetota; class Actinomycetes; order Micrococcales; family Micrococcaceae; genus Arthrobacter; species Arthrobacter sp. SIMBA_036. The sequence goes on from NZ_JAWRXG010000001.1 coordinate 464,235, forward strand.
GAGCACCGTTGACGCCGCAGATGCCGCCAAGGATGCCGCGAAGCTGGCGCCCAGGGTTGACAAGATGGAGCTCTTGGTCCGGACGCAGAACTACAAGATCCGCTCCACGGTCTCTGCATATGAACCCCGGATGCCGATCCGCGCCACCAAGCTTCAAAGCAGCGTCATCAGCACCAAGCGCGATTGGCCCCGCACGGTCTACGCCCTGACCCAGGGCGACGGCAACGTGGTTCCCCAGGTGCTGACCTTGGTGCAGCTCTCACCGCGCGAGAACTACAAACTGTGGGGTAGCGCACCGCTCCAGCCCGGCACGAACTTCCCGTCCTTCCCGGCTCCCCGGGAAGGGACGGCGGCGATCCAAGCCAGCGACAAGACCGGCTTGGAATACAGCGGCAACGAAGCGTTGGGCATTTTGTCGGAGATGCTGACGAATCCTGTTTCGCCGAACCGCAGCAAGCTCGCCGACGGCCAGGCTTCGCCATATATCGCCGGCGCCCTGGCCTACCAGGCGGACACGGTCAAAAGCGGTACCAGCGCCAACTTCACCTTCACGCACACTCCGGTCACCAACCAGACCGTGGTGCTCCGTACCGCTGATGGTGGTGCACTGGTGGTGGGCCGCCTCGACTTCTCCTTTGAAGGAACACCGAAGTCCGCAGGCGACAAGCTCATACTCCAGGACGATTCGGCAGTGTTTGCCGGTGGCAAGGAAACCACCACGGGAATGGTCTTGAAGTTCGCGGAGTCAGTTGCGGTCTACATTCCCCCGGCAGGTTCTTCTGATCCGATGAAGCTGGTCGCGGCTACGCGTGGCCTCGTGGGCGCCAGCTTCAAGTAGGAAATGCCCCAGGCAGGGCAGCGGCTAGAGTGGACGGTATGAGTTCGCCCGGATACCGACCCACTCCAGCCGCTGCCAGCCAGCTCAACCTTCGCGGCGCCGTCGACCTCTCGACGTTGCGGCGCCCCGCCTCCCCGCCTGCGTCGCCACCGGCGGCGCCCCCGGGCGGAACCGCAGCCGCACCGCCGGCCACTGACGACGCCGGCACCGCGCCACTTCGGGTGGACGCCAATGAATCGAACTTCCAGGATCTTGTGCAGTTGTCAGCCCAGATCCCCGTCCTGTTCCTGTTGTGGTCCAGGTACGCGCCCGAGTCCCCGGCGGTCCTTGACGCCGTTGAGCGTGTCGTCCTCACTTACGGCGGCCGCTTGGTCCTTGCAGCCGCCGACGTTGATGCTTTCCCGCAGTTGGCGCAGGCTTTCCAAGTGGACGCAGTCCCGACGGCCGTCGCCGTCATTAAGGGCCAGCCCGTGCCCCTGTTCCAAGGCCCTGCGGACGACGCACAAATCGGCAGCCTGATGGAGGAACTGCTGAAGGTCGCGGCCGCCAATGGCGTGACCGGAACCATCGGCGACGGGGGACCGGCCCAGGACGCGGGTCCCGCACCTCTGCCACCACTGCATCAGGCAGCCATTGACGCTATTGAGGCCGGCGACTACGCCGCTGCTGCCGCCGCCTACAAGCAGGCCCTTCTTGACCAACCCGCAGACGCCGATGCAAAAGCGGGCCTTGCCCAGGTTGAACTGATGGCCCGGTTGGAGTCGCTCAGCGCGCGAGCAGCGGAAAGCCTCCGGGAGCTGGCGGCCACAGAGCCGGACAATCTGGAGGCACAGTTGGGAGTCGCGGACCTTGACGTGTCCGGTGGCCACATCGAGGACGCCTTCAACCGGATCATCTCCTTTATCGGCAGGAACTTTGGACCGGAGCGTGATACGGCCCGGATACGCCTCCTTGAGCTCTTCGAAGTAGTGGGCAGCTCTGACGAGAGGGTCGCCAAAGCCCGCCACGGCCTGGCAAGGGTGCTGTTCTAGTGCCGTCCGCACTGTTCACGCCCATCGAACTGCGGTCGCTGACCATCCCCCATCGGGGCTGGGTCTCGCCGATGTGCCAGTACAGCTGTACTCCCGAAACCGGGGAGGGGGTGCCCAATGATTGGCATCTGATGCATCTTGGCTCTTTCGCTGCCGGTGGTGCCGCACTCATGCTGACGGAGGCGGCCGCCGTGAATGCGGCCGGTCGTATCAGCCCCCGGGATGCAGGGCTGTACACCGACGAGCAGGCGGCGGCGTGGGAGCGGATAGTCCACTTCGTGCACCAGCACGGCGCAGTGGATTGCAAGATCGGGGTCCAACTGGCGCACGCCGGACGCAAGGGATCAACGTATTGGCCTTTCGCCGATCGCTCCGGTTCCGTGCCGGCTGACGACGGCGGTTGGGTGACTTCCGGTCCCTCAAACCAGCCCTTCGAGGGGTATGCGCCGCCTGTGGCCATGTCCGAGCAGGAAATCGAAGGTGTTGTGGCCGACTTCGCAACCGCCGCAGGCCGTGCGGTTGCCGCAGGTTTTGACACCGTGGAGATCCATGGTGCCCATGGCTACCTTCTCCATCAGTTCCAAAGCCCGCTGATCAACACCCGAACAGACAAGTGGGGCGGAAGCGAAGAAGACAGGAACCGGTTGATGCTCACGGTGGTTGACGCCGTCCGGGATGTCATCCCTGATTCGATGCCGCTGCTGTTGAGGATCTCTGCGACCGACTGGGCCGAAGGGGGCGTGGATGTTGAGGCGTCGGTTCGTTTGGCCCGGGCCGCAGCGGAGCGGGGCGTGGACCTGGTTGATGTTTCCAGTGGTGGCGCCGTTGCCCATCAAAAGATCCGTGCGGTGCCCGGTTACCAGGCAGGGTTCGCCGAGCAGGTTAAGCGCGACGCCGGTGTCAGGACCGGGGCGGTGGGACTCCTTACGAGCCCTGCGCAGACCGAGGACATTGTGGCCAACGGCAGGGCCGACGCGGTCTTTATGGCCCGCGCCGCGTTGCGGGATCCGCATTGGTGGCTGAGGGCAGCTTACGAGCTTGGCTACGACATTCCCTGGGTTCCGCAATACCAGAGGGCTGTTCCGCGCCACGGTTTCTAGATCCCTTAATGTCGGACATGGGATATCCTGTCAGCTCGCAGCCTTAACCAAGGAAAGGTCAGGACGATGGAAGTTGTCATTCTCCCCGGCGCCCACCAGATAGGTGTCCTGGCAGCTGATGCCATCGAGGCACTGGTGCGCCGGAAGCCTCATGCCGTGCTGGGTTTGGCTACCGGCTCATCTCCCTTGCCGATCTATGACGAGTTGGCGCGCCGCCATGAAGCGGAGGGCTTGGACTTTAGCCAAGCGCAAGGCTTCTCGTTGGACGAATACGTAGGACTGGAACCCGGGCACCCGGAGTCTTACCGCGAGGTCATCCGCCGCGAGTTCACTGACCGCGTGAACATTGCTCCGGAGAATGTTCACGGTCCCAACGGCGCCGCACCGGACCTTGAAGCGGCATGCCAGGAATACGAGGATGCCATCAAGGCAGCGGGCGGAGTGGACCTGCAGATCCTCGGAGTCGGGACCGATGGGCACATCGGCTTCAACGAGCCGGGGTCGTCGTTGGCATCAAGGACCCGGATCAAGACGCTGATCGAGCAAACACGCAAGGACAATGCCCGTTTCTTCGACAGTATCGACGACGTTCCGCACCACGTGGTGACCCAAGGCCTGGGGACCATCATGGACGCCCGTCACGTCCTGCTGGTTGCGACCGGCGCCCAGAAGGCCCAGGCGGTCCGCGACTTCGTCGAAGGTCCCGTCGCGGCCATCTGTGCCGCATCAGTGCTGCAGTTGCATCCGCACGCCACCATCCTGGTGGATGAGGCCGCCGCTTCCTCCTTGAAACTGGCCGACTACTACCGGCACACGTACGACAACAAGCCAGAGTGGCAGGGACTCTAGACGGTAAGATGGTGGGCATGACTACGCTTCCTCCGGATCCATTCGAAAACGACCCCATGCGCGAGCTTTCCGGAGCCGGAACGTCCACTGCCACCATTGAGCGCGAGGAAACGCGCCCGGAAGTGGAGCCCGGCGACCGTGAGCGGTTCTCCCACTATGTCCGCAAGGAAAAGATCATGGAGTCGGCCATGACGGGCGACCCCGTGATCGCTCTGTGCGGCAAGGTCTGGACCCCGGGTCGGGATCCCAAGAAGTTCCCGGTGTGCCCGGAGTGCAAGGAGATCTACGATGGTCTCCGCCCGGGTAAAGACGGTGGAGACAGCGGCCCAGGCAACTCCAAGTAGTGAGTGGGACAGAAACTCTTTTTGGTGGTCCATCGCTCCCTCCGGCGTACCCTGAACGGGCTGCCTGGGGGACTGCGCAGAAGCTCCGTGCGTGGCAGCAGGAGGCGCTGGATCTCTACATGGCCCGGCATCCAAAGGACTTCCTTGCCGTAGCGACGCCGGGCGCAGGTAAGACCACGTTTGCCTTGCGCATTGCCACCACGCTGCTCGATGCCGGCGTCGTGAACCGGGTAACCATCGTTGCGCCAACGGACCACCTGAAACGGCAGTGGGCAGACGCGGCCGCGAAGGTCGGGGTCGCGATCGACCCCAACTTCAAGAACTCGGACGGCCAGCACGGGCGGGGATTCGTCGGTGTTGCCGTTACGTATGCCCAGGTTGCCAGCAAGCCCATGCTGCATCGTGCCAAAACCGAGGCAGCCCGCACGTTGGTGATCTTGGACGAAATCCACCACGGTGGCGAAGCTTTGTCCTGGGGCGACGGCCTCCGGGAGGCCTTCGACCCCGCCACCCGCCGGCTTTCCTTGACGGGTACGCCGTTCCGCTCGGACACGTCGCCCATTCCGTTCGTCGAATACGCCGAGGACAGGGACGGCATCCGGAGGTCCAAGGCGGACTACACCTACGGCTATGGCAATGCGCTGCGCGATCACGTGGTGCGTCCGGTGCTTTTCATGGCCTATTCCGGGCAGATGCGTTGGCGGACCAGCGCAGGGGATGAGATGGCCGCTTCACTCGGTGAGGCCGCGGTGACCAAGGACATCACGTCCCAAGCGTGGCGTACCGCACTGAACCCCACCGGGGAATGGATTCCTGCCGTTCTGGCAGCGGCGGATAAACGCCTCAGCGAGGTGCGGCGGACCGTTCCCGACGCCGGTGGCCTGGTCATCGCCACGGACCACGACGACGCCCGCGCGTATGCGGGACAACTGAAGAAAATCACCGGACAATCGCCCACGGTGATCCTCTCGGACGACTCCAAAGCATCCAACAAGATCGAGGAATTTTCTGCAGGGGACAAGCGCTGGATGGTGGCCGTCCGCATGGTCTCCGAAGGGGTGGACGTTCCCCGACTTTCGGTGGGCGTCTACGCGACGTCGACGTCGACGCCGCTGTTCTTTGCCCAAGCCGTGGGTCGTTTCGTGCGTGCCCGGAAGAGGGGCGAGACGGCGTCGGTATTCCTTCCTTCCGTTCCGCCCTTGATGATCTTGGCGAACACCATGGAAGCGGAGCGTGACCACGCCCTGGACCGGCCGGAGAAGGACGACGACGGGCTGTTCAGCCCCGAAGAGAACCTCATGGCCGAAGCGAATCGGGAAGACAAAGCCTCCGACGAGCTCACCAAGGGCAAGTTTGAGGCGCTGGATTCGCAGGCGTCCTTTGATCGGGTGCTGTTCGACGGCGGCGAGTTCGGCACGGGCGCGGATATCGGTTCGGATGAAGAGTTGGATTTCCTGGGCATACCGGGCCTGCTGGACGCCGAGCAGGTAGGCACGCTTCTGCGTCAGCGCCAACACGAACAGCAGTCACGGAAGAAGCGTCAATCACCGTTGGCTGCTGCTGCCGCTCCAGCTATCCCTGACCACCGGATGTTGATGGACCTGAGGAGCGAACTGGCCAAGAATGTCGCCGCCTGGTCGGCCCGCACCGGGACACCCCACGGCGTGGTTCACACCAAGCTGCGGGAAGTCTGTGGCGGCCCTGCTGTTGCCCAGGCCAACGAGGAGCAATTGCAGGCACGCCTGCGCAAGCTCCAGGACTGGTTCATCGGCAGGAAGTAACCGAGCCCGCGTCAACGAAGGCGGGACTAGTCCCGTTCCACCTCGACGCCGGCGTCTTCCATTTCCTCATACGCGTCGCTGAGGTCCTGGGCGATGCCGGCGGTGAGGCCTGCGACGACGGTGGTGGTGTACCCGGCCTGCACGGCATCGATCGCCGTTGCCTTGACGCAGTAATCCGTTGCCAAACCCACCACCACGACTTCTTCGACGTCGTGGCTTTGCAGCCAGTCATCCAATCCGATGGCGTCCTCATCGATTGCCTCTGGTTCCAGGGCACCGGCCTTGAGGTCGCCGGTGGGGACGTCGTCCTCGGGGGCCAGGATGCCCTCGAATCCGGAATAGGCCGCGGTGTACTGTCCCTTGCGGAAATAGGCTTGGATGTACTCCGGGTCCAAGTCCTCGTGCAGTTCCGCGCCTTTGGTCCGTGCACGGCAGTGCGGAGGCCAGGAGTCCACCATGTCCGGTTCGTCGGAGAAGTGGTTGCCGGGCTCTATGTGCCAGTCCTGGGTTGCCACGATGTGATCGAAGTTTTGCTGGTGGGCGTCGAGGTACTCCGTGATGGCAGCGGCTACGGCAGCTCCACCATCCACGGCCAACGCGCCGCCTTCACAGAAATCGTTTTGGACGTCAACAATGATCAGGGCGCGGGACATCAGTTCTCCTCGTACACAGTGGGGATGGCTGGCTCGCCTCGCTGCAACCGGTTCACGACCGGTGGCAACTCGGCCATGCTCGCGGTGTGGCGTTGCTTGGCACGGATGACGCCCTCGGGGCCTGTCCATCCGGGCAGGACCTGGCCGTTCTTGACGAACTGGTGCAGCAATGAGCGGTCGTTGCCGTCGTCCTCGGGACGGTGCCCGATGCCAACGAGCTCGTGGGTGGCGCGGCCGCGTTCGTTGAGCTTGCGGAGGGCGTATTTGCGCCCTCCCATGCTGACCTTGTTTTTGGCGGCCTTCGCTACCGGGATGAACTCGCCGGAGTCATCGGTCCTGCTGACAAGCTTGTAGACCATGCTGGCCGTGGGAGCACCGGACCCCGTGACCAGCGAGGTCCCCACGCCATAGGAGTCGACCGGAGCCGCTTGGAGGGCTGCAATCGCGAACTCGTCCAGGTCCGAGGTCACCACGATCCGTGTGTTGACGTTCCCCAAGTCATCAAGCAATTGCCGCACCCACTGCGCTTGGGCAATGAGGTCACCGGAGTCCAGTCGGACCGCCCCCAGCTTGTCGCCGGCAAGTTCGACGGCGGTACGGACCGCTGTCTCGACGTCGTAGGTATCCACGAGCAGCGACGTCCCGGGACCGAACGCCGCGATTTGGGCCTCGAATGCCTCGCGCTCCGTGTCGTGGAGAAGAGTGAAGGAGTGCGCTGCCGTGCCGACTGTCTTGATGCCGTAGCGTCGTCCGGCCTCGAGGTTGGACGTGCTGGCAAAGCCTGCGATGACAGCGGCGCGTGCCGCCGCCGTCGCCGATTCTTCCTGGGTGCGCCGGGAGCCCATTTCGATGCATGGCCGCGAGCCGGCCGCCGAGGTCATCCGCGACGCCGCCGAGGCAATGGCGCTGTCGTGATTGAGGACCGAGAGAATGAATGTTTCCAGGATGCAAGCCTCGGCGAACGTGGACTCGACGATCAGGATGGGGGAGTTGGGGAAGTAGGCATCGCCTTCGGCGTAACCCCAAATGTCGCCACTGAACTCGTAGTTGGCCAAGTAGTCCAACGTTTCCTGGTTGACCACGTTATTGCGCTCAAGGAAGGCCAGTTCGGCGTCTCCAAAGCGGAAGTCGGCAATGCCCTCCAGGAGGCGCCCGGTGCCTCCCACCACGCCGTAACGGCGGCCGTCCGGCAGGCGGCGCGCGAAGGCTTCGAAGACTGAGCGGCGATGGGCAGCACCTGAATGCACGGCGGCCTGGAGCATCGTCAGTTCGTAGTGGTCGGTGTACAAGGAAGTTGCGGGGTGGTCCCAGGAAGAGGCTCTACTCACGGATTCACTCTAGTGCGCGCCGCCATAGAATGGACAGATGACCCCTAGCGTTGCGTACGGCACGGACATTGATCAGCGGACGGACACTGCACAACAGACCTCCACCGATGTCCTCACTGCTCCGGACATTCCTTGGAACCTCGTGATCTGGAACGATCCCGTCAACCTCATGAGTTACGTGAGTTATGTCTTCCAGAGCTATTTCGGCTACTCGGAGGCCAAATCGCACAAGCTCATGATGGAGGTCCACAAAAAGGGCCGGTCGATTGTGGCGCACGGCAGTAAGGAACAAGTGGAGCAGCATGCGGTAGCCATGCACGGGTTTGGCCTCTGGGCGACAGTAGAAAAGGCTGCCAGCGGCAACGAGACACCCGGAAAGGGCGGCCGCCAGCGTGGCTAAGGCATTCAGATACGGACTCAAGGGCATCACCGGGCACCTGGAACCGGCGGAGCGGGACTTGCTGCGCGGTTTGCTGGACGATGTCATCTCCATGCTGGAATCGGACGTGCGGGAAAACGAGGATCCGCTGGCAGCACTCATCGGCCTGGACATGGACGCCAAGAAGCCCAGCGATCGCGCCCTCCTGCGGCTGTTGCCCAACGTCATGAAAGACGACGACGCCGGTTCCCTCGAGTTCCGGCAGCTCACCGAGCGCTCTGTCAGGGAAAGCAAGATCGGCGCACTCAAAGCCACCGCGCTGGGCTTGGACAAGAACGACCTTGTCCTGACCGGCGAAGAGGCGGCCCGCTGGTCCATGGCCCTCAACGATGTGCGGCTGGTCCTGGCTGAGCGGTTGGACATCCGCGATGAGGCGGACGCCGACCACATCCACAGCATGCAGGACTGGAGCCAGGCAGAGGATGTGGAGAGCTATCTGGCCTTGGTCTATAACTTCACCACCTGGCTGCAAGAGTCTTTGGTGCAGTCGATGATCTCCGCCAGGCAGGCGCAGTCCTGATAGGAGATGCCGGTCCTGGACCGTCCGGTGTGACGCATCCGACACGAGGCGGTGGACACAGGTAATGGCCGGACACCAAGGGAAGCCTTATTCTCGAATAATTATGACTTCAGCATCGGGCAGTTCATCAGGCGACGCCCCCGTAGGGGCCCGTCCGATCGGAATCTTTGACTCCGGCGTCGGCGGCCTCACGGTGGCCCGCTCCATTATCGACCAGCTTCCCAATGAATCGATCCTCTACGTGGGTGATACCGCGAACGGTCCTTATGGGCCGCTGCCCATTGCCGAAGTGCGGGCCAATGCCCTCGGGGTCATGGACGAACTTGTGGATTCCGGCGTAAAGCTACTGACTATCGCCTGTAATTCCGCATCGGCGGCGGTGCTTCGTGACGCGCGCGAGCGGTATACCGCCCGGTACGGCATTCCCGTCATTGAGGTCATCCAACCGGCCGTGCGGAGGGCAGTCTCGGCCACGCGTTCGGGCAGGATCGGAGTTATCGGCACGTCCGCGACGGTAGGCTCCAGGGCGTATGAGGATACGTTCGCCGCTGCCCCTGACCTCACCATTACCTCTGCAGCCTGTCCTGCGTTCGTGGAATTCGTTGAAGCCGGCATCACCACCGGCCCGGACCTTCTGGCGGCTGCCAACGAATATCTCCAACCGCTCAAGGACGCGGGTGTGGACACAGTGGTGCTTGGGTGCACGCACTATCCCTTGTTGACCGGTGTAATTTCCCTCGTCATGGGCGAGGACGTGACCCTGGTTTCCAGTGCCGAAGAAACAGCCAAGGACGTGTACCGGGCGTTGGCCAACCACGGAATCCAGCGGACGGCCTCCAGCGCGCCCAGCCATGAGTTCGTCGCTACCGGCGATGCAGCAGGTTTTGAAACACTTGCGCGGCGCTTCCTGGGCCCTGAAGTCCTTTCCGTGAAGCACGTGGACCACGTGGCGGCCCAATACCCCACCGGCAGTCTCGCCCGTATCACGCCGGAAATGTTGCAAGCCGCCCGTGCAGGTTCCGGCCTGTCGCGACGCTCCTACTTCGTCCAGCCGGACGGCCTCCCGCCCGTGGATCCCGCTACGGGCCTGGGACGTGGCCTGTGAAACTGACTATCGTCGGCTGCACCGGTTCGTTTCCCGGTCCCGGCTCACCGGCGTCGTGCTATCTGGTGACTGCCCACGACGGCGAACGTCAGTGGAAAATCGTGATGGACCTCGGCAGCGGGGCGCTCGGTGCCATCCAGCGGTACACGGATTTGGAGGACATCGACGCGATTTTCCTCACCCACCTGCATCCGGACCACTGCATGGACCTGTGCGGATTGCACGTGGCAGTCCGGTGGAAGCCGGGCGGCTGGGGCCGCGACAGGATCCCCGTGTGGGGTCCTGCCGCGACGGCGGACAGGATGGCTACCGCCTACGGGCTGGACTTGGATCCGGGCATGCACGAGGAATTCGATTTCACGCACTGGGCTGAGCGCCAGCCGGTAACGGTGGGGCCTTTCACGGTGACTCCCTTCGCGGTGAACCATCCGGTGGAGGAAGCCTATGGTTTGCGGGTCACTGCCATTGAACCGGGCAAAGACGGCGTATCGGTCACGCGCACGCTGGCCTATTCGGGTGACACTGATTCGTGTTCCGGCTTGGAAGACGCGGCGCGGGACGCGGATCTTTTCCTGTGCGAAGCAGCCTTCGAAGAAGGCCGCGATGACGCGATCAAGGATGTGCACCTGACGGGGAAGCGCGCGGGTGAGGCCGCCACGAATGCAGGTGCCAAGCGCCTGCTCCTGACGCACATTCCCGTGTGGACCTCCCACACCAAGGTGATGTCCGAGGCCAAGCCTGTCTTTTTGGGGGACGTTGCTGTGGCGGTCGCCGGAGTCCATTACACGATCTAGGCATGGCTAAGCTTGAGGCATGACTTCTGAAGCTACAGCCATACCCGTGACCCGCGCCGACGGCCGGACTCCCGACCAGCTCCGCCCCATCAGCATCACCCGGGGCTGGTCCAAGCAGGCCGAAGGTTCGGCGCTCATCGAGTTCGGCAACACCCGGGTGCTCTGCACGGCTTCCCTGACAGAGGGCGTGCCGCGGTGGCTCAAGGGTGAGGGTCGCGGCTGGGTTACCGCGGAATACGCCATGCTTCCCCGTGCCACCAACACCCGGTCCGCCCGTGAGTCCGTCAAGGGAAAAATCGGCGGCCGCACCCATGAAATTTCACGCTTGATCGGGCGATCGCTGCGCTCCATCATCGACACCAAGGCGCTGGGCGAGAACACGATAGTCCTGGACTGTGACGTCCTCCAGGCCGACGGCGGTACACGTACCGCGGCGATCACGGGCGCCTATGTGGCACTTGCCGAGGCCATCCGCTTCGCCCGCGAGAACAAGTTGATCGCCCGCAACGCCGAGCCGTTGGTGGATACCATCGCCGCAGTGTCCGTGGGAATTATCGATGGCGTGCCCATGCTGGACTTGCCGTACGTCGAAGATGTCCGGGCAGAGACCGACATGAACGTCGTGGTGACCGGCTCGGGCAAGTTCGTGGAAGTCCAGGGGACCGCGGAGGGTGCCCCGTTCGACCGTGACGAGCTCAACGCCTTGCTGGACCTAGCTCTGCTCGGTACCAGCCAGTTGTCCGTCATCCAGCGCGAGACCCTGGCGGAAGCGCCGTGAGCGCTGACTTGTCCCAAGGGAATGGTTCGTCCCCAGGCAGTGATTTGTCCCCAGGCACGACTCCGCGCCTGGTTCTGGCCACGCACAACAAAGGCAAGTTGAAGGAACTGCGGGAGCTCCTGCGCGGCCAGGTGCCAGGGCTCGACGTCGACACCCAAGTAGTGGACGCCGGCGCGGTAGGGGCTCCGGACGTCGCCGAAACAGGCGTGACGTTCGCAGAAAATTCACTGCTGAAGGCGAGGTCCGTGGCTATGGCCACCGGCCTTGTGGCGATTGCTGATGACTCCGGGTTGGCCGTGGACGTCCTTGGCGGCGCTCCCGGGATCTTTTCCGCACGCTGGTCCGGCCGGCACGGAGACGATGCGGCCAACCTGGACCTGCTCCTGGCCCAGCTTTCGGACGTTCCGGATGCATTCCGTGGGGCCGCGTTCGTGTGCGCCGCGGCCCTGGCGGTGCCCGGGCCCGACGGAGTACTGCACGAGACGGTGGAGTACGGCCAACTGGAGGGCACGTTGCTGCGGCACCCTCGCGGCGCAGGCGGATTTGGGTACGATCCCGTACTGCAGCCGGCCGGGATGGATCGAAGCTGCGCCGAGTTGAGCTCGGAGGAGAAGAACGCCATCAGCCATCGCGGCGAGGCATTCCGCGCTCTTATGCCCGCCATCGTTTCGGCCTTGTCTGGCGGCGTTGTCCCGAGGGGATGACTCGGAGATGGGGCTTAGCGGCCGCCTGCTGTGCCGCCGTCGTGATCTTCGATGAATTCGTCCACGGGGGCGGTGCCGTTGGTGACGGCCTTACGCCTCGCGAAGAATCCGCGGGCCACTTCGATGGCGATCGGTATCACCGAAATCAACACGATGACGATGAAGATGAGGTCCAGATTGGCCCGGACCCAAGGGACGCTGTCGCCCAAGAGGTAGCCCAGGAGCGTCACCCCGCCGCCCCAGAGCACGGCACCGATGACGTTGAAGAGGAAGAACTTGCGCTTGTCGATCTGGGCGACCCCGACGATCACGGGCACGAACGTGCGGATGATCGGTACGAATCGGGCGAGGATGAGTGCCTTTCCGCCGTGCTTCTCAAAGAAGGCGTGCGCGCTTTGGACATTTTCCCTCTTGAAGAGCCGGGAGTTCGGTCGGTTGAAGATGGCCGGCCCGGCTTTGGCACCAATGAGGTAGCCGGCTTGGTTGCCGATCACGGCAGAGACGATGACCAGCGCCGCGAGCGCCCAAATATTGAATTTGATGGTTCCCGTTGCCACCAGCAGGCCGGCGGTGAAAAGCATCGAATCGCCCGGGAGGAAGAAGCCCACCAGCAGGCCGGTTTCGGCGAAGATGATGCCGCATACCAGGAGCACAACCGACGGAGCCAAAGCCGGATCGGCCAGGAACACTTGGGGGTCCAGCCAACCGGGCAGGAAAGAGCCCATAGGCGGCCGCACCGGTCCGGCGCCTCCGAACATGGATACGGCAAGGTGGTTCACAGCTGAAAGGATCACCCTTCAAGCCTACTTGACCGCCGTCGTCGTTCGATTTCCGCGGTGAGCCGCGCGGACCGGGCGGGGGTTTGGAACTGTAATATTGTCCGGTGGCCTTGGACTTTACTGCGATCGACTTCGAAACAGCCAACGGTTTCAGGGGGTCGCCCTGTTCTGTTGGGCTCAGCAAGGTCCGCGGGGGCGTAGTTGTGGAGGAAGCCTCATGGCTGATGCGTCCGCCGGAAAACCACGACCACTTCGAGTTTCACAATACGCGAATCCACGGCATCAGGGCTGAAGACGTAGCCGGCCGGCCGCGGTTCGGGGAGCTTTTTCCGGAAATCGGGGCGTTCATCGGTGGAGACATCCTTGCCGCGCACAACGCCGCCTTCGATCTCGGCGTCATCCGGTCGGGCTTGGAAGTTTCCGGCCTCCCTGGCCCTGCCTACGAGTTTGTCTGCACGGTGATGCTGTCGCGCCGTTGCTATTCTTTGGTGTCCAACTCCTTGCCGTACGCAGCCGAGGAAGCAGGAGTGCCGCTGGTCAATCACCACGACGCCGCCGAGGATGCCCGGGCTTGCGCCGGAATCCTGGTGGACATCGCGCGGCGCAATAACGCCAACAGCATCGCCGAACTCTACCTTTCGTTGGGCCTCACCGTGCCCCAACAACCAGCCTTCGACCCGTCAGCCGGGTTGTCCAAAGCAACTCTTTCAGCCCTCGCCGCCAGGCTGGGCAATGCCGCGGACGGAACCGCCGGCAAGGGCTCGGCGGGACAACGTGATGCCCGCTCCGGTGCTTGGTCCACCTGGCGCGAGGAAGGGCCGAACCCGGTGCCCAACGCCGCTGCTGAGCCCGGGCACCCGCTTTTTGGCCAAACAGTGGTCTTCACCGGCGACCTTGCCATCCCCCGGCCCGAAGCGAAGTCGCGGGCGGCGGATATGGGTGCTCGCCCGGAGAGCAGGGTTACCGCACGGACCACGGTGTTGGTGGTTGGGGATGGATTCGTCGCGGGGGACCTCCGGGCGGGGCGACTGACGGGCAAGGCCAAGCGGGTACTGGAACTGCACGCCAAGGGGCAGCAGATCGAGGTTGTCTCCGAGGGGGAATTCCTGCAGATGGTGGGCGGGAACTAGCGACGGTCACCCCGTGGTGACGGCGATCAGCCTCGAGGCCATCCCCTGGACCACCTCACTGCCTTCGAGCACCTCCAGCCACTCGGACGGCAAGCATTCTTCGCCGTAGAAGGCGCCCAGAATGTTCCCCGCGATAGACGCCGTCGAATCGCTGTCACCGTTGTGGTTGACCGCTACGCCAATGGCACTGCGGAAGTGCTCGGTGGGCTCGCTTCCGCTGGTCGAAAGAACTGCGTAAAGCCCGACGGCGAGGGCCTCCTCGGCGACCCATCCCTCACCCAGCGCCGCGGTCAACTCCTCGGGCGGCGTGACAGAGGGCTGGTCCGAAAGTTGGATCGCCGTTCTGAGGCGGTCCGGGAGCTCCGGGGCCTTGGTGGGCGACTGCTCGATGTGGTCCAGCGCTGCCTCGGCGGCGCTCCGGATGCTGGAGCCAGCCACGATTTTGTGAATCAGGAGGCTGAAGACGGCTGCGCTTAGCCGTGCGGAAGGGTGGCCATGGGTCAACGAGGCGGCATCGGAACTGAGCTTGTAGACCGTTTCGGGGGAGATGTGCGGGATGAGCCCGAACGGCGCCGAGCGCATCACTGTACCGGAGCCCTTGGAGTCGGGGTTCACGGGGCGGGCCACGGTTCCCATCTGGCCCGAGGCCAGGCCGCTGATGCAGTCCTCTGCCGGCGCGCGGCGTTGCCGAAGAACCTCCTGCTGGTCGATCCAGCGGGGTTGCGGCACCGGGGCGGAGGAATTCGGAGCGACGCCTTGGGTTGCGAGCCACCGCAAATAAGCAAGCCAAAGGCACGCGAGTTCGTCGGCAGCAACGCCGTCGTTGGCCCATTCCAAGGCTTCAACAAGCCCATCAACGGTGTAGAGCGTCATTTGGGTGTCGTCCGAGAAGTGGCCACCGCCGTCGAGCTGTTCAAAGGAGGTGAGGCCCTCTTGGCCGTACTGTGCACGGATCGCGGACAGCGATTCAAACTCCACGGCGTAGCCCAGGGCGTCACCCAAAGCACCACCGAGCAGTGCTCCCCGGACGCGGGATTCGAAGGTTGGAGGGACGGGCGTGGAAGCGTGAACACTCATGCCAGTAACTTACCGTGGCCCGCGCACCCGCTGATATGGTGGGGAAGCTTCCCCGACCGCTTGAACCTTGGAGAAACGACGTGCGTGAACCTGCTTGGCGACGGACGGGCAAGACTCCCGATTACAGGTTTTCGCTCGCCAATGAGCGCACCTTCCTGGCATGGATACGAACCTCGCTTGCCCTGCTTGCCGGTGCTATCGCGATTGACCAGTTGGCGCCGAACATCGCTCCGCAACCTGTGCGGATCACCCTTTGCGTGGTGCTTTCCTTCATCGGGGCCGGCCTCGCGGTCCTGTCCTACCGCAGGTGGGGCCTGATGGAAGCTGCGATGCGTAACAACCAGGCGTTGCCGTTTTCCCGCGTCCTGCTGTTCATGACCATTGTGGTGGCAGTGGCTGCTATTGGTTTCGCCGTCTTGATCCTCATGGCCCGGTGAAGATGGACCTCCGGGATCCAGGGCTTCAACCTGAACGCACCACCTTGGCGTGGCGGCGGACGCTGATCTCGCTGGTGGTGGTGGACCTGTTTATCTGGCGCCGGTGGCTCTCGGGGCTCGCCGGAGCCCACCCGGGGTTCGATTATCAAGGGCTCTGTGCGCTGGTGGCTGCTGCTGCGACCGTGGTCCTTGCCTCAGTGGTGTGGGTTCGCTCACGCGAACTCCATCATGACAACCGGGCAGCGCATAACCAGGCAGCGCATCACCAGGCTGCGCATACCCACGCGGCGCATACCCAGGCGGCGTCCCGCAGGTTGGTGCTTTCCAGCACGCTGGCGGTCATGGCGCTGGGCGGGGCCGTCATCGCGGCCATCGCCTCGGGCGGCTAAGCTCGTCATCAGGCCCCGGCAGGCCAAGGTCCAGCAACTGCACAGCTTCGGCTGGCAAGATGCGTTGGGGCCAGCACCCACTGCTCCGGTCACCCCGTACTCCGGTCACCCGCATTTCACCACCAACTTTAAGGATCCATCCGCCATGACCACTCCCGTATTGGACACCGCCGACCGCAGCCCGGGACTCCTGGCCCGGGCGTCGGCTGAAGCCCTCGGATCGATGTTCGTGGTGCTCGTGGCGGCCGGTGTGGCAGTTTTTTCCACGCCCGCTTCTGCTCCTGTTCCCACTGCCTTGGCTGCCGGCCTGACAGTGACCGCCGCGATGTTTGCCTTCGGGCATGTCTCCGGTGGGCACTTCAACCCCGTCGTCACGGTGGGCAACTTCATAGCAGGCCGTATCCAGGCAGTAGCCGCGCTCGCCTACGTGGTGGCGCAGGTCGTCGGTAGCATTCTCGGCGCGGCGCTTGTCTACTTCGTGGTGTTGACGGTGCCTGTCCTCACTGACGCCAGGAAAGCCTTCGACGCCGCAGCTCCTGGTTTTGGGGAGCACTCCTTGGCGCAAACCCAGATGGCTGGCGTCCTTTTGGTTGAGGTCATCGGCGCGGCGCTGATCGTCGCTGTTTTCCTTGGTTCCACCGTGGGCCGCCGCGCACTGCCCTCTGCAGCACCCGTTGCAGTTGGCCTGACCATGGCAGTCCTGCTCCAATTCGGCCAGGTCTTGGGTAACCTTCCCTTCAATCCTGCCCGCGCTACAGCCCAGGCTTTCTTCAGCGATTCGTGGGCCTTGGGCAGCTTGTGGCTGTTTTGGGTGGCGCCCATCATGGGCGCCGTCCTGGCAGGCTTGACGTTCCGCGGGTTACGCGACGCTTCCTCGGCCAAGGCCGCCAAAGAAGCCAGCGACGATGCCGTGGTTCCCTCGGCCCAGGTGGCTCGCGTGGAGAACAGGAACGCTTCGGACGACGATTCAAACGTTTCGGAGCGACTCGACGATGACGACCTGGCCGAAACCGGATCCGTTGAGTCCGGCACGGTCGCGACCGCAACCTCGCGGACGCAGCCAACATCAACTGATGAGGCCCGCGAGTTTTTCGACGGCAAGAGAGGCTAGCAACCGCCAGGGCTCGACGACGGATGGCTCGCCTTCCTCTTTTTGTCGGTGCCCCCGGTTAACTTGGGAACATGAGGTTACTCCACACATCCGATTGGCATCTGGGCCGCTCATTCCACGGCGTTGGCATGCTGGAAGCGCAGCGCGGCTTCGTGGACCAGTTGGTCGCGTTCGTTGTGTCGGCCGGCGTGGATGTGGTCCTGATAGCCGGGGACGTCTACGATCGCGCGTTGCCGGGCCTTGACGTTGTCAAGTTGTTGGACGAGGCCTTGGTCCGGATCACCGAAGCGGGGGCCCGTGTGGTACTCACCAGCGGCAACCACGATTCCGCCATCCGGCTCGGTTTTGCTTCCCGCCTCTTGGAACGCGGGGGAGTGCACCTCAGGACGCGGATCGAGGACTTGGATGTCCCGGTTGTCCTGCCGCTGGACCCGGAGCGGTCTGTGGAGTCGGGACAGTCTCCGGACCAGGAACAGCCTGTGGACCCGGAACAGCCCGCCAAGGGCGTTGTCGCCATTTATGGCATCCCGTACTTGGAACCCCGGCTCGTAGCCGACGGCCTGGGAGTGGAGAACGCCAGCCACTTTGACGTTACGTTCGAAGCCGTACGGAGGATCCGGGCCGACGTCGAGCGCCGGCGCGCGCTGGGCCCGGTGCACCCTGTGGTCCTCGCCCACACCTTTGCCTCCGGCGGGATCACGTCGGAAAGTGAGCGGGACCTGAGCATCGGCGGCCTCGGTGCAGTACCACTCGATCTCTTTGAGGGCTTCACCTACACTGCCTTGGGCCACCTCCACGGGCGGCAGGAGTTGGCCCACAATGTGCGTTATTCGGGCTCGCCCTTGGCCTACTCATTCTCGGAAGCAAACCATCGCAAGGGCGCTTGGTTGCTGGACATAGAACCCGGGGACGAGGCAGGAGGGCCGGGCGCCGTGGCGGTCCAGGAGGTGACGTGGCAAGAGCACAAGGCATTAGCTGTGTTGCGCGGACAGTTGGCGGAGCTTCTGGAGTCTCCCGAGCACGCGTGGGCAGAGTCGGCCTACTGCCAGATCACGTTGACTGACACCCAGCGCCCAACCCAGGCGATGGAGCAGGTGAGGTCACGTTTCCCGGACACCCTTGTTTTGGTTTTCGACCCCGACGACGCTGGGGTGCGGAGCAAGGAAAGCTACAGCCGCAGGTTAGCTGATGCCAGGGACGACCTCGAGGTATGTTGCGGGTTCCTGGAGCACGTTCGCGGGCGGGAGCCCGGCAACGCGGAAGTAGCCGCATTACGTGAGGCCTTGGAGGCTGCCAGGGTAGCGGAGGCGGAGCTATGAGGATCCATCGCCTGGACTTGGAGGCTTTCGGGCCCTTTGCTGCAAAACAGCACATCGACTTTGATCAATTGGGCGCCCAGGGTTTGTTCCTCCTGAACGGAGCCACGGGAGCGGGCAAAACCAGCGTCCTCGACGCGATCTGTTTCGCCCTCTATGGGTCCGTGCCGGGTGCACGCCAAGAGGGAAAGCGCCTCCGCAGCGACCACGCCGCTCCAGGGGTGGAACCGCACGTTGTCTGCGAATTCTCGGCCCGGGGCCGTCGGTTCGAGGTGACCCGGTCTCCCGCCTGGGACAGGCCCAGCGCACGTGGCCGCAAGGGCTTCACCACCCAACAGGCCAAGACCCTCCTGCGTGAACGAGTGGCGGGAAGCTGGATAGAGAAGTCATCCCGGAATGATGAAGTGGGTGCCGAGCTCTCCGATGTTCTCGGTATGGATCGCGATCAGTTCACGCGCGTGGTGATGTTGCCCCAGGGTGATTTCGCCGCTTTCCTGCGGTCGAAGGCCGGCGACCGGCTTGATCTCCTGCAGAAACTCTTCGGTACCCAGCGCTTCGAGGCAGTCGAGAAGCAAGTAGCGCTCCAAGCCGCGGAAGCTGCACGGGCGGTAGAAGAGAACGCAAGGCACCTCGACAATCTTCTTGACAGGGCAGCTGGGGAAAGGGATCACCTCGGCCTTCCTGCTTCCGGCGAGGCTGGCGGTTCCGCCGTCGAACTCGATCAAGCTGCCCGCGCAACGGAGCCGGAGGCATGGCTTGAAGCGCTGGAGGCCGAAATAGCGGCGGAAACTGAACGACGGCAAGGTCATGCAACGCTAGCGGAGGCCCGCGCCAGGCAACGTGAGGAGCAGTTGCAGCACGACGTGCAAAAAGCGCAGCGCCACGCCCGCCTCGCGGCCGGAATGCAACGGCGGGTGTTGCTGGAGTTGGCAGCACCGCCTGCGCTCGAAAAGAAAGACAAGCTCGCCCGGCACCGTCGCGCGGCCGTCCTCAGCGGGCATCTGGAAGCACTCGAAACCGCCGTCGGCATATTCCACGCCGCGCGTGACCGTAAGGATCACGCCGTGGAGCGCTTGGAGGCGGCCGCCTTGGACGTGTCGGATCCCAAAGCCGTCCTAGAAACCACCAAAACCACCCTGGCCGTTTTGGACGCCAGATTGCCCGATGAGCAGCGCCTGGAGCAGATTACCTCCAAGCTGGCCTCCAGGCGCGACGAGCTGGAACGGCTGGGGGCGACTGCCGGCGAGGCGGCCGCCGCTCTGGAGGAACTCACGGCGGAACAAACAGCCGTTGCCGCAGGCATCGAGCTGCTCGAGCCCGTGGCGGCCCGCCTTGCGGAAGCCCAACGTCAGGCGGAAGCGGCAGAGCACCATGTGGACCTCGTGATCCGACACGCTGCCTCCTTGCAGGAATTGAACGTTCTTACGGAGCGCCACGCTCAGGCCCGCACCGAGTCCCAGGATCTCCGGCAAGCTTGGCTCGACGTGAGGGAAGCGCGGCTGGCAAATGCCGCCGGTGAACTTGCTGCCGCCCTGATTCCGGGGCAACCCTGTGCCGTCTGCGGCAGCCACGACCATCCTGTCCCTGCTGCCGCCGCCCAGTCCGCCCTGAGCATCGCCCAAGACGAGCAAGAGGCCGAGCGCGCCTTCCAAGCAAGCGAGCAAGTCCTCGGACAGATCGCTGCGGACCTCTCAGCAGCGACGGAACGGGTCGCAGGCCTCGCTGCCCAAGGAGGTTCGGATGAGCTCGATGAAGCTGAACGCCGCTTGGCGTCCTCGAAAGCGGCTGTGGTGGAGGCGCGCGAGGCTTCCCAGGCCCTGGAGAAACTTCGAGCCGAGCACGAGTTGCTCACTGGCCGCATCGTCCTGGTGAAGGAACAACTCACCGAGACCAGGCAGGCATCCCTGCAAGCCTCGTCCGCGGCAGCCATGCTGCAGGAACAGCTCGTTGCTTTGGAAGCAACACTCACAACGCTGAGGCAGGACTTTCCGAGCCTGTGGGAACGCTCCGAAGCCCTCTCTGCACAACGGATGCTCCTTCAAACCGCCGTCGACGCCGTCGCTGAGTTTGACCACGCCGAGAAGGCCCGTTCGGAGGCCGCAGCAGCGCTGGATAAGGCGCTTCCCGGGGCCGGGTTCGCATCAGCGGGGGACGCGCGCCGGGAGCTCTTATCGGCCTCCGACGTCGTGGCGTTGGAGACGGATTTGGCGGAGTTCGACGCCGAGGCAGCGCGAATTGAGGAATTGTTTGCCAGCGAGGACCTTTCCCTTGCTTCCAAGGAAGTTGGCATCGGCGACCTCCCATTGCCTGCGGCCGAGTTGGACGCGGCCCGGGCCGCAGCTGCAGTGGCCGGTGAGGAGGCCCGCGAGGTGGCGCTCGCGGCAGGTCTTGCGGAGAAGGCTGCGAAGTCGGTGAGCCGTATCCGGGCGGAGTACGTGGAGGCAGCCCAGTCAGGGAAGGAACCGCGGCAACGGGCTGGCATGCTCTCCGGGCTGGCAGAGACTGTCCGCGGTGCCGGTGAGAACAGCTACCGAATGAGCCTGAACAGTTACGTGCTTGCTGCCCGGCTTGAACAGGTGGCTGTCGCTGCATCGGAGAGGCTTGTTGCCATGAGCGATGGCCGGTACACGTTGCAGCATACAGACGCGCGCGCCGCCCGCAACCAAAAGTCCGGCCTCGGGCTTGAAGTGGTGGATGAATGGACAGGACAGCAAAGGGACACGGCCACGTTGTCCGGTGGTGAATCCTTTATGGCCTCGTTGGCGTTGGCGCTTGGGCTGGCGGACGTAGTGCAACAAGAAGCCGGCGGCGTTGACATCGAAACGTTGTTTGTCGATGAAGGCTTCGGCAGCCTTGACGAGCAAGCGCTGGAACAAGTCATGGATGCCTTGGAGGGGCTGCGCGACGGCGGCAGGGTCGTAGGACTGGTCAGCCATGTAGCTGAGATGAAACAGCGCATCCAAACCCAGTTGCAGGTGGTCAAGGGCAGGCATGGGTCCAGTGTCCACATCGCCGGTGCCGGTCCGAGCTAAGGCCGATCCGATAGACTTGGGTCGTAACCGGGTCGCGCGCATCGGGAGGAGGGACGATGCGCAGCTATTAGCGAACCCGGAATCATGGAAAAACCTATTGTGACCCCTTTGCCTTCGCAGATGCCCGCGCGACCGCGGAATCCCGCGCCGTCACCGGCAGCCCAAAAACGCACCTCCCGCCTGCCTGGCAGATTCTCCCGCCTGCCCGAACTCGCAGGACCCGGATTCCTCCCGCTGGGACTGTTTGCCCGCCTTCCCCTGGCGATGCTGACGGTAGGGACACTGACCCTCATCACGGCGGTCAGCCAGTCCTACGCCCTTGGCGGTACGGCGGCGGGAGCCGTCGGGATCGGGTCGGCCGTCGGCGCCCCCGTCCTCGGTTCTTTGGCGGACCGGGCCGGCCAGCGCACGGTACTGCTCGTGGCCGCCGTCGTGAACGCATTGGCAGTGGCGGGACTGCTCGCCGCTGCCTATATGACGCCAACATATCAGTCCGTGCAGGACGCCTCTGCCGTGTTGCTGGTAGCCCTGCTCGCCGGTGCAAGCTGTCCCCAGGTTGGACCTATGGCGCGGGTGCGTTGGATGGCGTTGACCAGCCGCAACCTGGAATCCAGCGGTGGACGCGGAAGCGTCGCCAGCAACAGGGCGGATCTGGACACGGCACTGTCTTACGAAGGCACCGCCGACGAGGTCACGTTTGTCCTCGGACCGGCACTTGTGGGTATCCTCGCCAGCCTGGTTGCCCCGTGGCTACCGTTGGCGTTGGCGGCTGCGATAACTATCACCCTGGTCCCGGCGTTTGCCGTGCACCCGAGCCAGGAAGCCGTGGTCCCCAGCCGGCGGAAGCAACCCACAAGTGCCGGGACGCCGAACGACAATCCCGCCCGGCGCGGCCGCTGGGCGGCGGCCCTGGTGGCTGTTCCGGTCGTTGCCATGGTGTGCATGGGCACTTTCTTCGGGGCCACCCAGAACGCACTCAGTGCATTTTCGGCACAGTACGCCACCGCCGAGATCGCCGGACTCCTCTACTCGGTGATGGGCTTGAGCTCGGCTGTTGCGGCGCTGTCCGTGGCGTACTGGCCGCAGCGGTTCAGCCTGGCCGCCCGCTGGGTTGTCGCGGCGTTGGCCATGGCCTTGTTATCCGTGCTGCTGGTGCTGCCGGCCGGGATCTGGCCGATGGTCTTTATCCTGTTGCTTCTGGGCGTTCCGGTAGGGCCCGTGATGGTCACTGTCTTCAGTATTGGCGGCGTGGTTGCCCCATCCGGACGGATGGCAACGGTCATGACTGCCCTTGCCAGCGGGATTGTGGCAGGGACCGCACTTGGTTCTTACGTGGCCGGCCAGTTGGCGCAGGCACAAGGGGCAACAGCGGCTTTCATCGTTTCGATGGCGGCAGCGGCGGCACTGCTGCTGTTGGGTGTCCTCACCGCCTTGGTCATGCGGCGGCGATCGCGGGAGTAGGCACCTCCCATGTCAGCCGGCGTTGCGGTACCCAGTAGGTGAGTTGCCAAAAGAAGCACGGAAAATCCGGCTGAAGTGGGCGGCATCGGTGAATCCCCAGCGTGCAGCAATGGCTGTTACAGGGCGGTCCGCGAGGACGGGATCCCTCAGATCGCGGCGGCACCGTTCCAGCCGGCGCTGCCGGATGGACGTCGCCACCGTGGTCCCGATCTCCTGGAACAGGTCATGGAGGTGCCTGGTGGAGATGTAATGAGCGGCCGCAATGCTTCCCGGGGAAAGTTCCGGATCCCCGAGGTTGGCCTCGATGTAGTCATGGATCCGGCCGAGCAGGAGCAAGTGCGGGTCCCGGCCTGTTTCAATGAGCTGGTCCAGCTCACCGTTGAAGAGCGTGGTGACCAAGTCCAGCGCGTTGTGCACCAGCCGGAGTCCGTTGGTTCCTGACAGGGCTTCCAGGTTCTCTGCCAGCCGCACCAGAAAGGGACTGATGATCTCGCCGAGACCTTGGTCGCCCGGAATACGCAGGGCCGTCACATGCTCCATGGCCCCCGCAGGCAGGTCCAGCACGCCGTGGGGGAACATCAGCACCAGCGTCCGGAAGTCGTCGTCGAACGTCAGTTGGTAGGGGCGGGAGGTGTCGTAGATCGAGAGATCGCCAGGGCGCAGTATCGCTTCGCGTTCGTCCTGGACCAAGCGGCCCGTTCCAGCAAGTTGGATACTGAGCTTGAAAAAGCGTCCCGTGGATTTGGCGATCAATTCGGAGGTGCGCATTACCGTGTGTGGTCCTGCGGTGATGTCCACTACGGAAATTTGGCCGAGCACGCGTCCGCGCATCGTGCCGTGGAACTGCGCATTGGCCGGACCCTTCGCCAGCAAAGGAACGAAAGAAGCCGAAATGGCCTTGGTCCATTCTTGGAAAGACCCTGCCACGATTGTTTGAACGGTGGTGGCGCCTGCTTCGGCCTGGACGGTCATCCAATTCCCTTTCAACGGCCCGCGGTACCGGGCCGCTTCTGGAGGGTCGTTGGTGCGGACGTGAGCTTGCCCACGATTCTACACCGGCTCGCCTCTGCAAGGGTGCATGCGTGAACTGACAAACACCCTGCCGTGTGAGACAAGTCACGGCCTGTCTTCACGGTGGAAGATTGCGGAAAGACCCACCCCGTGCCGCGCGATGATCCGCGGCACCGAAGCAGGAGCACACTATGAGCGTGGACAATCCCGTCAAAGGCAGGACCAGCAGTGCCACCACCAGCAAGAGGCGGCTCGGCGTACCAGCGGTAACTTTCATGATTATCGCTGCATCCGCACCTCTGACCGTACTTGCCGGCGGAGTCACCACGACGTTCGCTGTCACAGGGGTGGTAGGTGTCCCGCTGTCTTTCCTGATCCTCGGCGGGATTCTGGCCCTGTTTGCCGTGGGCTACGCGGCAATGAGCCGCTACGTGACGAACGCCGGAGCGTTCTATGCCTACATAGCGCAGGGAATCTCACGACCTGCCGGGGTGGGGGCATCCCTGGTTGCACTCATGGCATACAACCTTATGCAGATCGGCATCTACGGACTGTTCGGGTTCACCGTGTCCTCGCTCCTGTCGGCCCGCCTGGGCATCAATGTGCCGTGGTGGATTCCCGTCCTCGTGTGCATAGCAATTGTGGGGTGGCTGGGCGTCAACCGGGTGGACTTGTCCGCCAAGGTGCTGGGCGTTCTGGTGGCCTTGGAATTCGTAGTGGTGATCGCCTACGACGTGATCAGCCTGGCAGTGGCTCCTGAGGGCGTCAGTGCGGAGGCTTTCAGCCCCGCCACGCTTTTTGTGCCAGGGATCGGGGCGGTGCTCTCGTTCGGCATCGCAGCCTTCATGGGTTTTGAATCAGCGGCCATCTATGGAGAAGAGTCCAAGGACCCGCAGCACACGGTGGCCAGGGCGACGTTCGCGGCCGTGGGCATCATCGCGGTGTTCTATGCGGTGTCCGCATGGGCGATGACAGTAAGCACAGGCCCCTCCTCCGTTATCGCGGCCGCCACCACCAGCGGTCCGGACATGATCTTCTCGTTCCTCGGTGCGCACGGGGGAGTCCTGCTCAGCGACATCGCCCAGCTCCTCTTCGTTACCAGCCTCTTTGCTGCGCTGGTCAGTTTCCACAACGCCGTTGCCCGGTATTTTTTCTCCCTCGGCCGCGAACGCGTCCTCCCATCAGCGCTGGCCAAGGTTCGGACAGGAAGCGGAGCTCCCTTCGCCGGTTCCTTGGCGCAGACGGTGATCGCCGTCGTCGTGACCGTGGCGTTCGCCATCGCAGGGTCCGGATCCGATCTTGGCGAGATGTATCCGGTGCTGACGATGTTCACGTGGCTGACGAACAGCGGCGCGATGGGACTCGTGCTGTTGATGGCCGTGGTGTCCGTGGCCGTGATCGGGTTTTTCCGAAAGCAGCGGCATGCTGCCAGCTTGTGGGTAAAAGTGATCGCTCCGGGCCTTGGATTTGTTCTCCTGGCACTCGTTTTCGGCCTCATCACAGCGAACTTCAACGTCCTTCTGGGCCAGACCGAATCCACCCCGGCGTCGTTCATCCTTCCTGCGTTGGTGCTGCTCCCCGGCGTCGTAGGCATCATCTGGGGTTTGCGGTTACGGCGCTCGCAGCCGGCCCTCTACGCACGTATCGGTCACGGGTCCGAAGACGACTGAGAAGACGCGCGCCCGGGCCGCAGGTCAGGCGAGCTGGGTTTCGATTCGCGCAGCACTAGCGGCCAGTGCCTCGCCCACGGCTTCGGCATCCTGGTCCAGCCGGATATAGACGACGGCGATCGCTGCCGGCCGTCCCGAGGGGACGTGAATCGGGGCCGCCAATGACGAGAGGCCGGCGATGACTTCGTCATGGCTCGCAGCGTAGCCCCTCTTACGCGCCTCCTGCGCTTCGGGCCGGTAGGGGATGCCTGGGGCCATCTGGTCCCACCGTTCTTCACTCATGGTGGATTGGATGGCTATCCCGGGAGCTCCACTGCTGACGGGGTGGCGGCTTCCCGGGTGTTGAGCGAGGGCAGCGCCGGAGTGCCTGGGCTCGACCGTCACCAACGTGACGCATTCCTGGTGGTCCCAGACGGCCACAAAGGCGGTCATGTGAAAAGTGTTTGCCAACTGGGTCAGCTCCGGCAACGCAGCTGTTTGGAGATTCCGGGACACGCCACTGGCCAAGACCGCCAGCCCTGGTCCGGGTTGGACACGGCCTGAGTCGTCGCGGACCAGTAGTGAGTGGTCCTCGAGCGTCCGGAGGATGCGGTAAGCCACCGAGCGGTGGACACCCAGCGCGGTCGTAAGCTCGGCGATGGTGAGCGGCCGTTCTGCTGCGGCGAGGATTTCCAGGGCGCGGATTCCCCGTGAGAGCGTTTGGGACGGCGGGACCTGGGCGGTCGCTTCGCCTGGGCCCTGGGTGGCGCTGCGGGGATTCATGCGAACCATCTTATGGTGCTGGGCCGGCTTTCCCGCTTGTCCCTAGCCACCTAGTTGGCTTACGACGTCGGCATCGGTCAGTTGCCCGAATTCTTCATAGAACGCCCCGACGGCGTGGAACTTACCCGGGATGTGGAGGGGAAGCACAAAGTCGCACACCCGCGCCAGGGACGACGTGCCTTCCAACGACGCTACGGGGACCGCAGAAATGACCGTAGAGGCGCCTCCCGCGCGGACTGCTTCCACCGCGGCCCGCATGGTGGCCCCGGTCGCAAGGCCGTCGTCCACGAGGATCACCGTTTTTCCGTGGAGATCATGGCCAATGCCCGGGTACTCGTCGGCGCGGCGCAAAAGCTCCGTGCGCTCGTGGGCTTCGACGGCGTCCAGCGCCGCCTGGCTGATGCCACGGGAAAGAATCAGTTCCTTGATGGGTTTGTTGACGATCCGGAGGACATCTCCCTGCGACCAAGCCAGCGCGCCAAAGGCGGTCTCGTCCCGGCCGGGAATGCCGAGCTTTCGCACCAGCACGGCGCCGAAGGGCAGGCTCAAGGCTTCGGCGGTTGCGGCTGCGACCGGTACGCCGCCGCGGGCGAGCCCGAGCACGATGGTGCTGCGATTTTCCCGGAACTGGGGGAGTGCTTCAGCCAAGCGCCTGCCGGCCTCTGCCCGGTCTTTGTAACGCACGCCCATCTGCTCCACTTCCATGTCCATCGTTTGCAGACCCCAGCCTACCGTTCGCTCCTTGCCCGCTGGCCCATCCACTGAAAGCATGAACAAGTGGACAAGCCCATCGGATATTGGATCAAGAGGCTCGATGCCGCCCTGGAGGCCCAGCTTGACCGCACCCTTGCCCGGCTCAAGCTCAGTCGACGGCAATGGCAAGCTCTCACCATCCTCGACGACGGCGCCCTTCGTCCCGGTGAATTGGTGGAGGCCCTCCTGCCGGTCTGGGGAAGCGATGTTCGTCTGCGTGAACGGGAGCTGGCAACTTTGGTGGGGCGGGGCATGATCACCATGATCGATGACCGGCTGACCCTCAGCGACGTGGGGCGGAGGAAGTGCCACGAAGCCGCGTGGTTGGTGGAAACGGCCCGTCAGGACTTGTCCATGGGCATCGGCATCGATGAATACGCCATGGCCCTCAGTGTGCTCGAACGCATGAGCCTCAACGCTGAACGGCTGGCCCGCTAGCGGGCCAGCGGTTCAGACTCCGAGGAACTCGACGGCGGCCTCTTTGAACGCGCGGCTGGTGACCACGTTGGTGTGCGTGCGGCCCGGGATCAGGAGTGTTTCAACGTTGGCACCGTGCTTTGCGGCGATGGCGGCCAATTCCTGCATGGTCGCTGCACGCTCGTCCTTCTCCCCGGCCACGAGCAACAGAGGCATGTGCGGCGCGGCCTCTGACGGATCGAAAGGTTCTTCCTTGATGGCCTCAATGAGGGACAACATGGCGAACAGGTTGTTGCTGGGCAGCAGTTGGGCCATCTTCAGCAGGCCGGCCGTGGAGGCGTCGTTGATCGGCGTCCCGTCGGCCAAATGCCGCTGGGCGGCGGCAAGGTCGAACGCGGCCAGGGGATCGGCCGTGCTGGGTCCGCCCAAGACCATCCGGTGGACCAGGTCTGGCTGGGTTGCGCCGAATTCCCAAGCGAGCCGTGATCCGAGGGAATAGCCGATAACGTCCACGCCGGTGGCCGGGTCCCCTTCGCGAAGGGGCCGGGCTCCGGCGTCGGTCACGATTTGAAGGAAGTCTGCGCGGATCCGACTGGGTGTATACGAGTCCAGATCTTCCGGGGAGTAGCTGCGGCCGTGGCCAGGCAAGTCCACGGTAATGATCCGGCGGCCAGCTTCCTGGAGGGCAGTGATCCAGCCGCTGTCCTGCCAGTTCAACTTGCTGGAGGACGAAAATCCGTGAATCAAGAGGACAGGCCGGAGGCCGGCGTC
Organism: Arthrobacter sp. SIMBA_036; assembly: GCF_046535135.1. Taxonomy (NCBI): domain Bacteria; kingdom Bacillati; phylum Actinomycetota; class Actinomycetes; order Micrococcales; family Micrococcaceae; genus Arthrobacter; species Arthrobacter sp. SIMBA_036. The sequence goes on from NZ_JAWRXG010000001.1 coordinate 492,615, forward strand.
GTTGGCAGGTTCATGGATTTGAACAAACAGTCCCGGGTCGGTGCCCTCCACTGTGTGCCTGTGCTGTTCCACGGTGTGCCTGCCGGTCATGGTCTCAGTCCTCATCGAGTACGGCGCTCAGGCGGACCCGGCGCTTGGGTGCTTCGTCCTTGGGAACAGTGCCCACGATCCCGGCGGTGTCGTCCGGCACCTCGAACACAATCAGCGGTTCGCCGACGTTGACGGTGTCACCTGGCGCTCCGTGAATACGCACCACTTTACCTGCCTGTGGACTGGGCAGTTCGAGGGCGGACTTGCTGGTTTCAAGTTCCACGATTGCCTGGTTGCGCTCCACCTGCTGGCCGGGTTCCACCAGCCATTCGAGCACGGTTGCCTCGATGAGGCCTTCACCAAGATCGGGCAAAGGAAAAGCAAGTTCAGCCACGGCGGTACTCCAGTACGCGTTGGATCCCAAAAAGGATGCGGTCGATGTTCGGAATGTATTCGTCTTCCAGGTCCCCGGACGGGTAGGGAACGTCGAAGCCGGTCACTCGCTCCACGGGGGCCTTGAGCGTGTCGAAGCAGCTCTGCGTGATGAGCTGGGCCACCTCAGCGCCGAGTCCGGAGGTGAGCGGGGCTTCATGAACGACGACGGCGCGCCGCGTCTTCCCGACAGAGCGTGCCAGTGCTTCGGCGTCAATGGGCTTTAGCCAGCGAAGGTCCAGGACTTCGACGTCGATCCCGTCCTCTGCGGCGAGTTCGGCAACCTGTAGGCAGCGGGAGACCATGGCACCCCAAGCCACCAATGTCAGGTGGCGGCCCTCCTTGGCCACCCGTGCGCCTGTGGGGTTTCCCGCAGTGAACTCCACAGGACCTTTCTGCCAGTAACGGGACTTTGGTTCCATGAAGATCACAGGGTCCGGGCGGCCGGCGGCGTACTTGAGCAGGTGATAGGCATCGTTCGGAGTGGACGGTGAGACGACTTTGAGCCCGGGGACATGGGCGAAGAGTGCCTCCAGGCTTTCGCCGTGGTGTTCGGGAGCCCGGATCCCGCCGAAGCTGGGAACGCGCAACGTAATGGGCATGGGCAGCGTGCCGCGGCTGCGGTAGTTCATCCGTCCGATCTGGCACACGATTTGGTTGATTGCCGGGTAGGCAAAACCGTCGAACTGCACTTCGGGAATCGGGTGGAAGCCCGCCATTGCCAAGCCCACCGACATGCCGAGGATGCCGGACTCGGCCAGCGGGGTGTCGAAGACACGGTCCTCGCCATGTTTTGCCTGGAGTCCGTCCGTGATCCGGAAAACGCCGCCCAAACGGCCGCAGTCCTCACCGAAGATCACGGCTTTTGGGTTCTCTCCCAAAACCTCGTCCAAGGCAAGGTTGAGGGCTTGCTGCATTGACATGGTGGCTACAGTCGGTGCCGGTGCTTCAGCATCCTGGACGGTTGTCATGGTGGTCTCAGACATGTTCTGACTCCTCGCGCCACGCCGTGGCCTGGGATTGGAGGTCGGGTGTTGGCTCTTGGAAAACCATGCTGAACATCTCGGCGCCGGGCCGGGGCCCCAGCTCCTCGATGCCGGTCCGGATCGCTTCAGCCTCTTCGTCGGCTGCCCGCTGTGCCTCAACAAAGAAGGCTTCATCGGCCACGCCGTCTGCAAGCAGTCGCTGCTTGAAGCGTTCCAGCGGGTCCTCGCCCGCAGCCAGCCGCTCCTCCTCAAGAGTCCGGTAACGGCCCGGATCATCGGCTGTTGAGTGCGGACCGCGGCGGTACGTCATGGCTTCGATGACCACTGGGCCATTGCCGGAGCGGCAATGTGCCAAAGCTGACCGCGTCGCTTGGTAAACAGCAACGACGTCGTTGCCGTCCACCTGAAGGGACGGGATGCCATACCCGGCTGCCCGGGCAGCAACGGAGCCCCCGGCAACCTGCCGTTCTGTGGGGACGGAGATTGCCCAGCCGTTGTTCTGGACGAAGAAAACCACCGGGGCTTTCATGACCGCTGCAAAGTTCATGGCTTCATGGACATCGCCCTGCGATGAGGCGCCGTCGCCGAAGTACGTCACTGCAACGCCGCTGTCCGTGGGGCCGCCGAGGGTCTGGCCATGGGCCCAGCCGACGGCGTGCAGGACCGAACCGGCCACCACGGCCTGGATCGGTGCGAAGCGGGACTCCAGAGGGTTGTACATACCCCCGTGCCAGGTGGCTTTGTGAGTGGACATGTAGCCCACCATGTCCAGTCCCATGGCCTTGGCCACCCCCATCTCGCGGTAGGTGGGAAAAACGAAGTCGCGCGTCCGGTCCACGGCGTAGCCGCTGCCCACCTGGGCAGCTTCCTGGCCGAGCTCCGGAGCATAGCCGGGGATGATGCCTTGGCGTTGCCAAGCGACAGCGGCGGTATCCAGACGGCGTACCGCTGACATGAGGGCGTAAAGCTCACGGAGCTGTTCGTGCGTGAGCGGGGCCGGCGCGTCGTCGCCGCCGGACAGCTCGGGATGGGTAGTCATGAGTGTGACCCTAGTCACCGGGATCGTGCCTGCGCAATAAGCTCAGTTTGAGTACAGCATTTTGTCCATGTTGAGGAACGAACGAAGCCCTGCACGGTACAAACTGTGCAGGGCTTCGTCAATTGGTTAGGCAAGTAGTTAGCGGACTTCCTGTGTCTTTCCGATCTTGGCTCGTGCGTTGAAGAAGCAACCCGCGGCTATCACCAGGATCAGCGCCAACGTGCCCAGCAACTGGGCTGCGCTCTCAGGGTTAGCGAAGCCAACGGCAAGGATGAGTACCAAGAGCGCCAAGCCGAGGATGGTCAGGAACGGGAATCCCTTCATGCGCAACGGCAGTTCCGTTCCATCGCGGTCTGCCCTTCGGCGCAGGATGAACTGGGAAACCAGGGCGGTTCCCCAAACCATCAAGCAGGTGGAGCCCACCAGGTTCAGCAGTGCAGGCAAGACGTGCTCGGGGAAGATCAGTTCCAGGACGGTCGCGATGAAGCCGAACGCCACGGAAATGCCGACGGCGGCCACTGGCACCTTGTTGCTGTTCACCGCGGACAGCATCCGGGGTGCTTCGCCTCGCTCGGACAACGAGAAGATCATCCGCGACGCCCCGTAAAGGTTGGCGTTGAGGGCCGACAACAGCGCCACCACGGCCACCAGGGTGATGGCTGTCCCGGCTCCGGGAATTCCTGCAAGGTCGAGGACTCCTGCGAAAGGGGACTTCAGCCCGGCAGATCCCATGGGGAGGACAGCTGCGATGACGAACACGGAACCGATGTAGAAGACCAGGATGCGCCACACCACGGTGCGGATCGCCTTGCCGACGCTATGGGCCGGATTCTCGGTTTCGGCAGCGGCCACGCTGACGATTTCCGTGCCGCCGAAGGCGAAGATCACCACGAACAAGGCGTTCGCTATGCCGCTCATGCCGTGCGGAGCGAAAGTCCCGAACGCCGAGAATCCGGGGGATGTGACGTTCGGGAGCCAACCGAACAACAGTGCTGCCCCGATGAGTAGGAAAATAACGATGGCCGCTACCTTCAAGATGGCGAACCAAAACTCGAACTCGCCAAAATTGCGGACACCAACGAGGTTGATTCCCGTGAAGGCCACCATGAAGACCAGTGCGAGGATCCAGACCGGGACGACGGGCCACACCGAGAAGAGCAGCCCTGCGGCGCCAAGAGCTTCTGCGGCGATCACCACCACCAGTTGCAGCCACCAGAGCCAACCGACGGTCCCTCCGGCTGTCTTGCCCAGGGCCTTTTCAGCGTAAACGGAGAAGGCGCCGCTATTGGGATTGGCGGCAGCCATCTCGCCGAGCGCCCACATGACCAGGATAATCAGGGTTCCGGCCACGAGGTATGAAACCAGTACGGCCGGGCCGGCGGCTTGGACACCGGCGCCTGAGCCGAGGAACAAGCCCGCGCCAATGGCACTGCCCAATCCCATCATGGTCAGCTGGCGCGGCTTCAGGGAGTGGCCGAGGCCGGATGTTTGGGCAGGAGCCGCCATGGACTTCGTTGTCATACGTGTCTACCTTCTATGGATTACATGGGGGTTGAGCCTGGCAGCCTCGTGAGCTGGACAAGCCATCTGGGATGCGAGCGGATCAACCGTGCGTCGACGCCGCAGGCAGGACCGTGGAATAATTCTCGCAGATTGTAAGATACATCACTTCTCACGGTGCTGATGTGACAGGTGACAACCCTTGGGTGATGGGAACTTTGATGATGGTCGATGCGCTTGATGCAAAAATTGTACGGTTCTTCACGGATTCGCCCCGATCCTCCGTGCTTGAAGCCTCCAGGGTGCTCCGCGTCGCCCGTGCCACTGTGCAGTCCCGGATCGACCGCATGATGGAAAGCGGCGTCATTGGATCGTGGGTCCCGCAGCCGGATCCGGCCAACTTCGGCTTCCCCGTAGTGGCCTTCTGTTCCGTGACCATCACCCAGGAGATTGGCCACGACGCCGTTATCCAGAGTTTGAGTGCCATCCCCGAGATCACCGAAGTGCACACGGTGACGGGCAATTCAGACCTCATGGTGCGGATTGCCGCGCGCTCCAACCCGGACATGCAGCGGGTGCTTGACGCCATGATTGCTACCAAGTCCGTGGTCCGGTGCTCGTCGGTCATCGCGCTGAACAGCCATATCCAGGGCCGCACGCTGCCCCTCATGGAGGCGGCAGCCGAGCAAATGTGACGCAGGGCATTTGGTTCAACGTTGCCACGGACGTACCATTAGTTCTAGTCAAAATGACTTTAACTAATTCTGATCATCCAATGTATTCCTCCGGGGTAGCACCGAGACTCCGGCGGGACGGGCTGGCGTCGAAGCGAGGTGCGTGCCATGAGTCCCATCTCAGCGAACGTCGCCGAACGGCGGCTGGCACCGCCGTCGTTGGCTATTTCAACCGTCATTTTCGCTCTTCGGCCAAGCGAAAAATCGGGCCGTCCCACCCTCTGGTTGCCGCTGGTCCGGAGGATTCGCGAGCCGTTCAAGGACATGTGGGCCCTGCCAGGTGGGCCGCTGTCTCACGACGAATCCCTCCAAGACGCAGCTTCACGCAACCTCCGTGAGACCACCGGCCTCATTCCGCACTACCTTGAGCAGCTGTACGCATTCGGCGGCCTCCACCGCTCTCCCAGCCAGCGTGTGGTCTCCATCGTCTATTGGGCCCTGGTCCAACCGACAGAAGCCGCCCTCGCTGACGAATCGGAGAACGTGCGCTGGTTCCGGGCCGACCGCTTGGGGGAGTTGGCCTTTGACCACAAGGAAATCGTGGACTACGCACTGTGGCGGCTCCGCAACAAGATGGCCTACGGATCGATCGCCTACCACCTTCTGGGTGAATTCTTCACCTTGGCCCAAGTGCGGGAAGTCTACGAAGCAGTCCTGGACCGGCAATTGGATCCCGCTAATTTCCGACGCCACATCAAGGCCACGCCGGAAATCGAAGAAACCGGCCAGTACCTCCAAGGCGGGAAACACCGCCCACCACGCCTCTACCGCTTTACCGGAACACCCGGCCTCGGGCCAGATAACAGGAGCACATCATGAGCAGCGTCAACACTGCCGTCCAGTTGATCACTCGCGAAGAAGCAGAGAACGGACTCTCCCGCGCAGGCGCCACCTGCAGCCCGGCGTTGGCGAAGGGACCTTGGGAATACGACCTCGCCGAAGCGCTCGCGGGTGCTCCTGCCTACGGTCCTGGGGCATCCAGCAGCGACACCGCACCGGCCGCCACGCCGCGGCAAGGCCAGTTGCCGGACGAATACAAACAGGCCAGCGACGCCGAACTCGACGCCCGTATCCGTGCCGCGAAAGCCAAGCTCGGCGATCGCGCGGTGATCCTGGGGCACTTCTACCAACGCGATGAAGTCATCCAGTACGCGGACTTCGTGGGTGACTCCTTCCAGTTGGCCAACGCCGCACTCACCAAGCCGGACGCTGAAGCCATCATTTTCTGCGGTGTCCACTTCATGGCAGAGACCGCCGATATCCTCTCCACCCCGGAGCAGGCCGTGATCCTACCCAACTTGGCAGCCGGCTGCTCCATGGCAGACATGGCCGATGAAGATTCCGTGGAGGAGTGCTGGGAGCAGCTCGAGGAAATCTTCGGCACGGAAACCGATGATCAGGGCCGCGTACCTGTCATACCGGTCACCTACATGAACTCTTCTGCCGCACTCAAAGCTTTCTGTGGCCGGAACGGCGGTATCGTCTGCACCTCCTCCAACGCCACAGTGGTCCTGGAATGGGCGTTTGAACGCGGCCAGAGGGTCCTGTTCTTCCCGGACCAGCACTTGGGCCGCAACACGGCCAAAGCCCTCGGAGTGCCCCTAGAACAGATGCCCATGTGGAATCCGCGAAAAGAACTGGGCGGCAACGATGAGCAGGCACTGCTGGATTCACGGGTCATCCTGTGGCACGGCTTCTGCTCGGTCCACAAGCGCTTCAACGTCAGCCAAATCGAGAAGGCCCGCATCGACTTCCCGGGCGTGAACGTCATCGTCCACCCCGAGTGCCCCATGGAGGTCGTGGACGCCGCGGACTCCGCCGGTTCCACCGACTTCATCAAGAAGGCCATCGCCGCTGCCACGGAACCCACCACGTTCGCCATCGGCACCGAGATCAACATGGTGAACCGGCTTGCCGCCGAGAATCCCCAGCACACCATCTTCTGCCTTGACCCCGTGATCTGCCCGTGCTCCACCATGTACCGCATTCACCCGGGCTACCTGGCGTGGGTGCTCGAGGAACTCGTCGAAGGACGCATCGTCAACCGCATCACCGTGGATGACGCAGTGCAGGACAACGCGAAAATCGCCTTGGAGCGCATGCTGGCCGCCAAGCCGGCCTGACTACAGAACCACAACCACTAGCCGAATCGAGCTTCACATGACTGCAGATAGTTTTCCTATCGCTGCAGGCAGCCCTGCCGAAGGGCCCCGGCAACGGCTGATCGTCGTCGGAAGCGGCATCGCAGGACTGTATTCCGCGCTGCTGGCCGCCGAAGCCGGTTCCGACGTCGTGCTGCTGACCAAGGGCGCGCTCGCGGACAGCAACACGTACTTCGCCCAAGGTGGCATCTCTGCGGTGCTGGATGAACCGGCGCCCGGTGACACGGTGGCAGCGCACATCGCCGACACCATGAGGGCCGGCGCCGGGCATTGCAACGAAGAAGCCGTCCGGGTGCTGTGTACCGAGGCCCGCACCGACATCGCCGGACTGGCCCGGTTTGGTGTCAGCTTCGATCTTGACGACGACGGCGGACCGGCCTTGGGGCTGGAGGCGGCGCACTCGGCGCCGCGCATACTGCACGCAGGTGGAGATGCCACGGGTGCCCGTGTGGCGGCAGCACTGATCAAGACCGTGCTGGAGTTCCATGATGCAGGCAGGCTCCATGTCATCGGGCACGCCCAGGTGACGGCTCTGATGCGAGCGGGTGCAGGGTCCGCACGCGTGTCCGGCGTCGAGTTCCTCCACAACGGGGCCCGGCACAGCATCCACGGTGATGCTGTACTTTTGGCCACCGGTGGGGCCGGGCAACTCTTCGCGCAAACCACCAACCCGTCCGTGGCCACAGCTGATGGGCTGGCCCTTGCCTGTCGTGTCGGCGCCGACGTGGCGGACCTTGAATTCTTCCAGTTCCACCCGACGTGCATGGTGTTTCCCACTCCCCAGGCCGACGGCGCGGCGGAGCCGCTGTTGATCTCCGAAGCGGTGCGCGGGGAAGGGGCGATCCTCGTGGACGCAAACGGCCACCGCTTCATGCCTGACTACCACCCGGAGGCCGAGCTGGCCCCCCGGGACGTTGTTTCCCGAAGCATCGCCCTCCACCTTGCTGCGCTTGGGAACCCCAACGGCCATGTGTTCCTCGATGCAACGGTCATCGAAGCCCAGCGCGGGAGCGGTTTCCTCAGCAAGAGATTCCCCACCATCTCCGCCCGCACCCTCCAAGCCGGAATCGACTGGACCCGGGAACCGGTTCCCGTGGCCCCGGCAGCACACTACTGGATGGGCGGAGTGGTCACCGATCTTTACGGGCGAACCTCCGTTCCCGGTCTGTTGGCCGCTGGCGAAGTCGCTTGCACAGGAGTTCAGGGCGCCAACCGGCTGGCCAGCAATTCCTTGCTGGAAGGGCTGGTGTTTGGCCGGCGGGCTGTGCAAGGCTTCCTTTCCGAAGACCGCAGGGCTCCGCGCGGAACCACTGACGTGCTCCCGCTCAACGAGGCCGCCGAGGCGCCAACATCCAGCGGCCTCTCACGGCAGGCATTGCAGCGGCTGATGACGGCCAAGGCCGGCGTCCTGCGGAACGGGCTGCTGCTGGCTGAGGCCGAGGCTGCCCTGGCCGCTTGGGAGGCCGACGTCGTGCCCTTGGTGGTCTCCAGGTCCTTGGATGTTCAGGCGCACGAGGACTCCAACTTGCTGCTCGCGGCGCAGTTGCTCGTGCGTGCGGCGCGGAAGCGGAGGGCATCGCTCGGCGCCCATTACCGCAGCGACAGCGTGGCGGAACCTGCCCCCGTCGAGCCTTCAGAGAAGCATCACATCACCACCCGGAAAGCGAGCCTCGTCCGATGACTGCTCCAACAAACCATCTGGCCCTTCCCATGGCTCCTGTACGGGAGATCCTGGAACGAGCCTTTGCCGAGGATGCGCCCAGCGGCGACATCACTTCACAGCTGTTGATCCCGGCGCAGGCAAGGGCCGTGGCCGTGCTCAATGCGCGCGTGCCCGGAGTGCTGAGCGGAGGCTCCGTGTTCCGTGAGGCCATGCTATGCGTGGACCCGGCGCTGGACGTGGAGCTGTTGCTCGCCGACGGCGAGGAGTTCGACGCCGGAACGCACCTCGCCAGGGTCAGCGGCAACGCCCGCTCGGTGCTGCTCGCCGAACGCGTCGCCCTGAACCTGGTGCAGAGGATGAGCGCCATTGCCACCAAGACGGCGGAGTTCGTCAGGCTCGTGGAAGGCACGAGGGCCCGGATTACGGACACCCGTAAAACCACGCCCGGGCTGAGGGTGCTCGAGCGTTACGCCGTTCGCTGTGGCGGGGGAGCCAACCACCGTTACAGCCTGTCCGACGCCGTGCTGGCCAAGGACAACCACCTCGCGGTCATGACCGGGGGCGACTCCAGCAAGCTCACCGAGTTGCTGATCGCCGCGAAGGCGCAGTTGGGCCACACCACCCATTTTGAAGTCGAAGTTGACAGCGCGGACCAGATTGAGCCCGTCCTGGCGGCGGGAGTGGACACCATCATGCTGGACAACTTCTGCATCGAGCAGCTCCGGGCGGGCGTCAAACAAGTGGACGGGAGGGCAATCGTTGAAGCGAGCGGCAACGTCAACACCTCCACTGTTACCGAAATCGCCGCTGCCGGAGTCGATGTCATCTCCATCGGCGGGCTGACGCACAGCGTCGCAGCATTGGACCTCGGCCTCGATATCGAACTGACGGCGCCGCAGGGCTGAAGCCGGGGAGTCCACCATGATCTATCTTGACGCCGCCGCCACCGCGCCGGTTCGCCGTGAGGCCCTTGAGGCCATGTGGCCCTACCTCAGCGGCGATTTCGGCAACCCGTCAAGCCACCACACGTTGGGTGAAGCTGCGGCGGCAGCACTGGCCACGGCGCGCTCCGGCGTCGCTTCAGTGCTCCATTGCCGTGCTGGCGAGGTGACATTTACGTGCGGCGGTACGGAGGCCGATAACCTTGCGGTCAAGGGCATCGCCCTGGCGCGGAAGTCAGCCGATCCCACGGTCAACCGGGTGGTGATCAGCGCCGTCGAACATCCGGCAGTGGAAGAATCCGCCCGCTACCTGGAACGGGCGCATGGATTCGCCGTGGACGTGGTGCCGGTGGATGACAAGGGGTTGGTGACCATCGACGCCCTGCGGAGCGTCCTGGGCCCCCAAACGGCCCTGGTGAGCATCATGTACGCCAACAACGAGGTTGGTACAGTGCAGCCGGTCGCCGCTCTGGCGGCCGCCGCACACGAGTTCGGGGTCCCCTTCCATACTGACGCCGTGCAGGCAGCCGGCTGGCTTTCCCTGGATGTCAAGGCGTTGGGCGTGGACGCACTGAGCCTCTCCGGACACAAAGTCGGCGCACCCAAGGGCTCCGGGGTCTTGTTCGTCAAAGGACGGATACAGGTCGAGCCCCTCATGCATGGCGGAGGGCAAGAGCGAGGCAGGCGTTCAGGTACGGAAAACGTGGCAGGGGCAGTGGCGCTGTCCACAGCGCTGGCCCTCTCCGAAGTGACCCGCAAGGAGGAAGCCGCCCGGGTTACGGCATTGCGGGAGGAATTCATTGACCGGGTGCTGGCCGCAGTGCCGGATGCCATGCTGACCGGCCACCGGATTCAACGGCTCCCGTCCTTGGCGTCATTCTGTTTTCCCGGCACCAGCGGCGAATCTGTTTTGTTGGAACTTGAGCGCCTGGGGGTCATCTGTTCCAGCGGCTCCGCCTGCGCCGCCGGGTCGGATGCTCCCTCGCCGGTGTTGCTTGCGCTTGGTATCCCCCCCGAAACAGCCCAGACGGCAGTGCGCTTCAGCTTCACCTCCGCGGTGACCAGCGCCGAGCTCGAGCAGGCCGCCACCGCTGTGGAAACCGCCGTCGGACGCGTCCGGAACCTGGCGGTGCCACAACAGCACTAGCGGCGCCACAAGAAAACCAGCGGCGCCACAAGAAAACTAAACGTGCCGCGCCCGCCGGAAAATCCAGTGCCGGAGCAAGCTGAACCGCACCGCGGTGGCCGCGAATCCGGAAAGCGTCGTGGTCCACAGTTCATCGCTGACAGTGGCATCCGGCCGGAAGAGGTGAAGCACGCCGAGACTGCCACCGGTAATGACCAACGCGATGCCGATAACGATCATCCCGCTCAGGTTGTCCTTGGCGCGCTTCTTCCGGCCGCTGATCTTGAAAGTGACCCTTCGGTTCAGCGCCGTGTTCATCAGTGATGTGAGGATCAATGCCACTGCGTTCGCAAGCTGAGGGTCGATCCAGGGACGGAGCACGGCGTAGATACCCAAGGAGCTGGCAGTGCAGACGATTCCGACGCCCGTGAAGCGCAGCAGTTGCCTGACAACGGGGTACCGCAGCAGGCCGCGCCGCCGTTTTGGCTTGGTCTTGGTGGGGGTCGCCGTCCGCAATTCAGTGGCGTCGGCGGCAGTCTCCATAGGGTTAAGCCTGACACATTAAGTTGCCGGTTCTTCCCAGAGTGCGCCCGAGGAGGGGTCCGGTAGCTCCCCGATGCCCTTCCACCCGGGGACAGTGCTGCAGGCGGGCCTCGCACGGCCGAGCGGTATCCGGGCTTAGAATCCGAATCATGCGTCTTGCGATTATTGGCCTGGTTCTCCTGATAGTGGGTGGGGTAACTGTCGCGACAGGCGTGCTTCCCGTACCGGAAGTTTTTGTGCTCGTTGACCGGGTGGCACCCATCCTCGGGTTCGTGGTCGCGATGACAGTTGTCACCGAACTCGTCAGCGAGGCGGGCGCCTTCCAATGGATTGCCCGCCGGTTGCGGCAGTGGGGACGCGGTAGCAGCGTCCTTTTGTGGCTGCTCCTGGCGTTGTTCGCTACGCTGAGCACCGTTTTCCTGTCCCTTGATACGACGGCGGTGCTGCTCACCCCTGTGGTGGTAACGGTAACCCGGCAGGCAGGCTTGCCCGTCCTGCCGTTTGCGTTAACCACGGTGTGGTTGGCGAACACCGCGAGCTTGCTCCTGCCGATCTCCAACCTGACCAACCTTTTGGCACAGCACAGCCTGAACGGCATCAGTCCGGCTGGCTTTGCACAGCTGATGTGGGCTCCATCCATGATCGCGGTCCTCGTGCCGTTGGCTTTCATAGCTGTAGTCTTCCGACGCGAACTGTTCAAGAGCTACGCCACCGGTTCCCACCGCCCGGCGTCGGGAGCTAAGTCCGGCAGTTCGTCGGTAAGTGGGTCCGGAAGTTCGTCGGTAACTGCCTCGGGAGCTGCGTCGCGAAATGCGGACGGCGCCCGGGTGCCCGATAAGGTGCTCCTTGCGGGAAGCGCCGTGGTCTTGCTCCTGTTGCTTCCGGCTTTGGTGTCCGGTATCGCCATCTGGATCCCGTCGGCAGCCGCCGCCGTCGTCTTGGCCTTGTTGTTCGCGATCCGGCGACCCAAGGTGCTCAAGGTGTCACTGATACCTTGGTCCCTGTTGCTGTTCACCTGCGGCCTGTTCCTGGTGGTCGAGGCCACCCGATACGTTGGCGCTTCCGTGCTGATCGGGCAGGTAGCGGGCCAGGGTGAAGGGTTCTGGGAGCTGTTGCGGCTGGCGATGACGGGGGCCCTGGGTTCAAATGTCCTGAACAACCTGCCGGCGTACCTTCTGGCCGAGCCACTCGCCGGAACTCAGGCCAGAATGGCCGCGCTGCTGATCGGGGTCAACGCGGGGCCGCTGATCGCGCCCTGGGCCTCGCTGGCTACGCTGCTATGGCACGACCGGCTGACCCGGATGAACGTCCTGATCAAATGGCCAGGCTATGCCTTATCCGGCTTGATCGTGGCGCCGGTGACCATCCTGGCCTCGGTTGCGGGGCTTGCCATCGTGGACCCTGGGGGCTTGTTCCGTTAGGCAGGCGTGTATAACTCGCCAACCGGAATATCCGCCGGGATGCGGTTGGCCGGTCCCGCCAAGGGGCAAGCCCACGCCTCGTTGTAGGCGCACGAGGGGTTGTAAGCGAAATTGAAGTCGAGGATGAATTCCTGCTCCGCGCCGGTTCCCCGGGTCCCGTGGAACGCGCCTTTGACAGTATCCAACAAGTATCTGCCTGCCCCGTAGCTACCGCCGTCCTTGCCGGCCGTTGCGTCACGGAAGGGCACGAAAATTCCGCCCCCGTAGCTTCGCAGCCGCCAGGCTGCCAGCGAGCCCAAGCCCGGAAGGTCGAACGTGCCGATACGCGTGAACGGAACCACCCCGTCCGTACCTGTTTGGACGTTCATCTCCTGCCCGAAACCCTCAGGAGACAACACGGCGTTCAGCCGGAACGAGGGATCGTATTGCGCGGTTGTCAGTCCAGAGAACGTTGCCTTCAGTTCCGGGGTGAGCGCGGACGCGGGGTGGGTGGCAAACATGAGGTCCCGCTCCTGGCGCCAAAAGACGTGTGCGTCGAACGGGTTGGACGCTGCAAGCTGGCGCACCTTGTCGTACATGGCAAATGTCCGCAAGCGCCAATCCACTATGTCCAGGGCGGACATCGTGGGGAGAGTGTCCTCGGATTCAACGTGCGGAAGGGGAGCCATACTCCCAGCCTAGACCCGGACCGCCACAGCACACGGCCGGACCTGGTTGGGCAACGAAATCCGGCACCCTGCAGGGGATGCTACTGTCTCTGAAGGCCCCGCCCGCCAACACCCCCGTTACGAACACCCCGGAGATCAATGGAACGCAATGTTGCTGCAGAGCTCGCCTTCAAAACTGCAGCTGACACGAAGGTGGCGTTGGCGATCGCCGTGGCCAACAACTCCGGATACACCTCGGTATCGGAAAAGCTGTCCGTTACCGTCGATGGCCGGGAAGTACCGTTCCGCGAACTCGACGACCACCACGGCGGCAGGTTCCAGTACATGGAATTTGCCCAACCGAGCGAGGTCCTCGTCGCCTACAACGCCACAGTGCAGGGGCTGGGCGACCAAGACACAGCATCGGCCATGGAACTCATCCGGTACGTCAGGCCCAGCAGGTATGCCGAGTCCGACCGGCTGTTGCCAACCTCCTACGCCGAGTTCGGCTCCCTGCGGGGCGTGGAGCTGCTTCAAGCTGTCCGCGATTGGGTCAACCAGGAGCTCCGTTACGTCAGCGGATCTTCCCGGGGGACGGATGGGGCGGTGGAAACGTTGCTTCATCGCAGGGGAGTGTGCCGCGATTTCGCGCACCTTGCCATCGCCCTGTTGCGCTCCAAGGATGTGCCGGCGAGGCTTGCCGCCGTCTACGCGCCGGGTCTGACCCCCATGGACTTCCACGCCGTTGCCGAGGCTTACATCGACGGCGCTTGGCACGTCATCGATCCCACGGGACTCGCCCCCCGTGGATCCATGCTCCGGATTACCGCGGGCAGGGACTCCTCGGACACGGCCTTCCTTTCAACGGTGGGTGGCAGCTTGGTGCTCACAACGCTCAAGGTCAGCGCTTCCGTGAACGGCGAGCTCCCGAGGGAGGACCCCCGGGAGCTCATGAGCCTTCGCTAGTGCCCTGCCACGGCAGTGCGCAGCTTCTCGGTCAGGCGCAGCAGCTCGCGCTGTTCCGCCGCGGTGAGGGCGGGCTCGATCAACGCGGCGATGTCACGTACGTGGTCGCGCCCGATGGCTTTTTGAAGTTCCCGTCCGGACTCGGTGAGGGAGAGCAAGACTCCGCGACCGTCGTCGGGAGCCGACGTCCGTTCCACGAGGCCTCGCTTTTCCAAGCGGTCCACCAAGCGGCTCAGGCTTGATTGGCTCAGCAGCACCTTGTCGTTGATTTCGTTGAGGCGCAGCTGCCCGGAGGGGCAGCGGGACAACGTGAACAAGACGTCATACTCCCTGACGGGGAGTGTCTTGAACGCCGGTCCCGACTGGAGTTTCCGCATCACCGCCACCTGGGAGCGGAACAACGACTCCCAGGTCTCGGCGGCGAGGCGAACAGCGGACGACGCCGGGCTTCCGGACATCAGGCGTCCTGCTCCGCGGCGGCCGCTGATTCGTTGACCTTGGCCTCCAACGCGGCAGCCACACGTGAAGCGTGCGTCGGGGCGTCCGGAACGTGTGCGGGCTTCAGCGCTGCATACTCCTTGCGAAGAGTAGGCAGTACTTCCTCCCCGAAGAGGTCCAACTGCTCCAAGACCGTCTTCAAAGGAAGCCCGGCGTGGTCGATCAGGAACAACTGCCGCTGGTAGTCGCCAAAGAACTGGCGGAAGGTCAGCGTCTTTTCGATTACTTCCTGCGGGCTGCCCACGGTCAATGGCGTCTGGGAGGTGAAGTCCTCCAAGGAGGGTCCGTGTCCGTACACAGGTGCGTTGTCGAAGTAGGGACGGAATTCCTTCACGGCATCCTGGGAGTTCTTCCGCATGAAGAACTGGCCGCCGAGGCCCACAATCGCTTGGTCCGCCTTGCCATGGCCGTAGTGCTCGTAGCGCTCGCGGTAGAGTCCGATCAATTGCTGGTAGTGCTCTTTGGGCCAGAAGATGTTGTTGGCGAAGAAGCCATCGCCGTAATAGGCCGCGACTTCGGCGATCTGGGGCGTGCGGATGGAGCCGTGCCACACGAACGGGGCAACGTCATTCAGGGGGCGGGGGGTGGAGGTGAAGTTTTGCAGCGGTGTGCGGAACTTGCCCGACCAGTTGACGGTGTCCTCATCCCACAGTTTGCGGAGCAGGCTGTAGTTTTCGATCGCGAGTTCCACGCCGTCTTGGATGTTCTTGCCGAACCAGGGGTACACAGGGGCGGTGTTTCCCCGCCCAAGTACCAAGTCCACCCTGCCGTCGGAGAGGTGCTGCAGCATCGCGAAGTCCTCGGCGATCTTCACCGGATCATTGGTGGTGATCAAGGTGGTGGCCGTTGAGAGGGTGATCCGCTCCGTCTGCGCCGCGATGTAGGCCAACGTCGTGGTGGGGGAGGAGGAGAAGAAAGGCCGGTTGTGGTGCTCGCCGATGGCGTACACGTCCATACCAATTTCTTCGACCTTCTTGGCGATGGCAACGGACGCCTTGATGCGCTCGTTTTCCGTCGGGGTGCGGCCCGTGGTGGGGTCAGTGGTGATGTCACTGACGCTGAATACGCCGATCTGCATGGTGTGCCTTTCTCCTTGCCCGTGGTTCCGGGCCCTAGTGCCACTGTACCTCAAACTAGATGCATTTGCATGTATCGAAGCCTGTAACAGGTCAGAGCCGGGAAATGTTCCCGGCTCTGAAGTGGAGGAGTTCGCTAGTCCCCGCGGGTGGGAGCGGCGCGGCGGCCGGTTACCCGTGGGATGGTACCGGTGGTCCAGTCCTGGAGCCCACCGGCTCCGGCTCCTGCACCGGAAGCCGGGCTTGCGGTCGGTTTGCGCTGAAGGTCCTTCAACAGCTGCTTCTTTTCCCGGCGGCCCTCCACCAGCTTGTAGAGGACAGGAACCAGAACCAGCGTCAGGGCGGTGGACGATACCAGCCCACCGATCACGACGATGGCCAAAGGCTGGGAAATGAAGCCCCCACCACCGGTAAGGCCAAGCGCCATGGGAGTCAAGGCGAAAACCGTTGCCAGGGCGGTCATGAGAATGGGCCGCAGACGCTGGCGTGCGCCGTGTGTGATGGCGTCGGCGACGCCCATGCCGGGCTTGCCGTCGTGAGGTTTTCGGTATTGGTTGATCAGGTCGATCAGTACGATTGCGTTGGTCACCACGATGCCCACGAGCATCAGCATGCCGATCAGCGATGGCAGGCCCAGGGGAACGCCCGTCAGCAGCAACAGCACGATTGCGCCGGTCGCCGCAAACGGCACTGAGACGAGCAGGATCAGGGGCTGGACCAGGGACTTGAAAGCGGCCACCATGATCACGTAGACGATCGCGATTGCGGCCAGCAGGGCCAACCCCAACTGTCGGAAGGAATCCGCCTGCTGGGTAGTTGCTCCGCCAACGGATGCCGTGACGCCGGCCGGAAGGTGGACCGTTGCCAATCGTTGTTGGACGGCGGAGCTGACGCTGCCCAGGTTGGAGCCCGACGGCGTCACCGTGACTTTCGCCGTCCTCTGGCCGTTGCTGCTGGTGATGGAGACCGGCGCGTCCACCTGTTCGACGGCGGCGATGCTGTCCAGGGCGAGGCCCCCACGTACTGTGGGAATCTGGAGGGCGCGCACCGCAGCGATACTCGTGAAACGGGTGCCCTGCCCGATTTGTACGGGGTAATCGTTGGTTTCTATGCGCACAGTGCCCGCCGGAATGGGGCTGACGGTCGAAGCAAGGAAGGCACCTACCTGCTCTTCTGTCAGCCCGGCAGCAACAGCCTTGGCACGATCAACACGGACTTGGACCACCGGTTGTGTGGCGGCAAGGTTGGTGGCAACCTCGGAGCTGCCGGGAACGCCGTCCATGGACTTGACGATTGCATCGCTGGCTGTCTGGAGATCAGCCGAATTAGCGGCCTTGATGGTGATGTCCACGGTGGAGGAGGTACCGAATCCACCCTGCTGCGAGCCCACAGTGACTTTTCCTGCGGCGCCTTTGAGCTTGGCCCGGACATCATCCTGGAGCTTCTGCTGATTCGCTTTCTCGTCCGTGACAATGGTGAAAGTCGAGTTCGAAGCACCGGAAGAGGTCAAGGCAGCGAAGCCCGTTTGAGCATTGCCCGAGGTGACCTGGACGTCCTTGATTCCACTGAGCCCGCGGAGGGCAGCTTCGATTTTTGTCGCCTCATCACTCGTGGCCTGAAGGCTGGTTCCGGCGGGAAGGACCTGTTTCACCGTCATGCTGTTCTCGCCTGAACTCCCCAGGAGATCAGTGGCCAGCAACGGTGAGAGGGCGAGCGTGGCAACGAGGATAACCGCAGCCCCCGACAACGTCAAAACAGGATGCTTCTGGGTCTTCTGGAGGATGGGAAGGTAGCCGCGCTGCAGTCTGCTGCGCTGTTCAGCCTCGCGGGCCGTCTCCGCAACGCTGCGTGACCGGTCCATCCGGGAGCCGGCGCCCTCCATGGCGCCCTCGATGTTCCCCTCCGTGGTTCCTGCCGCCGCGGGGGAGGCCAGGAACCAGAATGCGAGGACCGGGACAATCGTCAACGAGACCAACAACGATGAGAGCAAGGCGATGGTCACTGTCAGCGCGAAGGGCCTGAAAAGCTCACCTGCCAGATCACCGACGAACGCGATGGGAAGAAAAACAGCGACCGTTGTGAGGGTCGATGCTGTGATAGCCCCGGCTACCTCCCGTATGGAGGTCAGGATCGCGGTGAGCTTGGGCTCTCCATAGCTGAGATGCCGTTTGATGTTCTCGATGACCACAATGGAGTCATCAACCACCCGCCCAATGGCGATGGTGAGGGCGCCGAGGGTGAGGATGTTCAGTGTGTATCCCGTGGCGAAGATGCCGATGAACGTGATCAGCAAAGACAACGGGATCGAAATGGCCGTGACCAGGGTTGAACGCACGGACATCAGGAACACGAGGATTACCGCAACGGCGAATCCCAAGCCCAGAAGACCTTCGGTGGTGAGATCTTTGATGGACTTTTCGATGAAGGGAGCCTGGTCGAAGACGGCGGTGAAGGACGCATTGTTGCCCAGTTCGGCCTGCATGGGGGCGATGGCGTCCCGTACCGCGTGGGAGATGGCCACCGTGTCGCCTTCGGGCTTCTTGGTGATCGAGAGGGCCAATGTTGGCTTGCCATTGGTCCGGGTGATCGACGTTGCTGCATCATCTTGGATGCTCGCATCGGCCACGGCGCCAATGGTAGCCGGATTCTTGGTTCCCCCCAGCGGCAGGCCCTTGATGACGTCAAGGGAATCTACGGGGCTGCCCAATTGAAGGGAGAGCGTTTTACCCTGGTCTTCGATGGTGCCCACGGGAACCAGCGTGCCGTTGTTCTTCAGGGCTTCGCTGATCGCTCCCACGGAGGCTCCGGTAGACGCGAGATCGGCCGGGCGGGGCTGGATGAGGATGTGCTGGGCGGCGCCCCCAGTGACGTCGGCGCCGCGAACGCCGTCGATCTTCTGGAGCCGGGGCACGCTGAGCCTCTGGAGATCCGCGTTGAGCTCGCTGAGCGGCCTGTCAGAAGATACCGCCAGGAAAACAATGGGGAAATCGCTGATGTTCCCGGCGATGGCTTGGGGATCCACGTTGGCCGGGAGTACCCGCTTGGCGTTCGAAATAGCCCGATCGATCTGGTTGCGCGCGCGGTCGAGGTTGGAACCGTACGTGAACACCAGGGTGATCTGCGAAACTCCGCTTCGCGAAGTGGACGAGGTCGACTCCAGTCCCTCGACGCTGTTCAAGGCCTTCTCAAGGGGTTGGCTGAGTTGCTTGTCCACCACCTCAGGCGACGCGCCCTGCATGGAGGTCACCACTGTGATCTGCGGGAACTCGATGGACGGGATGAGTTCCTGTTTCAGGGAACCCATGGTGATCACGCCGAACACCGCCGCAAAGACGGTGATCAGCGCGATCAATGCCCGGTTTCCCAGGGACAGCGTGGCCAGGCGGAACATTGCATTGACTCCTGCGGTCTACCAAACGATTCGTCTGACGGGAACCGGCCGCAGCCCCGGGAAAGGCCTAGCTTTGGACTGCGTTGGCTACTTCCAGCTGCAGGGAACGGGCTGTGCTTGCCTCGAGCTCGGCAGCAAGTTCAGGGTTTTCGTTGAGCTTGACGCCATACCCGGGCATCATGTCCTTCAGCTTGGACTGCCAGGCCTTGAAGTTCTTCGGGAAGGACTTCTGCAGCAGCTCAATCATGATCGGCACAGCCGTGGAGGCTCCGGGGGAGGCACCGAGAAGCGCGCCGATGGAGCCATCGCGGGAGGCAATGACTTCCGTGCCGAACTGAAGGACTCCACCCTTTTGCGGGTGCTTCTTGATGATCTGGACCCGCTGACCCGCAGTGATCAGTTCCCAGTTTCCGCCCGATGCTTCGGGGTAATACTCCCGAAGGGATTGCACCTTTGCCTCGTGCCGCTTGGCAACTTCCTTGATGAGGTAGGCCGTCAAGTCCATGTTGTCCTTGGCTACTGCCAACATAGGGATGATATTGCCCGGGCGTATGGACAGCGGAAGGTCCAGGAAGCTGGAGGTCTTCAGGAAGTTGGTGGAGAATCCAGCGTACGGGCCGAAGAGCAGCGACCGTTTGCCGTCCACGTAGCGGGTGTCCAGGTGCGGGACCGACATCGGAGGGGCGCCCACGGATGCCTGGCCGTAAACCTTGGCGCTGTGCTGGGAGGTGATGGCCTCATCGGTGCAGCGGAAGAACTGCCCGGACACCGGGAAGCCGCCGTAGCCCTTGCTTTCCGGAATTCCCGAGGCCTGCAACAGGTGCAGCGCGCCGCCCCCTGCGCCGACAAAGACGAACTTCGCGTGGATGCGGCCATGCTCGCCGGACGCAGGGTGCTTGAGGGACAGGTCCCAGCCGCCGCCGGCTGCGCGGTTGATGTTGGTGACGTCATGCCCGTAGTTGACCTCGGCGCCACTGTCCTTCAGGTAGCCGGTCAGCTCACGCGTCAAGGCGCCGAAATCGACGTCGGTTCCTTCCGCTGCGCGGGTGGCGGCAACACGCTGCTTGGGGTCGCGGCCCTTGACGATCAGGGGAGCCCACTTTGCGATCTGGGCCTGGTCTTCGCTGTATTCCATGCTGCGGAAGAGCGTGTTGGGCTTCAAAGCTTCGTAGCGCGTCTTCAGGAAGTTCACGTGGTCATCGCCGATGACGAAGCTCATGTGCGGAACAGTGTTGATGAAGCCCTTGGGAGAGCCAACGACCTTGCTATCCACCAGATGGGACCAGAACTGGCGGGAAAGCTGGAACTGCTCGTTGATGTGCAGTGCCTTCGACGGGTCTACGGAGCCGTCTTTGGAAGCCGGGGAGTAGTTGAGCTCGCACAGTGCGGCGTGGCCCGTTCCCGCGTTGTTCCACGGGCCGGAGCTTTCAAGCCCTACCTCGTCGAGCCTTTCAAAAAGGGAGATCGTCCAGGTGGGTTCAAGTTGCTTGATGAACGCACCAAGGGTGGCACTCATGATTCCGCCGCCAATAAGGACGACGTCGGCATGTTGAGTCTTGGAAATGAAGGTCACAATCAATCTCCGTAAGCGGCGGCACTGGCTGTCACAGAATATCCCCGGGTGGACCCAATACTGAAATTGCGGCCGATCGTCAAGGCTTTAGGCGGACGTTCGTGAAAACTTCGTTCAAGACCGGTGATGCCGGGTAGCTTTCCACCTTGTTGGATAGGGCCAATGCAGAGATGGGGAAGGCGATGGGAACGGCCGGGACGGAGGCGGCAATCTCGGCATTGATGGCTTGATACTGGGCGTTGCGTTGGTCACCGTTAGGCACCGCGCGGGCTCGCTCGATGTTGTGGAAAACCTCCGTGTCCGAGTATCCGAACTCGCCTCGGGCCTCTCCGAAGAGAGGTCCCAGGAAGTTGTCGGCGTCAGCATAGGAGCCGTTCCATCCGAGCAAATGCAAAGCGTGATCGCCGGGCGACTGCACCTTCTGAAGGTATCCGTCGTCCCAGTTGACCGGTACTGGCTTGATGTTGAACCCCACGGCAACGAGTTCCCTGCTGATCTCCGCATAGATTTTTTCCGGCGTGGGCAAGTAGGCGCGCGTGGCGTCGAGCGGATAGTAGAACTTCAATTCCTCGCCCTTGTAGCCGGCCTTCTGCAGGAGTGCCTTCGCTTTGTCAGGGTTGTAGCCCAGTGACGGAGCGTTGTTGTTGAAGCCGCTCAGCTTGGGCGGAACGAACTGTGATGCCTGAGTGGTGTTGTCGATGAAGAAGCGTCGGATCAGCGTCTCTTTATCGATCGCCATTTCTATGGCCTGGCGGACCTCCGGTTTGTCCAGCGGAGGCACGGCTTGGTTTATCCCCAGGTACATCACCGAGAACGGGTCGCGTTGGACGATCTGAACGCCCTTTTTGACCAATTGGTCGAAGGTACCGGATGTCACAAGATCATAGGCGTCGATTTTGCCGTCAAGGAGGGCTTGCTGACGTGTCTCCGCGCGGTCGTACGGGATGAAATTGATGGTGGCGATCTGTCCCTTGTTGCCCCAGTAGCCCTTGTAACTTGTCAGGGTGACTTTGCTCGCATCCCAGCCCGAGACCACATAGGGTCCGGTGCCTACGGGGTGCAGTGCGTAGGCGGACATTGGCTGGCCGTTCCGGACGGTATCC
The DNA here is from genome assembly GCF_046535135.1 of Arthrobacter sp. SIMBA_036. NCBI lineage: Bacteria > Bacillati > Actinomycetota > Actinomycetes > Micrococcales > Micrococcaceae > Arthrobacter > Arthrobacter sp. SIMBA_036. The sequence goes on from NZ_JAWRXG010000001.1 coordinate 514,446, forward strand.
AGGACGTTCGCTTTTTGCGCCGTGAGGGCTGTGGGGGAGGAGATCGCGAAAGCGGGAAGGGTCAGGGCCTGGAGGAACCCGGTAAAGGGCCTCGTCAGGTTGATCTGGACATCGGCGGGGGAGACGACCTTGCAATCTTTGAAGATCGAGAAAACCGGCGTGTCCGAATAAGCCTTGAAGACGCTCTGGAACGAAATCCCGGTGGCTTGTTTTCGAAGGTCGGCCGGGAACGTGAACCAGCGATTGAAGTTGGCGCAAACAGCTGCCGCGTCGAAGGGCGTGCCGTCTTGGAACGTTACCTTGGAACGTAGCGTGAAATCGTAGGTCAGGCCGTTGTTGCTGTCCTTCCACTGCGTGGCCAGCAGGGGAGTCGTCTGCCCGGTGGAACCATCCACACCCACCAGACCTTCAAGGACCTGGCGCGTGATGCGGTACGACTCGGAGTCACTTGTCAGTGCCGGGTCTAGTCCGAGGGGCATGGAGGGCGTACCGAAATTGAAAGTCGCCGTCGGCACCGTGGATGTCGTTCCTGACGACGACGACGGCGCTGGGCCAGGCGCGCCGGTACACGCCGCCAAAGCTAAAGCAGCAACAAACGCGCCGATCTGTACCGTCAGCCGCCGTCGTGTGTTGCCTGCCACTTATGTCCCCTTCAAACCCGTCCGTATCGCTGTGGTCCGCCTCGGCCAGACCGGGTCCAAGTCTAGTTGAACGTCCCCGCCAAGCTTCCCAGCGAGCTGCCAGAAACGTCCGTCGACATGCAGGAAGAGCCACCGTGGGTTTCATGACCCAAGGTGGCTCTTATGGTTCTGACCCTGTGTTGACTCAACTGCAACAGGTGAGTCACCGCAGTGCGCAAGGGGGGACTTGAACCCCCACGCCCGAAGGCACAGGAACCTAAATCCTGCGTGTCTGCCAATTTCACCACTCGCGCTGGCTGGCCTTTCCGAAGGTCGTCGACGACGGTCCCGGAAATGTACCGGGCCCTAGTCTACATCCAGGTTGAGGTCGCGCCGGAGTTTGGCAACGTGACCCGTGGCACGGACGTTGTATTGAGCGAGAGCGACCTTGCCGTCCGCATCCAGCACCACTGTGGACCGGATGAGTCCCATGTAGGTTCGTCCGTAGTTTTTCTTCTCGCCCCACGCTCCGTATGCCTCGGCCACGGCGTGGTCCTGATCGGAGAGCAGGGGAAATGTCAGCTCTTCCTTGTCGACGAACTTGGCTAAGGCCTCCACCGAGTCCGGGGAGATGCCCACGACCTCGTAGCCGGCTCCTTGCAGCGATGCCAGGGAATCGCGGAAGTCGCAGGCTTCCTTGGTGCAGCCCGGAGTCGATGCAGCGGGATAGAAGTAGACGATCGTATTGCGGCCGCGGAATCCGGAAAGACTCACGTCGCTGCCCTTGTGATTGCGGAGGGTGAAGTCAGGTGCAACGTCACCTGGAATAAGTCGTTCAGCCAAAATTTGCTCCTTGCAAGCGTAGCGAATCCACAGTTTAGTTTGCGCGAAGCCACGAGTTCGCGCTTGGCGCGCATATACTATCGGCATGCCAGATATGGAAAGATGGCCAACGACCCGATTGCTTTCGACGGCGGCGCGCCTTGTGGAAATCTCGTGGAACGAGAAATTAAAGTCTATCGGCCTGACCCACGCAGGCGTCATTGCCATGCAGGTACTGGCCGCCAAGGGTGCAATAACGCAAGCCGCCCTTGCTGAAGTTGCGCGGGTCAAGGCTCAAACGATGGGAACCACGTTGGCCAGGCTGGAGTTGCACGGGCACATCAGCCGCCATCGCAGCGACTCGGACCGCCGGAGCCACGTGGTAACACTCACGGATGCCGGGATAGCCGCCCTGGAAGAAGCTGTGAAGCTTGAGCAGGACGTTCTGGCCCCTGTTGCGGTAGACACCTCACGGTTGCGTGACGAACTTCGCATGGTGGTGCGGGGATTGGCCGGGCTGCCGGCCGTTGAGCAAGAGTCCGGGGCAGTCGGTACCGACGCCCCGCAAGGCTGAGCGGCTTCAACGCGCTGAGCGCTCCAGTGGGCTGAAAAGCCCCAACGTGAAAGGCCCCGAATCGTGGACACGATCCGGGGCCTTCTTTGGTGCACCCCCCGGGACTCGAACCCGGAACCCATTGATTAAGAGTCAATTGCTCTGCCAGTTGAGCTAGAGGTGCAGCAATTGCTGGGGAATTCAAAGAATCAACATTCTTTATTGCCCCTCGCAACGACAAATAACTCTACACCACATCGCGGGAACTCCAGACCACGCTCCAGCGGGGCGGGTGAGAAATTCGAGAAGCACCTTTAGGGAAAAAGCAGCCAAAAGAAAAGGCCGTGAAGCGAATTACGCTTCACGGCCTTTTTTGGTGCACCCCCCGGGACTCGAACCCGGAACCCATTGATTAAGAGTCAATTGCTCTGCCAGTTGAGCTAGAGGTGCAGCTGTTGTTTGCAATCATTCCGGGGCTGTTATTTCTCCGGCGATCTCCGCAACGACAAGTAACTCTACACGAGTTCCAGCGAACTGTGAAATCGAGAGATGACGCTGTTCTTTGGCTGCTTCGTCAGCGCTAGCGCTTGGTCCGCCGAGGCGGCCGGAAACCCGCTGCTTCGGCGTGTGCGGCCGACTCGAACCAGACGTCGGCGGCAACGTCCGGGTAATCCGGAGCGTCGTCGTCGTGGTAGGTCATGGTGGTTGCGTTGGCTTTCACGGGATACCCGGGATCCTCGGTGCTGGAGGAGCCACCGCCATAGGGATGGGCCGCCGCCAGGTGGCCCGAACCGCCGGAATCCTCTGCTGCAGCGGTCTCAGCTCCGGGTAGCGTGGGGGAGTGGGTGCTGGTGTACTCCGAGTGATGGACAGGGGTGGCCGCATGTGCCGGATGGGTCCGTTCGATGGGCTCTCCGCTGCCGCTGGTCCATGACGATTCCCACTCTGCATTGTCGGCTGATTCGTCCGGACGGGTAACGTCGTCGGCTGTCACGCCATCCCCGGGCTCCGTGCTGCCTGCTGTGGGCTCTCTGTTACCTGCCGTGGGCTCGCTGGTTTCCGGTGCGCTGTCTTCGCGGCCCGGCTCGCCATGGTTGTCCACGCCAGCCAGCCCCGCAACACCCATGGCGGCTGCGCCGGTATCGGGCATCGTGCCCGCATTGCTGGGTTGGGTCGCTCCCGGAGGGGTTCCGATGGCGCGACCCGACATTGTCCCGGGACCCGAATCGCGGGCTGCTGATCCTGGAGAAACCTGCCCCTTGTTCCGCGTGGTAAACCACCAGATAACCGCAACGATCAACACGATGACAATGACCCAAATTAGCCAGTCCATGGAGATGCCCTTCTGCTCACTGGAGTGCAGTTTGTGGTGTTTCCGACGTTACGTGCCTGCTCAAAGACTGTCTAGCGATTTTGCTGCAAGGCGCGGCTAATTCTTCAGTGTCCTTAGTAACTTATTCAGCCTGCTTAGTAATACATGGTGAAAAGGGTCTGCGGGCTTGTGGTGCACATAGACTTTGGTCATGAGTGAGGCGACCCGAATTAACACTGAGAACACGCCGGACATCAAACCACGCAGCCGGGTGGTAACGGACGGTATTCATGCGGCCCCTGCGCGCGGCATGTTCCGCGCCGTCGGCATGGGAGATGATGACTTCGCGAAACCGCAAATTGGCGTCGCAAGTTCCTGGAACGAGATCACGCCCTGCAACCTTTCGCTGAACCGCCTGGCCCAAGGGGCCAAGGAAGGCGTTCACGCGGGCGGTGGCTTCCCGATGCAGTTCGGCACTATTTCCGTCTCCGACGGTATCTCCATGGGCCATGAGGGCATGCACTTCTCCCTTGTCTCCCGTGAAGTCATCGCCGACTCGGTGGAGACGGTGATGCAGGCGGAACGGATCGATGGCTCGGTATTGCTGGCCGGTTGCGACAAGTCACTGCCGGGCATGCTGATGGCCGCTGCCCGCCTGGACCTGGCATCCGTGTTCCTCTATGCCGGCTCCATCATGCCGGGCTGGGTCAAGCTTGAAGACGGCTCCGAGAAGGAAGTCACCCTCATCGACGCCTTCGAGGCCGTCGGTGCCTGTGCGGCCGGCAAGATGAGCATGGAAGACCTCACCCGGATCGAAAAGGCCATTTGTCCCGGCGAGGGCGCGTGTGGCGGCATGTACACGGCAAACACCATGGCTTGCATCGGCGAGGCCCTCGGCATGTCCCTCCCCGGTTCGGCAGCGCCGCCGTCGGCCGACCGTCGTCGTGATGACTTTGCCCGGAAGTCCGGCGAGGCGGTTGTCAACTTGCTGCGCTTGGGCATTACTGCCCGCGACATCATGACCAAGAAGGCATTTGAGAATGCGATCGCCGTGACCATGGCTTTCGGAGGATCCACGAACGCAGTCTTGCATCTGCTGGCGATAGCGCGCGAAGCCGAAGTCGAGTTGACGCTCGATGACTTCAACCGCATCGGCGATAAGATCCCGCACCTGGGCGACCTCAAGCCTTTTGGACGCTATGTCATGACGGACGTGGACAAGATCGGCGGTGTCCCGGTCATCATGAAGGCATTGCTCGACGCCGGCCTGCTGCATGGCGATTGCCTCACCGTCACGGGCAAGACCCTTGCCGAGAACCTTGCCGCAATCAACCCGCCGGACCTTGACGGCAAGATCCTCCGGGCGCTGGACAACCCCATCCATAAGACCGGTGGCATCACCATCCTTCATGGATCGATGGCCCCCGAGGGAGCCGTGGTCAAGAGCGCAGGGTTCGACGCTGATGTGTTCGAGGGCACGGCACGAGTCTTCGAGCGGGAGCAGGGTGCCCTGGATGCGCTGGACAAGGGCGAGATCCACAAAAGTGACGTGGTGGTCATCAGGTATGAAGGTCCTAAGGGCGGTCCAGGCATGCGCGAAATGCTCGCCATCACTGGAGCCATCAAGGGCGCCGGCCTGGGCAAGGATGTCTTGCTGCTCACGGACGGCCGCTTCTCCGGTGGTACCACCGGATTGTGCATCGGTCACGTGGCGCCGGAAGCGGTCGACGGCGGCCCCATCGCCTTTGTGAGGAACGGTGACCGCATTCGTGTTGACATCGCAGCGCGCTCCTTCGACCTTCTCGTGGACGAGGCTGAGCTCGAAGCACGCAAGCAGGGCTGGGAGCCGTTGCCGGCCAAGTTCACCAAGGGCGTCCTTGCCAAGTACGCCAAGCTCGTCCACAGCGCCTCCACTGGCGCCTATTGCGGCTAGTTCCCACGCCGGACTTCGCCTTCGTGAGACGGCGGAGTCCGGTGGGCGGACACTGCTGTCCAAATAGTGAGATACGCGGGTGCTCAATTGACACCTATCTCACTTTGAGGGAACACTGAACGCATGATCACATTCGTTACCGTCGGCGTCGTCGTCCTTACCAAGCGCGTGGCTTAGCCCGACTGGTAACGAACCGTCACGCGCAAACCCCTCGAAGAGCCGGAAGGCTGAGGGGTTTTTTTATTTTCCTTGCACCACCACACGAAGTTCCACTGAAGATCCACTAAGGAAGAGTCCGATGAGCAAAGGATCGCCGATCAGCCCCTCGCTGATGGCTGCAAAGTCCGCTGGAGCCCAGAAAGCTCCGGAAAAGGTCGACCGTACGGCTGAGTCCGTCGCTGTCGACGCTGCTGCTGCACCTCTCTCTCCTGTCCTTGGGCCGAACAACGTTGTACCCCCAACGGTGATGACCGGCTCGCAAGCAATTGTCCGTTCGCTCGAAGAACTCGGCGTGGACGATATTTTCGGTTTGCCCGGTGGCGCGATCCTGCCCACCTACGACCCCTTGATGGCCTCCAGCATGAATCACATCCTGGTCCGTCACGAACAGGGAGCCGGCCACGCCGCGCAAGGCTACGCCATGGTTACCGGACGGGTTGGCGTTTGCATCGCCACCTCGGGCCCCGGAGCCACCAACCTCGTTACCAGCATCATGGACGCCCACATGGACTCCGTGCCGATGGTGGCCATCACCGGCCAGGTCGCCAGCGGCGTCATCGGTACCGATGCTTTCCAAGAGGCGGACATCGTGGGTATCACGATGCCCATCACCAAGCATTCGTTCCTGGTCACTGACCCCAACGACATTCCGCATGTCATGGCGGAGGCCTTCCACCTGGCTTCAACTGGCCGTCCGGGCCCTGTCCTCGTGGACATTGCCAAGGACGCCCAAGTTGGCCAGATGACCTTCTCCTGGCCTCCCAAGATAGACCTTCCCGGGTACCGTCCTGTGGTGCGGGGCCACAACAAGCAGGTGCGCGAAGCCGCGAAATTGATTGCAGCCTCCCGCAAGCCGGTTCTTTACGTGGGCGGCGGCGTCGTCAAGGCCCACGCCTCGGCCGAGCTGATGGAGCTTGCTTTGGCAACGGGCGCGCCAGTGGTCACTACGCTGATGGCACGCGGTGCTTTCCCGGATTCACACCCCCAGCATGTTGGCATGCCTGGTATGCATGGCTCGGTTTCTGCGGTCACGGCCCTTCAGCAGGCCGATCTGCTCATTACCTTGGGCGCCCGGTTTGATGACCGCGTGACAGGTGTACTGAAGACCTTTGCCCCGTACGCCAAGGTCATCCACGCGGACATCGACCCTGCGGAAATCTCCAAGAACCGAACCGCGGACGTTCCGATCGTGGGCTCGGTCAAGGAGATCATTCCTGAACTCACCGAGGCCGTGAAGACCCAGTTCGAACAGAGCGGCACCCCGGACCTCGGATCCTGGTGGGCGTTTTTGGGAAACCTGCGCGATACCTACCCCTTGGGGTGGACCGAGCCCGAGGACGGACTCACGGCTCCGCAGCGCGTGATCAGCCGGATCGGCGAACTGACCGGGCCCGAGGGTATCTACGTGGCAGGGGTGGGCCAGCACCAGATGTGGGCTGCCCAGTTCGTCAAGTACGAACGTCCCCACGCTTGGCTGAACTCCGGTGGTGCAGGCACCATGGGGTACGCGGTCCCGGCGGCAATGGGCGCCAAAGTCGGTGCTCCGGACCGCGTGGTGTGGGCGATCGATGGCGACGGTTGTTTCCAGATGACCAACCAGGAGTTGGCCACCTGCGCCATCAACAACATCCCGATCAAGGTCGCGATCATCAACAACTCCTCGCTGGGGATGGTCCGCCAATGGCAGACCCTCTTCTATGAAGGTCGCTACTCGAATACGGACCTGAACACCGGCCACGACACAGTCCGGATTCCGGATTTCGTCAAACTGGCGGACGCCTACGGCTGCGCCGCGCTACGGTGTGAGCGGGACGAGGACATCGACGCGACCATCCAGAAGGCACTCGAGATCAATGACCGTCCCGTGGTGATCGACTTTGTCGTCAGCCCGAACTCGATGGTGTGGCCTATGGTGCCGTCGGGGGTCAGTAATGACCAGATCCAGGTTGCACGCAACATGACGCCCGTCTGGGAAGAAGAGGACTAATCATGACCCGTCACACACTTTCCGTCCTGGTTGAAGACAAGCCCGGTGTGCTGACCCGCGTGGCGAGCCTCTTCGCGCGGCGGGCCTTCAACATCAACTCGCTCGCAGTGGGTCCCACCGAGGTCCCGGGCATGTCCCGCATGACCGTCGTCGTCGACGCCGACGGCGACCTCATCGAGCAAGTTACCAAGCAGCTCAACAAACTGGTCAACGTGATCAAGATTGTGGAGCTGACTTCCGAGTTTTCCGTACAACGCGACCACATCCTGGTCAAGGTACGTGCGGATGCCGCAACACGCCTGCAGGTTACCCAAGCTGCAGACCTGTTCCGTGCCGCCGTCGTCGACGTGTCTACAGACTCGTTGGTGCTGGAGGCAACCGGTACCCCCGAAAAGCTTGCCGCGCTGCTTTCAGTGCTTGAGCCATTCGGCATCCGTGAAATCGTGCAGTCCGGCACCCTGGCCGTTGGGCGGGGATCCCGCTCCATGAGTGACAGGGCGCTACGCTCCGCGTGAATGGGGCAAGCGCAGCCGCCGTTCGGTGGCTCGCTGGGCCGAGCGTTGCGTCCAGTACCGCAGCACCAATCAATAACCAAGAAATCCACTCAAGAGGAGTTACGCAAGTGACTGAAATGTTCTACGACGACGACGCAGACCTGTCGATCATCCAGGGTCGCAAGGTAGCCATCGTCGGCTACGGTTCCCAGGGCCACGCCCACGCGCTCAACCTGCGCGATTCCGGCGTCGAGGTGGTCATTGCGCTCAAGGACGGTTCCAAGTCCACCGCCAAGGCCCAGGACGCAGGCTTCACGGTCAAGAACGTTGCAGACGCCGCTGCATGGGCAGACGTCATCATGATCCTGGCTCCGGACCAGCACCAGCGCGCCATTTACAACGACTCCATCAAGGACAAGCTGACCGAGGGCAAGGCCCTTGCCTTCGCGCACGGCTTCAACATCCGCTTCGGCTACATCGAAGCTCCTGCCGGCGTCGACGTCATCCTGATCGCTCCGAAGGCCCCGGGCCACACCGTGCGCCGCGAGTTCGAAGCCGGCCGCGGTATCCCGGACATCATTGCCGTTGAGCAGGACGCGTCAGGTTCCGCATGGGACCTTGCGAAGTCCTACGCCAAGGCAATCGGCGGCACCCGCGCCGGTGTCATCAAGACCACGTTTACCGAAGAGACCGAGACCGACCTCTTCGGCGAGCAGTCCGTACTCTGCGGCGGTGTTTCCCAGCTCGTCCAGTACGGCTTTGAAACCCTGACCGAAGCCGGCTACCAGCCGCAGATCGCCTACTTCGAGGTACTCCACGAGCTCAAGCTCATCGTTGACCTGATGTGGGAAGGTGGCATCGCCAAGCAGCGCTGGAGCGTTTCCGACACCGCCGAGTACGGCGACTACGTCTCGGGCCCCCGCGTTATCACCCCTGAGGTGAAGGACAACATGAAGGCTGTCCTCGCGGACATCCAGAGCGGTGCTTTCGCCAAGCGCTTCATCGATGACCAGGACAAGGGCGGCGTGGAGTTCAAGGAACTCCGTGCCAAAGCAGAGCAGCACCCGATCGAAGAGGTCGGCCGCGAACTGCGCTCCCTGTTCTCCTGGCAGCAGCAGGACGCCGACTACGTCGAAGGTTCAGCTGCACGCTGATCCCCTTCAACACAGGCACTAGCCACACGCCCGTCCGGCCACCATGCCGGGCGGGCGTTGCCATTTTCCGCGCCGACCGCGGCCTGTGAAGTTCTTCACAACAGCCCGGACGGCGACGTAACATCCCGACCGGGCACCTGAATCGCGGCCCGGGTTCGATATTCTGGGCTGGTCCCGGCGCTGTGCCCGGGCCGCGCATCCGCTCCTTGTCCAGTTCCGTTTCCGTTGTCCAAAGTAAGGTGCCACCCCGTGTCAGCAACAAAACCCGTCGTCCTCCTCGCCGAGGAACTTTCGCCAGCAACCGTGGAGGCATTGGGCCCGGATTTCGAGATCCGGCAGACCGACGGGGCGGACCGCTCCAAGTTGCTGTCCGCCATCGGCGACGCTGATGCCATCCTGGTACGCTCGGCCACCCAAGTGGATGCAGAGGCCATAGCCGCGGCGAAGAACCTCAAGGTGATCGCCCGCGCCGGAGTCGGGCTGGACAACGTGGACATCAAGGCCGCCACCCAGGCAGGCATCATGGTGGTCAACGCGCCGACGTCGAACATTGTCTCTGCTGCCGAGCTGACCGTTGGCCACATCCTGAGCCTCGCCCGCCACATCCCGCAGGCAAGCTCCGCGCTGAAGAACGGCGAATGGAAGCGCTCCAAGTACACGGGCATCGAACTCTTTGAGAAGAAGATCGGCATCATTGGCTTGGGTCGCATCGGAGCCTTGGTCGCGGCGAGGCTACAGGGTTTCGACACTGAGATCCTGGCGTACGACCCCTACATCACTTCCGCCCGCGCTGCCCAGCTGGGCGTGAAGCTCGTAACTTTGGATGAATTGTTGGAGAACTCCGACTTTGTCACCATTCACATGCCGAAGACACCGGAGACCGTAGGCATGCTGGGCGCGGACGCGTTCCGGAAAATGAAGGAGACCGCCTACGTCGTCAACGTAGCCCGCGGTGGACTCGTTGACGAAGAAGCGCTCTACGTTGCCCTGAAAGAGGGGCAGATCGCCGGCGCCGGCGTTGACGTCTTCGTCAAGGAGCCGAGCACTGACCTGCCGTTCTTCGAGCTCGACAACGTTGTGGTGACCCCCCACCTGGGTGCTTCCACCGATGAAGCCCAGGAAAAGGCAGGCGTATCCGTGGCTAAGTCGGTTCGACTCGCCCTCGCCGGTGAGCTCGTCCCTGACGCTGTGAACGTCGCCGGGGGAGTCATTGCTTCCGACGTCCGCCCCGGCATTCCTTTGATTGAAAAGCTGGGCCGTATCTTCACCGCGCTGACCCACGCTTCCCTGACCCAGATCGACGTCGAAGTCGCTGGTGAAATCGCTGCCCTTGACGTCAAAGTACTCGAGCTGGCCGCCTTGAAGGGCGTCTTCGCCGACGTCGTCACCGAGCAGGTTTCCTACGTCAACGCCCCGGTCATCGCCGAACAGCGGGGCATCAACACCCGGTTGATCACCACACCCGATGCTGAAGATTACCGCAACGTGCTGACCATCCGCGGGGCCCTGAGTGACGGATCGCAGATTTCCGTTGCCGGCACCCTGACCGGGCCCAAGCAGGTAGAGAAGCTCGTGGGCGTCAACGGCTACGACGTCGAGATCCCCATCAGCGAACACCTTGTGGTCGTGGCATACGCGGACCGCCCCGGCGTGATCGGCACCATCGGCCACATCCTGGGCATGAACAACATCAACATCGGCGGGATGCAGGTGGCGCGCCAGACTGAGGGCGGCCAGGTCCTCGCGCTCCTGACCATCGACAGTTCCGTCCCGCAGCAGGTTTTGGAAGCGATCAAGGCAGGCATCGGCGCCGATATGGTTCGGGAAGTGGACCTGGAGGACTAGGGCTGATCCCCACCAGCCCGGATCGCGTGCCTGCGACACACCCATAGGCACGTTGGAGTGGCCGGTCTGCGTACAATGGCTGGGTCCGTGATTCGGACCCGGCAGCAGGCCGGCCAATACTTTTTCGCACATGAGGCCCACGATTCCCACGATCTTTGACGGGAAATCGCGGACCATGTGTGCATGCCCGCAATCAAGGTCTCAGGGAGCCCAATGAACGCCGTCCAAAGGTTCATCAGAAGCCGTGTGCTGCTGCTGACCGCGGCCATTTTGATCGTCGCAATGTGCCTGTCCGTGCTGGTTCAGAGCCAGTCGCAGGCTGCCCTGAACAGGACAGTCGATCAGAACTCCCGTGGACTCTACGACATCCTCGTCCAAGCGAAGCCGCAGGCAGCCCAAGCGGACGGCGGCCAGTCGCAGGGCGGCGACGGCGGTGCGCTGATCCAGCCGGATATCGCCAACGGCCAAGGTGGAATCAGCTTTGACCAGCTGGACAAGATTCGTGGGATGGGACAGACGGCGGTCGCAGCTCCCATCAGCATGGTGTCCCGCGTGACACAAAACCTGGAAGCGCCCAAGCTCAACGCCATGGATTACCTCGGGTACAACGCAGGCCTTGCCGGAACGGCAACAGCGGGGGACCCTTCAGCTTTGGACGCCAGCAAGTGGCCGGCCGCTGAATCGGTGTTGTCCGACACTCCGAAAAAGTATCGGCTCACGGCCTCAGCCACCAGTTCGGACGGGGTAAACACGCAGACGCTCTTTACGACCAGTGCGGAGGGGACCCTCGGCAAGGGCAAGCTGGTGCAGGAGAAGACTCCCGGTGGCACAAGCGTGCGGATCGCTGGCCCTAACGGCGAAACGGGCATCAAGTTTCCGGATCCTGCCCTGGGGTCCGAACACAACCTCTTCAACCTTTCGGTGGCCCTTCCCATGGCACCAGAGGTGACCGAGTCCGTCGTCGCGGTTGACCCCGCCTCGGAACGGGCCCTTCTTGGCTCTGCCGGTGATTTCCTCGCCCCCCTTGAGAAGGCCCCGCCTGCCGATGCCCGGAATGCCGGAGCCATTGGACGGAGCTTCGAGAACCTTTTCACCACAGGCCTCACCATGGACCAGCTCAACCAGGGCCCCGATTTCCTGGGGGTCAAGCTTAAATATTGGGCACCCCTGATGACGCAGTACCAGCAAGCAAAGCGTGACGGGCTGCTGACGGCTGACTCCCAAGCCATCCCCCTGATCGTTCGGACTGGTACGTCGTTGGACCTGCAGTACTCGGTGAAAATCGAGGAAATCGATGCCAGCGGCAAGGTGACCAAGGACGTTGGTACGGTGACCCGCTCCCTGGATAAGGACTACCTGCCCTTCGTATCCAAGGCACCGTTCGCCCTGAACTGGCCTGGGTCAACCGACCACAGCTCGCTGCTGGGCAATACGGCGTCGTTTGGGCAAGGGCTCTACGATCCCGCTACCTGGAGCACGGCTTTCGCGGCTGCGCCACAGTACACGGACGGTAACACCGAGGCCAACGGCGCCACCGACAAGAGCGCGACGCCGGGGGACTGGGTAACAGTGAACCGCTTGCCTGAGAAGTCGGCACTGGGTACGCCTGTGGACCAAACGCAACGCAAACCCGTGGACGAACGTTCCTACCGCCAGAACCTCGCCACTGGCAAGAAGCCCGCTACTCCACTTCCGATGGTTTACGGCACCTTCGATCCAAAAGCTGTCCAGGCGGCTGCGGGCGACGTCAACAAGCTGCCCCTCGGCGGCTACGATCCCACGCCCATGACGCTGAGCAAGGACGCAGCCGGGAACGCTGCCGGTAACGCGCAGCTGAAGCCATCCCTCAGCGCTACCGGACTGGTGAGCCAGTCCGCGGGTGCGATCACCGACTACTACGGACTGGCCGCGGCCCGTGGATACGACAAGAACGCCAACGTCATCGATGCCGTCCGCGTTCGAGCCAAAGCCGCCGGTAACTGGAAAACGGCGCAGCCGGATGTTGAAAACCTCGCGACGCAAATCCGTGCACTCGGCCTGGAAGCTACGGTTGTTGCCGGCTCCGCACGCGAGGACGCCAATATTTTCGTGCCCGGTTACAGCAAGGACGACGCCGGCAAGGAATCTCCGCTGGGCACGGTCCAGCAGTCCTGGGTCCGGCAGAACGCCGCGGATGCTGTTTCCGGTTCCCTGACGGGAACCAACGTCACGCTTTTGTTCCTGACGCTTTTGGGCGCAACCCTGCTCACGGGTGCTTCGACGGTCAGTTACATCCGTCAGAGACGGAGTGAAGCCGGTATCCTGCGGGCCATGGGCTGGACCCAGAAACGTATCCGGTCCTGGGTTCTTGAAGAGTTCGCCGTGGGTGCCGCCGCTTTGGCTGTTGCCGGGCTGGTGCTTAGCTTGCTGAGTTGGAACCTGGCCACGGTGATCGTGTCCGCGACCATGTTGGTCATTTACGTTGGCGCAGCCCTCTTGGCGGCCCAGCAGCTGCGTCATCGCGTGGTGGTGGACCAAGAGCCGCAGCACGATGAACGCCTGGTACTGGTGGACTCCCCGCTGACGTTTGCCAACCGGCAGCTCACCACCAACCGATTCAACTCGATCTCCTTGGCTGTGGCTGTGGGCGTGTTCGGGGCAGCAGTGGGAGCATTGATTGCCTTGCTCATCGACATTCCACGGACGGCCGGTGCCAGTGCGCTCAGCGGGCTCGCCGCTGCTACGATCTCGCTGCCAAGCCTGATCCTCGCGATCTTCGGCGTGATAGTGGGCCTGCTGCTGACACTCGTGACGGGCCGGTTCGAACTCCATGCCAAGCGTGAGTACCTCGGAACCCTCCGTGCCATGGGGTGGAACCCTGACATGTTGGGGCAGGTGCGGTTCTTTGAGAACGCGCTGGTCGGCACCGTCGCCCTTCCCCTGGGTGTCCTCGGCGCCCTTGGACTAGGCCTGCTCTTGGCCCCCTACGCGACTCTGTGGGCCGGATTAGCCGGCCTGCTGGCCGTAATTTGCTGGATTCCGATTGCAACGAAAGTAGTCAAATGACTGACACTCCCAACCCTGAGCTGACGCCCACTCCGGAATCCACGGAAGAGTCGTTGCAGACACGCGCCAACACGATCGTCAGGGCGACAGACCACGCCACCCCCTTGGAACTGAGCCGGGTCACCATCCATTATGGTGGCGACAAAGGCGGAGCCGAGGAAGTCGACGTCGTCGACGATTTCAATCTCACCCTCCACGCCGGTGAGATGCACTGCGTTGCCGGCCGAAGCGGTTCGGGCAAGACCAGCATCCTCACGGTGAGCGCAGGACTGACGCTGCCGACGTCGGGCACGGTGCTGTGGGAGGGCCAGCCGCTGGACTCCATGGGCGAGGACGAGATCGCCGATCGCCGGCGTGCACTGATCGGCTATGTGGACCAAGGCGGCGCCTTGATCGACGGCATGAGCGCTTTGGAGAACGTTTTGCTTCCGGCCGTGCCGGACGGCGAGGTGGAGCAGCGCACCGAGATGGCCAAGGACCTTTTGGACCTGGTGGGCCTGGGGCGCCGCATGCGCCACCGGCCGGCCCAGCTCTCCGGCGGTGAGCGTCAACGGGTAGCTATCGCGCGCGCCTTGATCCTTGGGACGCGGGTTCTTGTGGTTGACGAGCCGACGGCCAGCCTCGACCGCGCGGCCGCCAACCGCATCATCGGAATCCTCAAGGACACCACCAGCGATGGCATTGCTGTCCTGGTCGCTTCCCACGACCACGAGCTGGTCCGGCTCAGCGATACGCTGACCGAACTTAACTAAGCTATTTCATCCGAAAAAAGGTAACTTTTTAGAGTGACGTCTCCAGAGAAATCCCCGTTCTACATCACCACCGCAATCAGCTACCCCAACGGCGTGCCGCACATCGGCCACGCCTACGAGGTCATTGCGACCGATGCCATGGCGCGCTTCAAGCGCCTGGATGGCCATGAAGTTTTCTTCATGACCGGAACGGACGAGCACGGACTCAAAATGCAGCAGTCTGCCGAGAAGGAGGGCATTACTGCCAAGCAGCTCGCTGATCGGAACTCCGCTGCGTTCAAGCAGATGAGCCTGGACCTGGGCATCTCCCACGATCGCTTCATCCGGACCACGGACCAGGACCACTACACTGCCTCCCAAGCCCTCTGGAAGAAGATGGAAGCTAACGGGGACATCTACCTCTCCAAGTACGAGGGTT
This sequence comes from Arthrobacter sp. SIMBA_036, assembly GCF_046535135.1. NCBI lineage: Bacteria > Bacillati > Actinomycetota > Actinomycetes > Micrococcales > Micrococcaceae > Arthrobacter > Arthrobacter sp. SIMBA_036. The sequence continues at coordinate 529,600 of NZ_JAWRXG010000001.1, forward strand.
GGTACTCGGTCCGCGACGAAGCGTATTACGTCGAGGATGACACCGTGGTCAAGGACGACGGCGCGCGGTACTCCAAGGAAACGGACACCCTCGTTACCTGGACGGCGGAGGAGAGCTACTTCTTCCGGCTCTCCAATTACCAGGACAAGCTCCTGGCCCTCTACGAGGCGCAGCCCGAATTCGGTGCGCCCCAGTCCCGCTTCAATGAAGTCATCAGCTTCGTCAAGCGCGGCCTGGAGGACCTTTCCATCAGCCGTACCACGTTCGACTGGGGCGTCCCGGTTCCGGGCGACGAGAAGCATGTGATGTACGTCTGGGTCGACGCCTTGACCAACTACCTGACAGGTGTCGGTTACCCGGACGTTGAGTCGGTAGCATTCAAGAAGTTCTGGCCGGCTGACGTTCATGTCATCGGTAAGGACATCTCGCGCTTCCACGCTATTTACTGGCCTGCTTTCCTGATGAGCGCCGGACTTGAACTGCCGCAGCGCGTGATGATCCACGGCTTCCTCACCAACAACGGGATCAAGATGTCCAAGTCCCTGGGCAACGTGGTAGCTCCCCAGGACTTCGTGGCGCAGTACGGGCTGGACCAGTGCCGGTACTTCTTCCTCCGGGAAGTTCCTTTCGGCGCGGACGGCAACTACAACCACGAGGCCATCGTGGGCCGGATGAACTCGGACCTGGCCAACAACTTCGGAAACCTGGCCCAGCGTTCACTGTCCATGGTCGCCAAGAACTGTGAGGGCAAGGTCCCTACGCCCGGGGTGTTCACCGTGGAGGACGAGGCACTCTTGGCCCAGGCCGGTGCGCTGCTGGAAACGGCACGCTCCGCCTTCGACAAGCAGGAATTCAGCCGGGCACTTGAAGCCATCTGGACGGTGCTGGGGGACACCAACGCCTACTTCGCCGAGCAGGCGCCATGGGTACTCCGGAAGACCGACGTCGAACGCATGAACACGGTTCTGTACGTCACCTTGGAAGTTGTCCGGATCGTGGCGATCCTCGCGCAGCCGGTCATGCCGTCGTCGTCCGCGAAGCTCTTGGAGGTCCTCGGCCAACCGGAAGGTGAGCCGCGGCAATTCGCCGCCATCGCCACGCCGATCGTCGCCGGCACGGAGCTGCCGGCACCGGTACCGGTCTTCCCGCGTTACGAAGAGCCCGTAGAGGCTTAGCAGCCTCTCACCTGACAGCAAGATCGAGCGTTTGTTTGTTCGACTGGTGAGACGTTTTTGACCAGCATGTGGATTTCTTGGCTAGATGGATCCATGAGTGCAACGTCGATCAATCTTGCTGTCATCCCGGGCGATGGCATCGGCCCTGAAGTCATCACCGAAGCTATCAAGGTCCTGGAAAAGGCCGTGGCCGCCGAAGGCGTCACCCTTGAGCAGACCCATTACAAGCTCGGCGCCCAGCACTGGCTTGAGACAGGTGAGACGCTGCCGGATGAAGTTCTTGCCGACCTCCGTACCCGGGATGCCATCCTCTTCGGCGCTGTTGGGGCCGCCCCCGGCGATACCCGGATTCCCTCGGGCATCATCGAACGCGAGATGTTGCTCAAACTCCGTTTCAGCCTCGACCACTACGTAAACCTGCGTCCGTCGCGCCTGTACGGTACGGTGGGCAGCCCTTTGGCCAATCCGGGCGCCATCGATTTCGTGGTGGTCCGCGAAGGCACCGAAGGTCCTTACGTCGGCAATGGTGGCACGCTGCGCGGCGGTACTCCGCATGAGGTGGCTACCGAGGTCTCGCTCAATACCGCCCACGGCGTGGAGCGGGTTGTGCGCGACGCATTCCGACGCGCCAGCGAGCGTCCCCGCAAGCACGTGACCCTTGTCCACAAACACAACGTCCTTGTTTTCGCAGGACACCTGTGGAAGCGCACCGTGGAAGCAGTGGCCACCGAATTCCCCGATGTCACGCACGACTACCTCCACATTGATGCGGCAACCATCTTCATGGTGACGAACCCGTCCCGGTTCGACGTCATCGTCACCGACAACCTCTTCGGTGACATCCTCACCGACCTCGCCGCTGCCGTCACCGGCGGCATCGGGTTGGCGGCATCGGGCAATATCAACATGGACCGCACCGCACCGTCCATGTTTGAACCCGTCCACGGTTCGGCGCCGGACATCGCCGGCCAGCAGAAGGCAGATCCCACGGCCGCTATCCTCTCGGCAGTCCTTCTCCTGGACCACCTTGGCTACACCACGGCGGCCCGCAAGATCGAAGCGGCAGTAGTGGCCGACGTCGAAAACCGCACCGGCGAACCGCGCAGCACCGCTGCGATTGGCGACGCCATTGCGGCAGCGCTTTAGGCCTGCCAGCCGGGCGTAAGCTTGTGTTGAATTATTTACCTGCTTCCCTGGTCCATCGTTGAATCAGATCCTTCGGGACAGTTCGGCGCCAGGTAGCTGACAGTGGAGGAATCATGACTCAGACTGCCCATGGCGTCGAATTCAGCCAGCAGCTTTCGGAAACCCCGAAATCTGCTGAGGAGCGTGCAGCCATCCTGGCGAACCCGGGTTTCGGCGACTACTTCACCGACCACACCGCCGTCGTCGACTATAAGGTCGACGTCGCTGGGGAAGGCGGTTGGCAGAACGCCCGAATCGAACCCTACGGTCCCATCTCGCTGGATCCCTCAGCCGCAGTGCTGCACTACGGCCAGGAGATTTTCGAGGGCCTTAAGGCCTACCGTCACGCCGATGGTTCTGTGTGGACCTTCAGGCCCGAGGCCAATGCCGCCCGCCTGAACAAGTCCGCCCGGCGCCTGGCCCTTCCGGAACTGCCCGAGGAGTACTTCATCGGAGCCATTCGCGAGCTGGTGCAGGCGGACCAGGAGTGGGTTCCGTCCGGCGATGGCGAAGCCTTGTACCTTCGTCCGTTCATGATTGCCACCGAGGCATTCCTGGGCGTCCGGGCGGCACGCGAAGTGTCTTTCAGGGTCATCGCATCACCGGCAGGTAACTACTTCGGCGGCGAACTCAAGCCCGTTTCCATCTGGATCTCCCGTGAATTCGCACGCGCCGGTCGTGGCGGAACCGGTGCAGCCAAATGCGGCGGGAACTACGCCGCATCATTGATCGCACAGCAGGAAGCCGAAGCCAACGGTTGCAAGCAGGTGCTCTTCCTGGACCACTTCAATGATGACGCCGTGGAAGAGCTCGGCGGCATGAACGTCTTCTTCGTCATGAAGGACGGCTCGCTGGTGACGCCTGCCCTCAGCGGCACCATCTTGGAGGGCGTCACCCGGATGTCCGTCATCCAGGTAGCCAAGGACATGGGTCGGGAAGTTTCCGAACGCAAGATCACGTTGGATGAATGGCGCGACGGCGTCGCTTCCGGTGAGATCACTGAAGTGTTCGCTTGCGGGACCGCCGCTGTCATCACACCCATCGGCGTGCTCAAAGACGCCACCGAGTTCATCGGGTCCGAGGACGCTACGGCGGGGGAGACCACCATGGCCATCCGCGAACAGCTGTTGGGCATCCAGACCGGCAAGGTCGAAGACACCCACGGTTGGCTGACGCGCCTGGTCTAAGCACCCGCCTGGTCTAGCAAACTTCCCAGCCCAACACGCCCGTTGACGGCCCCTCTGCTCGTGTTTCGAGCGGAGGGGCCATGCCATTATTGGACAGTGACTTCTGAATCAACGGCGAGTTCCGGTAATACGCATGCCGGTGACTCCTCCGGCCTGCAGCGCAGCAGTGAGCTGACCCGCTTCCGGCTTGCGCCCAACCCCGGTCCCATGAGCCTGGACGGCACGAATTCCTATGTCATCAGCGCTCCGGGCTCCAGCCGTGTGGTGATCGTGGACCCGGGACCCGCTGACGAGCACCACTTGGCAGCCTTGGCAGCATCAGGGGTGGTGGAATTGGTCCTCATCACGCACCGCCATGCCGACCACACCGGGGCTTCCGCGCGTTTCCACGAGCTGACCGGCGCCCCCGTTCGTGCCGCATCCGCCGAACATTGCCACGGCGGTGAACCTCTCATAGATGGCGAAGTCCTGGACGCTGCCGGCGTCGAGATCCGCGTTGTGGCCACGCCGGGCCATACGTCGGACTCGCTTTGTTTCCACTTGCCGGGGGACGGTCACACCGGCTCCGTCCTCACGGGCGACACCATCCTGGGGCGCGGCACCACCGTTTTGGATTACCCGGATGGAAAGCTGGGGGACTACCTCGCTAGTTTGCAGCGCCTCGAGGAGCTGGGCCCTGCGATCCTCCTGCCAGCCCATGGGCCCGTGCTGCCGGCGCTGGATGAGAAGTGCCGTGAGTACCGCGAGCACCGCGAGCAAAGGCTCGATCAAATCCGGGCAGCACTGCAACGGCTTGGCCAGGGTGCGTCCGTTGCTGCGGTCACCGATGCCGTGTACCCCGACGTCGACCCTTCCGTTAGGTGGGCGGCCGAGACGTCCGTAGCTGCGCAGCTGGACTACCTGCGGAACTGAGCTGTTCGCGTCACAGGGCATCGGGTGGCTGGCGGTAGGCTTGAGCCCATGCGTATCGCCCGGTTTGTAGTTGATTCTGATCCCCTTTACGGCGTTGTGGAAGGCGAGCCCGGCAGTGAGGAAATCACTGTCATCAACGGCGATCCTTTCTTCAACGGCGTCGTTCCCACCCACGTGAAGCACAAGCTTGAGGATGTCCGGCTCTTGGCGCCCATCATCCCGCGCAGCAAGGTGATCGGCGTCGGGCGGAACTTCGCCGAGCACGCCGCCGAACTGGGCAACGAGGTTCCACAGCAGCCGTTGCTGTTCCTTAAGCCCAACACCTCGGTGATCGGCCCGAACGATCCCATCATCCTTCCCGAGTTCTCCGAGGAAGTTTCCTTCGAAGCTGAGCTGTGCGTGGTCATTGGCCGCATCTGCAAGGACGTTCCCGAAGACCGCGTGGACGACGTCATTTTCGGCTACACCTGCGGCAACGACCTCACCGCCCGCGACGTCCAGAAAACCGACCTGCAGTGGGCGCGTGCCAAGGGCTTCGACACCTCGGCGCCGCTGGGACCGTGGATTGAAACCGAACTGGACCACGAAGACCTGTCCATCCAAGGGCGGCTCAACGGTGAACTTCGCCAGGACGGCAGCACGAACCAGATGATCCGGGGTGTACGCGAACTCGTTTCGATCGTCTCCCACGCCTTCACCCTGCTCCCCGGCGACGTCATCATGACCGGGACCCCGGCAGGTGTCGGTTTGGTCAGTGAGGGGGACCGCTTCGAGGTGGAGATCGAGGGCATCGGCCGGCTCTCCAACCCGGTGGTCCGCCGCTAGGCTCCCAGCCCGAGGCACTAACAGCCACGCCCGACGGCGGTCCGCGCCTTTCCCCGGAAAGGCGCAGGCCGCCGTCGGGCGTTTCAAGCGGGAAACCACCGCAGTGCCAAGCGGTAAAGTTGGAACCACTATGACTACTGCTTCTGCGTCGAATACTGCCTCCAGCGCCATCCCCGCCGTCAACGCCGAGACCCCGGTCCGCGTCCGCTTCTGCCCCTCGCCCACGGGAACCCCGCACGTCGGCTTGATCCGTACTGCCCTGTTCAACTGGGCGTACGCACGGCACACGGGCGGAAAGCTGATTTTCCGCATCGAGGACACTGACTCTGCCCGCGACAGCGAAGAGAGCTACCACCAGTTGCTCGACGCACTCAAGTGGCTTGGGATCAACTGGGACGAAGGTGTGGAGGTAGGCGGCCCCCACGAGCCGTACCGCCAGTCCCAGCGAGGTGACATTTACCAGGATGTCATTGCAAAGCTCAAGGCCGGTGGCCACGTCTATGAGTCCTACTCGACGCCCGAGGAGATCGAAGCACGTCACAAGGCCGCTGGCCGTGACCCGAAACTGGGTTATGACGGCTTTGACCGCCACCTGACAGAGGAGCAGCTCGCCCAGTTCAAGGCCGAGGGCCGCGAGGCCGTCCTGCGGCTGCGGATGCCGGACGAGGACCTGACATTCAATGACCTTGTTCGCGGCGAGATCACGTTCAAGGCCGGCTCCGTGCCCGACTTCGCAGTGGTCAGGGCCAACGGCGCCCCTTTGTACACGCTGGTGAACCCGGTGGACGACGCACTCATGGGCATCACCCACGTCCTCCGCGGCGAGGACTTGCTCAGCTCCACCCCCCGGCAGATCGCACTGTACCGAGCGCTGTATGCCATTGGGGTCGCAGAGTACATGCCGGAGTTCGGGCACCTTCCCTACGTCATGGGTCAGGGCAACAAGAAACTGTCCAAGCGCGACCCCGAGTCGAGCCTGTTCCTGCACCGGGAAAGGGGTTTCATTCCCGAGGGCTTGCTCAACTACTTGTCGTTGTTGGGCTGGTCCCTGAGCGCCGACGAGGACATTTTCACTGTGGAGCAGCTCGTGGCCAACTTTGATATCCACGACGTCCTGGGTAATCCGGCTCGTTTCGATATCAAGAAAGCCGAGGCGATCAACGGAACCCATGTCCGGATGCTTGCACCGGAAGACTTCAAGGAACGGCTGGTTCCCTACCTCCGAGCAGCCGGTTTTGTGGGGGAGATCCTGACGCCACGCCAAGAGGAGATCCTGGCCGAAGCAGCCCCGTTGGTGCAGGAGCGAATCACCCTCTTGGGCGAGGCCCCGGAAATGCTGGCATTCCTCTTCAAGGAAGATAGTGCCATCGATGTTGCCGACGACGCCCGCAAGGGCCTCCCGGAGAACTTGGCAGAAGTGCTTGATGCAGCGCTAGCAGCCCTGGAGCCCGTGGAGGACTGGACGGCAGAGAACATCCAGGCAGCACTCAAGCAAGCCCTGGTCGAAGATCTCGGCATCAAGCCCCGAATGGCATTCGGGCCGGTACGTACCGCCATCTCCGGCCGCCGCATCTCCCCGCCGCTCTTCGAGTCCATGGTGATCCTGGGCAAGGATTCCTCACTCGCCCGCGTTCGCGCCTTCCGGGCTTAGTAGCGGCAGTCATGGCTATCGCACGTTCCTTCGGAATCATCCGCGGTGTCCTGTTCGACATCGATGACACTTTGGTGGACCTTGAGTACGCCATGACTACTGCCTTGCGCGACGTCAGCGAACATCTCCTGCCCGGCCTTGACCAGGCCGGGTGGGCGAAGTTCGGCCGAATCTTCACCCACGAAACCACCCACTTCTATGACCGCTACCTGGCTGGCGAGTTGACCTTCAACGAACAACGCCTGCTCCGCGGACGTGCGGCGCTGGGCCACTTCGGGGTGGACCTTGGCGACGACGACGAGTCCCAAGCGTGGGTGGCGGCCTACCACCAGCGCCAAACGGCCTACGTCCGGGCCTTTGACGACGTCGGCCCGGTGCTCGATGCCCTTGACGCTGCCGGAATCCCGTATGGAGCCGTCAGTAACAACGTGCACGACTACCAGCGGGCAAAGCTGGATGGGGCGGGTCTGTCAAGGATCAAGGTCTTGGTGGGGACAGACACGGTGGGCGTGCCCAAACCAGACCCCGCCATCTACCGTGAAGGGGTGCGGTTGTTGGGCACCGATGCCGCCCAGACGATGTACGTGGGAGACAACCTGCTCCTCGATGCGGAGGGTGCCACGGCGGCAGGCTTGGTGGGGGTGTGGCTGAACAGGACCTCGCAATCCGCGGAGGGTTTCAGTGGCCGGCAGGTGGAGTCCCTGCTGGGCTTGTTGACCCCCGAATCGGTAGGTTCGCCGCTGGACGTGTGACGCAGGCATCTGTGACGCGGCTAACCTCGGTGCGATTTGTGCCGGTAAGAAGACTCGGGTAGAGTCATTACTCGTGCTGAGGGGCACGGAGGAAAAAGCCGCGGTAATCCGGGGCGTTGACCTCCGGTCCGGAAGTCGCCTTTGGGATATGGTGTAATTGGCAACACAACGGTTTCTGGTACCGTCATTCTAGGTTCGAGTCCTGGTATCCCAGCTCTGAAAATCCGCGCCGCGGCGCCGGAAGATCAGGAAGTCCGAGTCGCCTGGGCGATTTGGACAAGGGTTGAAAGTGTGAAATACTCATTCAGCTTCTTCGCCGGAAACGGCAAGGTTAGTACAAAAACAGTGCAGGGCCCCATCGTATAGCGGCCTAGTACGCTGCCCTCTCACGGCGGTAACGCGGGTTCGAATCCCGCTGGGGTCACAAATAACCCCCGGAAACCAGCTGGTTTCCGGGGGTTTTTTCTTTGGGTAAAAATGCGGAGCCGGCTTCGTGCCTTAGCGGTTTGAGTCTGTCTCCGTTCGAGTCTGTTTGCGCGCGAGCGTCAGGACGCGGCCGCGGCATCCCGGACCTTGATCAGGGTCCGCAGGTTCCTCGTGGTGGTGGTCGCCTTGTAACGGGCTTTCGCGGAGACCTTGCTGACAGGGCTTTCGAGGGTGCCACCGGCTGGCGCCAACCAGGCCAGGGCTTCCGGCCCGAGCCGCACTTTCTCGACGCTGCCCACAGCTTGGGCCGCATCCACCAGTTCGTCGAGCATTGCGCTGTCCGAGGCGAGGGTGATGTACGCGTGGGTCGATGGGTCGTCGGCAGGATACGGGCAGGCCTCCACGAGTTCGGCGATCCTGGACGGCGTCAACACCACCACCCAGGCATCGTAGCCAAAGGCTTCCCGCAGGCACTTCTCGAACTGGCCTTTGACGTCGGCAGCACCCAGCCCGGATTGCAACACCACATTGCCGCTGGCCAATAACGTCTTGACCTTGCTGAACGGATAACCGGCCAGTGCGTCTTTGAGGTCCGCCATCTTGATATTGATGCCGCCAACGTTGATGCCCCGCAGGAAAACGGCATAGCTGGTCAAGGCCGCTCTCCGCGCGTCAGGCTTGTCAGTCATTGTTCTTCCGGAGTGCCTCGGTAAGGACCCGTGCTGCGTTGCACACAACTTCAGCGTGCAACCGGCCCGGCTGCCTGGTCAGCCGCTCGATCGGACCGGATATCGATACTGCGGCGATGACGCGACCGGACGGCCCGCGTACGGGCGCCGACACGGAGGCGACCCCGGGCTCGCGCTCCCCGAGGCTCTGTCCCCAGCCCCGGCGTCGTACACCTGCAAGGACGGTGGGCGTAAAGCGGGCGTTCTGCAGCCCTTCGAGCAGGCGGTCGTGGTCTTCCCATGCCAGCAGCACTTGGGCTGCGGAACCTGCCTTCATGGACAGTTGGGTGCCTACCGGAATCGTGTCGCGCAGGCCGATCGGGCGCTCGGCCGATGCCACGCACACGCGCCAGTCGCCTTGGCGGCGGAAGATCTGGGCGCTCTCACCGGTGGCGTCGCGTAGTTGAATGAGGACCGGGCCGGCAGAGGCGATGAGCCTGTCTTCTCCGGCGGCCGAGGCGAGTTCCACCAAGCGGCTGCCCAGAACGAAGCGCCCTTGGATGTCACGGCTCACCAAGCGGTGATGGACCAGTGCCAAGGCCAGCCGGTGGACCGTGGGACGGGCAAGGCCGGTGGCGGCTACAAGCTGCGCGAGAGTGGTTGGTCCGGCCTCGAGGGCATCGAGCACTTGGGCCGCTTTATCGATGACGCCGACGCCACTTGAATTGTCCATGTAATGATATTGCCGTCTCAATATCTGAGATGCAAGTTCTTTCGCTGGCTTATTCCGCGATCATCCTGCTTCAGTGGATAGAGAAACAGTCCCATGCCTCTGAAATCCGGAGAGGCAGGGCATCAGCCGCAGTGAAGGGAGCATGGCCGTGGGAAAGACACTGGCCGAGAAGGTTTGGGACGCACATGTGGTGCGCAAGGGTGATGGCGAAGGAGCCAACGCACAGCCCGACCTTCTCTTCATTGACCTTCACCTTGTTCATGAAGTCACGTCGCCGCAGGCTTTTGAAGGCCTCCGCTTGACCGGCAGGAAGCTGCGCCGGCCGGATCTCACCATCGCCACGGAGGACCACAACACTCCCACGTTGGACATCGACAAGCCTATCGCGGACCTTACCAGCCGTACGCAGATCGAGACCCTGCGCGCCAACTGCAAGGAATTCGGTGTCCGGCTCCACTCCTTGGGGGACAAAGAGCAGGGAATCGTGCACGTCGTGGGTCCGCAATTGGGCCTGACCCAGCCGGGCATGACAGTTGTGTGCGGCGACTCCCACACGTCCACCCATGGCGCATTCGGTGCCTTGGCAATGGGCATCGGCACCTCCGAGGTCGAGCACGTCATGGCCACCCAAACCCTGTCACTGAAGCCGTTCAAGACCATGGCCATCAACGTCGAAGGCACCCTCCGCCCGGGTGTCACGGCCAAGGACATCATCCTCGCCGTGATTGCCAAGATCGGGACCGGCGGCGGCCAGGGCTACGTTCTTGAATACCGTGGGTCAGCCATCCGTTCGCTGTCCATGGACGCTCGGATGACCATCTGCAACATGTCCATCGAAGCCGGAGCCCGCGCCGGGATGGTTGCACCTGACCAGACCACGTATGACTACATGCACGGCCGGCCGCACGCACCTGAGGGCGCTGAGTGGGACGCCGCCGTCGAGTATTGGAACACGCTGCACACGGACGCCGACGCCGCTTTCGACGCCGAGGTGGACCTCGACGCCGATACCTTGGAACCGTTCGTGACGTGGGGAACCAACCCCGGTCAAGGTGTTTCGCTTTCTGCCAAAGTTCCCTCGCCGGAAGATTTTGGTGACGAGAACGCCAAGGCCGCCGCCGAACGTGCCCTTCAGTACATGGGCCTGGAAGCCGGCACTCCCATGAAAGATATCCGGGTGGACACTGTCTTCCTCGGCTCATGCACCAACTCCCGCATCGAGGATCTCCGGACCGCTGCGGACATCATTCGCGGACGCCAAAAGGATCCCAACGTGCGCATGCTGGTGGTTCCGGGCTCGGCCAGGGTGCGCTTGGAGGCCGAAGCTGAGGGCTTGGACAAAGTCTTCAAGGACTTCGGTGCTGAGTGGCGCTTCGCCGGTTGCTCCATGTGCTTGGGCATGAACCCGGACCAGTTGGAGCCGGGGGAGCGTTGCGCTTCAACGTCCAACCGCAACTTCGAGGGCCGGCAGGGCAAGGGCGGGCGCACGCACCTGGTCTCCCCGGTCGTAGCTGCAGCAACAGCCATACGCGGGACACTCAGTTCACCGTCGGACCTCGAGTCTGCTTCTGCGGGCACGCTGACCGGAATCGCAGTCTAGGAGGACCCCATGGAAAAATTCACCACGCACACCGGAATCGGCGTCCCCCTGCGCCAAAGCAACGTTGACACGGACCAGATCATCCCGGCCGTCTACCTCAAGCGCATCACCCGCACTGGCTTCGAGGACGCCCTGTTTGCCGCTTGGCGGAAGGACGAGTCTTTCATCCTGAACCAGGCTCCGTTCCGCTCCGGTTCGGTGTTGGTTGCCGGGCCTGATTTCGGTACCGGCTCATCCCGTGAACACGCCGTCTGGGCCCTGAAAGACTACGGGTTCAAGGCCGTCCTTTCCTCGCGCTTTGCTGATATTTTCCGCGGCAACTCAGGGAAGCAGGGGCTTCTGGCTGCCGAGGTTGCCCAGGACGACATCGAACTGATCTGGAAGGTCCTGGAGAACAATCCGGGCGCCGAGGTCAAGGTGGACCTGGTGTCCAAGACCGTGGAGTGCGGGAACGTGGTGGCCCCGTTCGAGATCGATGACTACACACGGTGGCGGTTGTTGGAAGGCTTGGACGATATTGGCTTGACCTTGCAGCACGAGGAAGACATCACGGCCTTCGAGGCCACGCGGCCGTCCTTCAAACCGAAGACGCTCCCCGCGAAGAGCTAATAAGCAGTAACCTTTGCATATTGGCCCAGGCCACTGCAGAATCGGACCGGTAGGCCCCGTTGATCGCGGGGCCGCCGGTCCCTTTTCGTAGGTGCCCCCAGCGGGTGGGGATCAGCTTCGATCACCCTCACCGGGATCGCGCCGCATTTCAGTTCGGTAACACGAGCTTCTATGCTTAGCTGGAGCCTTTGTAAGTTTGGGGTGCGAGTAGTCGTGAGGAAACCGGTATAGATGAGTAGTGTTCTGACAATCCGCGGTGGCGTCCCGTTGACCGGACAAGTAACCGTCCGCGGTGCCAAGAACCTGGTGCCCAAAGCCATGGTGGCTGCCCTGCTGGGCAGCGAACCATCGGTGCTGCGCAACGTCCCGGAGATCAAGGACGTCGAGGTAGTAACGAGCCTGCTGAAGCTTCACGGTGTCACGGTGGCCAAAGACCCGGAGACCGGCGATCTCACTTTGGATCCCAAGGACGCGAAGACCGCTTCGAGCACGGCCATCGATGCGCATGCCGGTGATTCCAGGATTCCCATCCTGCTGTGCGGGCCCTTGATCCACGCCATTGGTGAGGCCTTCATTCCCGACCTTGGCGGCTGCAAGATCGGTGACAGGCCCATCGACTACCACCTGGATGTGCTGCGCCAATTTGGTGCCGTGGTGGAAAAGCGACCCGGTGGAATCCACATCTCGGCGCCGCACGGACTGCAGGGAGCCAAGATTTCCTTGCCCTATCCCTCGGTGGGTGCCACCGAGCAGGTCCTCCTGAGCGCTACCCGCGCTGAAGGCATCACGGAGCTCAGCGGCGCAGCCACGGAACCGGAGATTGTCGACCTTATCGCCGTCCTGCAGAAGATGGGCGCCATCATCAGCGTCCAGACGGACCGCACCATCCGGATCGAAGGAGTCAAGGACCTGCGCGGTTATAACCACCGCGCCCTTGCTGACCGCAACGAATCGGCGTCGTGGGCTTCCGCTGCCCTGGTGACCCGCGGCGATATCTTCGTCCAGGGTGCCTCGCAGCGGGACATGATGACGTTCCTGAACACGTACCGCAAAGTCGGTGGCGGCATGGATATCGGCGACGACGGCATCCGCTTCTACCACCAAGGCGGCAAGCTCTCACCCTTGGTTTTGGAGACCGACGTGCACCCCGGTTTCATGACCGACTGGCAGCAGCCGTTGGTCGTCGCCCTGACCCAGGCCGACGGTGTTTCGATTGTCCACGAGACGGTCTACGAGAACCGCTTTGGTTTCACGGAGGCCCTGGCGCGTATGGGCGCCAACATCCAAGTCCACCGGGAATGCTTGGGCAGCGTCCCGTGCCGGTTCGGGCAGCGCAACTTCCTCCACTCCGCGGTGATTTCCGGATCCACACCGCTGAGGGGCACCGACATTGACATCCCCGATCTCCGGGGCGGCTTCAGCCACCTCATCGCGGCGCTGGCTGCAACGGGTACCTCCAGGGTGACCGGCATCGACATTATTAACCGCGGATACGAGCGCTTTACCGAGAAGCTGGCCGGCCTGGGCGCCGATTTCGACATCACCAGCACCAAGTAGCGGGGGATCCTTTGAAGGAATCGGCCAAGAGCCGGGCCACGTTTATTCTGCTCGCCGGGCTCGCCCGGCCGTTGATGAACGCCCTGATGGCCAAGAAGTGGGAAGGCACCGAAAAGCTTCCCCCGGGCGGGTTCATTGCCGCGCCCAACCACTGCACGGAAATTGATCCCGTGGTGATCGGCCACCTGGTCTATAACCTCAAGCGTCCACCGCACTTCCTTGCCAAGGCGGGGCTCTTCAAGGTGCCCGTCTTGGGTGCCTTGCTAAGGGCCGCACGGCAGATTCCGGTTGAACGCTCGACGGCGGGCGCGCACCGTTCCCTTCAACTGGCACGCGAAGTGGTGGACGCCGGCGGCGCCATCATCATCTACCCCGAGGGAACGCTGACCCGGGACCCGGACCTCTGGCCCATGAAGGGACACACCGGAGCCGCCCGGCTTGCCCTGCAGACCGGAGCCCCGGTGGTTCCCATGGCTCATTGGGGCGCCCAGGAAGTCTTTCCCCGGTATGCCAAGCGTTTTCATGTCTTTCCGCGGAAGACCGTCAGGGTCCTCGTAGGGGACCCTGTGGACCTGAGTGCCTTTGCCGACCGCCCACTGGACCGGACCACGCTGAATGAGGCGACCGATCTGATCATGGACGCCATCACGGAACTTTTGGCAACGCTTAGGAACGAAACTCCCCCCGCCCAGCGCTGGGACCCCGCCGTGCACCAGCAGTCCAAGCATGGACGGTTCGATGCGCCTGAATCCACCGACGTACCGGAGCAAGAGGGCGGGAAATGACGGGACCGATCACCCAGGGTGAGGGGCTGGGCGAGGGCCTGAGCGAGGGCCACGGGCTGAGCTCCATTGCAGTGCTCGGAGCGGGCTCGTGGGGGACTACCTTTGCCAAGGTCCTGGCCGATGCTGCTTCTGCCACGGGCGTGACCCGGACCATCCGCATTTGGGGACGCCGCCAAGCAGTTGTTGACCAGATCAACTCCCAGCACCGTAATGAGCAGTATCTGAACGGCATCGACCTGCCTCCAGCCATCGAGGCCTCCACGGATGTCGCAGAGGTCCTCCGCGGGGCGGGCCTCGTGGTCCTCGCTGTGCCGGCACAGTCATTGAGGCCGCAGTTGAGCCAGTGGAAGCCGTTTCTCTCACCGGACGCTGTGGTGGTATCCCTGATGAAGGGCCTTGAGCTGGGTACTGACGCCCGAATGAGCGAAGTGATCTCCCAGGAGCTTGGCCTCCCTGAGTCCCGGGTGGCTGTGGTGTCCGGGCCCAACTTGGCCATGGAAATCGCCGGTGAGCAGCCGACGGCGTCGGTGGTTGCCTGCAGTGATCCTGACACCGCCGCAGCGATTGCCCTGTGCTGCACCGCGCCCTATTTCCGGCCTTACACCAGTACCGATGTGGTCGGCGTCGAAATCGGCGGCATCGTGAAGAACGTCATTGCGCTTGCGGTCGGCATCTGCGAGGGCCGGCAAATGGGAGATAACACCAAGGCTTCCGTGATCACCCGTGGCCTCGCCGAGACATCCCGGCTGGCCTTGGCTTTGGGGGGCGAAGCCCACACCATGGCCGGACTGGCTGGTCTCGGTGACCTCGTTGCTACCTGCTCGTCGGCCCTTTCACGCAATCACACGGCCGGAAGGCTCCTCGGGCAAGGGCTGAGCCTGGAGCAGGTTGCCGTGCAGATGACCCAGACCGCCGAAGGCATCAAGTCCGGTCCGGCGGTGCGTGAACTCGCTGGCAAACTGAACGTTGAAATGCCCATAACGGCCGCTGTGGTGGCCGTCCTCGAAGGCAAAATGTCCGTTGATGACCTAGGGCCGCGACTGCTGGCCCGGGCCCTGAAGTCTGAAGGCGACTACTGATGGTGACAGAAGAATCCACACCCGCACCTGGACGCCGGCTCCGCGTGGCGATCCTTTTCGGCGGCCGCTCCAGTGAACATGCGGTCAGCTGCGTCACGGCTGCTGGCGTGATGGGCGCGATTGACCAGGACAAATACGACGTCGTCCCCATCGGCATCGCGAAGTCGGGCCAGTGGGTGTTGGCGTCCGGCGACACCAGCCAGTGGTCCCTGAGCTCCTCGGCACTTCCGGAAGTGCAACCTTCCGGCCAAACGGTGACCCTCGCCGAGGTCGGAGGTACCCATCAGCTCGTGGTGACTGAGCCGAACGCCATTCCCAAGGAACTTGGCTCCGTGGACGTCGTCTTCCCGCTCCTCCACGGCCCATGGGGTGAGGACGGGACAGTCCAAGGCCTCCTCGAGCTCTCGGATACCCGCTATGTCGGTGCCGGTGTTCTCGCTTCAGCGGTGGGGATGGACAAGCACTACATGAAGGTAGTCTTTGAAGCCGCAGGCTTGTCTGTGGGTCCCTACATTGCGGTGACCGACCGGGACTGGCTCACCGATCCCGAGGCGGTTCGGAAGCGGGTGGACAAGCTCGGTTTCCCGGTGTTCGTCAAGCCGGCCCGGGCAGGTTCGTCCATGGGTATCTCCAAGGTTGATTCGATCGAGGACTTGGACGGAGCGATTGAGGAAGCGCGCCGCCACGACTTGAAGCTCGTCATTGAAGCGGGCATCGTTGGCCGGGAAATCGAATGCGCCGTCCTGCAAGGACGGGGAATAGCCGCGCCCCGCACATCGATGCCGGGTGAAATTGCCGTTGCTGAGGGTGGACACCAGTTCTATGACTTCGCAGCCAAGTACGTCGAGGACGGCGCCGCGTCGCTGAGCTGTCCTGCCGACATTCCCGACGAAGCCATCGCCCGGGTCCGCGAACTGGCTGCGGTCGCGTTCGACGCGGTAGGGGGCGAGGGGTTGAGCCGGGTGGACTTCTTCTACACACCCTCCGGCGAGCTCATCATCAACGAGATCAACACCATGCCCGGGTTCACGCCCAAGAGCATGTACCCGCAGATGTGGGCGGCATCGGGGATGTCCTATGCGGAGTTGATCGATGAACTCCTCCACCTTGCGCTGACGCGCAAGACCGGCCTTCGCTAGCCCCTTGAGGGCAGTGTCTGTGCCGGCTGGAAGTCTCGGGCACAGACACTGTCTTTTTTAGTTTGGTGCTTAGCCTGGTGCTTAGCTTGGTGGAGTGCTGGAACCGGAGGACGGCAGGTTTTGCAGGTCCTCTTGGCCCACGCACTTTCCGGTGGCCTTGATCTTGGACGCCGCAGCAGCCAAGTCCGCGAGGACCGTGGCTGAGCTGATCTTGTTGGGGTCCATCAATATCTCGGTGGCAGGGTTGCGCCCAAATGTCGTCAGGGTGTAGATCGGGTTACCCTCTTTGATGACCCAGTCGACGCCGTTGACGGTGACGCAACGGTCTGTGGTCGGCCCGGGGACATTGACGCCGCATCGCAGGATGACTTGCGACGGGTCTCCCCAAGCGGCAGTGGCCTGGCTGTTGGTCTTGCGCAGGGCAGAATCGCCAATCTGGTCCGGCAGTGCCACCATCATCGCAGCGCAGGCCGGGTTGGCGGCGTCGGCGGCGGCACTGACATCAACGGTGGCTGCACAGCCGGACAGGGCCAGGGCCGACGCAGCCACGAACATCGTGGTCACGGCGGACCGGCGGAGGGTCTTTTGGAGCATCCACCAAGCCTATCCCGCATGGACCTGCCTCGTGATCCTCTCCAAGCCCACCGGCCGAGCCCGGGACTATCGTGTCAGTGGATCGCGATAGCGTAGTGCCGTGCCCGAAGAACAGTTAGCCGTCAGTGACCTTTCAGAGCCCGAACTCCTTGCCCGGATTTTTCCACGGCTTAACTCCAGTTCCAGCATGTTGTTGGGTCCTGGGGACGATGCTGCACTGATCGCGGCACCGGATGGGCGTGCCTTGATCTCCATTGACACCCAAACCCAGGACCAGGATTTCAGGCTTGAGTGGAACAACGGCTACCGGACCACCGGGTTCGACGTCGGGTGGAAAGCGGCCGCCCAAAACCTCAGCGATATCAATGCCATGGGCGGCAGGGCTACCTCCCTTGTAGTGAGCCTGACCCTGCCGCCGGCCACGCCCGTTGGCTGGGTGGAGGAATTCGCTGACGGACTCACCGCGGCGATCGCGGCTTTGGGTGCCGAGGAATGCTCCGTTGCCGGCGGGGACCTTGGCCGGGGCCGCGAAATAACGGTGACTGTCGCCGTCGTCGGGACGCTTTCAGGAGGAGAACCGGTGCTGCGCTCCGGCGCTGTACCCGGCGACGTCGTAGCGGTTGCGGGGACTTTGGGCCGCGCTGCGGCCGGATGGGCGTTGCTGGAGAGCAGCGTGCCTATCGAACGGCTGACCGCAACGAAGCGGGCCTTGATTGATAGGCAGTGCAGGCCTGAGCCACCGTTGCAGGCAGGACCTTTGGCTGCCCGGACGGGCGCCACCGCCATGCTCGATATATCCGATGGGCTTCTCCGGGACGCAGGCCGGCTCGCGAAGGCTTCGAATGTTGTTCTGGATTTCGATCCGAAGGCATTGGCGCTTCATGCCCGGCCATTGGAATCGGCAGCGGTTCTTCTCGGCGTCGAGCCGATGTTTTGGGTTCTTGGCGGGGGAGAAGACCACGGACTCCTTGCCACGTTCCCAGCAGGAATTCAGCTGCCGCAAGGCTTCACTGCGATAGGCTCGGTTCAAGCCGATGTCATGCCGTCAGGCACCGGCGTCCGGATCGCCGGGCAAGCTGCCGACACCGTTGGATGGGATCACTTTGCAGACTAAGATCGCCGCGAATGCGCACGCCATGAGACGTTGGCTCGGCAAGGCGGAAGTAGTCCTTGGCAACCACAGCGACCGTCTAAACGCGATCAACATCTTTCCCGTGGCCGACGGCGATACCGGCACCAACCTGTATCTCACCGTCCGGGCAGCCGTGGCTGCCGTCGGCGGCACCGCACCGGAGACCAGCGAAACAAGCAACGACGTCGGGGCAGTACTTTCACGTGCCGGGCAGGCAGCCATGGAGCAAGCCAGGGGCAATTCGGGGACCTTGTTCGCTGTGTTCCTCTCAGCCGCCGCTGAGCCGTTGGCCGGGAAATCGAGGCTCAGTGCGCCATTGCTGGCCGCCGCACTGAACCGTGCCCAAATCCGGGCGTGGTCGGCCCTGAGCGAGCCTGTTGCCGGGACAATGCTTTCGGTCCTTGAGGCCGCTGCGAAGGCGGCTCAGGCCACGGATGCTTCCCAAAACGGTGACGACAGCAACCATGCCCTGGGCTTGGCCCTGGACGCGGTTGTTGAAGCCGCGGTCCAGGCAGTGGTGCGCACCGAGGGCGAGCTCGCGCAACTACAGGCGGCTCGTGTAGTGGACGCCGGAGGCGTGGGCATGTTGCTGGTGCTTGACTGCCTTCGCTCGGCGGTGCTCGGCGAAGAACTGCAGGATGAGCTTCTTGAGGGACTGCACGGCTATAAACTCCAAGACCCGCACATCCACGAGCAGATGCCTGCCGACGACGGCGTGGAAGTCATGTGCACCATCGATTTGTCGCCGCTCAACGCAGCCATCCTCAGGCAACGCTTGGACGAGATGGGCGATTCCGTGATCATGAGCCAAGTCGGGGCAGCTGCGGGAAACGACGACGACGATGACGACTCGGTGGTGGAAAAGAGCTACCGCTGGCGGGTCCACGTCCACGTAGCCGATCCCGGGCCGGCCGTGGCACTGATCCGTTCGCTGGGGGACCCTACGGACATAGCCGTGAGCGAGTTGGCACTTCCCCGCGACCCCGGGCAGCTCAGTACTGGTCAGGTCAGCGCCGGTCAGGGGAGCCCCGGGCAGGAGGACCTCCCGCCGCATGAATACTGAGCTCGAGCTGCCCCTTGAACGCAGAATTGGAAAACGGTCCGCCGCCGTCATCGACAAACATCTGGGCCTGAAGACTACCGGTGCACTGCTGAACTATTTTCCCCGCCGATACCTGAGGCGCGGTGAGCTTACTCCCATCAGCAACCTTCCGTTGGATGAGGAGGTGACACTGATTGCCCGTGTCCTTTCCAACAGCACACGGCAAATGCGGGCCAGGCGAGGTTCCATCACAGACGTCGTGGTCACCGATGAGACTGCCGCGAGCGGTGTTCCCGGGCAATTGAAGGTCAGCTTTTTCAACGGATTCCGGGCAAAAGCCGAATTGATGCCCGGACGCCGTGCCATGTTCTCGGGCAAGGTCAGCCGTTACGGGGGATCCTTGGGACTGACCAACCCGGACTTCCTGTTGTTGGATGAAGACCCTGATACCGAGGGTTCCATGGACCCCGAAAAGTTGGCGGCCATCCCCATCCCGGTTTATCCGGCAACCGCCAAACTGACAAGCTGGTCCATCCACAAAGTGGTCACCGCTTTGCTTCAGACCCTTGACCTGGACGCCCTGCAGGACCCGCTTCCTCCGGCGATCGCAGGACGGGACCGCCTGGTGAGCGTAGCCGATGCCTACCGGCTGATCCATTCTCCGGAGACCGATCAGGATTGGCGGAGGGCACAGGATCGCTTCCGCTACCAGGAGGCGCTGGTCCTGCAGACAGCCTTGGCCCGGCGACGGTCCCAGTTGGCAGCCGAAGAGGCGACCGCCCGCCGTCGGGTCAGCGGGGGATTGTTGGAGAAATTCGATGGCAACCTGCCGTTCACCCTCACGGCGGGACAGTCCGCTGTCGGCAAGACCCTTTCAGAAGAGCTGGCTCGGGATACACCGATGAACCGCCTACTGCAAGGTGAAGTAGGGTCCGGCAAGACCATCGTCGCCCTCCGGGCCATGCTTCAAGTGGTGGACGCAGGTGGCCAGGCTGCGTTGCTTGCGCCCACGGAGGTCCTTGCAGCCCAGCACTACGATTCCATCCGGCGGACCTTGGGCTCCCTGGCACGCGACCAGATGTTCGGCGGCGCCGGGATGCTGGGCGGGGACTCCACCCAGCAAGCGGTCCAGGTTGCCCTGCTGACCGGCTCCATGCCCACGGCTGCCCGAAAGCAGGCCATGCTGGACGCCGCGTCCGGGAACGCTGGGATCATCATCGGAACCCACGCACTGCTCAGCGATAAGACGAGCTTTCAGGATCTTGGCCTGATCGTGGTGGATGAGCAGCACCGATTTGGCGTGGAACAACGCGACGCACTGCGGGCCAAGGCGCAGCGTCCACCGCACCTGCTGGTCATGACAGCCACCCCGATTCCCCGGACAGTGGCCATGACGGTCTTCGGAGACCTGGAGACCTCGGTGCTGGACGAGCTCCCTGCGGGGCGGGCGCCCATTTCCACGCATGTGGTGGGACTGGCGGAGAATCCGGCGTGGGCAGACCGGATCTGGAAGCGTTCCCGCGAGGAAGTTGACGCGGGCCATCAGGTCTATGTGGTGTGCCCGAAGATCGGAACGGACGACGACGGCGACTTCAGCCCCGGCGAAGCGGAACCAATTGATCCACTCGGGTCCGATGGGGCCGGGGATGATGGACCGGCGAGGGAGCTCGCGTCCGTGACCGCCGTCGTCGAGAGTTTGCTGGCCGAGCCTGCCCTGGCGGGTGTCCCTGTGGCGCCCTTGCATGGCAGGCAGGACCCGCAGTTGAAGACCGAAACCATGCAGTCATTCGCGTCCAACCGAACCAAAGTCCTGGTGTCCACCACGGTCATCGAAGTGGGTGTGGATGTCCACAATGCCACGTTGATGGTGATCTTGGATGCTGATCGTTTCGGCATCTCCCAGCTCCATCAGCTCCGTGGCCGCGTGGGGCGTGGCGGGCTGCCGGGAACCTGCCTGTTGGTGACGACCTTGGAGCCGGGCCATCCGAGCCGCCGGAGGCTGGAAGCAGTGGCGTCCACCACGGATGGCTTTGAGTTGAGCCAAGAGGACCTGAAGCTTCGCCGGGAGGGTGACATCCTGGGTGCCTCGCAGTCCGGGGGACGTTCCACCCTGAAATTGCTGCGCGTTTTGGAACACGAAGATATCATCGCCCGTGCCCGCGCGGACGCCCAGGCGTTGGTGGCCGAGGACCCCACTCTGCAAAACCAGCCGGCCCTTGCCGCGGCAATCGACGAGTACTTGAATCCCGAAAAGGAGGCGTTCCTTGAACGCGGATAGGCCCATGGCAGGATCGATCACCGGGAACGGATCACACCGATGAGCCGTGTAATTGCCGGCGTGGCCGGTGGCAATCCGTTGATCAGCGTGCCGGGCACGGCCACACGGCCCACCACGGACCGTGTCAAGGAGGCCCTGTTCTCCCGGTTGGAATCCTTGGCTGTTATCGATGACGCGCGGGTGCTTGACCTCTACGCAGGCTCCGGTTCCCTGGGTGTTGAGAGCGCCAGCCGGGGCGCCCGCAGTGTGGAACTGGTGGAGTTCGACGCCAAGGCCAGCGATGTCTGCCAACGCAATGCCCATATGGTGAACCAAATCCTGGGCGCCCGGCGGGTCTCCGTCCACCGATCCAAAGTGGAATCATTCCTTGACCGTGCGGGGTTGGAGGGCAGTTGGGGCCTGGTTTTCCTCGATCCGCCGTATCCGTTGGACGAGCTGGCGCTTAGCTCGGTGCTGGCCAAGTTGGCGCCGCACTTGGACGAAGATGCCGTGGTGGTCGTGGAGAGAAGCTCACGTAGCCCGGAACCTACCTGGCCGGAGGGCCTGGAATTGTTCGCGGAGAAGAAGTATGGCGAAACGAAGCTGTGGTTCGCCGAACCGTCCTGAATGAGCTCCCTAACGAGGTGAAGGCCGGCCCGTAATCCGGTCCAAGTCCACACCGTTGAGCACGCTCGCCGGATGAGGTCCCTTCGCCAGGAGTTCGGCGGTCCATTCTTGGGGCCACGGCCCCAGTGTGCCCACCAGGATGATGTTGCCCGGATATTTTCCGGCGAACATCCCTGTCTCGGCGAACGCTGCAACGTCCGGCATGGCCTCGCGCAGGGCGGCTACCTGGCTCCGTACAAGCGATAGGGCTGGTTCGTCGCCCACATTCACGATCAGCACGCCGCTTGGATTCAGGCGTGCCGCGGCCTCCTCGTAAAAACCCCTGCAGGCTATATGTGGCGGCGCCTCAGGTCCGGAGAAGATATCGAGAATCACGACGTCGAACCGCGCCTCCGCGGGCAGGTCACTCAGCGCTGCCCGGGCGTCTCCGATGTACTGGTGCAGTGTTGTGCCTGACGGCATGGGCAGTCTTTGGAGTACAAAGTCGAGGAGTTCGCGTTCAAGTTCAACTGCGTATTGCTCCGAGCCCGGCCGCGTAGCTTGGATGTAGCGGGCGAGGGTCAGGGCACCGGCTCCCAGGTGCAGGGCTGTCACCGGCACTGAGGGCGCCGCAGCCAGGTCAACTACATGGCCGATCCTGCGCAGGTATTCGTAGAAGATTTCCGAGGGGTGGGCGATGTTGACGTGGGACTGCTCTGCCCCGCCAATGCTGAGGATGTAGCTGCCTTCAACCAAGGAATCGGCGCTGATGGTGGCGTGTTGGCCGGTGGTCCGGAGGAATCGGCTGCCCTCGTGGGGGTCCATGCCGGTGCCGCTCAGAGCCGGTCCTTGAGCTTTGCTAAGCGTCCGGCTGCTTCTTCCAGGACTTCGGTTTTCTTGCAGAAGGCGAATCTCAACAGGCTCCGTGTTCGTTTGGCTCCTTCGGCATGGCAAAAGACTGGCACCGGGATGGCAGCCACGCCGACCAGCCCGGGGAGGCGCCGCGCCAGGTCCACTGAGTCCTCGATTCCCAGGGGAGCGGTATCAACATTAATGAAGTACGTGCCGCTGGGGAGGTAGACATCGAATCCGGCGGCCCGCAGTCCGGCGGCAAGGATGTCGCGTTTGTTCCGCAAAGAGGCCGCGATACCGGCATAGAACTCATCCGGAAGTGCCAGGCCCAAGGCAATGGCGGATTGGAAAGGCGTCCCGGAGCTGTAGGTCAGGAATTGCTTGACTGTGCGGACTGCTGCGACCAGGTGCTCCGGCCCGGTAAGCCACCCGATCTTCCATCCGGTGAAGGAGAACGTTTTTCCCGCCGAGGAAATGGTCAGGGTACGTTCGGCGGCTCCGGGCAGGGAGGCGATTGGTATGTGGCGGGCATCAAACGTGAGGTGTTCGTAGACCTCGTCGCTGATGATGAGCGCGCCGTGCGCAGCGGCGAGAGCCACGATCCTTTCGAGCACCTGCCGGGGGAACACGGCACCGGTGGGGTTATGCGGGTTGTTCAAGAGAACTATCTTGGTGCGGCTGCTGAAGACGTCGGCCAAGACCTCGGGGTCCGGGAGGAAATCCGGGGCCAGCAGGGGCGCGGTCACGTGTGTTGCTCCGGACATGGCAATGATGGCGCCGTACGAGTCGTAGAAGGGCTCGAAAGTAAGCACCTCATCGCCGGGTTGGACAAAGGCCAGAAGTGCAGCAGCGATTGCCTCGGTGGCGCCCGTGGTGACCAGCACTTCGGTTTCGGGATTAACTGCCAGCCCGTAGAACCTCTCTTGGTGGGCGGACACGGCCTCGCGGAGCACGGCGATACCTTTACCGGGCGCGTACTGGTTTGCTCCCGAAGCTATGGCGGCCTGTGCTGCAGCCTTGATCTCAGCGGGGCCGTCTTCATCCGGAAATCCCTGGCCCAAGTTGATGGCGCCTGTGGAGGTCGCCAAGGTGGTCATTTCCTCGAAAATGGTGACTCCCAACTGGCCGTCGGGGGACAGGAGGTTTGCGCCAAGGGCGGCTCGCTGCCAGGGTTCGCTGTTACTGCCTCGGGATGCCATGTCAGTCATGGTATCCCGGTGTTTCCATGGGGTAGGTTCGATTCATGAGACGCGCGGTATGCCCAGGATCCTTCGACCCCATTCACAACGGACACCTTGAAGTTATTGCCAGGGCGGCCGGGTTGTTTGACGAGGTCATAGTGGCCGTGTCCACCAACTACGCAAAGAAGTATCGGTTCAGCCTCGAGGACCGCATGGAGATGGCACGGGAAACCTTGGCCTCGTTGCGGGGCATCATCGTGGAACCGATGGGGGAAGGACTCCTTGCCGAGTACTGCCGGCACCGTGGAATCTCTGCCATCGTCAAAGGCCTGCGCTCATCCTCGGACTTCGATTACGAGTTGCCGATGGCCACCATGAATCGGCAGTTGGCCGGCGTCGAAACGGTTTTCCTGCCAGCTGAAGCCCACTACCTGCATCTGTCATCCACTTTGATCAAAGAGGTCAATGTGCTGGGAGGGGACATCTCCGATTTCGTCCCCAAATCAGTGCTGAAGAGGTTGCTGGCGAGCGAGCCTGCGAAGGAACCGCCGCGTAAAGGGTAGGCTTGTTCGGTACCTCGTTCATTAGTGCATCTAACAGTGCCTTTTGGCCGCCCGGAGTCAGTTTGAGTCCTCAAGCGTGATCAGGCTAAGATGGTACGTCGGTCATATGTTCTACAGGAGTTCTCATTAAGCGAGATGCAAGTTCGCCCTTGGCGTTGGTAGTCAAGGACCTTGGACGCAGTCCAGGGACCATGCGGACACTCAACGAACATGTACCTGCGCCAAGTGACCTTGGTGTGGCGCTCATTGGCGTAAAGGAAGGCTCGGACATCGAGCTCGATCTTCGTCTTGAGGCCGTACACGAAGGAATTCTGGTATCTGGAATCGTCGTCGTCGAAGTAACCGGCGAATGCGGTCGATGCCTGGATCCCCTTGCGTATGACCTTGAGGTCAATGTGCAAGAACTTTTCTTCTATGAAGGTCTTGAACTTTCAGGTGAAGAAGACGATGAAGAGCAACGTCGAGTCGAGTACGATCTGATCGATCTTGAACCGGTGTTGCGGGACGCAGTGGTTACCATGCTGCCGTTCCAGCCGGTGTGCCGGGAAGACTGCCAGGGCCTTTGTTCCGAATGCGGAGCACGCCTGGAAGACGAGCCGGGGCACCACCACGAGGTCATTGACCCTCGCTGGGCTGCCCTAGCTGATCTGGCTAAGACTGACCGGCAAACCGATTAGTAAGTGTTCGTCTAAGAGAGAAATGAGATAGCCGTGGCTGTTCCCAAGCGGAAAATGTCTCGCGCAAATACACGCGCCCGCCGTGCCCAGTGGAAGGCAACTGCCCCCAACTTGGTCAAGACCATCGAAAACGGACAGGTTACCTACAGCCTGCCCCACCAGGCAAAGGTCGTCACCGACTCCGCCGGCACCGCGCTGTTCCTTGAATACAAGGGCCGCAAGGTCGCAGACGCCTAATCTGCCGCACAGGCTGATAAGGATGTCTTCAACTGAAGAGCTTCTGAAGCGTCTCGGTGTCTCCATTGACACCGAGACGCTTCGTCTTGCCCTGACGCACCGCTCGTATGCGTACGAGAACGGCGGGATCCCCACGAATGAGAGACTCGAGTTCCTCGGCGACTCCATCTTGGGGTTTTCCGTCACTGACTCGCTCTACCGTGATAACCCGGACCTTCCCGAGGGTGAGCTGGCCAAGCGGCGTTCCGCCGTCGTCAGCACCCGCGCCCTGGCTGGAATCGGCCGGGAGATCGGCGTCGGCGAGTTCATTTACCTTGGGCAAGGCGAGAAGCTGACCAATGGCAAGAACAAGGCCTCCATCTTGGCGGACACCATGGAAGCCCTGATCGGGGCAACCTACCTGTCCAATGACATGGAGACGGCCCGCAAGTTGGTAATGCGCTTGGTCGGACCCCTGTTGAAGGACGCTGGTGCCTTGGGCGCGGGGACGGATTGGAAGACGAGCATCCAGGAGCTTGCCGCCAGCAGGCAATTGGGTGCGATCCACTACGCGGTGGAAGGTTCCGGCCCGGACCATGCCCGGACTTTCGAGGCTGTGCTGAACATTGGCGGCGTTCCCTACGGCCGTGGTGGAGGCCATTCCAAGAAAGAGGCAGAGCAGGAGGCCGCCGCGGATGCTTGGCGAGCACTCTCCGTGCCGTCCGAAGCATTGGATCAGGCCCCGGCCGGACCCACCTCCTGAGCCATGCCGGAGCTTCCTGAAGTAGAGGTGGTGCGCCGCGGGTTGGCCCGCTGGGTCCGCGGCCGCACCATCACCGGCGTCGAAGTCCTGGACGTTCGTTCCATCCGGCGCCATCTGCTGGGTACTCAGGACTTCATCGGTAACTTGGAGCAGGCCACAGTGCTGGACGTGGTCAGGCGCGGCAAGTTCCTCTGGATGCCGTTGGCAATGGAGAGCGCAGACGGCATCGGCACCACCAGTGAAGACCGGCTCCCCAGGGTAGCCCTCATGGCCCACCTTGGAATGAGCGGGCAGCTCCTCATGCAGGATCCTGACGTCCCGGATGAGAAACACCTCAAAGTCCGGCTGCGGCTCAGTCCCTCAGAGGGAATGCCGGAGCAGTTGCGGTTCGTGGACCAACGCATTTTCGGTGGCCTGTTCATCGCAACCTTGGTTCCGACCCTGGACGACGGCCCAGGCGGCTTGGGAGAAACTCCACTGCCGGAGATCGCCGCCGAAGCCGCGCACATCGCGCGCGATCCCTTGGATCCGTACTTCTCCTTCGAAGCGTTCTACCGGAAGATCAAGAGCCGGAAAACAGGCCTCAAGCGGGCCTTACTGGATCAATCGGTCATTTCGGGCATCGGAAACATCTATGCCGACGAAGCACTGTGGCGCGCCCGCATGCATTACGCCCGTGCTACCGATACTTTGCGTCGCGCGGATGCCCATCGGCTCGTGGAATCGGTGAAAGAAGTCATGGACGCGGCCCTGGCGGCGGGAGGGACGAGCTTCGACTCGCTCTACGTCAACGTCAACGGTGACTCCGGCTACTTTTCCCGTTCACTGAACGCCTATGGAAGGGCCGGCGAGTTGTGTCCCCGCTGCGAATCGCTGGGACTGCGAAGCACCATCAAGCGGGAACAGTTCATGAACCGGTCTTCCTACACCTGCCCGGCGTGCCAACCCCGGCCGCGGAATGGTCGTTGGTAGGGCGAAAACTGTTCCCCAATTCGGGCAGCGATGGCAGACTGTCCCCATGCGGAGCTTGACGGAGAGGCCATGACGGCGAGGCGGCTTGTCCTCGCGGGGATTTGCCTCGCGCTCGTGATAGTCGCCGCGGCCTTGGTACTGGACCAAATGGGCCGCTCCACACCGGTTTCTGCTCCTACCAGCCCCGGAGCTTCAGGAGCTCCCGCCAAGCAAGGGAACGCCAGTAACACGGCGTCGGGGAGCACCGCTGGTGGGAACAACCCGGGGAGCACGGGTAGCACCGCCAATCCGGGGAGCACCGCCAATCCGGGCAGCACTGCCAACCCCGCCAAGCCCTTGGAGGTGCTTCCACCTGTTGCGGCAAGTCCCACTGGCTTGCCCGCGCCGTCCGCGCCCGCCCCCCTTATCACCGGGGCCCTACCGCCAGCGGCGAAGGCAACCGGAACAGTGGTCGCAGGGTGGCCGGACGGGGTTTTGGCCCTTCCCGCCGGGACTACCATCGGCTCTACTTCGGTGTCCGGGTCCGGCACCGTTCTGCAGCTCGCCGCAGACGGAGTCCTTTCCGCATCCCAGGCGAATGTTTTGGACTCGTTCCGCCAATCGTTGGCCGCCCACGGCTTCTGGTCCGAAGATGCACCGGCCACGAACGGATCGCTGGCGGCTCGATTTGTCCGGGGCGCAGATGTGGTCACAGTGTCGGTGTCCACCACCGGAACCGGTGATTCACGGTTCGAGCTTCTGGGTAGCCTGCACACGGCGGCGGGTTAGGGGAACGCATGAACGGGGTGGCGTGAGGGGAAACGGGACACCAAGCGGCGGGAAGCTGCGATGGGGCATTCTCCTTGTGGTCACCGCATTGGCTCTGGTGGGTGCGGGCGCCTATGGAGTTGGTGCCTACCAGCGATTTGAAGAAAGCCGAACAGCAACATCATCGGGCGGCGCCACCACCGCACAGCACCTTCCTAACGTGCCGTTCGTGTTGTTCCGGAACACCGCCTCTGGCGCAGGATACGGTGACGCGGCAACCGTTCCCTTGTCAAATCCGGGCGGCGCCCGTGACTTGAGCGGTCAGTCCTGCGATCGGGTGTACGGAACCAGGACCAGTGTTGTGTGCCTCAGGACGGACCGGGGGGTACAGACATCGTTTCAAGCGGTCACCTTCAATGGCCAGTGGGAGCAACAGCGCTCGTGGCCGCTCCCTGGAATTCCCAGCCGGACGCGGATCAGCCCGGATGGATCCATGGTTGCGACGACGGTTTTCGTCACGGGCCATTCGTATGGATCCACCGGCTTCTCCACCACAACCGAGATCACGGTCCCGTCCGGAAGCACAGGAAACCTTGAAGATTTTGCGCTCCTCGTCAACGGCTCACGGCTCCAACCCGAGGACAGGAACATCTGGGGTGTGACGTTCGTGCCTGGCCAGGCTGACACTTTCTACGCCACGGCTGCATCCGCGGGCCGCATCTGGCTGGTTCGGGGCAGCCTGTCCGGAAGGACCCTCACGGCCGTCCACGACAACGTGGAGTGCCCCTCGATCTCACCTGACGGCACCCGTATCGCGTACAAGAAGAACGTTGGCGGGAGCCAAACCCCGCACTGGAATGTCGCGGTGCTGGAGTTGGCTACGGGAAAAGAAACCGTACTTTCCGAGAAACACAGCGTGGACGACCAAATCGAGTGGCTCGACAACCAGAACCTTCTCTACGGCTTGCCCGACGCGACCAACGAGGGCGACAGCAACATTTGGAAGCTGGGGACGGATCCAACGTCCCAGCCGAGCGAATTCATCGCCCACGCCTGGTCGCCCGCCGTCGTTCGCTAGCCGGAGAGCCTGGGTTAGGGTGTCGGCGTCGGCGAGGCAGTATCCGTCGGCGAGGCAGTATCCGTGGGCGAGGCGCTGGGCGCAGCAGTGTCGGTGGGGGATGGGGAGGCCGACGCCGGTGCTGACGCCGGTGCGGACGGAGACGCGAGCGGCTGGGCCTGCGCCTGGCTGGTTGTCGAGTAGACCACATCCACGAAGTAGTTGGTCGCGTTCCAGGAATTCGCGGGCACCACGCCGCCGGAGCCGTACTGGTACAGGCCATTATTTGGCCCGCTTGCCGTGAATACTCCGCTCGTCCAGGTCTGGTTGAAGAAGGCCGAGGTGTAGGCGTAGTTCCCGTTCGGCGCCAGATAGGAGACCACGTATGTCTGTCCAGTAGCCAGGGCAACGGGAGCGGACAGGGTGGCAGTTTGCCATCCGGTGGCCGTCTCATTGGTGAAGGTCACCTGTGCCAGCCGTGTCCCGGAGGAGTCCCAGAGCGATCCGACGTGTGTTCCTGTGTTCCCCGTGCCCTTATAGAAACGGATCCCCGTGACGTTGCCGGCCTGGGAAACGCTAAAGGCTGTGCCGAGCTCCACGGAGCTTCCATCGGCGGCTGATGCCACCTGTGGCGCAGTAGATCCGAAGATCGTCGACAGTTGCGCCGAGGCGTCGGCCGTGGTGAATTGCCAGGTGGTGGCCGGGAAGCTTTGGCCTTGGGCGGACACCACGTTCGACACGTTTGCTGTCACTACGGTGCTGTTGGGGAGTGCCGCCGTCGGAGTGAAGGTCACCGTCTTGTGGTCAGCTGACAGTGCCGCGGTCCCCGCAACCTGGGCGCCGTTCGCCGTGAGGGTGAACGAAGCGCCACTGTTGATGGCCGACGAGAAAGTCAGGGATGGAGCGACGTCGGTGGGTATGCCAGTGGCGCCCGGCGCAGGTACCTGGCTTGTAATTGCCAACGGGGGAGTGGTTACCGCGAAGAGCAGATCAACCATGTAGTTGGCGCTGGAGGAAGCACTGGGGAAGTCACTGTTGTAGGCGAAAGCCCCTGAATCCGAGGCTGTGCGCAGCGGTCCGCTGGTCAAGCCGGAGCCGAATCCACCGGCGGTGTAGGAGTAACTACCTGTGGGTGACTTGTACGCCACCACATATTCCGTGTTGGCGGTGATGGATACCGGCTGGCTGAACATGGCTGTCTGCCACCCTGAGCTGGACTCATTGGCGAAGGTGACAGTTGCCAGCAGTTGGCCGGATGTGGTGTACAGCGAGCCTGTGTGCGTGCCCGTGTTCCCTGCTGCCTTGTAGAACCGGACACCGGTGACTTGGCCTGCCGTGTCGCTGGCGAACCGGACTCCCAAGGACAGCGGGATACCGTCGGTGGCGTCCGGCGTCGAAGGCGTTACGGTGTCCTGGAACAGCGTGCAAGGACACGTTCCCGGAGTCCTGGGCGCGGGAACCGTGGTGAACGCCCAGGTGCCGCCGCTGGACATCGGCTGTCCTGACACAGCGGTGGCGGTCACCGTGGCCGTGTAGGAAGTCCCGGCGGCCAACGGGGCTGATGGTGTGAACGTGACTTTCCGGGCCGTCTGGT
Organism: Arthrobacter sp. SIMBA_036; assembly: GCF_046535135.1. Classification (NCBI taxonomy): domain Bacteria; kingdom Bacillati; phylum Actinomycetota; class Actinomycetes; order Micrococcales; family Micrococcaceae; genus Arthrobacter; species Arthrobacter sp. SIMBA_036. Next base: position 560,136 of record NZ_JAWRXG010000001.1, read on the forward strand.
CATAGCTGGTGGTCCCGGCTACCGAAGCGCCGTTAGTGACCTTGAGGTCCAGGGAAACGCTTGACGCTACCGCAGCCTCTGAGAGTACTGCGCTGACGGCCATATCCAGCGGGACGCTCGATGAGCTGGGAAGCGGTGCCTGCGATCCAACGGTGAATGGTGGATTGGGAACGGTGACGATGACGTCCACCAGATAGCTCGCGGTCGAATGTGAGGCGGGGAAGGTGCCGCTGTAGGTGTAGGCACCCGCGTCCGAGGCAGCCCGCAGCGGGCCAACGCTCATGCCCGACCCGAATCCATTGCTCGTGGCCGAGTAGGTACCCGTGAGTGACTTGTAAGCGACGATGTAGTCAGTATTTGCGGCCATCTGCACGGGCTGGCTGAACATGGCAGTCTGCCAACCGGAGGAGCTCTCATTGGTGAAAGTCACAGTGGCCAACTGCTGGCCCGCGGCGGTGTAGAGGGCTCCATTATGGACGTCCGTGTTGCCCGTGGACTTGTAGAACCGCATACCGGTTATCTGACCGGCAGAGACACTGGAGAACCGCACGCCCAAAGTCAGTGGAACTCCCTCCCGCAATTCGGCGATGCCAGGTGTCACGGAATCGTCAAAGAGGCTGCATGGGCACGCGCCCGGAACCGGAAGCGTCGCCGCCGTCGTAAAGGACCATGTACCGCCGGAGGTCACAGGGCCGCCGATCGCATCGGTGCCGCTCAACGTCGCGGTGAACTGCGTGCTGAAAGCAAGATCGTTCGACGGCGTGAACGTCGCCCGCCGCGTAGTGGGGTCGTAAGCCGTTGTTCCGGCCACAGGTCCGGATGCGGACTGCAGGCTCAGCTGGACACTGGAGGCTGTGACCGGCTTGGAGAACACGGCGCTCACCGTCGTCTTGACGGAAACGCTCGACGACGACGGGAACGGGGTTTGACTCGTGGCTGTCATGGGCGTGGTGTCCACCGTGCTGAAGATAGCGTCGGCGAAGTAGTTGGCGCCGTTGAAGCTGGACGTGGGGAACCCCGCAGAGGTGTTGTAAACACCCGCTGGCTCAGCCCCGAAACCGCCAGCCACGGTCAGCGGGGTATCGCTGGATCCGAAAATGGCCCACTGGTAGTCCTTACTTGCGTAGTGCCCGTTGGGCGCCCAATAGGACACCGTGTATTTCTGGCCGGTCGAGACCGGGACTGCCTGGCTGAACAGCGCCGATTGCCAGCCCGAAGCCGTCTCATTGGTGAAAGTCACCTGGGCCAAGCGCTCGCCGGTGGAGCTCCACAACGAGCCGATGTGCGTTCCAGTGTTGGCCGCGCTCTTGTAAAAGCGGACACCGGTAATGAAGCCGTCCGCTGCGGCGGTGAAGCGCAAGCCCATCTCATAGGCGCCGCCGTCGCCGGAATCGGCGAGTGCTGGAACCGTTTGTCCGAAGACGCTGTAGGGGCCGTTCACGGTCAGGTTCACTGTTGAGGCCGTTCCGATGTTGGCGCTATCGTCAATGGCCCGGACCATGATGGTTGCTGTGGATATGCCCTTCTGTATGTAGGTGTAGCTCCACGTTTGGCGGCCCTGGGCGGGGTGCCACGTTTTTCCGCCGTCGGTTGAGGCCTCGACCCCGGCAACCATGCCGCCGACGTCGGCTGCCGTGCCCGTGACTGTGACGCTACTGCCTTGTGCCAAGGTCGAAGGGTTGGCCGGAGCGTTGATGGTCACTGTTGGTGCGGTCTTATCGCTGCTGGCTGTCGCGGCGACGAGGCCAGCGGCCAGGGTAGCTGGTTGTGCCCCCATGTCTGCCAGGAGATTGACCTGGGCTTGGCGCATTCGGGGATCGGCCGGGGCGCCGTTGCCGTCATGGTCCTGGTCCAGTCCCCACGTCCATTGAACGCTTCCAGCGGAGAAGACCAAGGCGCCGCTAGCGGCTTTGTAGAGGGTGGTGTGGTGGGTCGTGTTGCCCGGAGCCACTGTGTTGCCAAAGTCCTGTAGGTATTCGGGAACGCTGCCCACCGTGGTGGATAGGTCAATCAATCCGGCAGGGCGGAAGCCGTTGTCCAGGTCCTCGTCAGATTCGTAGCCGACAGTGTGGGGGGCCAGGGCCGCGGTGGTGCCGGCGGCAAGCGTGGTCAGGGAGGTGTTGCGCCAGAGCCGGTTCTTGCCCTCGTCGGAAGAGACGGTGACGGCCAGGTCCGAGTGGTTGGACATGTACAGCGTGCCCGTCACTGCATTCTCGGGGAGTCCTGCGCCATTCGCTTGGGAGGCGAAGCGGGGATCACGCCACGTGCCTGTCCACGTCGTGCTGGGATCGATCTTGGCATTGGCCCACGTTTCTTTGTAACAGGTCAAGGTACGGTTTGCTGTTCCGTCCACGGAGGATGGTTCAAACCGGGTGTGCCAGTACATCTCATTGCCGGAAAGGAACTGCAGGTTCACTCCGGCGTCACGGGCTGCCGTGACATTGGCCCGTTGCGGTCCTGACCAGTATTCATCGTGGCCCACGGACAGGTACACCTTGTGGTTGAGCAACTCCGCACCATTGCGGTCGGCATCGAGCCCGCTGATGTAGCTGACGTCGTAGCCGTTTTGCTCGAGGAAACGCACCATCGGGTACTCATTGGAGAAATAGAAATCCCTGCCTCCGACCCCGTCCCTCGTGGTAACGGGACGGTTGTAGCTGGCCTTGTAGGAGCGCCCGTTTGCTGCGCCCTGGTAGAAGTCCGAGCCGCCGTAGGTGTTGTAGGCCTGCCACGATTCGTCTGCGGTTTGGAAAACCACAGCTGAGTGGTTGCCGTCGTTGCGCACGATGAAGGTGATGTGGCTCTTTGCACCGGTATCCGGACGGGTGAGAAGCGCGATGTAGACCCCGGAGACCGCGGTGGCGGGAACCTGCCAGGTGGCAGATACTGCCCACGTGCCACAGTCGTAGAGTTCGGTGGTGACATCGGTGCGGCATGCCGGTTGCCTCTGGCGCAGGACCGTGGGCGTGACATCCGCTATTTTGCGGGCGCCGTTTCCGCCGTACCACCCGGTGCGGTAGATACCGATGGTGTACGTTGCCGCGGTGGTATCGATCTTGAAGTCGAGGGGTTGGCCTGCGTTAACGCTGATGTCCGTGGAGAAGCCTTGGATGGTGTCGTCCCCGGCGCCGTTGATGTCCCATTCCGACGCCGGATTGCCCGGCTTGGAGTTCTCGCACGCAATGGGATTTACCACCGGAGCGCACGGCCCCGCTGCCAAGGCCGGGGGTGCTGTGAGGGGCAGCATGGCAATGACCGTGGCGATCACCGCGGGCATAAGGAAGCCCTTGATGATTGGCCGGGGTCGGACAGCTGAAGAACCGTGCATCAGAACTCCTGGGGTGGTACGCCAATTGCGAATACGGGTCCGCGTTTTTGACGCACGGTCCCTGCTTGCCGCTCCCCAGCCAGGGTCAAACCAAGATCTTCAGTTATGGAACCAAGGGCACTTTTCCTGGTTTGTCGTTCCGAAGATCTGGACCGTATCCGGCGAGGGACCGACTGTCATTTCGAAGCCGACGCCGGATTACCGGAACGCATCCGCCAAGTAACCCTTGGCAGGAGTGTAGGTGGGGCGCCCTCCCAGCCGCAAGACCTTCCGGCAACGGATCCGCGGTTATCACCCAAACAGCAGTAGATTTAGGGGATACACACACCGGGCCAGCCAGGAGATCCGAAGCGCCTTGCATTTGAAAAGTTTGACCGTCCGCGGATTCAAGTCCTTTGCGTCGGCTACGACGTTCGACTTTGAACCCGGCGTCACAGCGGTGGTGGGTCCCAACGGCTCGGGCAAATCCAACGTCGTGGATGCCCTTGCCTGGGTCATGGGAGAGCAGGGTGCCAAGACCTTGCGCGGCGGCAAGATGGAAGACGTCATTTTCGCCGGCACATCCGGCAGGCCGCCCCTGGGCCGGGCGCATGTCTCCTTGACCATCGACAACGCCGATAACGCACTGCCCATCGAGTACAGCGAAGTCACGATCGCCCGCACCCTGTTCCGCACAGGCGGCTCCGAATACGCCATCAACGGTGCACCCTGCAGGCTCTTGGACATCCAGGAGCTCCTCTCCGATTCGGGCTTGGGCCGGGAAATGCACGTCATCGTCGGACAGGGCCAGCTTGATCGCGTATTGCACGCCACCCCCGAAGACCGCCGCGGATTCATCGAAGAAGCGGCCGGAATCCTCAAACATCGCCGCCGCAAGGAAAAGACGGTCCGCAAGCTCGAAGCCATGCAGGCCAACTTGGCCCGGCTCGGGGACCTCACCGCGGAAATCCGGCGCCAACTGACGCCCTTGGGCAAGCAGGCGGAGATCGCCAGGCGCGCGCAAACGGTTCAGTTCGATGTCAGGGACGCCCGCGCCCGTCTCCTCGCCGACGACCTGGTTCAGTTGCGAACCACCTTGGAACGGGACGTTGCCGATGAAACGGCGCTCAAGGAACGCCGCGGGGTCGTTGAAGAGCAACTCGCCCTGGGCCGGCACAGGCAAGCTGCCCTGGAGCTTCGGGCTGCGGAGGCAACGCCACGCCTTAACGCCGCCCGGGACCACTGGTACCAGCTCTCAGCAGCAAGGGAACGGCTCCGATCGCTGGGATCCCTGGCGACAGAACGCCGTCGTCTCTTGGGCTCCTCCGATTCCGCGCCGGATCCAGGGAGGGACCCGGAACAGCTCGAACGCCAGGCAGCGCGGGTCCGCGCAGAACAAGCCGCCCTTGAGCTGGACATCCAAACCAAGCAGGCAGCCCTTCTTGAAGCCACCGTGGCCAAGGACGCGGCCGAAGCGCTCGCCGCGGCCGAAGACAAACGGCTCACAGCAATGTTGCGGGCCGCTGCTGATCGCCGGGAGGGCCTGGCCAGGCTTGCCGGTCAGGTTGCCGCAGCCAGGTCCCGCGCGGAGGCTGCGGAGGCTGAACTCGGACGTTTACGGGAATCACTCACGCAAGGCGACGAACGCCGTCGTAAGGCCCAGCGCGAATTCACAGCCCTCGAGTCGCAAGTGGCCGGGGCAGAGGATGGCGAAGAGGGCTTGGACGCGGAGTACGAAGACGCCAATGCGGCCCTCGACGCGGTGCTCGCCGAAATCGAGGACCTCAAAGCAGCCGAACGGGACGCAGTCCGTGAGCGCGATGCCCTCGCTGCACGGCGGGACGCACTGGAACTTGGAATGAGCCGCAAAGACGGTTCCCAGCACCTGCTGTCCGCCGGCAGCCAAGCGATCCTCGGGGCGCTCGCAGGGCAAGTGGCGATTGAGCCGGGGTACGAGGCGGCCATAGCAGCCGCGCTTGGCAGTGCATCGGATGCTTTGATGGTGGCGGACCTGGACGGCGCTGTTGCAGCCCTGAGGATCTTGAAAGACGACGACGCCGGACGGGCGGCGCTGCTGCTCGCCAGCAATCCGAATCCCGAAGTCCGGGAACAAGGGAGCACGCTACAAGTCAGCCCGCTTCCTGCCGGGTGCCGGTGGGCCGCCGACGTCGTCACCATTGCGGATCCGGCCGCTCACGGTGCGCTGGAGCTCCTTGCCCGGACGGTCGTCGTCGACGACGTAGCAGTCGCTGCTGAGGTGGTGCGCGAGCAGCCGCACCTCATCGCTGCCACGCGCGAAGGGGATATCTTCACCGCTTTGACGGTCACGGGAGGTTCGGCAACCGCGCCTTCCTTGCTGGAGATCCAGGCGGCAATGGACGACGCCGCTGCCCGCCTTCAAGAGGTCACGGCACGTCTGGAACGGGGTCGTTTCGCCTTGGCAGGTGCGCAGTCGCGCCGCGCCGAAGCGCAGGAGCGGGCTGATGCGGCGCTGGAACGGCTGCACGAATCCGACGCCCGCCTCGCTGCCGTTGCTGAACGCCTGGGCCACCTGAACTCGGTCCTTCGCAGCGCCGTTGGCGAAAGTGAGAGGCTTGCTGCTTCCATGGCCAAGGCCGAGGAGAACATTGCTACGGCCCAACTGGACCTGGAAGTCGCAGCCGAGCGCCTGGCTGCGGCCCAGGAAGCCCCGGAGGAGGAGCCGTCCACCGATCAGCGCGACGAGCTCGCAGCGCAGGCACGGGTTGCGCGCTCCCGGGAAACAGAAGCCCGCCTGACTCTTCGTACCGCCGAAGAGCAAGTAAGCGCCTTGGTGAATCGGGCCACATCCCTTGAACGGGCCGCAGCCACCGAACGCCGTGCCCGTGAAGAAGCGGCGAGGCGGGCCCAGCGACGCCGGGCCCAAGCCCAACGCGCAGCTGCCGTGGCAGCCGCGGTGGAGCGGACGCTCCTTTTCGCGGACATTTCCTTGGCAGAGGCCGGACGTGAACGCGACCTCGCCGAGGAACGGCGCGAACTGGTGGACAAGGAGCTGACCGAGGTTCGGGCGGGAAACGAGGCCTTGGCCAGTGAGCTTGCCCGGTTGACCGATTCGGTGCACCGGGATGAGATGGCCCGGACCCAACAGCGCCTGCGCATCGAGGCCTTGGAAAGCAGATCCATCGAAGAATTGGGGCTTTCCGCCGAGCAACTCGTCGCCGATTACGGTCCTGACCTGCCCGTGCCTGCACTGCCGGTTTCGACCCCCGACAAATGGGCGGAACTCCGGGTCTCCGTCGATGAGCACGGCGAAGCAGTGGCGGAGGGAGTTCCGTTCGTGCGGGCGGAACAGGAGAAACGCCTGAAGAAAGCTGAACGGGAATTGGCTGCCTTGGGGAAAGTCAATCCATTGGCCTTGGAGGAGTTCGCGGCCCTTGAGGAAAGGCATCAGTTCCTCAGCTCCCAGCTCGAAGATCTCAAAGCGAGCCGAAAGGACTTGCTGGACATCATCAAAGAGGTCGACAACCGCGTCGAACAGGTTTTCAGGGAGGCATTTGCCGATACGGCGGCACAGTTCGACCACGTTTTCGCCAGGCTTTTCCCGGGTGGAGAAGGACGGCTGGTGCTCACGGACCCCGATGACATGCTGACCACCGGCATCGAGGTTGAGGCCAGGCCCGCAGGGAAAAAGATCAAGAGGCTTTCACTCCTGTCAGGGGGTGAGCGTTCCCTGACAGCCGTGGCTTTGCTGGTGGCAATCTTCAAGGCCCGCCCGTCGCCCTTCTACGTCATGGACGAGGTTGAAGCCGCGCTGGATGACACCAACCTTGGCAGGCTGATCACCATCTTCGAAGAACTCCGTGAATCCAGCCAGTTGATCGTCATTACCCACCAGAAACGGACCATGGAAGTCGCTGACGCGCTGTACGGGGTGACCATGCGGGGCGACGGCGTGTCCACCGTGATCAGCCAAAGGCTCGGTGCCGGCGCATAGCTTTATGAGAGGGTAGTGGGGTGAACGATTTCCTACCCATAATTCTGTCCATTGTCGCTGCGCTCGTGGTGGTCGGCGGACTCGTGCCGGTCCTGGTGAAGGCCCGGAAGTCCGGGGCCACGTACTCCGGAACGCGTGATTCCAACGATCCCGTCCAGTCGTCGGCAGCAGGCGGCGGAACCCTTGTGGAGGACCGCCCCGATTCGGTGACCGCCCCCGCTCCCACCTTCGATGGCGCCACCGAGGGCGTCGACGTTCCCGATGACGCCGCCGGCTTGGAGACCATACCCAGGGATACTCCGGCACCAGTGGATGGCAGGCTCACCCGCCTCCGTGCCCGGCTGGTCAAGTCCAACAACATCCTGGGCAAAGGCCTCCTGGCCCTCCTGTCTGGTGACAAGATCGACGAGAACGTCTGGGACGAGGTGGAGGAGACCCTCCTGATGGCCGACCTCGGCACCGAGCCCACCATGGAACTTGTGGACGCGCTGCGTGAAAGGGTCAAGGTCCTCGGCACCCGCAGCCCCGAACATGTCAAGGCGATGCTGCGCGAAGAGCTGGTCAAGCTCGTGGATCCGGACATGGACCGCTCCCTTAACGTGACCCGCAAGGCCGACCGTCCCGCCGTCGTGCTTGTTGTTGGAGTCAACGGCGTTGGCAAGACCACCACTGTGGGCAAGCTCGCGCGCGTCCTGGTGGCCGAGGACAAAGATGTCTTGCTTGGTGCCGCCGATACTTTCCGTGCAGCCGCTGCTGAGCAGTTGGCTACCTGGGGCCAGCGCGTGGGCGTCCCGACCGTGAAGTCCGACGTCGACGGCGCCGACCCTGCCTCTGTGGCTTACGAGGCCGTCAAGGCTGGCGTCGACCAGGAAGTGGACGTAGTGATGGTCGATACCGCGGGCCGCCTGCAGAACAAGACCGGCCTGATGGATGAGCTCGGCAAGGTCAAACGCGTCATCGAGAAGCTGGCCGAGGTGGACGAAGTCCTGCTGGTCCTCGATGCGACCACAGGACAAAACGGCCTCAACCAGGCACGTGTGTTCGCTGAAGTGGTCAACATCACCGGAATCGTGCTGACCAAGCTCGACGGCACGGCAAAGGGCGGGATCGTGGTGGCCATCCAGAAATCACTGGGTGTCCCCGTGAAACTCATTGGCTTGGGCGAAGGCCCGGATGACCTCGCCCCCTTCGACGCAGAAAGCTTCGTGGACGCGCTGCTGAACTAACCCAACGAACCCGTTGTGGATTGAGGTTGCGGGTTCCTCAGCGGTTCACGGGCCATCAGCCAGGCGGCAGCCGTCAGGACCAGCACTCCGCCGGTGATGCCGAACGCCCACCCGTAGCCGAGGCGATCGGCAAGGAGCCCGGCCACTACGGGGCCGATGATGGCGCCGGTGTCAGAAGCCATTTGGAAGACGGCCAGCACCTTCCCTCCGGAGCGGCCACGGCCAATGACATCGGCGACCGCGGCCTGCTGGGCCGGTCCGAGCAGGCCCGAGCCGAAGCCTGCCACGGCCGAAGCCGCGAGGAAGGCTGGTACGCCCGACGTCAACCCGATGACTCCGGTTGCCAGCCCGGTCACAAGCAGGCCGGGGATCAGGAGGGGCTTGCGTCCCCAGGCATCGGCAAGACGTCCCGAAAAGGTCAAGGACAAGGCGTTTCCCACGGCAAAGACGGCCAACGCCCAGGCCGCGGTCCCGGGACCGGAGCGCAGTGCGGCAGCGGCGAACAACGGGATGGTGGCCATGCGAACGCCAAAGGTCACCCAGCCGTTGCCAAAGCTGGAGAACACCGCCGCGCGGTAGGCCGAGTCCGCCAGCGCCTCCTTCAGGTTCATCGCCGGTGCAGCGGGCCCTTCCCTGGAGATATTTCCTTCTCCGCTGAGGCTCGTGCGTACCACCAGGGCCGCCACCAACAATGCACCGGCATACACGAGGAAGGGAACGCGGAGCCCAAACCCGGCCAGGAGGCCCCCCACCACGGGACCGAGCACGCTGCCGATCAGGAACGAAGAGGCGTAGGCACCTGAGACCTGCCCCCGCCGTTCGGGCGGGGCAAGTTTGATGAGCAGGCCCATGGCGGCAACAGTAAACATCACAGAACCAGCCCCGCCCAGGCCGCGGAAGATCAGTAGTTGCCAATAGTTTTGGGCGAACGCGCAGGCAGCGGTGGACGCTGCCACGATCAGCAGACCGGACACGTAGACGTTCCGCTCGCCAAAGCGGCCGATAAGGGCGCCACCCGCCGGGGCGAAAATGAGCCGCATGAACGCAAAGATGCTGACGATGACGGCGGCAGCAGTGGCGCCGACGTCGAACGTCGTGGCGAACTGCGGTAGGACCGGAGCGACAAGTCCGAATCCCAAGGCGATGAGGAACGCGGCGACGAGCATCACCTTGATGTCCCGGGGTAGCCGGACTTTTGTAGTCCGGGCCCCTTCAGCCATGCGGGATTCGGGACTGGTGGTCATCGCGGTGTGGTCCTTTGGCTGGCTCGGAAGGTATGGACGGGACTGAAGGTGAGGACGGGACTGACGAAACATATCCGTAACACGTGTGATATGCACCATTTACGTTGGAGAAGTTCTTGTAACAGCCCCGCAATCTAAAACCTTCGCAGGTGAAACACTGCGCAACCAAACTCTTCTGTAGAACGCAAATGCGTTGGGACAGGCGGCTTAGCCCGCATCTTAAGCAGAGAGGACGCAGACATGGACTTCACCGCCGGTCTCGTTTGGCTCCTGGTCGCTGCAGCATTCGTGCTGTTCATGACCCCGGGCCTGGCATTCTTCTATGGTGGCATGACCCGCGCCAAAGCCGCCTTGAACATGATGATGATGAGCTTCATCGCCATCGGCACAGTGACCCTCGTGTGGGTGCTGTGGGGTGCCTCGATGTCCACCAGCAACACGGACAATTTCTTCCAGATTTTCGCGAACCCGTTCAGCCACTTTGGCTTGCACAACTTCACGGACCCGGCTGACCTCCTCCACGTTGGATACGCTGCCACGTTCGCGATCATCACAGTTGCCCTGATCTCCGGAGCGATCGCCGACCGTGCCAAGTTCTCGGCGTGGACCTTGTTCACCCTCATCTGGGCCACGCTGGTCTACGCACCCATGGCCTACATGGTGTGGGGCGGCGGGCTCTTCTCCAAGGATGGCTGGTTCGGCCAGACCTTCGCGCCGGTCATCGACTTTGCCGGTGGAACCGTGGTTCACATCAACGCCGGTGTCGCCGGCCTGATCCTGGTCCTGATCATTGGCAACCGCAAAGGCTTTGGCCGCGACCCCAACCACCGCCCCCACAACGTTCCGCTGGTCATGCTCGGTGCAGCGATTCTCTGGTTCGGTTGGTTCGGCTTCAACGCCGGGGCAGCAGCAAACGTTCAGCAGGCAGGCCTCATCTGGATCAACACGCTTGCGGCACCCGCAGCGGCGATGCTCGGTTGGTTGATCGTTGAACGAATCCGCGACGGACACCCCACCTCGCTCGGAGCCGCCTCCGGTGTTGTTGCCGGTCTTGTGGCCATCACTCCGGCTTGCGCGAACCTGTCCCCGCTCGGTGCCATCGCCCTCGGTGTGGCAGCAGGCGTTGCCTCAGCCCTGGCCGTCGGACTGAAATTCAAGCTTGGTTATGACGACTCGCTCGACGTGGTCGGAGTCCACCTGGTGTCAGGTGTCATCGGAACAGTCGCCATCGGTTTCCTTGCAACACCCACCCAGGGTCCCGCAGGAGTGTTCTACGGCGGTGGAACCACCCAGTTGGTGGCACAGTGCCTTGCAGCCCTCTGCTCCATCATCTTCACCGGAGTGATGACGTTCATCATTGCCTACCCGATCCACAAGCTCATGGGCTTCCGTATCAGCGAACGCCAGGAAATCGCCGGTGCAGACCTTAGCCTGCACGCAGAAACGGCCTACGAGTTCGGCGTCGGTGGCCACGGCGGGAGCTTCCAACCCCTCCACGACCTCATCACCGGCAAGGTGACGGCCGATGCCGAAGCACCCGTCTCAGGCAAGGAGAGTGTCCAAGCATGAAACTCATCACGGCGATCGTACGCCCCGAGAAGTTGGACGCCATTCGGGAAGGCTTGGAGGCCTACGGCGTGCAGGGACTGACGGTCAGCGCGGCCAGCGGCTATGGCCGGCAGCGTGGGTACACCGAGGTGTACCGCGGTGCTGAGTACAGCGTGGACCTCCTGCCCAAGATCCGAGTAGAAGTGCTGGCAACCGATGAGCAGGCTGACGATATCCTCGACGTCTTGATTGCGAGCTCCAACACTGGCCGTGCCGGCGACGGCAAGGTCTGGACCGTGGACGTGCATGAGGCCATCAGGGTTCGCACGGGCGAGCGCGGCGCGGCAGCCATTTGAGTTCTGCAGCCATTTGAGTTCGGCATTCCGCTAAATCCAAGCGGACGTAGAAATGACAACGGACCGGGTACCGATCAAGGTACCCGGTCCGCTGTGCGTTCCGGCGACGACGTCCGCCGGGTTTCCGACGAGGTCAGTCAGCCACCGAGGTGGCCCAATCAGCGGGACCGGCACTGCCGGCGTCGTACTCTTCCAAGGGGACCGTGCCCCGCTCCCAGGCCCGGAGGACAGGTTCGATGATCCGCCAGCAGTCCTCGGCGGTATCGCCACGGACGGACAGCAGGGGATCGCCCGCCAAGATGCCCTCCAAGACTTCTCCGTAGGGCAGTAGTTCGCTGGCGTTCAGCTCAGCGATGAGGTTTGCGCGATCCAGGCTAAAGACGTCGCCGGGGCCGTTGACGTCGACGTCGAGCTCAAGGACGTCCGGGCCGAACCCGATCCGGAGCTGGTTGGGGGAGTCCACACCGGTGAAGCCGTTGGGGAGGTGGGGGACCGGGCGGAAAGTGACGACGGCTTCCTTCCGTTTGGGGCCGATGGCCTTGCCGGAGCGAAGAATGAAGGGGACACCCTTCCACCGCCAGTTATCGATGTCCACTTGGACCTCGGCGAGGGTTTCGGTGTTCCTTTTCGGATCCACCCCGGCTTCGGCGGTGTAGTCGGGGACCGTCCGGCCGGCGAGCTTGCCTGCTGTGTACCTGGCCCTGTGCGTGGAGCGGGCGTAGGGGGCCTTGATGCTGCTGGCCCGCAGGACGGTGGCGACGGCGTCGCGCAAGTCTTGGGCATTGATGCTTGCCGGGGCGTCGATGGCCAGAAATGCCATGATGTGGAGCAAGTGGCTCTGGATCATGTCCCGGAGCGCACCGGCGCTGTCGTAATACCGGGCGCGGCCTTCCAACGCCAAGTCCTCGTCGAACACGATCTCCACTTTTTCGATGTGCTCCCGGTTCCACACAGGCTCAAGGAACCTATTGGCAAAACGCAGTCCCAGGATGTTTAGCACGGTGGCTTTGCCCAGGAAGTGATCCACGCGATGGATGTGGTCCTCGGGAACCAGCGCTGCCAGGGTCTTGTTCAGCTGATGCGCTGACTCCGTTCCGGATCCGAACGGTTTCTCCATCACCAGCCGCGTGCCCGCGGGCAACTGATCCCGATGCAGGACCTCGCACGCCTTCTGGCTGATGTGGGGTGGCAACGCGAAGTACACCGCCACGGGTCCTTCCAGCTGTGCAAGGAGCTCTGCCAACGGACCATCGGCCGTGACATCGACTTGGTGGTAATCGGTGGACTTCACAATGCCGGCAAGGGCCTTCCGCCCCGAAGCATCCGCGGCGTCGGACGCTTGCTTGAACGCGTCCGTGACCCTTTCCTTCCACTGATCCGTGGTCCACGCGTCCGATCCGGCGCCGACCAGCTGAAGTCCTGGCGCCCGGCCGCTGGCCAGGAGCCCCGCAAGTCCGGGCAGAAGGAGCCTGCCTGTCAGGTCCCCGGACGCACCGAGGATGAGCAAAGTTTTAATGCTTGTTTTGTCGGTCACCTTGCCAGCATGCCATCTTGCAGGTCCGGCTTGGTACCCTAGATAGTCGAGTCCCGTAGTTGAGACATATTTGTTGGGGCAAGAATCGTCAAGACTATGGCGTGCCGCATTGGCCGCCATTCGTAGACCATCGAAAGAAGTGCACGGCGCGTGTTCAATTCACTCTCTGACCGGTTGACAGCAACCTTCAAGAACCTTCGTGGCAAGGGGCGGCTCTCCGAGGCCGATGTCGATGCCACCGTCCGGGAGATCCGCCGCGCCCTGTTGGACGCGGACGTTGCCGTATCTGTGGTCCGCGAGTTCACATCGCGCGTCCGCGAACGTGCACTCGGTGCCGAGGTCTCTGGTGCCCTGAATCCCAGCCAGCAGATCGTCAAGATCGTCAACGAGGAACTCGTGGAGATCCTTGGCGGCGAAACCCGGCGTATCCGCTTGGCCAAGACAGGCCCCACGGTCATCATGCTCGCGGGCCTCCAAGGTGCGGGTAAGACCACCCTTGCCGGCAAGCTGTCCAAGTGGCTCAAGGCCCAGGGCCACAGCCCCATGCTGGTCGCTTGCGACCTCCAGCGTCCCAACGCCGTGACCCAACTGCAGGTAGTTGGCCAACGCGCCGGTGTCCCGGTGTTTGCACCGCACCCGGGCGCCACGTCCGAGCTTGAGCACCCGGCCGGGGACCCTGTTGCTGTCGCCAAGGCCGGCGTCGAAGAAGCGCGCCAGAAGCTGCACGACGTCGTCATTGTTGACACCGCCGGGCGCCTCGGCGTCGACGCGGAGATGATGGACCAGGCCCGCCGGATCCGCCAAGCGATCATCCCCAACGAAGTCCTGTTCGTGATCGATTCCATGATCGGCCAGGACGCCGTCAACACGGCCCTGGCGTTTGACGAAGGCGTTAACTTCACGGGCATCGTCTTGTCCAAGCTCGACGGCGATGCGCGCGGCGGCGCGGCGCTGTCCGTGGCATCCGTTACCGGCAAGCCGGTGATGTTCGCGTCCACTGGCGAAGGCCTGGATGACTTCGAACTCTTCCACCCGGACCGCATGGCTTCGCGGATTCTTGACATGGGCGATGTCCTCACCCTGATCGAGCAGGCTGAGAAGGCCTGGGACAAAGATGAAGCCGCGAGGATGGCGAAGAAGTTCGCCGACCAGGAAGACTTCACCCTGGACGACTTCCTGGCCCAGATGCAGCAGATCCGCAACATGGGCTCCATGAAGAAAATGCTCATGATGATGCCGGGCGCCCAGAACATCCGTCAGCAGTTGGAGAACTTCGACGAACGGGAAATCGACCGGGTCGAAGCCATCGTCCGCTCCATGACTCCGCACGAGCGGGTAGCCCCCAAGATCATCAACGGCTCGCGTCGTGCCAGGATTGCCAAGGGCTCGGGCGTGCACGTTTCCGAGGTCAATGGTCTCTTGGAACGTTTTGGCCAAGCCCAGAAGATGATGAAGAAGCTTGCCCAGGGCGGCGGGATGCCAGGGATGCCCGGCATCCCCGGTCTTGGTGGCCCAGGCGGCGGCCGTAAGGGCGGCAAGAACGCGCCGAAGAAAAAGCCGCGTTCAGGCAACCCGGCCAAGGCGGCCCAGGAACTGCGCGAGGCCGAGGCCAAGCGGGCCAACGCATCCGCAGCAGCACCTACCGGCGCCGCTTTCGGTCAGAACATGGCAGACTTCGATCCGTCTTCGCTCAATCTTCCCAAGGGTTTCGACAAGTTCCTGGGTAAGTAACCCGGTACATCACTGGATGTCCCGGCCGTGGAATAGGCTGATCGAATGCATAAGCAGCGCGTAGTCTTCGTTCACGGCTTGGGCAGCTTTGGCGCTGCGGCGTGGCCGAAGCAGCACGGCATGGCTTTGGCTTATGACGCACTTTTCCTGCGTCGGCACGGTTTTGACGCCCGTGCCGAACCGCTCGCCTCTGACGTCGCGGCAGATGTTGCCATCCTCGTCAACGCGCTGAAGGATGCCGGTGGGGGCCACGTCGTTGCACATGAGCAAGGCGCCATTTCTGCCATGGTGGCGGCAGTTGAACGGCCTGACCTGGTCTACTCGCTTTCGCTGGTTGAGCCGGCTTGCTTGTCGCTGACGGCGGAACTCCCGGCCACGGCCTCCCACAGGGCGCTCATGGAGCCCCTGTTCGAGGTGCGGACGCAACTGAACGACGTCGATTATCCACGCGAGTATTTTCGGCGGGCATTCTCTGCCGAAACCGGTGAGGTGGACACCCCGGAGGCCTTGCGCGCTGCCCGAAGGCTCAGGTTGCAAGCACCGCCCTGGGAAGCGCCCCTGCACATCGTTCCCGGGGTTCCTACCTTGGTCCTTACCGGTGGCTGGGAGCCGTTGTATGAAGAGATTGCCGGCTACCTGCGGGAGACCGGTGCCCTCCACCGCGTAGCAGCAGGCGGGCACCGGCCCCAGGATTCCATCGACGGCGACCGGGTTATCCGGTCCTTCGTCGCGGACGTCGCGCGGGCAATGTCAGTTCAGGCGTCCTGAGTCGTCGCCTGCCGCGGAAGGCACTTCAAGTTCGGGCAGATAAACCTTCCCACCCGCAGCAAGGAATTCCTGGCTCTTTTCGCGCATCCCGGCATAAATTCCCGCGATGGCTTCCTGTGACTGGGCTGAGCCGAATTCATCGCGGATGTCCTGGCTGATTCGCATGGAACAGAACTTGGGGCCGCACATCGAGCAAAAGTGGGCGGTCTTTGCGGGCTCCGCAGGGAGGGTTTCGTCGTGGAAGGACTCTGCAGTGACAGGGTCCAGGGACAGTGCGAACTGGTCCCGCCAGCGGAACTCGAAGCGTGCCTTGGAGAGCGCGTCATCCCGCTCGCTGGCCCCTGGGTGCCCCTTGGCAAGGTCAGCGGCGTGGGCCGCGATCTTGTAGGTGATCACCCCGGTCTTCACGTCGTCCCTGTTGGGTAGCCCAAGGTGTTCCTTCGGGGTCACGTAGCAGAGCATGGCGGTGCCGTAGCGGGCGATTTCGGTGGCGCCGATGGCAGAGGTGATGTGGTCATACCCGGGCGCGATGTCCGTGACCAACGGGCCCAGAGTGTAGAACGGTGCCCCCTTGCAGAGTTCCTGTTGGCGCTCCACATTTTCGCGGACCAAGTGGAAGGGGATGTGGCCGGGGCCTTCCACCATGACCTGGACATCGAACTCCCACGCGCGGTGGGTCAGTTCTGCCAATGTGTCCAGTTCCGCGAACTGCGCGGCGTCGTTGGCATCGGCGATGGAGCCAGGCCGCAGGCCATCACCGAGGGAGAACGCGACGTCGTACTGGGCGAAAATCCGGCACAGCTCGTCGAAGTGGGTGTACAAGAAGTTCTCCTGGTGGTGCGCAAGGCACCAGCCCGCCATGATCGAGCCACCACGGGACACTATGCCCGTCACCCGGTTGGCGGTCAGCGGCACGTACCGCAACAGGACGCCGGCATGGATGGTCATGTAATCCACGCCTTGTTCGCACTGTTCAATCACGGTGTCGCGGAAGATCTCCCACGTCAGCTTGTTCGCTTCGCCGTTAACCTTCTCCAGCGCTTGGTAGATCGGCACCGTTCCGATCGGTACGGGGGAGTTGCGGACGATCCATTCGCGGGTGGTGTGGATGTCATCGCCCGTGGATAGGTCCATGACCGTGTCCGCACCCCACTGCGTGGCCCACTGCAATTTGTCGACTTCGTCCCTGATGGAACTTGTGACTGCGGAGTTTCCGATGTTGGCATTGATTTTCACCAGGAAAGCCTTGCCGATAATCATCGGCTCGGACTCGGGGTGGTTGATGTTGCTGAGGATGATGGCACGCCCGGCTGCAACTTCACTCCTGACAAGTTCCACATCGCAGTTTTCCCGGAGCGCCACGAACCGCATTTCCGGGGTGACGATTCCTTGCCGCGCGTAGTGCATCTGCGTGACGGTCCTGCCCTCGACGGCGCGGCGGGGCACAGGTTGCGTGCCCTTCCACTCAGCCGAGGCAGCTCCGCGGCGAACGGCGGACTTCCCGTCGTCGAGCAGGTTCCGGCCACGCCCCGAATACACTTCCGTGTCGCCTCGGGACTGAATCCATGGGGCCCTGAAGGGTTCAAGACCCACCACTGGGTCACTGCCAGGACCCGCTGTGCGGTATACCTGCAAGGGAGGGTTGGGGTCGCCGTTGGGAGAGGACTCCAGTGCGATCTCGGTGACGGGGACCCGGATGTCGTGCCCGGGATCCTCAAGATAGGCCAGCGAGTGTGACTGGGATTGGGCAGGGTTGTGCTGTGTTTCGGTGTTACTCAAGGGACTGCTCACTTCCTTCGCCGGCATTACCCGGACAGGTTCAACGGTCGCAGACTGCATCAGTCCGATCTCAGCCCCTGCAGGGGCACCCGTGTGGTCGTAGATGAAGCTATCACAGCCTTGAGGGACGTCCCAGCCCTGGGGGTCCGGACTAGGCTTTTGCCATGGCCAACATCATCGAATTCTCCGGACCCGTGCTCGTCTCGGCCGACCAGGAACGGCGAGGGCTGTGGTCAGTGGATGGCCAGCTGACTTTTGACCGGCCTTCGGCTCCTCCGGACGCGGTGTTGGACGGTTGGGTCCTGCCGGGATTCGTTGACGCCCATTGCCACATCGGGCTCGGAGTGGGCGGGGCGGTTGATGAGCAAACCACACTCGCCCAGGCCCAAGCGGACCTCGACGCCGGGACGCTGCTGATCCGTGACGCCGGATCGCCAACCGATACCCGCTGGGTCCAGCAACGGGAGGACTTGCCTCGCTTGCTGAGGGCTGGCCGGCACATCGCCCGGAGCCGGCGCTACCTGCGGGGCTTGGGCCGTGAGATTGAACCGTCCGAACTTGTCGAAACAGTCCGCAAGGAGGCACGCGACGGCGATGGCTGGGTCAAGCTCGTTGGTGACTGGATCGACCGGGACATGGGGGATCTAGCGTCCTCTTTTCCTGCAAAAACCGTCAAGGACGCCATCGCTGCAGCCCATGACGAAGGAGCCCGGGTCACGGCCCATTGCTTCGCCGAGGGCACCATCGATGAGATGCTCGACGCCGATATCGACTGCATCGAGCACGCTACGGGGCTACTGCCGCGGCACATTCCCCGCTTGGTGGAGCAATCCGTTCCGATCGTCCCCACGTTGGTTAATATCGCCACCTTTCCCGATATCGCAGACCAGGCAGCAGGTAAATTTCCTGCGTACGCCCAGCGCATGGTCCGGCTGTGGAAGCGGAGGCGGGAACGTGTGGCAGAAGCCTTCGAAGCGGGGGTGGCGATCTATACCGGCACGGATGCCGGCAGCGTTATCAAGCACGGCAGGATCGCGGATGAGATGGCGGAACTGCACGACGCCGGCCTTCCGCCACTGGCCGTCTTGGAGGCTGCAACGTGGGGCGCGCGGAGATGGCTCGGGGCCCAAGGCATTGCGGAAGGTGCCAGTGCCGACGTCGTCGTGTGCGATGCCGATCCCAGGCGCCAACTGGACACTGTTTCATCGCTCCGGCACGTAGTGCTCAGGGGAAAAATCGTGTTGAGGCGAAACGCCGTTCTTTAGGAATAAATTGAAGCTTCAAGTAATTTAGAAGGATAGAAGGTGCCGAAAGGGCGGCAACCTCGGAACCAGGAGCTTCACATGAGCACATCATCAACCACAGGACTATCCAACCAGGATCTCCTTCCAGCGGAACTCACCATGGGCACCGTCATGCTCAAGGTGGGCGACATGACGCTCATGAGTGACTATTACCAGCGCGCGCTCGGTTTGGACGTTGTGGCTGAGCAGGACGGCGGCCTGTACCTGGGCCGCGTGGGCAAGCCCGTGGTGCACCTGGCGCCCGCGTCGGGGCTGCTCCTTCCCGGCCGTGGCGAGGCCGGGCTCTTCCATACTGCGATTCTCTTCGAAGACCAGCCTTCGCTGGCTGCCACCATTGCAACCGCAGCCGAGTATGAGCCGCGGGCGTTCGTGGGCAGTGCCGACCATCTAGTGAGCGAAGCTTTCTATTTCACCGATCCCGAGGGCAATGGCATCGAGCTCTATTACGACAAGCCGCGCGAAGTGTGGCAGTGGGACGGCAAGAACGTGGTGATGGACAATGTCACCTTGCCGCCACAACGATTCCTTCAGCAGCACCTGAGCGAGGCGGCGGTGACGGGGCAGCGACAGGCTGCCGCCGGCGTCGGGCATGTCCACCTGCAAGTAGGCGACGTCCAGACCGCGCAGGATTTCTACGTTGGGACCCTTGGTTTCGAACGGACCGCCGGCTGGCACGGCCAGGCACTGTTCGTCTCCGCGGGTGGCTATCACCATCACATGGCCATGAACGTTTGGAACAGCAGGGGCGCCGGACCGCGTAAAGATACCTTGGGGCTGGGCGAAGTACTGATCGAAGTGCCGGCGAATGATGACGTCGCAGCCCTGGCTGATCGGCTCAAGGTGGCCGGAATCGACCATCACCACACCGGCTCCGAGCTCCGTTTTGACGATCCTTGGCGGAACAAGCTGCGCGTCGCTGTTCGCTGAGCCAAGCGTCAGCCCATGGAGGGGGAGGGTGCTCCGCACTGCACTAGGCTGGGCATTGACGTCACCGGACTCCGTGCGGGCCGGATGTCGTCGCCCCGTCAGCACGAACGAATGAGAGTACTCTCCCATGGGCTTTGCCGAAATATTTGTAGCCACCCACGCTGAAGCACTCAAGCGCGCCGCCGCCTTGGACCGGGGAGCTGAAGCTGCCGGTCCCGCCGTCAGGATCAATGGCATCACGGATTTTGAGGTTGAGCAGTTGGGAGACCTTGCCGGCCAGGCCGTGCATGCTGCTGGGGCCGACTACGAACTCGCGCTCGTCGATGTCACCAGCGACGCACTTCTGGGCGTCCCGGAGGCCATGGTCAAGGCGCTCGCCGAACTCCTCACCTACGAGAACGAAGGCGATGGCAATGTCCTCGATGACGTTGCCGTGGCTTGGGCCGAGCAGGATGACATGCCTTTCGACGCCGCCGCATCGCGACAATACGTCCAGCAATTGGCGGCCCTGGCGACTGACGTCGAAAAGACCGATCGTGCCGGTCTCTACGTCTGGTCCGTCTGAGGGAAGTGTTGCCTTCTCCCGAATTAGCGACTTTCAGCAGGCTGTAGTGACCAATCACACACGGCCGTCTGTGGCCTAAGTCGTAATCGTTCCGGTCATCTGGCACAATAGACAGGTACTCGATCGGCGCGGCCCCTCTCTCCGTGCTCGTATCTTGTCCTTCGAACCGTCAAGTATGGCCCGCCCCACGGGTGCAGAACGTCGGGTTCAACTCTTTTCAGAAACAGGAGTGACCACAAAAGTGGCCGTAAAGATTCGCCTTAAGCGCTTCGGTAAGATGCGCGCACCGTACTACCGCATTGTCGTCATGGATGCCCGCGCCAAGCGCGATGGCCGTGCCATTGAAGAAATCGGCAAGTACCACCCCACTGAAGAGCCGTCGTACATCGAGGTCGCTTCCGAGCGCGCCCAGTACTGGCTCTCCGTTGGCGCCCAGCCCACTGAGCAGGTTGCAGCGATCCTCAAGATCACTGGTGACTGGCAGAAGTTCAAGGGCCTGCCGGGCCAGGAAGGCACCCTGAAGACCAAAGCTCCGAAGGAAGCCTTCGTAGCACCGGAGAAGGGTTCCGTTATTATCCCGGAAGCCATCACCAAGAAGGCCAAGAAGGACGAGGCCGCTGAGGCTCCGGCCGAGGCTGAAGCAGAGACCACCGAGGCTGAGTAAGTTGCTGGCAGAAGCGCTCGAGCACTTGGTTCGTGGGATCGTTGACAGCCCTGAGGATGTCAAGGTCAGCGCCAAGAACAACCGCCGTGGGGAGTCCCTCGAGGTGCGAGTTCACCAGGAGGACCTCGGACGGGTGATCGGCCGTCAAGGACGCACAGCACGCGCGCTGCGCACTGTGGTTGCGGCTTTGGCCGGTGGCGAGCAGGTCAGGGTCGACGTCGTCGACACCGACCGTCGCCGGTAACGCGCTCAGCACTGCTTGTCTTAAGTCCGGCCCCTTCACCGAATATGGTGGAGGGGCCGGATTGCTTTATCCCTAAAGTCATTACCGTGGCCCCGGCGGCACGGCATACAAGAATTCAGAGGAACCCATGCAGCTCCAGGTTGCCCGGATCGGCAAGCCCCACGGCATTCGCGGCGAGGTGACGGTGCAGGTACTGACCGACGCTCCTGCTGAGCGTTTTGTCGCTGGAACCGAGTTCGTCGTTGACCCGGCGTCCGCCGGTCCGCTGACCATCCGCAGTGCCCGATGGAACAAGGACATCCTCCTGCTCGGTTTTTCGGAGATCGCCGATCGGAACGAAGCTGAGGCGATCCGTGGCGCGAAGCTCTTCATAGAGACCGAAGAGCTCGACGACGACGATGACGACGAAGGCTGGTACGAGCACGAACTCGTTGGCTTGGAGGCGCGTGTTGGACCTCGGGTGGTCGGCAAAGTTGCCGCTCTCACTACTTTGCCGGCCCAAGACTTGCTGACGGTCACTACGGAGGACGGCAAGGAAATCCTCATTCCCTTCGTCGATGAAATCGTGCCCGAGGTGAACGTCGAGGACGGGTACATCGTGGTGACCCCGCCTGATGGCCTCTTTGACATCAACAACGAGACCGGCGAGGAGCCCGGAGACGCTCCCGGGGATGACGCCTGAATGAGGATCGACGTCGTCAGTATCTTTCCGGAGTACCTGGCCCCGCTGGAGCTCTCGCTCATAGGCAAGGCTCGCCAAGACGGTCTCTTGGAGCTCAACGTTCACGACCTCCGCAGCTTCACAACGGACCGGCACCGGACCGTGGATGACACGCCCTACGGCGGGGGTGCCGGTATGGTCATGAAGCCCGAGCCCTGGGCCCAGGCGCTCGAATCCGTGGTCCGGCCAGGCGATGACTCCAAGCCGGTACTGATTGTCCCTTCGCCCGCAGGGGAGCGCTTCAACCAGGCGCTGGCCTACGAGCTTGCCGAGGAAGAGCAGCTTGTCTTCGCGTGTGGCCGCTACGAAGGCATTGACGAACGTGTCATCGATTGGGCGCAAGACCACTTCCGGGTACTTCCGGTCAGCCTTGGCGATTACGTGCTTAACGGCGGCGAAGTGGCTGTGCTTGCCATGGTCGAGGCCATCGGACGACTATTGCCCGGGGTTGTCGGCAACCCGGAATCACTCATTGAGGAGTCCCACTCCGATGGACTGCTGGAGTACCCGGTGTACACCAAGCCGTCAGCGTGGCGTGACCACGACGTCCCGGCCATCCTGCTGAGCGGGAACCACGGCAAGATCGCCCAGTGGCGCCGGCACGAGCAGTTCCGCCGCACAGCCGAGCGACGGCCGGACCTCTTGGCCGAATACGATGCCGGTTCCTTGAGTCGTGCTGACAAAAACGCACTCGCCGAACTTGGATACGACGTCGTTGATGGCCGCCTGCGACCCCGATCCGGCGGCGAGGCGGACAACTAAAGACAAGACGCCGCCGTCGAGCCTTTCGTTCGAGCGGTGCTGAGCCGCCGGTTGGCCGGATGCTCGGTCATATGGCAGAATTAACCCTTGTGTCTGCTGGGCTGACACCTGCCACAGGGGGAGTTCAGCCAACAGTCGGACAACCGGCGACGCTAATCAGTAGCGGCACCGGTCACAAAGAATCTTCGGCGGAGATTTCCGGTAGGCCTTCGTGCCCCGGGCTTGTCCGCCGTAACCCAAAGTGAATGACCTGTGGCGTTCACCAGGAGTGGATTAATGCATATCCTCGATAGCGTAGATGCAGCCTCGCTGCGTAGCGATGTTCCGGAGTTCCGCGCGGGCGACACCCTCAAGGTGCACGTGAACATCATCGAAGGCAAGAACTCCCGTGTCCAGGTATTCCAGGGCTTCGTCCTGGGCCGCCAGGGTGACGGCGTGCGCGAAACCTTCACCGTGCGCAAGGTTTCCTTCGGCGTCGGTGTAGAGCGTACCTTCCCGGTACACTCCCCGATCATCGACAAGATCGAGGTCGTCACCAAGGGTGACGTCCGCCGCGCCAAGCTTTACTACATGCGTGCACTGCGCGGTAAGGCTGCGAAGATCAAGGAAAAGCGCGACTTCGCCAAGTAAGTCCTGCGACAATCGCAACGGGTCCAGGAGTAGTGCCCGGTTGTTCCGGAGCAATCCGCAACGCAACAGGGATACGAGTCATGGACACAGCAAAACGCCAGCCCCGGAAACAGGGCTGGCGTTTTGTTTTGCTTGCGCTCGTTCTCGCCGTCGCTATCAGTGGCCTGGTCCGATCGCTGTGGATCGACGTCTACTACATTCCTTCAGAGTCCATGGAACCGTTGCTCCGCACGGGGGACAGGATCCTGGTCTCACGAACGGCTTTCGCGTCCGAGCCGATCCGCCGGGGCGACGTCGTCGTGTTTGACGGAAGGGGTTCATTCGCCCCGTTGAGCAGCGGAAAGGGACCCCTTGCGGACGCAGTTTCCGGCGCGGGTCAATGGTTCGGCTTCACTGGCAGCGATACCACATACGTTAAGCGGGTCATCGGGCTTCCCGGGGACCATGTGCAATGTTGCGACGCCGGGGGCCACCTCACAGTGAACGGTCAGGCACTTGAGGAACCCTATTTGTACCCCGGGGATGTGCCGAGCCTGCAAAAGTTCGACGTCGTTGTGCCCGAGTCACGGCTGTGGCTGATGGGTGACCACCGGTCCCGCTCCGCGGATTCCCGCGGCTTGCTAGGAGCCCCCGGTGGTGGAATGGTTCCCATTGACAGGGTTATTGGCAGGCCGATCCAGATCGTCTTTCCACTTGATAGATTTGCAGGAGTGCCTCGCACCACGCAGGCCGTAACACCATCGAAGAACGGACAGTAGATGCCGGACCAAGCTCCAGAGAACCCCGAGCTACCCGAGGACGACGCCCGGCTCCGTGAAGGCACGGCTGCTGTCGCCGAGGAAGGGGTACCTGCGGGCAGTCCAGGGGGTGCGCACGCCGCCGGGAAGCCGCAACGGAACGCCGCATGGGGTTGGCTGCGGGAGATCGGCACCGTGGTGGCAATCGCCGTCGTCCTGTCGTTCCTGATCAAGACTTTCCTCTTCCGCGCCTATTTCATTCCTTCCGAGTCCATGGAAAATACCTTGGACGTGAACGACCGCATCTTCATCAACCTCCTCGTTCCCCAGGCTTTTGGTTTGTCCCATGGGGACGTCATCGTGTTCAAGGACGAACAGGGATGGCTGGCACCGATACCCAAGAAGGCCCCAGGACCTTTGGATTGGGTGGGAGAGAGCCTGGTGTTCGTGGGGCTCATGCCGGACGACAATGAACAACACTTGGTCAAGAGGGTCATCGGGTTGCCCGGCGATCACGTGACCTGCTGTGACGCACAGGGTCGGGTCAGCGTCAACGGGGTCCCGCTGAACGAGACCTACATCAACCCCGCCGAGGTGCCCCAGCCGAACCCGTTCGACGTCGTAGTCCCCGCCGGCAAGGTCTGGGTGATGGGCGACAACCGCAACCACTCCGCCGATTCACGGAGCCACGCGCAAACCAACGGCGGCTTCGTGAACATTTCCGACGTCGAGGGAAAAGCCACGATCATCGCATGGCCCTTTAACCGTTGGACGGTACTCGACAACTACCCGAACGTCTTCCGCAACGTTCCCGCGGCCAAGTAGTTTCAATGCCGGCCCCAACCCAAACCCACACCACGGCCAAGTCCCCGGGCGGAGCGAAAACGGTAGCCAAAACGGCGTCAAAACCGGCGGCCAAAACGGCGGTCAAAAAGAAAGCACCGCTGAAGAAGAAGGCCCCGGTTGGCATTCCCACATTGGATACCGAGCGATCCTTCCTTGCACCCGGCGTTACCTTGCTGGCAGGCGTTGACGAGGTAGGCAGGGGGGCCTTGGCAGGTCCCGTGACGGTGGGAATCGCCGTCGTCCATCTTGAAACCCATGGCCTCTTGGCGGACGTGCGCGACAGCAAACTACTGAAGCCCGAAGACCGCGAGCGACTCGAGCCCATGGTCCGGCAGTGGGCTGTGGCGTGCGCCGTAGGGCATGCGTCCGCTCGCGAGATCGATGACATCGGCATCATTGCAGCCCTCCGCCTGGCAGGTACCCGGGCGTGGTTCGACATCGTTGAAGCGGGCATCAGTCCCGACGTCGTACTCCTTGACGGCAGCCATAACTGGCTCTCTCCGGACCCACAAGCCTCCCTGTTCGATACGGCAGCCGGTGGGCGGTGGTGTGAGGCGCCGGTGCACACTCGTATCAAGGCCGACATGAGCTGCCTCAGCGTGGCCGCTGCAAGTGTGGTGGCCAAGGTGGCCCGCGACAGGATTATGGTCGATCTCCATGAAGAGGCTCCGGCCTACGGCTGGAACGTGAACAAGGGCTACGCTACCTCTGCCCACAGGGAGGTCATTCGCTCGCAGGGTCCGAGCACCTACCACCGGACCAGTTGGCACCTGACCTGATCGGGTTTCACGTCACTGCGCTGAATGGCGCGTGGTGCTGCGGAGATAGTGCAAGATGGAACCATGAGCGCCGAGGACCTTGAGAACTATGAGACCGACATGGAGCTTCAGCTCTACCGCGAGTACCGGGACGTGGTCGGTTTGTTTAGCTACGTTGTCGAAACCGAGCGGCGGTTCTACCTTGCCAACCACGTGGATTTGCAGGCCCGAAGCGCTGACGGGGAAGTCTACTTTGACCTGACCTTGCAGGACGCGTGGGTATGGGACGTCTACCGCTCGGCCCGGTTTGTGAAGAACGTCCGGGTGATCACGTTCAAGGACGTCAACGTGGAGGAACTGCCTCGGAGCGAGGATTTGTCCTTGCCGAAGGATGGTGGCCTCGGGGACCTGGGCGATCTCGGCAACTAGCAGCGCAGCTGGTCTGCTCGTTGCTTCCTACTTGTCCTCCACATTGCCCCGTTTGGCGGGAATTGCCCACATAGCGTCGTAGGGCAGTGTCCTGGTCCGTTGCCAGCCTGAATGCTGGTGGACGGAGGTGATGCTCGTGCGAGCAAAGGACATACTGGGCCAAAATGGTGAGGCCCTGGCGGCTGAGTTCCTGGAGAACCAGGGTATCCGGATTGTGGACCGCAACTGGCGGTGTGCAGAGGGTGAAATCGATATTGTGGCCATTGAGGGCGATACCCTGGTGGTCGCGGAAGTGAAGACGCGCAGCAGCCTGGATTATGGTCATCCCTTTGAAGCAGTTGGTGCGGCCAAGTTGGCGCGGCTTCATAGGCTGGCATCGGCGTGGAGCAGGGACCACGAGTTAACGCTTCGGCGGTGGCGCGTTGACGTTGTCGCGGTGGTGGCCGACGGCATTGGGGACCCTGTTCTTGAACACCTGCGGGGTGTGGGTTAGATGGGCGTGGGACGCAGCTATTGTGTGGCTCTCGTTGGGCTGAACGGGCACATGGTGGAAGTCGAAGCGGATATCGGCCAGACCCTGCCGAACTTCGTGATCCTTGGACTGCCTGACGCGGCCTTGAATGAGGCCAAGGAGAGAATCCGCTCTGCTGCGCAGAATTCCGGTATCCCCTTGAGTCGGCGGAAGATCACGGCGAATCTCATCCCGGCGTCCTTACCTAAACGGGGCTCTGGTTTCGACTTGGCTATCACCATGGCTGTCCTCCGCGCCGCCGATGACATCCGTTCGGTGGACGGTACCGTGTTTATCGCGGAGCTGGGACTTGACGGGAGGCTCCGGCCTGTTCGTGGGCTGCTTCCAGCGGTCATGGCCGCTGTTCAGGCCGGGTTCCCGGACGTCGTGGTCGCTGAAGCGAATGTTGCTGAGGCGTCCTTGGTTCCGGGGGCGAATGTGCGCGGATACAAGACGTTGGCCAGGCTCGCTTTCGACTACGGGGCCGATCCCAAGGACCTCGCCCTCGATTACGATCCCTTGGACACGGAGCCGGCGGACGAACACGGCACTGACGGCGTCCAGGTTCCGGATCTGTGCGATGTCTCAGGGCAGTCGGAAGCACGCCGCGCTTTGGAAGTCGCTGCTGCCGGCGGCCACCACATGTTGCTGACGGGCCCACCAGGGGCTGGGAAGACCATGCTTGCCGAGCGGTTGCCGGGATTGCTTCCAGACCTTGGAGACAAGGCGGCCATGGAAGTCACGGCGATCCATTCCCTGGCGGCGGTGCGGTCATCCTTGACCACTCTGATACGCAGGCCGCCGTTCGAGAATCCCCACCATAGTGCCACCGCGGCGGCAATTATCGGCGGTGGTTCCGGCTTGCCGAGGCCTGGTGCCGCCTCACGCGCGCACCGCGGCGTGCTGTTCCTTGACGAGGCGCCCGAATATGAGCGACGAGTCCTGGATGCCCTTCGCCAGCCGCTGGAGAGTGGGGAACTGGTGATACACCGGTCCGCCGGAACAGCAGCGTACCCGGCCCGATTCCAGCTCGTTCTCGCTGCCAATCCCTGTCCTTGCGGAAAGGCGTCAGGCAAGGGCGTGGAGTGCACCTGTACGCCCCTGATGCGCCGTCGCTATTTTGCCCGCATGTCAGGCCCTTTGCTGGACCGGGTGGATATCCAACTCCAAGTCCAACGCGTGTCACTTGCCGACTTCGGTCAGGCACAGATGGAAGAAGACACCGGTGCAGTCGCCGCGCGGGTGCAGGCCGCTCGGCGTCGGCAATCTGACAGGTTGGGGTACTTGGGGCTGGACGCAAACTCCCAAGTACCAGGCCGTATTCTCCGAGGCGAGTTGAAGCTGCATCCCCGCACGACGCACATTCTCGATACGGCACTGGAACGAGGCATCCTCACCGCAAGGGGCTACGACCGCGTGCTGCGGTTGGCTTGGACATTGGCGGACCTGGAACACAGCGAGGCTCCGGACGCTGACCACATTGGCCAGGCACTGGGCCTGCGTCAGGCAGCCGCCGCATGAATGCTTTGGAGAAGGAACGGATTGCCCGGGCGGCATTATCCCGGCTCATGGAGCCGCAGGACACTGTGGGGCTCGCACTCGTCCGCGCAGCCGGTGCCGTGGAGGCAGTGGGGATTGCTACAGGAGAGGTGGCCACAGGGGCGGCGCTGGAGCAGGAAATCTCCTCCTTACTCGCCGAAGAGGCGGGAACATCAACCTGGGCGGGCTTACCGGCGAGCTTGCGGCGCTGGGCACCCTGTATCGCCGATCTCGCGCCGGAGCGGGACATCGAGACGATGCGCCGGCTGGGTGGGCGGTTGATTGTCCCGGGAGATGATCTATGGCCCGAGCAATTGGAGGACCTCGGCCTTCAGGAACCGCTGTGCCTTTGGTGGCGTGGACACGAGGAACCCCTTCCTCCCGCCCGGCAGACTGTGGCCCTTGTGGGATCCAGGGACAGCACGAGCTACGGTGCATCAGTGACGGGCGACTTCGCTTATGGTCTTGCCCAAAGAGGCTACACAGTGGTCTCAGGTGGTGCATACGGAATCGACGCACACGCCCATCGCGGGGCCCTCAGCGGCGGGGTTGCCCGCATACCAACCGTCGCCGTCATGGCAGGGGGAGTGGACCGCTTCTACCCCTCCGGCAACGAGGACCTGCTCCGCGCGGTCTCGCATCAAGGGGCAGTCATTTCAGAAGTTCCGCCCGGTTCTGCCCCCACTCGATACCGGTTCCTGCAAAGGAACCGATTGATAGCGGCCTTGGCGGCGGTGACTGTGGTGGTTGAGGCCCGGTGGCGTTCAGGTGCCCTCAATACCGCCCACCATGCCGAGACCCTCGGTCGGGTGGTGGCCACTGTTCCCGGGTCCATCCACAGTGCCAACTCGGCAGGCTGCCATCGGCTACTCAGGGACGGTGGCGCCATATGCGTGACAGACGTAGGGGAGATCGCGGAACTGGCCGGAAGGATCGGAGAAGGAGCTCCAGATGAGAAGGAGGCGCCTCCCGCGATCCACGACGGTTTGTCGCTGGAGGATTTGATCCTGCTGGATGCCCTTCCCCTCCGATCCGCAAGTTCTGTGGAGAAGTTGACGGTCGTGGCGGGCCTCAGCCCCGAGTCGGTGCGTGCGGGACTTGGACGCCTTGGCCTCTTGGGTCTCGCCGTTTCGGAGAGGGGAGCGTGGAGCCGGACCAAGAAGAATTAGGCGACGCCGGCAAAAGGCATGTCAGACGTGATCTCGGGGACCGCTGCTGGCACAGTTGGGAGGGTGAACGAAGAATCATTGCCTGGCAGTCTCAAGGGTGCTGTCAAGGCTTTTGGGCGATACTTGCAGGGCGAACGCGCGAGATCGCCCCATACTGTCCGTGCCTATCTGGCAGACGTTGAAAGCCTCCTGGGGTTCGCGGCGCACGAGGGCATCCAAGAACTCGAAGACCTCGAACTTGGTTGCCTGCGCCGGTGGCTGGGTGCGCAGAGTGAGTCCGGAATGTCCAGAGCGACCCTAGCCCGCCGTGCTGCGACTGCTCGATCTTTCATGGGCTGGGCCCTCCGTGAAGAACTCATTGCAACAGATCCATCCGTGCGGCTGCGCGCACCCAAGCGGGAAAAGACATTGCCGGGTGTTCTCCAACAGCAACAGGTCACCCGGATCGCCAATGACTTGAAGTCCGCAGCTCAAGACGGGGCGGCGATGCCCGTCCGAAACCGGGCCATGGTGGAGCTGCTGTACGCGACGGGCATCCGTGTGGGTGAGCTTGTCGGCTTGGATGTTGACGACCTCGACTTTGACCGGCGCACATTGCGCGTAGTGGGCAAGGGAAACAAAGAACGGACCGTTCCATTCGGGATTCCGGCCTCCTTGGCCTTGGACGACTGGCTCCGGCGTGGCCGACCCGCGCTCGTTAAACCGAGCAGCGGCGCGGCGCTGTTTCTGGGAGTGAGGGGTCACCGGGTGGATGCGCGGCAGGTCCGAGCTGTGGTGAACGGGCTGCTCCAAGCGTTGGGAGATACCTCAGCCACGGGACCACACGCATTCAGGCACAGCGCGGCGACCCATCTGCTGGATGGGGGAGCCGATTTACGGGCCGTGCAAGAGATTCTTGGGCACAGCAGCCTTGCGACTACCCAGATCTACACGCACGTCTCCGTCGACAGGCTTCGGAAAAGCTACCAGCAAGCCCACCCACGGGCCTGAAACATGACGCCGCCGCCGTCGCACTGGCGGAATCCAGCACCGTACGGCAAAATGAAAGCAACAAGGGGGAACCTTCAATTTATGGATGAAGGTTAGCTCTGGGTCAATTGTGGTCCGACGTGGGATACGATCGGGCTGGTTACAAGAAAAAGTAAATAGCTGCAGGCAAGTGTTCCATGGCACCTCGCAGCAGCTGCAATCCATCCAGGCAGAGGACGTTGGGGAAGACGTACCTACAGCTATGGAGGATGGAATGTCTGTTGCAACAACCCGCGGTGTCCTGTTTGTGCACTCGGCGCCTACTGCCCTATGCCCGCATGTTGAGTGGGCCATCGGATCGGTCGTGGATAAGCGGACCGATCTTGAGTGGACCCCACAGCCTGCTGCGCCTGGAATGTTCCGGGCAGAGTTGTCTTGGACCGGCTCGCCCGGTACCGGCGCGCTATTGGCGTCGGCTCTTCGCGGCTGGGCGCATTTGCGCTATGAGGTCACCGAGGAACCGAGCCAGGGCGTAGACGGGGCCAGATGGTCACACACCCCTGAACTGGGGATCTTCCACGCCGTTACGGACGTTCACGGCAACATCATGGTCGGCGAAGACCGCATCCGGTACGCCTACGAGTCGGGCGCAGGTGACCCCTCTGCGGTCTACCACGAGCTGTCACTGGCCTTGGGTGAAGCTTGGGACGAAGAGCTGGAGCCGTTCCGGCACGCCGCCGAAGGAGCCCCGGTGCGCTGGCTGCACCAAGTTGGCTAACTGGCGTTATAAGAGAACACATCACCAACGAAACATCCCATAGCAATGACAATGGCCCCACCGAGAGGTGAGGCCATTGTCATGTCCAGCTATGGGAACCAGCTATGGAAAGCTGCTCGTTCAGACGTTGCGCACGGCGATGACGGCGTTGTGTCCGCCAAAGCCGAAGGAGTTGCTCAGTGCGACGATGTCTCCGGATGGCAGGTCCCGAACGGAGGTCACAACATCCAAGGGGATCTCCGGATCCTGGTTCTCGAGGTTGATGGTGACCGGTGCCTTGCGTTCGTAAACTGCCAGCACCGTCAATACCGCCTCAACGGCTCCGGAAGCGCCCAGAAGGTGACCCATCTGGGACTTGGTAGCGGAGACGGCCACGTTGTCCACGTGGCTCCCCAGGGCCGCTCGTAGGGCCGTGTACTCAGGCTTGTCACCGACGGGCGTCGATGTAGCGTGGGCGTTGACGTGGACAACGTCCTCTGCCTGGATGCGACCGTCGAACATCGCAGCCTTGAGGGCACGCGTGGCGCCCAAGCCTTGGGGATCCGGCGCCGTGATGTGATAAGCGTCTGCTGTCACCGATGTTCCGGCAAGCTCGGCGTAGATACGCGCGCCGCGGGCGAGTGCGTGTTCCTCGGCCTCCAGCACCAAGGCGCCAGCGCCTTCACCCATAACGAAGCCATCGCGGTCGACGTCGTACGGTCGGGACGCACGTTCGGGATCGTCGTTGCGACGGGACAGCGCTTGCATGGACGAGAAAGCAGCCATGGGCATGGGGTGGATGGCAGCTTCGGCGCCGCCGCACACCACCACGTCTGCCTTGCCGGATCGGATGAGCTCCAAGCCAAGGTGCATGGCTTCGGTACCGGATGCGCACGCGGAAACCGGAGTGTGGGCACCGGCGCGGGCGCCCAGATCCAGGCTTACCGCGGCAGCTACGCCGTTAGGCATCAGCATGGGGACCGTCATGGGCAGGACCCGGCGGGGGCCCTTCTCCCGGAGGGTGTCCCAGGCATCCAAAAGTGTCCAGACGCCGCCGATGCCGGTAGCGAAGGCAACAGCCAACCGGTCGTGGTCTATTTCGTCGATACCTGAGTCAGCCCATGCTTCCCGGGCAGCGATAACGCCGAACTGGGTTGAAGGATCCATGCGCTTGGCCTCCACACGGCTCAAAACATCAAGCGCAGGTACGGAGCATCGGGCCGCAAAGTGGACAGGGAGGTCGTACTTGGCCACCCACTCGTCACCGAGCGTGTGGGCACCGGAGACCCCTTTCAGCGCGTTCTGCCACATTGTGGGTACGTCGCCGCCGATGGGAGTGGTGGCCCCCAGACCGGTTATGACTACTTTGCGTGCCATGCGATCACTCTCTGTCGGATCAGCCGTTCCGCTCGCGGGTTCGCAGCGGGGGCAAAAAATCGTTGGGTGTTACTGCGACTGTGCCGGGCCCAGGGATAAAGCTCCGGGCCCGGCACAGCTGGTGTCAGGACTAGGCCTGTGCGTTGGCGATGAAGCTGACGGCGTCGCCGACCGTCTTGAGGTTCTTGACTTCCTCGTCCGGGATGCGAACGCCGAACTTCTCCTCAGCGTTGACCACGATGGTCATCATGGAGATGGAGTCGATGTCCAGGTCCTCGGTGAAGGACTTGTCCAGCTCCACGGCTTCGGGTGCAAGGCCGGTCTCTTCGTTAACGATTTCAGCCAGGCCGGCCAGGATTTCTTCGTTGCTAGCCATTGTTGGCTCCTTTTCTTGTTTGTACCGGCTGACGCCGGAAAGGGGGCAAACCGCGGTTACGGTTTGGGTTTGTAGGTCGTTTTACGGCAGGACCACTACCTGCGCACCAAACACCAGTCCGGCGCCGAAGCCGATCTGTAGGGCCAGCCCGCCGCTAAGCTCCGGGTTTTCCTTGAGCAGGCGGTGGGTGGCCAAAGGGATGGAGGCCGCGGATGTATTGCCCGCCTCGGCGATATCCCTGGCGACGACGACAGTCTCCGGAAGCTTCAGCTTCTTTACCATCTCATCAATGATCCGCATGTTCGCTTGGTGGGGGACGAACGCTGCGAGGTCGCTGGCTTCGATTCCGGCGACGTCGAGGGCTTGCTGCGCCATCTTGGCCATTTCCCAGACTGCCCACCGGAAAACAGTCTGACCGTCCTGGCGCAGTGTCGGCCAAACATCCTGCGTGGCGGAGATGAGCGCGAGGTCATCAGTTTCGTCCGAGTGCCGGGCTGACTCACCCAGTGCGCGGACGTCTTCAAGGGAATGCGTCATTCCGATCGCATCCCACTTGCTCCCATCCGAGCCCCACACCGAGGGGCCGATGCCGGGAGTCTCCGATGGTCCCACCACAACGGCACCCGCGCCGTCGCCGAGGAGGAACGAAATAGTCCGTTCGTGGTTGTCGATGACATCCGAAAGTTTCTCGGCGCCGACTACAAGAACGTAAGTCGCGGCACCGGATCGGACAAGGGCGTCCGCTTGGGCCACACCATAGCAATACCCCGCGCAGGCGGCCGAGATGTCATAGGCCGGGGCCGGCGTCGCACCCAAACGCTCGGTCAGCGCAGCGGCGGCCGACGGTGTGGCGTAGGGGTGGGTGACGGTGGAGACGATGACGGCGCCCAACTGCGAAGGGTCAATTCCAGCTTGCTGGATCGCCTCCCGGGCTGCGCCTTCGGCCATGTCGATGACGCTGACATCGGCAGCGGCGCGGTGACGGGTGATGATGCCGGTGCGCTGGCGAATCCACTCATCGGAGGAATCGATCCATTGGCAGACGTCCTCGTTGGTGACAATCACGTCGGGGCGGTACGCGCCAATCCCCAGAATGCGGGCGTTCGCGTTGACCGGGGCTTGCTTCAGTACGGGAGTGCTCATGCCTGTCCCTCCAGTTCGGCGAAGAGTGCGAGGGCCGCGGACAGGTCCTCCGGTGTTTTGACGGCGACGGTCTTCACCCCGGGCATTCCCCGTTTGGCGAGGCCCGCGAGTGTTCCTGCCGGGGTCAATTCGATAACGCCGGTAACCCCACGCTGCACGAGGGTTTCCATGCACTGGTCCCAGCGAACGGGGCGGGATACCTGGGCAATCAAGCTGTCGACGGCGGCAGGACCTGCCGTTACTTCCTGGCCGTTGTAGTTGGACAACAGCGGAACCGATGGGCTCTGCGGTGAGAGCGAGGGCTTCAGGGCGTCGAGTGCGCTGACCGCGGGGGCCATGTGCGATGTGTGGAAGGCACCCGCGACCTTCAGCGGAATGACGCGTGCTTTCGCAGGCGGGTTCTCAGACAAGGCTTTCAACTGGTCAAAGGTGCCCGCGGCCACTGTCTGGCCTGCACCGTTGACGTTGGCGGGCGTTGCGCCGGAAGCCTCGATGGCTGCCAGGACTTCGGCAGGGTCTCCGCCCAAAACCGCGCTCATGCCGGTGGGAGTGACCGCTGCTGCCGCTGCCATGCTGTTGGCCCGTTCCCGGACGAAGGTCATGGCCTCGGATTCAGTGAGGACACCCGCTAGGGCGGAGGCGGTGATCTCGCCCACCGAGTGCCCGGCCAGGATGACGGGAAGGGTGCTGAGTTCGACGTCGAACAATGACTTGGCCGCGATCAAGCCAGCCGCGACAATCAGCGGCTGCGCTACTGCGGTGTCCTTGATGGTCTCTTCATCGGACGTGGTCCCATGGGCCTTGAGGTCAATGCCTGCGATCTCGCTTAATGCGGCCAAATGGCCCTCAACGGAGGGGAGCTCCAGCCAAGGGGCCAGAAATCCGGGGGTCTGGGAGCCCTGTCCAGGGCAGACGATTGCAAGCACGTATCCAGCTTTCCAAATTGCCACGTGATCCACTGGTGTTTGCGTACACCAAGCTCACTGGGTCAGTTTGTAGGAAGTCTACAACGGTTCAGTGCTGGGAACGTGACGCGTGACGGTCCGGAGCGGCCTTCGGTTGGGCCGAAAGCCGTCCGACGACCAGCGCTGTTTGCAGCACAAACGCTTCCCGCGGAAGCAGCGGATCCCAGCCTGTCACGTCGCAGACACGCTTCAAACGGTAGCGCACGGTGTTGGCATGGACGAACAGTTCGCGGGCCGTTGCCTCCAGCGAATGACCCAATTCGAGATAGGTGCCGAGCGTCTCCACCAAGCCGTTTGAGGCTGCGAGAAGGGGCCGGTAAATGTTTTTGATTAGTGACCGGCGTGCTGCGTCATCACCGGACACCACCCTTTCAGGCAGCAGGTCGTCTGCGGCGACGGGGCGGGGAGCGGAAGGCCACGCCCGCGCCGCCGTGAGTCCGGCGAATGCCGCTTGAGCGGAACTGCTCGCTTCCAAAAGTGAACCGGCTTCCGGCCCGTAGACCACTGCACCGGGGGCAAATAGTTCGCTGAGTTTGACGTACGCCGTGTCCCGATCGTGGACGCCGCCCAGAATCAGGATGAGCCGGTCTCCCTGGATCCCCACCAAGGCATCCTCGGCGAATCGTCCGGCCATGCGTCGCAGCTCGCTCACGTAACTTGCGCTCGGTTCCGACGGCGAATTGCCCACCATCACCGTGAAGCGCTCTTGGGCCTTCCACCCCAGCGCCGCGATCCTTGATCGCAAGGCGTCCGTATTCTCGCCGCGCAGGATGGCGTCCACGATGAGCGCTTCGAGCCGTGTATCCCACGAGCCGCGGGACTCGGCGGCGCGTGCATAGACGTCTGCGGCGGCAAACGCGACTTCCCGGGAGTAGCGCAGGACCGCTTCGCGCAGGGACGGCTGGTCTGATTCCGGCGCGATCACCGGGACTTGGTCCTCAACGACTTCCACCACGATGCGAATCAACTGCAGCGCTTTTTGCAAGCTGATGGAACGGGTCAGTTCAGTGGGGGCGTTGCCGAACACGTCGGTGAGGATCCACGACGGCGAACTCGGCCTCTCGTACCACGTGACAAACGCGGCGATTCCATTCTGGGCCACGAGGCCCAAGGCTGAACGTTCGTCCGAGCTGAGCCGGCTGTACCACGGCAGGGACTTTTCGAGTTGCCGCATGGTGCTGGTGGACAACTGCCCCACGTTGGCGCGAAGCTGACGCAGGGTCTCAGCCTTTTCCGGCGTTAAGGCCGGTGCTGCTGCTTTGCGCTTAGACGTGGTTTTGCTGGGCTCTGCCATGGAAAGAGCATACGGCCCAGCTCTCTGAAGCTCCATTTGTGAGAAGGCTACAAGAGACGTTGTTGCTGGTCACCCCGCGGAGGCCTCCGGATACCGCGTTAAAGCCCGACGGCGGCCGTCACCTTTCGGTGCCGGCCGCCGTCGCGGTAGTGCTTGTGCAGCTGTGGTCGGTCCAGCCGACTTTGTTAGGCGTCTCCGCCTGCTCCGCCGGTGGTGCCGGCGTTGACGTCCAGCAAGCGGTACTTCTCGATGGCCAGCTCCGGTGCACTTGCGTCAACTTCTCCCTTGGCGGCAAGGAGTTGGAGTGTTTTGGTGACGATGGAGTGGGTGTCGTTTTTGAAGTAGCGGCGTGCGGCTTGGCGGGTGTCGGAGAAGCCGAAGCCGTCTGCTCCGAGGGAGGCGAAGTCGTTGGGGATGAATTGGCGGATTTGGTCGGGGATGGCTTTCATGTAGTCGGTCACGGCGATGACGGGGCCGGTTTTGCCGGTGAGTTGTTCGGTGATGAAGGGGGTGGGTGCGGGTTGGCCGGGGTTGA
Organism: Arthrobacter sp. SIMBA_036; assembly: GCF_046535135.1. Classification (NCBI taxonomy): domain Bacteria; kingdom Bacillati; phylum Actinomycetota; class Actinomycetes; order Micrococcales; family Micrococcaceae; genus Arthrobacter; species Arthrobacter sp. SIMBA_036. The sequence goes on from NZ_JAWRXG010000001.1 coordinate 596,824, forward strand.
GGAAGGCGTGTTCTTCGGCGGCGAGTCCGTCGCGTCGGAGTTCGTTCCAGGAGGTTACTGACCAGACGTCCGCGGCCACGTTCCAGTCTTGGTGGAGGATGCGGGCGGCTTCGAGGGCCCAGGGCACGGACACGCCGGAGGCGAGGATCTGCGCGGTGGGCCGGTTGGGCTCGCCTTGGGGGGCGTCGGCGAGGTGGTAGATGCCTTTGAGGAGCCCGTTGACGTCGAGGTTTTCGGGTTCGGCGGGTTGGGTGATGGGTTCGTTGTAGACGGTGAGGTAGTACATCACGTTGTGATCCGTGCTGGCGTCGCCGTACATTTCTTCGAGGCCGTGGCGGATGATGTGGCCGATTTCGTAGCCGTAGGCGGGGTCGTAGGTTTTCACGGCGGGGTTGGTGGAGGCCAGCAGGGGGGAGTGTCCGTCGGCGTGTTGGAGTCCTTCGCCGGTGAGGGTGGTTCGTCCTGCGGTGGCGCCGATGATGAATCCGCGGGTCATTTGGTCGGCTGCGGCCCAGAAGGAGTCGCCGGTGCGTTGGAAGCCGAACATGGAGTAGAACACGTAGATCGGGACGAGGGGTTCGCCGTGGGTGGCGTAGGAGGTCCCGGCGGCGGTGAACGCTGCGACGGCGCCGGCTTCGTTGATGCCGGGGTGGATCAGTTGCCCGGCGGGGGATTCTTTGTAGGCCAGGACGAGGTCGCGGTCCACGGAGAGGTAGTTCTGGCCTTTGGGGTTGTAGATTTTCGCGGTCGGGAAGAACGCGTCCATCCCGAAGGTCCGTGATTCGTCCGGGACGACGGGCACGAACCGGGTCCCGAAGTTTTTGTCGCGCATGAGGTCTTTGAGGAGCCGGACGAAGGCCATGGTGGTCGCGGCTTGTTGTTTCCCGGACCCGCGTTTGGCGACGTCGTAGGACTTCGCCTCGGGCAGGGTGACCGGGGTGTGGGTGCGGCGGCGTTCGGGGACGAACCCGCCGAGTTCGTTCCGGCGTTCCATCAGGTATTTGATTTCGGGGGCGTCCATGCCGGGGTGGTAGTACGGGGGCCGGTAGAGGTCCGCGTC